>JAXDAV010000071.1:0-93690 GCA_034679465.1 Candidatus Aminicenantota bacterium | reverse complement strand
GGCGCCGAGCGGAGCCCCGGGCGCGGCGGCCGGCCCCGGCGCGCGCATTGACAGTTCCCGGACCGCTTGATTAGAATGGGCGCCCGACCCGGGAGGCCCGGGATCTTGGAGCCGAGGTTGTTCATGGACGCCAAGCCGCTGCCCGAACTCGACAGGATCTGCGCCGCCTTCGATTGCCCGGGCACGTGGATCTCGTCCTGCCCCATCCCCTCCGGTCACATCAACGACACCTACTGCTCCGAGTTCGACGAAGCGGGCCGCCGGGTCAAGTACGTCAATCAGAGGATCAATCACCTCGTCTTCCGCGAGCCCGAGCTGCTCATGGAGAACATCGGCCGGGTGACCCGGTTCGCCCGGGAGCGGATCGCCGCCGCGGGCGGGGACCCGGACCGGGAGAGCCTGACCATCATCCCGACGCGCGACGGCCAATCCTTCCATCGGACGCCGGAAGGCACCTACTGGCGGATGTTCCGCTTTATCGACGGCGCGCGGACCTACGACCGGGTCGAGGACATCCGCCACGTCTACGCGGCCTCCAAGGCCTTCGGCCATTTCCAGAAGATGCTGGCCCGCCTGCCGGGCGGGCGGCTCCACGAGACCATCCCCGATTTCCACCACACCCGCAAGCGCTACGACGCCTTCCTCGCCTCGGTCGAGTTCGACCCTGCGGGACGGGCCGCCGCGGTCGGGCCCGAGATCGATTTCGTCCTGGCCCGCGAGAAGGACTGCGGGGTCGTCGTCGACGGCCTGGCCTCGGGCCGCCTCCCGGAGCGGGTCACGCACAACGACACCAAGCTCAACAACGTCATGATCGATAACCGCACCGGCGAGGGCATCTGCGTCATCGATCTCGACACGGTCATGCCGGGCTCGATCCTCTACGACTTCGGGGATTCGGTCCGGCTGGGGGCGGCGACGGCCGCCGAGGACGAGCGGGACCTCGGCAAGGTGGGCTTCGACCTCGGGATGTTCGACCGGCTGGCCGCCGGCTATCTCGACGCGGCCCGGGACTTCCTCGTGCCCGCCGAGACGGACCTCCTGGCCTTCTCGGGCAAGCTCCTGACCCTCGAGTGCGGCATCCGCTTCCTGACCGACCATCTCAAGGGCGACGTCTACTTCAAGATCCACAGGCCGGGCCACAATCTCGACCGGGCCCGGACCCAGTTCAAGATGGTCGCCGAGATGGAGGGCCGGATGGACGAGATGGCCGGCGTTGTCCGCAGATACCTGTGAGGCCGGGGCCACGCTCGACGAGATGGGCGTCAGCGCAGGGAGTTCCAGACGGCCTGGCTGATCATGATGTCCTGGACCGCGACGCCGGTCAGGTCGGCCACGGTCGTCTCGTCGTCGGAGGCGCGCCGGAGCGCCGGGTCCTCGATGACCCGGCCGAGCTCGACCAGCCCTTCCCGGCCGATCGCGCCGGCCCTCACGGCCCGGTAGACCTCTCCCCGCGATTCCGATTGGCTCAGGCTGTCGACGACGACCCGCCGGGCGAGCGCCAGTATCGCCGGGTCGAGCTCCTGCTTCCCGGCCGTATCGGACCCGATCGCGGTGATGTGCGTCCCGGGACGGATCCATTCGGCCCGGAGGAGCGGCCGCGGCGAGGGGGTGCAGGTGACGATGAGGTTGGCGGCCGCGGCCACGTCTTCGGCCCGCCGGGTCGTGCGGACGGCCAGGCCGGGCGATTCCATGTCCTTGCGGAACGCCTCCAGCTCGGCCTCGTCGATCCCCCAGACGATCGCCCGGCCGAACGTCCGCACCCGGCGGAGCCAGTCGAGCTGCATCCGCCCCTGGACCCCGGCGCCGATGATGCCGACGGCCTCGATCTCGCGCGGGGCCAGGTATTTCGCCACGACCGCTCCGGCCACGGCCGTACGCAGATCGGTCAGGTGACCCTCGTCGAGGAGGACGGCCTGGAGGACGCCCGTCCTCTGATCGAACACGAGCATCAGGCCGTCGCCGGAGGGAAGCCCGCGCTTGGGATTGTCGTAGAACCCCGAGGCGATCTTGACGACATAGACCTCGCCGCGCTTGATGTAGCCGTATTTGATGTGGACGTCGCCGGGCGGGTCCTCGAAGACGAGCTCCCCGACGGGCGGCACGACGGACCGGCCCTGCGAATAGGCGACGAACCCCTCTTCAATGAGCGGCAGGGGGTCGATCGCGGCCAGGGCCTTCTTGATCCCGGCCAAGGGAACGACGGCAGGCATGACGGCTCCTTCCCGGACGCCGGCCCGGTCCGGCTCAGCGCTGGCGCACGGACAGGCCCAGCTTTTCGAGGGCCTTGACGGCGGTCTCGAGCTTCTCGCTCTTCACGAAGACATGGTCGGTCGTGTAGGCCGAGACGGTGAAGATGTTGACCCCGGCGTCGGCCAACGCCCCCGAGACCGCGGCGAAGAACCCGACCAGGCTGAGCGGCAGGACCATGTCGAAGGTGATCATCCGCCAGTCGCCCTCGAAGCCGAGGAACTTCTGGGTGCCGAGCTTGGATTCGTCGATGATGCAGGTCGTCTCGCGGTCGTCCTTGATGACGGCGAGCGAGTTGATCAGGGCCCGCCGGGTCTTGACGATGGCATAGGTTCCGGGCGAGACGACCGCCCGGCCGTTCTTGAAGTACTTCTTCAGCTCACTTCTTTTCATGGCCCGACCCCCCGCCGCCTTTTTTTGCCCGTTCGAGCGCCCAGCCGGGCTTCTCCACCTGGCGGGCCCGCGCGATCGCCAGGGCCCCGGCCGGGACATCCTTGGTGATGGTCGAGCCCGCGGCGACGTAGGCCCCCGGCCCGACCGTGACCGGGGCGACGAGCTGGGTGCCCGAGCCGATGAACGCCCCCGCGCCGATGCGGGTGGGGCTCTTGGCCAGGCCGTCGTAGTTGCAGGTGATCGTCCCGGCTCCGACATTGACGCCCTCTTCGACGGTGCTGTCGCCGACGTAGCTCAGATGCTGGGCCTTGGACTTGGGGCCGAAGAGGGTGTTCTTCATCTCGACGAAGTTGCCGACCTTGGCCCCGGCGCAGACGCGGGTCTTCGGCCTGAACCGGGAGAACGGGCCGACCTGGACGTCGCTCTCGAGGACCGTGTCCTCCATGACCGTCGAGCTCAGGACCCGCACCCGGGCCCCGATGAGCGACGACATGATATGGACGTGGGGGAAGACGCGGCTGTCGGCCCCGATCTGGGTCGGCCCTTCGACGACGACGGACGGATAAACGACCGTCCGGGGACCGATCTCCGCGGCCCAATCGATCCAGGCCGAGTCGGGATCCAGAAAGACCACGCCGCGCCGGGCCAGGGCCTCGTTCTTGCGTTGCCGGAGCGCCCGGGCGGCCTGCCCGACCGTGAGGCTGTCGCGGGCGGCGAAGGCCTCGGAGGCGTCGGGACACTCATAGAACCCGACGGTCTTTCCGGCCTTGGCCAGACGCCGGGCCAGGTCTTCGAAGCCCGCCTGTCCCCGGGCCGCCGAGGCCGTCCTCACGAGCGGGAAGACGTCCTTCGACCGGACGGCGAAGACGCCGGCCAGCCCCGTCTCCCCTCCCCCGCTCAGGAACGTCAGCGACGAGCCCCTGGCCGTGTGGGCCCGGAGCAGAGCCCTCAGGGTCCGGTCGCGCAGGAGCGGCTGGTCGGCCGGGACGGCCAGGACATCGCAATCCGGGTATTTCCCGAGCACGGACAGGGCGGTGACCAGGGCGCCCAAGGGGCCCGCGCCCCGGCCGCTCCGGCGCTTGTCGCCGGGAAGCAGGAAGACGGACGCGGAGACCCCGACGCCCTCGATCAGATCCTCCCAGTCGCCGCGGCCCGGGCCCTCGGCGCCGGCGATGACCAGGACGGCGTCGGGGCGCAGCTTCGCCGCCGCCTCCAGCGCGAAGGCGCCGAGCGGACGTCCCAGGACCGGCTGGAAGACCGTGCGCTCTCCCCCCAAGAAAAGAACGACGGTTGAACGTTTCATGCGAGCTTGGTGATCAGCTTGAATTTCTTGTCATCCCAGAGGGGCTCGAAATCGGGCTCGTTCTGGGCCAGGATGGCGAAATTCTTGTCCTTCTGGACGGCCTTCTTGAGCAGCTCGAGCGCGTCGTCGGTCTGGCCCATCAGGCCGTGGGCGTCGGCCAGCAGATAATAGACGAGCCCCTCCTGCTCCTTGTATTCGAGGGCCTTTTCGAGGAGCTTGACCGCTCCGGCGTAGTCCTTCTGGTTGATCCGGGCCAGGCCGGCCCGGTAGTGGTCCTCGAAGCCCTTGAGCGAGAGGGACTCCTTCTTCGGCTTCTTCTGGGCGATCGCAAGATAGGCCTTGGCCCGGTCGACGACCTCCTTGTCCGCGGGGAACTTCTCGATGAAGTCCTTGAACGACGCGGCCGCCTTCTCGAAATCGCCCTTCTGGAACTCCTTGACGGCCAGGCCGAACGCCGTCAGGGCCTTTTGATACTCGTCCTTTTTCGGTCGTTGTTCGCGCACGGTTAGTCCTCTCGATACGGGATGAATTGCGCTTATTTTACACGAGTTGCCGCCTGTTGACAAGAGCGCCGGAAAGCCGTGGCGGGACCGCCGCGGGGCCGACCCCTTCTTCGGCGGCCTCATCAACTTTAGGGCGTTTGACAGCTTCATTCAAGCGCTTGGCAAGTGTGGTAGAATGGGCGGGATGAAAAAGCGGCTGGCGGAGATCCTCGAGAAGGTCCGCAAGGGCGAGCTGACGACGGCCAAGGCCCTCGAGAAGCTCGAGGACTACCCGTATTGCGAGCTCGATTTCGCCAAGGTCGACCACCACCGGGAGGTCGCCAAGGGCACGCCGGAGATCGTTTTCGGCCTGGGCAAGACGCCCGCCCAGATCGGCCGGATCGCCCGCGAGATCCTCAAAAAGGGCTCGAATCTGCTCGTCACCCGGGTCGAGCCGGCGGTCTGGTCCGCGATCAAGGCGGGGCTCCCGGGGGCCGTCTATAGCGAAGCGGCCCGGACGGTCAGCAAGGTCCGGACGCCGCCGCCCCCCGGCGCCGGCACGATCGTCGTCCTGACCGCCGGGACGTCGGACATCCCCGTCGCCGAGGAAGCGGCCGTGACGTCGGAGGTCCTGGGCAACGCGACCGAGCGCATCTATGACGTCGGCGTCGCCGGCCTCCACCGTCTCCTCGGCCAATACGACCGTATCCGTAGGGCCCGGGTCATCGTCGCCGTGGCCGGCATGGAGGGCGCTCTGCCGAGCGTCGTCGCCGGCCTGGTCCGGGTCCCGATCGTCGCCGTGCCGACGAGCGTGGGGTACGGGGCCAGCTTCAAGGGCCTGGCCGCCCTCCTGGCCATGCTCAATTCCTGTCCGGGCGGGGTGGCCGTGGTCAACATCGACAACGGCTTCGGGGCCGGCTTCCTGGCCAGCCAGATCAATCATCTCTAGCTTCGGCAAAGAAAGCGGGCGGGGCATCGCCCGCGGGGATAGCGGCCGGGGCGCCTTGACAAGGCGCAACGCCGCCCCTATATTTTATAAGAAGGCGCGGTCCTCAGATAGTTCATGGAGATCATTGACCAGGTCAGGCAGGCCTCGTCCATAGTCGAGATCGCCTCCCAGTATACCAGCCTGAAGCGGCGGGGCCGGAAATGGGTCGGTCTCTGCCCGTTCCACACCGAGAAGACCCCTTCCTTCACGGTCGACGAGGACAAACAGCTCTATCACTGTTTCGGCTGTGGGGCCGGCGGGGACATCTTCTCGCTCCTCATGGAAAGGGAGAACCTGACCTTCCCCGAGGCCCTCAAGAGCCTGGCCGAGCGCTACCACGTCGCCCTGCCGGCCCAGACAAGGGTCCGCCCCGAGGTCCTCAAGCTCGAGGAGAAGCTGTTCAAGATCAACGAGCTCGCCCTGGGCCATTTCCGCAAGAACCTGACCGGCGCCGCGGAGGGCCGGAAGGCCCTCGAGTACCTGAAAAAGCGCGGCCTCTCGGACCAGACGATCCAGGAGCTCAAGATCGGCTACGCCCTCAACGCCTGGACCGCCCTGATCGATTTCTTCAAGTCGAAGGACGTTCCGGTCTCCCTCCTCGAGAAGGGCGGCCTCGCCCTGGCCGGCTCGCGGCCGGGGGAATTCCGCGACCGCTTCCGCGGCCGGGTCATCTTCCCCATCTTCAGCCTGACCGGACGGATCGTCGCGTTCGGCGGCCGGACGGTCGTCGACGCCGAGCCGAAGTACCTGAACTCGCCGGAGACGCCCCTTTACTCCAAGGGCAAGCTCCTCTACGGGCTGAACTTCACCAAGGACGCCGTCCGGCAGGAAGGGACGGTCATCCTGGTCGAGGGCTACACCGACTTCTCGTCGCTCTACCAGGCTGGCATCAGGAACGTCGTGGCTTCGCTCGGGACGGCCCTGACGCCGTGGCAGGTCGGGCAGGCCATGCGCTTCGCCTCGCATCTCGTCGTCAGCTACGACGGCGACGGCGCCGGACGGGCGGCCGCGGCCCGGGCGATCCCGCTCGGCCTCGAGAAGGGCCTCAACATGGACGTCCTCGTCCTGCCCGATGGCCTCGATCCCGACTCGTTCATCGCCAAGCACGGCCGTGACCGCTACCTGGCCCTGGTGAAGAAGCCCGTCCCCGGCCTCGATTTCCTCGTCGAGGCGATGAGCGCCGGGGCCCGCATGGCCATCCCGGAGGAGAAAGGACGGGTCGCCCGGGCGGTCCTCAAGGAGATCATGAAGGTCCCGGACCCGACGGCCCAGAGCGAGTACATGCGGCGGGCCAGCGTGAAGCTCGGCGTCTCGGAGGAGCTTCTGCGCGCCCTCATCGGGACCAAGGCCCCGGACAAGGGGCCCGAGGAGCCGGGGTCCCTCTGCCCGGCGGAGAAGCGTCTCTTCCAGATCCTCATGGCCGACCCGTCCCTCGCACCCCACATCTTCGCCGAGTGCGGCGAGGAGATCTTCCAGGGCCTGAAGAGCGAGCCGGTCTTTCAGTACATCATGGGCTGTTTCAGGCAGGACGAGAGCTGGAGCTTCCCCGGCCTGCAGGGCAAGGTCCCCCCGGCCCTGCTGTCCCAGCTGACCCAGGCCCTGTTCGAGAAGTCGTCGGCCGGATCGGTCGAGGACGCCCAGGAATGCCTGAAGTCCCTGCGCAAGGTCCACCTGCAGAACCGGCTCAAGGACATCCAGCAGAAGATCGCCAGGTCGGAGAAAAAAGGCGAAAAGGAAGAGCTCCTGGCCCTTCTCTATCAGAAGCAGGACGTGACCAAGCAGATTCTGGCCTTGTAGCGAGGGAAGAAAACGCATGACCGGACGTCCAACGAGAACGAGCGATCGGAAAAGAGGTGCGCCCCGTGTCTCCGGAAAATAGGTTCCACAAGGACGAGATCTCCCAGCTCATTTCGAAGGGCCGCAAGCAGGGCTACCTGCTGTTCGAGGAGATCGACAAGACGTTCACCGAGGACCTCGACTCTGAGGAGGATTTCGACGATTTCCTGTCGTCGATGGGCGATTACGGGATCAAGATCCTCGACTCGCGCCAGAAGGAGATGATCCCCCAGCGGCGCAAGAGCGACCTCGTCTCGACCCACGGGCTGGAGCGGACGACCGACCCGGTCAAGCTCTACCTCCGGGAGATGGGCAACATCTCCCTCCTGACGCGCGAGGGCGAGATCGCCATCGCCCGCGAGATCGAGCGGGGCGAGAAGAGCATCATCAAGGCCCTCAGCCGGACGCGCCTGGTCCTCAACCAGGTCCTGTCCCTGGAGGACCGGATCAAGGAGAACCCGTTCATCATCCAGGAGATGTTCGACGTCTCGGAGGAGGACATCGCCGAGGGGCGGCTCGAGGAGAAGAAGAAGCAGATCCTGGCCAAGATCAAGAAGATCAAGGACCTGAGCCGGAAGCTCGACCGCATCCCGGAGAGGAAGAAGACCCTGGTCAGCCGCGGCCGGGTCATCGTCAAGATCAGCCGGACGATCCGCGACCTCAACCTCCGCTCGGCCCACCGGGAGAGGATCATCGACGAGCTGAGGACCCGGCTCAAGGCCATCAACGACCTCGAGGACACCCGGGACGAGTGGGCCTCCGCGCTGGCCAAGAGGAAGAAGGAGGACCCGGCCCTCAAGCTGAAGCTCCGGGAGGCCAACAAGGAGCTGCGGTCGCGGACGGCCGAGATCGGGCTCGACCCGGAGGCCCTGCGGCGGGTCGTCCGGGCCATCACCGCCGGCAAGAAGGTCAGCGACCAGGCCAAGAAGGAGCTCGTCGCGGCCAACCTGCGGCTCGTCGTCTCGATCGCCAAGAAATACAGCAACCGCGGCCTCCAGTTCCTCGACCTCATCCAGGAAGGCAACATGGGCCTGATGAAGGCCGTCGAGAAGTTCGAGTACCGCCGCGGCTACAAGTTCTCGACCTACGCGACCTGGTGGATCCGCCAGGCCATCACCCGGGCCATCGCCGACCAGGCCCGGACGATCCGCATCCCCGTCCACATGATCGAGACGATCAACAAGCTCATCCGCGTCTCGCGGGCCCTCGTCCAGGAGATCGGCCGGGAGCCGACGAGCGAGGAGATCGCCAAGAAGATGGACATGCCGGTCAGCAAGGTCCGCAAGATCATCAAGATCGCCCAGGAGCCCATCTCGCTCGAGACGCCGATCGGCGAGGAGGAGGACAGCCACCTCGGCGACTTCATCGAGGACAAGCTCATCCCCTCGCCGCCGGACACGGTCATCCACATCAACCTCAAGGAGCAGATCGAGGAGGCCCTCAAGTCGCTGACGGACCGCGAGGGCCGCGTCCTCAAGATGCGCTTTGGCCTGGGAGACGGCAACGAGCACACGCTCGAGGAGGTCGGCCAGCAGTTCAAGGTGACCCGCGAGCGCATCCGCCAGATCGAGGCCAAGGCCCTGCGCAAGCTCAAGCACCCGAGCCGCAGCCGCAAGCTCAAGAGCTTCACAAACAACCACTGATCCCCGTTCGGTCCGTTCGGTTAATTGACGCCGCTACAGTAATTTGTTATAAAGAGGGGCCGAGGGCCTATAGCTCAGTGGTAGAGCCACCGGCTCATAACCGGCAGGTCCCAGGTTCGAATCCTGGTAGGCCCATGGGACCGCGAGAACGAGGATGCACCGATAGTGGAAATCGACTTCGACCTGATCATCGAGCTCCAGCGGCTGGACTCCGAGATCCACAACGCGTCCCTCGTCCTCGAAGGCATCCCCCGCCTCGTCCAGGACGTCGACAAGAAGATCCAGGCCACGACCAAGCTCGTCGCCGACGCCAAGGACCGGATGGCCCAGAACCAGAAGAAGCGCCGCGACCTCGAAGCCGAGGTCAAGGACCTGAAGGTCCAGATCGGGAAGTACAAGCGTCAGCTGAACGAGGTCAAGACCAACAAGGAATACACGGCCTTGCTCCACGAGATCGAGGAGACCCAGCACAAGGTCGACACCCTCGAGGAGGGGATCATCGCCGAGATGCTCGCCGCCGACGACGTCGAGGAGGCCATCAAAGCCGCCCTCCACAGGCAGAGCGCCGAGGAAGAGGTCCTGGCCAAGGAAAAGCTCGTCCTCGACGAGAAGATGAAAGAGACCGAGGCCCGGCACGCGGCGCTGGTCCAGGAACGCGAGGCCCTGCTCCCCAAGGTCCCCCGCGAACAGCTCCGGCTCTACGAGGCCCTCTTCCAGAAGAAGGGCGGCACCGCCCTCTCCCCCGTCACGGGCGACTTCTGCGCCATGTGCCACATGCGCGTCCGCCCGCAGATGCTCAACGAGATCCGGGACAAGACGAAGGTCATTCTCTGCGAGAACTGCGGCCGGATCCTCTACTGCACACCCAAGCCCGAGCCGGTCAGGACCGAGCCCCCGGCCGGGGACTAGCCGCCCGCCTCAGCCGCCGATCGCCCCGTCGTCGCGCCCGTCGTCCCCGTCCTCCCGGTAGAGCGCCTCGATGGCCTGCCGGTGCGCGGCCGTGACGCTGGCCCGAACCACCTTGAGGGACGGCGTCATCTCCCCCTTCTCGATCTCGAAATCCCGGGACAGTACGGCGATCCTCTTGACCCGCTCGTAGGAGGCGAGGAGCGGCGTCACCCGATCGACCTCGGACTTAAGGAAGCCGACGATCCGCTCGTCCCGGCAGAGCTCCTCGATCGACCCGTAGGCGATGCCCTGCGCCCGGGCGTAGTCCTTGAGCTTGTCGAAGTCGGGCACGATGAGGGCCGCGATGAAGCGCCGACGGTCGCCGAGGACCACGGCGTTGGTGATGTACGGGCTCGTCTTGAGGAGGTTCTCGATCGGCTGGGGGGCGATGTTCTTCCCGCCCGACGTCACGAGGAGGTCCTTCTTGCGGTCGGTGATGACCAGGAACCCGTCGACGTCGAAATGGCCGATGTCGCCGGTGTGGAACCAGCCGCCGGCCATGACCTCCCGCGTCTCGGCCTCCTTCTTGTAGTACCCCTTCATGATGTTCGGTCCGCGGGCCAGGATCTCGCCGTCGGGAGCGATCTCGATGTTGATGCCGGGCGCCGGCTTGCCGACCGTCCCCAGGCGGATGTTCTCGAATGTGTTGATCGTCAGCAGCGGCGACGTTTCGGTCAGGCCGTACCCCTCGAGGATCGTCAGCCCGATGGCATAGAAGAACTCGGCGATGTCCTTCGACAGCGGCGCCCCGCCGGAAACGAAAAAGCGGACGCGCCCGCCCGTCTTGGCGATGATCTTGGAGAACACGATCTTGGCCGCGATCGCCCGCCGGACCTTCAATCCGCCGGAGACCGGCCGGCCGGCCAGCTCCCGGGCCCCGGCCCGCTTGCCGACGCCGAGCGCCCAGAAGAAGATCTTCCGTCTCAGGGCCGGGCTCTTCAGGACCTGGTCCATGACCTTGGCGTAGATCTTTTCGAAGACGCGGGGCACGCTGACCATGATATGCGGCCGGACCTCGAGGAGGTTCTGGGCCACGGCCTCGACGCTCTCGGCGAAGGCCACGGTGCAGCCCTTGTAGATGTACGTGAACATGACCATGCGCTCGAGGACGTGGGAGAGCGGCAGGAACGACAACACGGTGTCTCGGGAGGAGAACTCGACGATGTCCGAGGCCGTCTTGATGTTGCTGATGAGATTGTCGTGCGTCAGGATGACGCCCTTGGGGACGCCCGTGGTCCCGGACGTGTAGATCAGGGTCGCCTCGTCGTCGGGCCGGCCCTTGGCGACGAGGGCGTCGTAGAGCCCCGGCTCGGCTTCGGCCGCCGCCCGGCCCTTGGCGACGACGTCCCGGAGGGTCAGGACCCCGGCCGGCGCCTCGTCGGCGAAGGTGATGTAGAGCCTGACCTTGGTCAGCCCGGCCTTCAGCGGCTCGATCTTCTTCCATTGGTCGGCGCCGGAGACCACGACCGCCGTGGCGTCCGAGTCGTCGATGATGTAGCGCGCCTGTTCCGAGACGAGCGTCGTGTAGATCGGCACGGTCAGCCCGCCCGCGGTCAGTGTGGCGAAGTCGGTCATCGTCCATTCGGGGCGGTTCTCGGACAGGAGGCAGAGCTTCTGTCCGGCCGCGAACCCGAGGGTCCGAAGACCGAGGGCCAGGTGCTTGACGCCCGCCCCGAACTCGGCCGCGGAGATCGGCGCGTACGCTCCGTCTCTCTTGACCAGCATGAAATCGGGCTTCGGGTAGGATGTCACCGAGTGGACCAAGAGCTGGGCCAGCGTTTCGACCATGGGCCGTCCTCCTCCGTGAAGTGGCCTGATTCTATTTTTCCCCGCCGGGCCTGTCAAGCGCTGTGGATCTTGCCGTCGCGGAGCTCGATGGTCCGCTCGGCCAGCGCCGCCAGCCGGGGATTGTGGGTGACGAGGACGACGGTCAGGCTTTCGCGCGCGTTGAGCTCCCGGAGGATCCGGCCGATCTCCTCGCTCCGGGCCGTGTCGAGGTTCCCCGTCGGCTCGTCGGCCAGGAGGATCGCGGGCTTGTTGACCAGGGCCCGGGCGATGGCCACCCTCTGCATCTCCCCGCCGGACAGCTGGCCGGGCAGATGGCCGGCGCGCTTGTCGAGGCCGAGGGTCTTCAGCAGGCGGCCGACGTCCTCGTCGGCCCCCGGCTTCTTGAAGAAGGTGAACGGCAGGATGACGTTCTCGAGGACGGTCAGAGTGGGGACCAGATAGAACTTCTGGAAGATGTAGCCGAAAACGTCGCGCCGGATGAGGGTCAGCTTGGACTCCGAGAGGCCCCGGCAGTTCTCGAAGACGACCCGGCCCTCGAGCGAGAGCTTGCCCGAGGAGGGATTGTCCAGACAGCCGAGGACGTTGACGAGGGTCGTCTTGCCCGAGCCCGAGGGCCCGACGATCGAGGTGAACGAACCCCTCGCGATCTCGAGGGAGATGTCGTCGACCGCGGCGATCTCCTCGGAGCCGCGCCGATAGATCCTCCGGAGGCGCTCGGCCGCGATGGCCGGGAGGGTCGGCGCGCTCACGACTCCGCCTCGCTGCGGATGGTATCGAGCGGCCGCATCCGGGCCGCCTTCCAGGACGGGTAGATGCCGCTGGCCAATCCGATCGCGGTGACCACCCCCAGGGTCATCAGGATCAGACCGGAGTTGATGGCCACGAGCCCGCCGCTCGGCGAGAAGGGCAGGAAGCCGCGGACGAGGACCTCGGTCAGCCGGGCGGTCAGGATCGCCAGGCCCGTGCCGATGAGGCCGCCGCAGAGGCAGAGGATGATCGTCTCGAGCCAGACGAGCTTGAAGACGTCCCCGGCCATGGCCCCCATGGACTTGAGGATGCCGATCTCCTGGCGCCGCTCCATGACCGACATCAGGACCGTGTTGACGACGCCCATCATGGCGATGAGGATGGCGATGAGGGCGATCGACAGGACCATGACCCGGGCCGTCGAGACCAGGGTCATGATGGTCGTCTTGACCTGGCTCAGGCTGACGACCTGGACATCGGGGAGCTTGTAGAGCTTGTCCTCGAAGGCCTTCATGTCGGCGTCCTTCTTGACCTTGATGCCGATCGAGGTCAGCTCGTTCAGCCCGAAGATCCTCTGGACGGCCTGGAGGGGCAGGAAGACCGTGCCGTCGTCCTGCGTTCCCGTGCGCTCGAGGATGCCCACGACCTTGACCTCGACCTCTTTCTCGGGGATGAGGTAGAGGTCGCCGACCTCGCGCTGCTCCAGCTCGGCCACCTCGTAGCCGAAGACGGCCTCGGCCGCCTCCGGCTCCGTGAACCAGCCCCCGGCCTTGAACGGCAGGGCGCTCTTCAGCTTCGGGTACGAGACCGGATCGACGCCGAGGAAGGCGGCCACGCCCCCGCTTTCGCCCTTGTTCGGGTCGAAGACGACCTGCATGAGCATGGGCGTCACGCCGTCGACTTCGGGCTCGGCGGCCACGGACGCGGCGATGGACGGGTCCATGTATTTCAGGCCGGTGCCGCCCTTGAGCATGAGGGTCGCCGCTTCGTAGGGACAGCCCTTGGCCACGACGAGCATCTGGAACCCCAGGTTGTCGATGTCCTTGTTGAGCGAGGCCTCGTAGCCGCGGTTGAAGCCGAAGAGGCTGACCAGGACCCAGGCGGCCATGGCGATGCCGAGGATCGTGAGCAGGCTCCGGGTCTTCTTCCGCAGGAGGCTCTTCCAGGCGACCGCGAAGACGGAGAGCTTTTTCATGACGGGTTTCCTTTGAAGAACTTCAGGTGGGGATTGCCCAGGAGGAACTCGTCGACGAGGACGAGGTTCTTCTTGACGGCCCGGAGGGCGGCCCGGAAGTCCTTCTCGGCGCCCGGCTCGGGGTTCCGGACGCGGCTGACGGGCCCGGGCGGCTCCTCCTTCCCCGAGACGACGTCGTATTTGTAGAAGTCCTCCAGGCTGAGCCCCAGGAACTGACTGCCGAACGCGGGGTCCCGGAAGGCCTTGCCCGCCTTGGAGGTCAGCTTCTGGAAATAAAAGCCTTTGATGACGCCCTGGAGATCGAGGGCCAGAAAGACCTGGAGCCCGCCGTAGGTCCCCTTCTGGTTGACGCCATGGATGTAGCCGATGAGGGTGTCGCCCTTGTAGATCTGATACATCGTGTAGGGGACGTCGGCCGTCTCGAAGAGTCCGGTGAATTCGTCTCCCAGCCGGGCCTCGATTCGCTTCAGGAGCTCGTCGCCGCCTTTCTTGGAGATGGACACATAAAGGGTCTTGTACCCGGTCGACTCGGGGAAGAGGCGCTTGACGTCCCGGTCGGGGTCGTTGAGATCGCAGCCGACCGCGGCGTAGAGGGACAGGGCGGCCGCGGCCAGCGCCGCTCCCGCCGCGGCCAGGATGATCGCTCTATCTCGCCTGTTCCTCATGCCCAGCCTCCCTTGACGTCTCAGAGCCTCTTGTAGAAATACAGCTGCACGACGAACCGGACGTCGCTCATACCGTGGTCGTAGAGGACCATGCCCCTCGCGGTCAGGTCCGCGTTGAGGAGATAGGTCAGGCCCGACCCGAGCATGTAGCTCCAGTCGCCGGCGCGCCTGGCCACGACGGGCTGGGCCTCGACCTTGAGCCGGCCCTCGTCGAGGAGGGCCAAACCGGACCGCCAGAAGAACAGGAGCTCCCCGGCGCCGGCCCGTCGTCCGAGGAGGATCTCGGCCCGGTTCTCGATGTTCCTCCAGAGGTGGGACGCGTCGAGGCTCACCGCGGCCCAGCCGGAGGGCTCGGGGTCGGGCAGGGCGTAGCCCATGGTCTCCAGGGTCCGGCCTCCGGCGAGAGACAGTCCGACGCTGTAGTTGTCGCGGGCCAGGACGCCCTTGAAGAGCCGGGCCGCGGCCAGGTAGTTGCCCTTGAGATGGAGCGGCATGCCGCTCCCCGCCGTCAGCGAAGCGGCGGCGCCGCCCCAGTCGAAGTCCCGCTCGACGCCGAGTCCCCAGTCCCGGTCGAAGCCGTAGCCGAGCATAGCCGGGGCGGGCAAGAGCAGGGCGTGGCCGTCCAGGACGGACGAGATGCCGAGGGCCGGCCGGTTGTGCCCGGCCCAGATGTTGGCGGCCTTGGTCTTGAGGCGGAAATAAGCGTTGTAGAGCTGGGGCTCGAGCTTGTGCTCGCCCTTCTGGTCGTAGGCCAGCCGGGCCTGGACGGCCAGGACCCCGATGTCCCGGCTCCTGCCGCTGAAGCGGTGGACGAGGTCGAAGCCGAGGCTCGGCTTCTGCATGACATCGTCGGGCATGAGGGAGAAGAGCTCGACATCCCGGGAGGCCGTGGAATACGCGCCGACGCCCTGGAGTTCGAGGAAGAGAAGGGTCGTCTGGGCCCGGAGCCCGCCCGCGAGCGCTCCGGCGATCAAGGCCGCGGCGGCTATCCGCTTGGACCGCGCGGGGCCGCCCTGGTCAGACATCAAAGGCGAGCCGGCCCCGGAAAATGACGATGCCGTTGCGCGAGAAGGTCAGCAGGACCTCCCAGTCGCCGGGCATGACCACGTTGACCGGCAGGAGGTAGTCGCCGGCCTTGTTCGTCTTGAACGCGACTTCGCCGGAATCATGGCCGCCGCGCATGGAGGGCATGTCGGAGCGCCCGGTTATGGCCAGGTCGGAGACCCTCCGGCCGTCCTTGTCGTAGAGCTTGACGATGAGGACCGCCATCCCCATCTTGGGCGTCTTGTCGAATTCCCAGGTGAAATAGTTGACCTCGCCGATCCAGCACTTCCTGCCCGACTTCGGCAGGTCCTGGAAGACGGGCTCCTGACCGCCCGGCGTGAGCCCCGGGGAGCTGCAACAGGACCCGGCGGGCTGAGCGGCCGCGGTCGCCGCGGCGACCGTCAGGATCAGGAGCGTCAAGACCGCTTTCTTCATTCTCATGGGGCTTCTCTCCCTGAAAAAAATATCCTATCAATTATATAGGATTTCGCCCGGCCTTTCCAACCCGCGCGCGGTCAAACGAGATCGCGGAAGTTCACAAAGACTCAGGCCGAGTGGAGCCCCGCGTCCGTCCTGAGGTAGAATAGGACAGCAGGCTCCCATGAGTCAACGGACTTTCAGGCGATCGGCGGCCTCTGTCGCGGGGGTCATGGCGGCCGGACTCATCCTGGCGTCCTGCGCCGCCGGGCCGAGGCCGGCGGCGCGTCCCGGCCCCGAGCGGCCGTCGGAGAAGCCCGGCGCCTGGGGGACGACGATCGCCGTCTATGACCCCGCGCTCTACGGGCCGGAGCGGCCCCTCGCCGGAATCGTCGCCGAACGGAAGCTCCGCCTCGACGGCGGGAAGCTGCGGAACGCCCGCCTCCTCGTCAACAAGGCCCAGAGACGACTCGAGCTCTGGGTCGGGCGCCGGATGATCAAGGCCTACCGGATCCAGCTCGGCTGGCGTCCCCACGATCCCAAAGAGCGCCAAGGGGACCAGAAGACGCCCGAGGGCCTGTACGTCATCTGCGACCATCGGCCTTCGGCCTATTATCTGGGCCTCTGGCTCGCCTATCCCAACGCCGAGGACGCGCGGCGGGGCCTCGACGCAGGGCTCATCGGCCGGGCCCAGTACGAATCCGTACTGAAGAAGCTCGCGGCCGGCGAATGCCCTCCCCAGGACACCCGGCTCGGCGGCGAGATCCTCATCCACGGCCAACTGCCGGAGCTGACCGCCGCGCTGGCCCGCAAGCACAAAGCCGATCCGTCGACGCTCAGGGCGGGCTGGCGTCCGGGGGATGCGGACCCGGCCGCGATGAAGGAATACCAGGATTGGACGGACGGGTGCGTCGCCCTGTTCAATCCGGATATCCGGGAGCTCTATGAGCTCGTCGCCGACGGCACGGAGGTCCTCATCGTGGCCAACGCGGCCGTGACCCGGCCCCGGACGTAGCCCCGCGAGCCGCGCCGCTCAGCTCGTCCCGTACACGGGGATGGCGGCGCCGCTCGTGACCGACGAAGCGCCCGAGACGAGAAAGACCAAGACCTCGGCGATATCGCCGGGATCGGCCCACTTGGAGTGATCGGCGTCGGGCAGGGCCGCCCGGTTCTCCGGCGTATCGATCGACCCGGGCACGACGCAATTGGCCGTGATCCCCGACTTGCGGTGCTCCTCGGCGATCGTCGCGGTCAGGACGACGACCCCGGCCTTGGAGACCGCGTAGGCGCCCGACTTGACCCGGCCCTTGTTCTCGACCGCCGGACGGGCGGCGACGTTGACGATCCGGCCGGAGCCGGCCGCGACCATGGCCGGGAGCACGGCCCGGGCACAGAGGAAGGCCGACTTCAGGTTCGTCCGCATCAGGAAATCCCAGTCGTCCGCCGAGGTCGCGGCGATGTCCGCCCCGCCCCGGTAGGCCCCGGCCAGGTTCAAGAGCGCGTCGATGCGGCCGTGACGGCGGACCACGGCCTCGGCCATCGCCCCGACCTCGGGCTCCGACGTGAGGTCGGCCTTGAAGCCGCTGAGGGTGTCCCCGGCCTCGCCGGCGGCGGCAAGAAGGTCCCGGAACCTCGCCTCGTCCCGATAGACCGCGGCCACCACGGCCCCTGATTCGAGCAGGCGCTTCACCACCACCCGGCCCAAGCCGCCCGTCGCCCCGGTGACGAGCACGACCTTGCCCGCTAATAATCCCTGTTCACTCATGCGCGGCCTCCCGTTCTCTTTTCGGCTTCAAAGCGAGTCGATGAAAATGACGCAAGCCCCGGGCCAAAGCCCGGTCTCTACCGGACCAGGCCGAGGGCGTAGAGCACCCCCATGATCAAGGGCTGATGGACGATATAGATGAGCAGGGAGTGGCGGCCGGCGAAGTTCACGAACGTCGGCGGCAGGCGCCACGGCAGGAGACTGCGCTTCGACGCGTAGACCGATTTCCCCAACGCGGCCCCGGCGAGGAAGATCCCGAGCCAGGGAATGAGCGGGAAATAGTCGAAAGCGGAGAACGAGGGGCTGTGGATCCCGAACGGAAGAAACCAGTCGGAACGGACCGCCAGGGCCTTGTTCAGGGCCGGCAGGGCCAGGGCCAGGCCGATGATGGCGGCGCCGGTCACGGCACACACGGCCGTCCCGGCCTTCTCGAAGGCCGCGCCGTAGAGGAGCATCGAGACGGCGAGGCACTGCAGGATGCCGAAATAGACGGTCGAGGCGGGATCGAAGACGAAGGTCGCGGCGCTGACCAGGATCGAGACCGCGAGAAGGCGCAGGCCGCGGCGGACGTTGTTCCGGCTGAGGGTCGAGCTGATCCCGGAGAGGAC
Source organism: Candidatus Aminicenantota bacterium (assembly GCA_034679465.1). Classification (GTDB taxonomy): domain Bacteria; phylum Acidobacteriota; class Aminicenantia; order Aminicenantales; family Saccharicenantaceae; genus RBG-16-66-30. The sequence continues at coordinate 75,621 of JAXDAV010000071.1, read as the reverse complement.
GACGAAGAGGACGGCGAAGACGGCCTGGGCGATCATCCAGGCCGTCTTCGACAGATCGGTGGACCAGCCGAGGGCCCTCTCCAGGCCGGCGAACTCCCCGAGGTCGTAGAGCAGGTGGTAGCAGACCATCAGGATGATGGCCGCGCCGCGCAGGAAATCGATCTCCCAGACCCGGGACGAGCGTCGGGCCGGGATATCCGGGCCGGCCGCCCGAGCTTCCGTCGCTGTCTTCGGCTTCACGGAAATCCTCTCGTTGGGAGTGAGGATAGTCCGGGGCCCGAAACGCTGTCAAGGGGCGGTCGTCACGCTCCGCCTGATATACTGAAAAGAGGCCTGCGGCTCCCGCTCAGGCGCGCGGCTTGACGATGAGCTTGCCGAGGTGGTGTCTCAGGACGTTCCGGTGGGCTTGCGGCAATTCATCAAGCCGGTACGTCCCGTGGGTCTCGACGCAGAACGGCCCCCGGGCGATGAGCTCGTTGAGCCGGGCGAAGGCCGCGGGGCTCGAGAGGGAGTTGAACGAGCGGATCTTGACGCCGGCCGTTCCATGGGGCACCGGCTCGACGCCTTCGGGATAGGCGATCGTCCCGCCCTTGCGGACGAGCTTCAGGGCCGCCGCCAGCTTGTCCCCATTGGCGAAGACCAGCGCGGCCGCAAGGCCTTCGGGCGCGAAGCCCCGGGCCGCCTTGGCGACGTCCGCGGTTTTTCCGTTGACGGCTGCGTCGGCCCCCAGCCGGGCCGCCAACGCGACCCCGTCGCGGCCGGAGGCGACCGCCAGGACGCGCGCCCCTTCCCGCTTGGCGAGCTGAAGCATGATGTGGCCGACGCCGCCGCTGGCCCCGAGGACCATGACGGGCGCGTCCTTGCCGACCTTCAGCGCGTCGAGACCCGCGACGGCCGTCAGCCCGCAGGCCGCCAGTCCGCCCGCCTCATCCGGGCTGACGCCGGCCGGGACGACGGCCGCGGCATCTTCCGGGACGGCCGCATACTCGGCATAGAAGCCGCCTTGGGGATTTTCGAACGTATAGGCGTAGACCCGGTCGCCCGCCTTGAACCGGCGCGCCTTGGAACCGGCCGCGACGACGGTCCCGGAGCCGTCCGATCCGAGGACTTGCGGGAACCGCGCGCCGCCCATCCCCCCTTCGCGAACCCAGGGGTCCCAGGAGCCGACGCCGGCGGCCCGGACTCGGATCAGGATCTCCCGCTCACCGGGCTCGGGCACCGGGATTCTGGCCACATGAAGGACCGCCGGGCCGCCGAACTTATCGATGACGGCGGCTTTCATGGTCTTGGGGATCGACGTTTTCATCTCATCCTCCTTGCGTGGCAAATGCCAACGCTACCGTTGCCAGAGCCCGTGTTGAACTCCTCCCGCGATGTAGATGGCGAATGTGCCGTGGCCGGGGATCTCCAACGGCGGATGGGCCAGCTGGGCGCCGGCCTCTACCGCTGCAGCGACCGCAGATTCGATATCGTCCACGAGCCAATAGGGCCGAACCACGGGCTCCTCTGACTCGCGCAAAGGCGCGCGCACGCCGACCAGCCCTCCGCTTGGCAGAGCCGCCGTGCGCGCGTTGCCGAGTCCGGCATCGGGCTCCCCGAACGGCAGTCCGTTCGCTGCGGTGTACACGGCACACAAGGCGTCGACATCATTGGTTACGATTTCAAGGTAGTGGATTCGCATTGCGGGCTCTCCCAAGCTGACCCGCTGATCTACGTCGGTCTTCACAGACCGACAGCCTGACACGGACACCGCGACAACCGCGACTGCGAGCAGACAACGCACGAGCTTGTCTCCTCGGCAAGTCGGACGGCGAGTCTCTCGGGTGTAAGGTCCTGCCCGCAAGATCCGTGGATTGCAGTGGAGAGGCGATGATCGGGTTCGCCGCACCTGGTTAGGCCCTTGTGGTTTGCCGGACATGTTGCTCCTTATGAGCCTCGAGCGTCGAGCACCCAGCGGTCGATCCGGCGGTTCCTCGCCTCGATAAACTCGAGGCTCAGGCGCTTGTACTCCCGATAGGCATCGACGTTCTGGGGCACCGACGGCGTCGTGAAACCTTCGAATGGGAGGAGATACCTCACCGCGGAGTAGTCATCGGCGACCAGGTCTTGCAACAGGAAGAAGTCCACGTAGCCCTGGAAGTCCTCGAAGAGCGCAAAGAAGTCGCTGTATCGCTCGATGGTGCCTCCAAGAGGGCTGCTCTGTCCTCGGTAGCGCCGGCGAATGCACTCCAGCGTCAGGTCGAACCTGTCCGCGATCTTCCGGTTGAACCCACGGGCTCCGTTGATGGTCTGCTTGCCGTCAATCCGGTTCCCCGGGAAAACCATCCTCCCGCCCATGGTGTGTCCGATGGCGCAGAAAACTTCGATCTCCGCCTCGAGGAACTGGTCGAGAAGGGGTTTCATGCCGAGCCACTGGGAGTATGTGGGGATGGCCAAGTCGCTCGACAGCCAAAACTCGCCGAGCCCGGAGCGGTGATGCAGATAGGCGCCCGGCGTGGTGTCGTCCAAGTCGAACAGCGCGCCGCTGGGCAACGGCTTGCTCCACAAGAGCTTGTGGTAGCGGCGAAGCGTTGGACTGGCGGCGTCCGAGTCCTTGCCTCCCGCGTCGGTCCTGAAGTCAAACGAAGTGTCCAGCAACATCGGTCGTCACGCCCTCCTCACGAACCCCCCGAGCCAGACCGCAGAACGTGAGCCTCTGGGGAGGCCGCCCGGGCAGGGAATCCCCGGTCTCGGAATCAGGATCAACCCTTCTCCTCATGAAAGGAGGGTATCCCGGGCCTGGGCAAGAGTCAAGACTCCGATTTTTCGGAAGCCAAATTCACGAAGGCGGGAAACCCGCGCCCTCATCAGCTCTCCCGGACCTTGGCGATGGAGCAGACGCGGTCCTTGTCGTCGAGGTTGATGATGCAGAACCCTTGCGTGGCCCGGCCCGACGAGCGGACTTGGGTCGTCGGGATGCCGATGACCTTGCCCTCGACGGTGATCACGAGCAGGTCCTCTTCGGCGATGCCGACCATGCCCAGGGCGTGTCCGACCTTGATGTCCTTGAACTCCTGGACGATGATGGCATAGACCAGCCGGACGGACGCCGGAGGACACGCTACCGGTCCACGCCCTCCAAGACCCAGATGTTGCCGGAAACCTCCTCGATCGGAAGAATGAGGCGCCGGGCCGAGAGCGCTATTTCCATGTAACCGACCAAAGGGAGGATCATGCGGCCCGGACTCTCGAGGCTGGTCACTCGAAAAGGCTCGCCGACCGTTTTCCCCCCGATGGGATCGAACCTTATGCCCCAAACATTGAAAAAGCCTGTGAGGCGATTGGAGAGGAAATAGATCGTCTTCCCGTCGGGCGACCAGCGCCCCTTGTCGGCCCAGAAACCGGGATCGGTGACCCGGACCCAGGGACCGCCGGCCGAAGGGATCACGAAGATGACCGAAACCGGATCGGTCAAGGACGAAGCGTTGAAGACGATCCAGCGCTCATCAGGCGAGAATCGTCCTTGATACAAGGACAGGTCGGGATGCTCGGCGATGACGCGCATCCCCTTTTCCGCGCTCGGCGCGGCGGCCAGCGGAAAAAGGCACAGTCGAAACTTCGTCGCTCCGCGGGTCGAGGAACTGAGAATCCCGCTTCCGTCGGCCGTCCAATCGGTGGCAATGTCGATCACATCGGCATCCGGGGAGGTCAGCAAGCGCTCGTCGCCTCCGCCGGCCTCCAAGAAGACGATCGGCCGCTCACGCCGGGTTCGGTCGGGATTCAGGTAGCGGGTGCGGCGATAGGCCAGCCTTTGGCCGTCACGAGACCAGCGTGGGGCGAATCGTTCGTGGCCGTCGTGCGGCTTCAAGAGCGATTCGCGACCATCGTCAAGCGAGAGCTCGCAGAGATCCTGTTTATCTCCTCGCACCGCTCGAAAGACCAGCTTGCGGCCGTCCTTCGTGAGATCCAGATTATCGGCTCCTGTTCCGGAAGCCGTGATCGCTTGTCCCTCTCCCAAGACGCGGCCCGAGGACGCATCGAACGGCAGAGACCAGATCCGATCGTTCCGGGCCCGGGCGGTGAAGGCGATCCTGCGGCCGTCCGCGGTCAAGGCGATGTCGGAGTCCGCCCCTGGGCCCGTGGTCAGCCGCTCCGGACCGGTGATCAACGCCAGGGTCCTCGGGTCCACGCCGAAGCTCCAGATGTTCTGGACGCCCCTCGACCTGGCTACAAAATACAGGATCCGGCCGGACGGTCCCCAGAGAAACGAGGAGGCGCGGGAGATGTCGATCTCCATGTCCTTGACACGTTGGGCCACGTCCGGGCGCAGTTCCATACTCTGCGGCGTTCCGCCCGCGAGGGAGACGGTCCAGATACCCGTCCCGAGAGATTCGTGCCTCCCGAAGAAGGTGATCCGCTGTCCGTCAGGGTGCCAGGCCGCGCTGGCGGCATGGTCAAACCCGACAAGGACTCGCTCGGGCGGTTTGCCGTCGCGCGCCACGATGTAGGCGCTCTCCCTCGTGCTCGCGGCCCGCAAAGCCGAGTTCGAGAATAGCACCCGCCCTCCGTCCGGAGACAGGCGGGGATGGTACCCGAATCCGGCCAATTTTCGCTCGGCCCCGCCCAACGCGGGCACGGTGTAGAGGCCACCCCCGTCGCGCTCGGAGCGGAAGACGATCACATTGCCGTCCGCGGACCAATCCGGCTGCCAGTCGTGGGCCGGGTCCTTCGTCACCTGCACGGGATTCCCTTCCCCCACCGGCCTGACCCAGATATCAAAATTCCCCGCCCGGTCGGAGCTATAGGCGATGAAGCGCCCGTCGGGAGACCAGGTCGGCTCACTCTGCAGGCCCGGATCGTACGTCAGGCGGGTGAGCGGGCGCGACACGGGCGAAGACGGCCGGGGCCCCACGATCCGGGACACAACGAAGTATCCGGTCACGGCCAGCAGCGCTGCCGCGGCCATTCCGGCCCAAAGGATCCACCGGCTTCTTTTCGGTCGCGGCGAGGCGACCGCCGGCACAGCGGCCGACCGGCCCGAATCCGAGTCGCGCTTCAAGCGCTGAAGATCGGCCCGGAGGTCCGAAGCCGACTGGTATCTCAGCCGGGGGTCCTTTTCCAAGGACTTGTTGATGATGCGCTCAAGCTCGCCCGGCAGATCGGGATTGATCCGAACCGGGGAGGTCGGCGCGTTGTGGAGGATGGCGGCGGAAGTCGCCGCGGAGGTCGTTCCCCGAAAAGGCAGGATGCCGGTGGCCATCTCGTACATCACCACGCCGAGCGAGAAGAGGTCGGTTCGCTGATCCAAATCCTGCCCGAGGACCTGCTCCGGCGACATGTAGGCGACGGTCCCGACCGTCTTCCCGGGGCTTGTCAGCATCGGGTCCGCCGTCTCGGTCGCGGCGACGGTGCGGGCGGGTTCGCGCCGATCCCGTCCGAGCTTGGCCAGCCCGAAATCGAGGATCTTGGCGTGGCCGCGATCGGTGATGAAGATGTTGGCCGGCTTGATGTCCCGGTGGATGATGCCTTTGGCATGGGCGGCGTCAAGCCCGTCCGCGATCTCAATGGACGACTCGACGATCCGGTCGAGCGCCAGGGGCTTGCTCTCAATCAACTGCTTGAGCGTCCGGCCGCAGAGGAACTCCATGGCGATGAATTGCCGGCCTTCGAATTCGTCGATATCATGGATGGTGCAGATATTCGGGTGATTGAGGGACGACGCGGCCCGGGCTTCCCGTTGAAACCTCTCCACCGCCTCCTCGTCCCGGGCGAGCTCCTGGGCCAGGAACTTCAGCGCGATATGCCGCCCCAGCCTGTCGTCCTCGGCCTTGTACACCACCCCCATGCCGCCGCCGCCGAGCTTTTCGAGGATCCGGTAATGGGAAACGGTCCGCCCGATCTTCGGACCGTCGCTTTCGGGTTCTTGCTCCACCCTTGGCCTCCTAACCTGACCCATTCATAAAACGGCCGTTCTCAGTATCTGTGTTCCCCTTCACACGGTGAGGATATCCCGGCTTTGGGCAGGAGTCAAGAATCCGAGTAGTCTGGAATCCCGCCCGTTCAGCTCTCGCGGACTTTGGCGATCGAGCAGACCCGGTCCTTGTCGTCGAGGTTGATGATGCGGACGCCCTGGGTCGCCCGGCCCGAGGAGCGGACCTGGGTCGTCGGGATGCCGATGACCTTGCCCTCGACGGTGATGACGAGCAGGTCCTCTTCGGCGATGCCGACCATGCCCAGGGCGTGTCCGACCTTGGGCGTGACGCGCAGGTTGAGGACGCCCTGGCCGCCCCGGTGCTTGATCGGATACATGTCCGAGGCCGTCTTCTTGCCGTAGCCGCGGTCGGTGGCCGTGAAGATGAACTTGTCGTCCGGGCCGACGACGATCATGCCGATGACCCGGTCCTTGGGCTTGAGCCGGATGCCCCGGACGCCGGAGGCCGTGCGGCCCATGGGCCGGACGTCGGCCTCCTTGAACTGGAGGGCCCGGCCGAGCTTTGTCCCGATGACGATGGCGTTCTTCCCGGTCGAGAGCTGGGCCGAGAACAGCTCCGACTTCGGCCGGATATTCATGGCCAGGATGCCGCCCTTCCTCACGTTCCGGAATTCCGAAAGCCGCGTCTTTTTGATGATGCCGTCCGAGGTCAGCATGACGACGAACCGGTCCTCGCTGAACTCCTTGACTGCGACGACCGAGGCCGGCTTCTCGCCCGGCTGGAACTCGACGAGATTGGCAATGGACTTTCCCCGTCCCGAAATGCCGACATCCGGGACATCCAAGGCTCTGAGCCAGTAGAGCCGGCCCTGGTCGGTGAAGACGAGAAGGTAGCTGTGGGTCGAGCAGACATAGAGGTCCTCGACGATGTCCTCGGCCTTCATCTCGATGCCCCGGCGGCCCTTGCCGCCCCGGGCCTGGAATTTATAGGACGTCAGCGAGGTCCGCTTGATGTAGCCGCCCGAGGTATAGACGATGGCCACGTCCTCTTCCTTGACCAGGTCCTCGGGCCTCAGCTCCGAGACGGCCTCGTCGCGGATCTCGGTCCGCCGCCCGTCGCCGTACTCCTCCTTGACGGCCTTGAGCTCCTGGACGATGATGGCGTAGACCAGCCGCTCGTCCTTGAGGATGCGCTTGAGCTCGGCGATCCGCTTCTTCAGGGCCGCGTACTCTTCCTGGATCTTCAGCCGCTCGAGCTGGGCCAGGCGCTGGAGCTGGAGCTCGAGGACGGCCTGGGCCTGGATCTGGGTCAGCCCGAACTTCTCCATGAGCCCCTTGCGGGCCTCATCGACCGTCTTGGCCGCCCGGATGAGCTTGATGACCGCGTCGAGGTTGTCCAGGCAGATGACCAGGCCCTCCAGGATGTGGGCCCGTTCCTCGGCCTTGCGCAGCTCGAAGCGCGTCCGCCGCAGGATGACCTCCTTGCGGTGGGCGATGAAGTACTTCATCATGTCGATGAGGCCGAGCGTCTTCGGCTGCTTGTCGACGATGGCCAGCATGATGATGCCGAAGGAGATCTGCAGCTGGGTGTGCTTGAAGAGGTTGTTGAGGATGATCTCCGCGAGCTCTCCCCTCTTGACCTCGATGACGACGCGCATGCCCTCGCGGTCGGACTCATCGCGGATGTCGGCGACGCCCTCGATCCGCTTATCGTTGACCAGCGAGGCGATCGACTCGAGCAGGCGCGACTTGTTGACCTGGTAGGGGATCTCGGTGACGACGATCTTGTCCTTCTCCCCCTTGGCCCCCCGCTCGATGACGGTCTTGGCCCGGAGGTGGAGGATGCCCTTGCCGTCCCTGTAGGCGTCGAGGAAGCCCTGGCGGCCATAGATGATGCCGCCGGTCGGGAAGTCGGGGCCCTGGACGTGCTTGAGGACGTCCTTGAGCGAGGCCTCGGGGCGCTCGATGAGGTGGATGACGCCGTCGCAGATCTCGGCCAGGTTGTGGGGCGGGATGTTCGTGGCCATGCCGACGGCGATGCCGTTGCCGCCGTTGACCAGGAGATTGGGGAACTTCGACGGCAGGACCTCGGGCATGGTCAGGCTCTCGTCGTAGTTCGGAACGAAGTTGACCGTCTCCTTGTCGATGTCGGCCATGAGCTCGTGGGCCAGCTTCTTCAGCCGGACCTCGGTGTAGCGCATGGCCGCGGGCGGATCGCCGTCGACCGAGCCGAAGTTCCCCTGCCCGTCGACGAGAAGGTAGCGCAGGCTGAAGTCCTGGGCCATGCGGACGAGGGTGTCGTAGGCGGCCTGGTCGCCGTGGGGATGGTACTTGCCGATGACGTCGCCGACGATGCGGGCCGACTTCTTGTAGGGCTTGTTGTGGTAGGTCCCGCTCTCGTACATGGCATAGAGGACGCGGCGGTGGACCGGCTTGAGGCCGTCCTTGATGTCGGGGATGGCCCGGCCGATGATGACGCTCATGGCGTAGTCGAGGTACGACCGGCGCATCTCCTCTTCGAGCCCGGCGATCGGGAAGTGCTCTTTCGGCTCTTTCGTTTCGCTGTCCATGGGAACTCCTGAGCGGGGCGGCTTCTTGGCGGCGGCGTCAGACATCGAGGTTCAGGGCCTCCAGGGCGTTGGTCTCGATGAACTTCTTCCGCTCGTCGACCTCGTCGCCCATGAGGATGCTGAAGATGCGGTCGGCCTCGGCGGCGTCGACGACGGAGACCTTGAGGAGGGTGCGGCGCTCCGGGTCCATGGTCGTCTCCCAGAGCTGGGTCGGGGTCATCTCGCCCAGGCCCTTGTAGCGCTGGATGGCGATGCCCTTCTTGCCCCGCTCGAAGAGGTAGTCGAGGAGCTTGTTCTCGTTCTCCAGGACGTCCTTCTCGGCGCCGTCGCCGTTGGTCAGGACCGCGTAGGGGCCCTTGACATCCTCGAGCTCCCGGGTGATGCGGTAAAGGTTCTTGTACTCGGCCGAGGTGACCAGGTCCATGCCGATCTTGCCGCGGGCGGAGAGGCCGTTGAGCTGGTAGCCGAACTCGATCTCGAAGACGCCGTATTCCTCGTCGCGGCCGAGCTTGGCGCTGAAGCCCTTCTCGGCGACCTGTCTCAGGACCTTCTCGACGTTCTTCTTCGAGCTCAGGAACTCCTGGCTGTCGACGCCGTTGCGGATGAGCAGGTCGATGAGGAAGAGCGGGTAGTTCTTGCGCTCGAAGAACTGGGCGTAGCTCTTCTTGGCCATGAGGTTGCGGAAGAACTTGCGGAACTTCTCGCCCTCGAGGACCTCCTTGCGGCCGCCGGCCCGGACCTTGAATTCATCGGCGATCTTGCGGACCATGAACTTCTCGAATTCGCGCTCGTCCTTGATGTACTGGATGTCCCGGCCCCGGGTGACCTTGTAGAGGGGCGCCTGGGCGATGTAGAGATGGCCCTGCTCGATGAGCTGGGCCATCTGGCGGTAGAAAAAGGTCATGAGCAGGGTGCGGATGTGGGCGCCGTCGACGTCGGCGTCGGTCATCATGATGACCTTGTGGTAGCGGAGCTTGGCCAGCCGTTCCTCGCTCTCCTCGACCCCGATGCCCAGGGCCGCGAACAGGACCCCGATCTCCTCGTTCTTGATGACCTTGTCGAAGCGGGCCTTCTCGACGTTGAGGATCTTGCCCCGCAGGGGCAGAATGGCCTGGAAGCGGCGGTCGCGGCCCTGCTTGGCCGAGCCGCCGGCCGAATCGCCCTCGACAATGAAGATCTCGGAGGTGGCCGGGTCGCGGTCCTGGCAGTCGGCCAGCTTGCCGGGCAGGGACGTCGACTCGAGGACGCCCTTGCGGCGGGCCAGCTCGCGGGCCTTGCGGGCCGCCTCGCGGGCCCGGGCCGCGTCGATGATCTTGGTGACGATCTTCTTGGCGACCGTCGGGTTCTCCTCGAGATAGGCCGAGAGCTGCTCGTTGACGATGGACTCGACGATGCCCTTGACCTCGGAGTTGCCGAGCTTCGTCTTCGTCTGGCCCTCGAACTGGGGGTCGTGGAGCTTGATCGAGAGGACGGCCGTCAGCCCTTCGCGGCAGTCGTCGCCGGTGATGTTCTCGCTGAGGTCCTTGAGCAGGTTGTGATTGCCGGCGTAGGCGTTGAGGGAGCGGGTCAGCGCGGCCTTGAAGCCGATGAGGTGGGTGCCGCCCTCGGTCGTGTTGATGTTGTTGACGAAGGAGAAGATCGTCTCGGCGTAGGACATGTTGTACTGGAGGGCCAGGTCGACGCCGACCCCGTCCCGCTCGCCCTCGAAGACGACGGGCCTGGGATTGATGGGCTGCTTGTTCTGGTTGAGATACTCGACGAACTCGCGGATGCCGCCCTTGTACTGGAACTCGTGGGACTTGTTGGTCCGCTCGTCGCTGATCGTAATCTTGAGGCCCTTGTTGAGGAACGAGAGCTCGCGCAGGCGCTGGGCCAGGATGTCGAAGCTGTATTCGAGCTCCTCGAAGATCTCGTCGTCCGGCCAGAAGGTGATCTTGGTCCCCGTCTTCTTGGTCTTGCCGATCTGCTTGAGCTTGGTGACCGGATTGCCGCGCTCGTAGCTCTGGGTGAAGATGCCGCCCTCGCGCTTGATCTCGAGGTCGAGCCGCTTCGACAGGGCGTTGACGACCGAGACGCCGACGCCGTGGAGGCCGCCGGAGACCTTGTAGCTCTTCTGGTCGAACTTGCCGCCGGCGTGGAGGACGGTCAGGACGACCTCGGCGGCCGACTTGTTCTCCTTCTTGTGCAGACCGACGGGAATGCCGCGGCCGTTGTCGATGACGGTGATGGAGTTGTCGACGTGGACGAGGACGTTGATCTCGGCGCAGAAGCCGGCCAGGGCCTCGTCGACGCTGTTGTCGACGACCTCGTAGACGAGGTGGTGGAGGCCCTCCGTCCCCGTGCTGCCGATGTACATGGCCGGGCGCTTGCGGACGGCCTCGAGGCCCTTCAGGACCTTGATGCTCTCAGCGGTGTACTTTGCTTCTGTCATGTCCTATCACTGATAAAAAAATGCGGGTCTCCGGGGCGGCGGCCTCACGGGACCCGGTGGTCATTTTCCCGGTTGATATTGTACCAAAAAAGGGGCGCCCGAAGCAAGAGAAATCTCGTCTTTCCATTAATTTTATTTTATTTTATATCAACGCTTTAAGACGGATTAGAGGGGCTTTGCGACGGTCCCGCTTCCCGACCCTGTCGAAAGACGCCCGGGGGGGCCGTTTTTTCTCACAGTTAGGACCAAAAAGAAGGGACCGGGTCTTCGCAGATCGCCGGTCACAGATCGCCGTACCGGCCTTCCCGTTCGTTTGCTATAATCTCCTTATGCCGGCGAACCTGCCGCCCGAGTATCACAAGATCGAGGCCGAGCTGCGCACGGCCCGGACGCCGGAAGAGAAGATCGACATCTACGAGCGGCTCATCGCCGTCATCCCCCACCACAAGGGCACCGACAAGCTCATCGCCATGTACCGGCAGAAGATCGCCAAGGCCCGCGAGGAAGGCGAGCGGCGGCAGGCCACGGCCAAGCGCGCCCCGACCCACAAGGTCGAGCGGTCCGGGGCCGGGCAGATCGTCCTCGTCGGGCCGCCCAACGCCGGCAAGTCGAGCCTGGTCCGGGCGCTCACCGGCGCGGACGTGGAGGTCGCGGACTATCCCTTCACCACGCGCTCCCCGGCGCCCTTCATGATGCCGTTCGAGAACGTCAAGATCCAGCTCGTCGATGCGCCGCCGGTCACCGGAGAGCTCATGGAGAGCTGGTTCCCCGAGCTGGTCAAGATGGCCGACGCCGTCCTGCTCGTGGCCGATCTCTCCGACCCCGACGCGGCGGCGGTCCTCGAAGGGATCCGGTCCCGGCTCAAGGAGCGCAAGGTCGAGCTTGTCCGCGGCGACGCGGACGTCCCCTCCCCCTATTTCCCTTTCTGCAAGCGGACGGTCCTCGCCGGGACCAGGATCGAGGCCGAGGGCTCGGCACGGGCGTTCGAGGAGCTCGGCGTCCTGCACGAAGGCCCCTTTGAGCGGATCGCCGTCTCGGCCGCGACCGGCCGCGGCCTCGAGACGCTGCGGCGGGCCCTCTTCGACCTGCTTCGCGTCGTCCGGGTCTACAGCAAGGTCCCGGGCAAGAAAGCGGAAAAGGACTCGCCCTTCACTCTCAGGGTCAGCAGCACGGTCATGGACATGGCCAGGGCGGTCCACAAGGACTTCGCCGAGAAGCTCCGGTACGCCCGGGTCTGGAACGCCTCCGGCCTCGACGGCCTGCGGGTCAATCGGGACCACGTGCTGGCCGACGAGGACGTCGTCGAATTGCACATCTGAATCGGGGGCCTAGCGGAAGTTCAGGGCCGGCTCGTCGGCCATGTCCATGATGGTCATGAACAGGAGCTGGGCCACGTCCTCCATGATCTCCGGGGTGATGAGCTCGAGCGAATCGCGCGTGTTGTGGTAGGTCGCGTAAGGCGGCTGAGGCCCGCCGAAGGCCCCGAACGTCAGCGACGGCACGCCCTTCCAGAAAAACCAGGCCGAATCCTGGCGCGGACGCCCGGGATAGGAGGCCGGCCCGGTCCGGAGCACGCGGTGGACGAAGCCGGCGTTGGCCTTCTCCACGAACTTCCAGAACTCGGGGTAGGTCGTCCCGCCCGAGGCCGAGATCTTGTCGCCGATCCCGGGCCCTTCCATGTTGATGAGGACAACGGTCTTGTCGAGCGGGTAGATGGGGTGCTCGGTGTAGTAGTGCGACCCTTGCGTGCCCTGGTCCTCGCTCTGTTCCTCGCTGCCGAAGAAGAAAAACACGACGGTCCGCTTGGGCTTGACGGCGCACCTGGCCATGGCCTCGGCGACGCCCAGCGTCACCGCCACGGACGTCGCGTTGTCGTTGGCCCCGGGCATGAGCTCCCACATCCGGCCCAGATGGTCGAGATGGCCGCCGATGATGATGACCTCGTCCCTGAGCGCAGGGTCGGACCCGGTGATCTTGCCCAGGAGGTTGATGCCGACGCCGTCGGGGCGGTGCTCGGTCTTGTTGCTGATGGTCATCGTCTTGCCCGTGGCAAAGGACCGGGGCTTGAGCTCCTTGCGGATCAGGGCGACCGTGTCCCTGTGGTCCCGGCCCGTCCCGGCGAAGCAGTCGGCGACGACCGCCGCCCCGACGTGGTGATAGACGAACCCTTCCACATAGGCGTTGTTGGGGTTGCCGATGGGCCCGTAGTTGTAGATCATGCCCTTGGCCCCGTGCGCGGCGGCGTTCTTGAGCTTGGCCTGGTGGAAGGAGTAAGGCCGCCATTTCCGGAACTCGTCGAGGCTCCCGTCGCGGGGGCCGACAGGCACCTCGGGGTCCATCAGGACGATCTTGCCCTTGACGTCGACACCCTTGTAGTCGTCGTAGCCGAGCTCGGGCGCCGTGATGCCGTAGCCGACGTAAACGACCTCGGCCGTGACCTCGCCGGACCCGGACGTGCCGCCCGGGATGAACTCGTCCTCGTACTTGTAGGGCTTCCTGACGACGCCGCCCTTCCCCGCCGGGATGATCATCTCGCAGACGCCGCCCGGAAAGACGACGGTGTAGGGGTTCGGGAAGAGCTGCCGGTACGTGCCGTTCTCGCCGCCGGGCTCGATGCCCCAGCCCTTGAGCAGGGACTCGACCCACTCGACGCAGGCCTCATACTCCTTCGTGCCGGTCAGCCGGCCGCCGTACTTCTCGGAGACGAGCTCGGCGACATAATTGTAGAGCGGCTGGCTCTGGATGAGGTGCATGGCCTCGAGGATCTTGGCCTCGTCGGACGCCGGGGGCGCGGCCTGCCGGGTCGGCTGGGCCTGAAGCCCCGGTCCGGCGAGGGCGAAGACGGCGATGAGGGCGATCAGGGCGGCCGTGGCGAAACGGCGCTGGAAGTTCATGCGGGCTCCTCCTTCAGGAATATCGTCGAGGCGTATTCTAAGTCCGGGCCCCGGTCAAGTCAAAGACCCGGTTTGATTCGGCCCCCTGATTCTGCTATTTTGGTTGACTCGAAGAGACCGTGAGGAGGCATTCATGACCCGACACATTCTCCCCTTCGCCGTCGCCGCGACGATCATCGCCGCCGGAGCGGCCCTGGCCCAGACCCCGGCCGCCAATCCCAAGGTCCTGCTCAAGACGACCATGGGCGACATCACCCTCGAGCTCTACCCGGCCAAGGCGCCGATCACGGTCGAGAACATCCTGAGCTACGTCAACGCCAAGCACTATGACGGACTCGTCTTCCACCGCGTCATCCCCGGCTTCATGATCCAGTGCGGCGGCCTCACGGCCGACATGCGCGAGAAGGCGACCAACCCCCCGATCAAGAACGAATCCGGCAACGGCCTGAAGAACGCCCGCGGTTCCGTGGCCATGGCCCGGACCCAGGCGCTCGACACGGCCACGGCCCAGTTCTACATCAACCTCGTCGACAACTTCCGGCTGGACGACATGAAATACGCCGTGTTCGGCAAGGTCGTCGCCGGCATGGACGTGGTCGACGCCATCGCCAAGGTCAAGACGGGGAGCCAGCGCGGCCACGCGGACGTTCCGATCGAGCCGATCACCATCGTTTCGGCCGCCGTTGTCAAGTAAGGCCCCCGACGGCGGCGAGCGTTGTTCAACAGGATCTTCCCGTTCCTGCACCTCGGCGCCCTGCTGGCCGTCCTGACCTTCGCGGCCGTCTCGCTCGTCCGCGGCGACGTTTCCCGGTTCGGCCTTATCCTGGCCCTGCTGGCCATCTACTACGTCTTCATCCTCCATCCGGCCGTCAAAAAAGAGATCGCCCGGCGCAAGTCCCTCAATAGATAGGCGGCCGACGCGGCACGAGCCCGGGGGCCGGTTTACTTTTGGGGCTGATGGGTTTATCATCAGGGGGCGTGGAGGTTTGTCCGGAAAGGAGATCCGCAGGCCCATGCGAAGAATCCGCCCGCTCGCCGTTTTGGCTCTCGTCTTCTCCGTGGCCGCGGCCGCGCCCGGCCGGACGGCCCCAGCCGGCTCGCCCCGGGAGGCAAGCCCCGCGGGGCAGGCCTCTCGCGGGACCCTCGACAAAAACCTCCGGGACGGATTGGCCTCCATCAGCCCGGCCGAGGCCTACGATATCGTCAAGACCCTGGCCAAACCGGAATATGCCGGGCGCCTGACCGGCCATCCGGGTTACACGGCCGCCGCCGAGTGGGCGGCCAAGAAGCTCGCGGCCTGGGGCCTCAAGCCGATCTCCGGCAAGGACGGCTATCTCCAGCCCTACCCCTCGCCCCACACCGTCATCGACAAGGCCGAGATGACGGTCCTGCTCGCCGACGGCCCCGCCGATCCGGCCAAGGCCCCGGCCTACACGGAGATGAAGCTCGTCCCCGAAAAGGACTTCCTGCCTCTCCTTTTTTCCGCGAGCGGCGACAAGACCGCCGAAACCGTCTTCGCCGGCTGGGGCATCTCGGCCCCCGACATCGGCTACGACGATTACGCCGGCCTCGACGTCAGGGGCAGGCTCGTCCTCTGCTTCCGCGGCACCCCCGATCGCGACGTCAGGTACCAGCCCCACGACGAGCACCGGACCCGGATGAAGACGGCCTTCGACAAGGGCGCCCTCGGCATCGTCTACGTCTATGACGAGATCGCCTCCAATCCCAACGGCGACTACATCGAAGGGTTCATGCCGGCCATGATCGGGCCCCAGGTCATGGACGCCATTCTCCGGGACGCCGGCTCGACGACGGCCGACCTGAAGAAGACGCTCACGACCTACAAGCGGCCCGTCTCGTTCCCGCTCCGGGCCAAGATCCGCCTGAGCGTCGAGTCGCGGCATTTCCCCCAGGCCGTCGGCTACAACGTCGTCGGCTATATCGACGGCTCCGATCCGAAGCTCCGCCGCGAGTGCGTCGTCATCGGCGGCCATCTCGACCACACCGGCGCCCACATGGGCCTGCTCTTCCCGGGCGCCGACGACAACGCGAGCGGCAGCGCCACGTGCCTGCAGGCCGGCAAGGCCTTCGCCGCGCTGGCCCGCAAGCCCAAGCGCTCGGTCGTCATCGCCCTGTTCGGCGGCGAGGAGATGGGTCTTCAGGGCTCGACCTGGTTCGTCGACCACCTCCCCGGGCCCTTCGACAAGGTCGCGGGCATGCTCAATTTCGACATGACCGGGGAGGGCGACGGGCTCTGGGGCGCCGTCGCGGCCGAGCCGGCCGAGTTCGGGAAGGCCATCGAGGAAGCGGACAAGTCCGTCAAGGTCCTCCGGGGCCTGGGCGTGATCCGTTCCGTCGGCGTCCGGGGCTCGGACTTCGCCCCCTTCTTCCTCAAGGGCATACCCGCCGCGAGCCTCGGCTCGAACGGGCCCCACCTCGCCTACCATCAGACCGGGGACACGATCTACCGGATCAATCCCGACATCATGGCCGACGCGGCCAAGCTGGCCTTCCTGGCCGGCTTCGCCTGGGCGGACCGCTGAGGAGGGGCATGAAGGTCGCCACAGAAGGCCTGCGCTTCATCCTCCCCTCGGCCCTGCTGGCCGTTCTCTTCGGCCTCCTCGGCCTGGTTGTCGCGGCCGTCTTCGGCGGTCTTCTCGCCGGCGCCTTCACCTTCTTCTTCCGCGACCCGGACCGCGTCCCGCCGGCCGGCGAGCATCTTCTCGTCTCGCCCGCCGACGGCGAGGTCCTCGGCCTCGAGGCCATCGACGCCGACCCCGCCCTCGGCGGCCCGGCCACCAAGGTGATCATCTTCCTGTCCCTCTATGACGTCCACATCGTCCGCGCCCCGCTCGCGGCCGTCGTCGCCTCGGTCGAGCGCCGCCCCGGCCGGTTCCGGCCCGCCTACAAGCCCGAGGCCGGCGAGCACAACGAGTCGACGACCCTGGCCCTCAAGGGAGGCCGCGTCGACGCGGTCATGAAGATGATCGTCGGGGTGGCCGCCCGCCGCATCAAGTCGTTCGTCAAGGCCGGCGACGCCGTCGCCCGGGGCCAGAGGGCCGGCCTGATGTTCTTCGGCTCGCGCGTCGAGCTGACCCTGCCCCGGAGCGTCACGATCCGAACCTCGCTTCACTGCAAGGTGAAGGCGGGGGAAACCGTCATCGGCGAGGTCCAGCCATGAAGCCGAAAAAGCCGCCCGTCGGCCTCCATCTCATCCCCAGCCTGTTCTCCCTGACGAACCTCTTCTTCGGGTTCATGAGCGTCCTCATGACCTTCCACGGGCGCTACAAGATGGCCGCGCTCCTGATCATCATCGCGGCGCTCATGGACGGCCTCGACGGCCTGGTCGCCCGGGCCACGCACACACCGTCCGACTTCGGGATCGAGCTCGATTCCCTGGCCGACGCCGTGTCCTTCGGACTGGCCACCGCCGTCCTTCTCTATTACTGGGGCATGGAGATGGCCGGGCCCCCGGCGGTCTTCTTCAGCTTCGTCTTCCTGACGGCCGGGGTCCTGCGCCTGGCCCGCTACAACGTCCGCAGCCGCGTCCCCTCGGACCGCAAGCACTACCAGGGCCTGACCGTGCCGTCGGCGGCCATGTTCATGGCCGCGATCGTGAACTTCCATCCCCTCCCGTTGGCGACGCGGGGGGCCGGCTTTCTCATCGCCGTCCTGACGCTCGTCATCTCCCTGTTCATGGTCAGCACGTTCCCCTACCGCAACTTCATCAAGGCCTTCATCGGCCGCCGGGTCGACATCCGCACGGCCCTGTTCGCGGCGGTCTCCCTGTTCGGCGCGCTCTTCTACACGCGCTATATCCTCCTGCTCTTCTTCGGCCTGAACGTCCTCTCCGGCCCCGTGTCGGCCCTCCTCCGGGTCCTCAAGAAACAGCCGCGCAAGAAACCCGAGCCCAAGGTCATCCCCTCATGAGGCCGGGTCCGGCCAGACCCAGGCCCCGGTCCCGGCTCAACAAGCCGCGCGTCGCCGCGGCCCTCGCGGCGCTCGCCGTCGTCGTCACCGTCATCGTCCTCCTGGCCCGGGTCCTGTTCCCGCCGGCCCCGCCGGAGCCGTTCCGGCCTGAGCCGGCCGCGGCCGCGACGATCGCCCCGCCGCCCCCCCCTCCGCCGCTCACGGAGGAGAAGATCCACATCCCCGCGCGCTCGACCCTGGCCGACCTCCTCAAGCGTCGCGGCTTCACCGACCGCGAGATCCACGACCTCGGGGCGGCCGCGAAGCCGGTCTACGACCTGGGCCGGATCCGGGCCGGCCAGGAGCTACGGCTGGCCTCGCTCCCGGACGGCCCCTGGCAGCGGCTGGAATACGACATCGACGAGACGCGCTACCTCGTCGTCCGCAACGACGGCGACGGCGTCCGGGCCGAAATGAAGTACGTGCCCATCGAGTTCAAGCCGGCCTTCGTCTCCGGGACGATCGAGGACAGCCTCGTCGCCGCCCTGAACAGGGCCGGCGAGCAGGACAGCCTGGCCATCGACCTCGTCGAGCGCTGCTTCGGCTGGGACATCGACTTCAACACCGACCTGCGCAAGGGCGATTCCTTCCGCATCTTCGTCGAGAAGAGGTACCTCGACGGCAAGTTCTCCGGCTATCGCGACATCCTGGCCGCCGAGTTCATCAACGCCGGACAGGTCTTCCGGGCCTTCCGCTACGCCTACGCCGACACCCGGGCCGCGGATTATTTCGACGAGAACGGCGGCTCGCGGCGCAAGGACTTCCTCCGCTCGCCGATCAAGTTCATGACGCCCCGCATCACCTCGCGGTTCTCGGCCCGCCGCTTCCACCCGATCCACAAGATCTACCGGCCCCATTACGGCGTCGACTACGCCGCGCCGGTCGGGACGCCGGTCCAGGCCACGGCCGACGGCGAAGTGACCTTCGCCGGCCGGGAGGCGGGCGCGGGCAACGTGGTCAAGATGCGCCACAAGAACTCGTACCAGACGGCCTATCTTCACCTGAGCCGGTTCGGCCCGGGCGTCCGCCGCGGCGCCGTCCTCAAGGGCGGCGACATCGTCGGCTATGTCGGATCGACGGGAGACTCGACCGGGCCCCATCTCGACTACCGCATCTATTTTCACGGCAGTCCGGTCAACCCGCTCGGCCACAAGTTCAAGCCGGCCGAGCCCCTGCGCCGGGAATTCCTGGAGGATTTCAAGGCGGAGGTCGCCAGGCTCCGGACGGCTCTGCAGATCCCCGAGATCCTGCGGACGGTGACCGTCGCGCCCGGCCTCAGTTTTTGATCTTCTCGGTTTCGCTGCCGCCCCTGACCTCTCTGTGCCCCGAAGAGGTCGAGGTCCGGTCGGATTGGCCCCGGCTCGGCGGAGTCGAGGACAGGCCCGCCGTCCCGGAAGGGCCCGCCGGGCTCGAGACGCCGTCGTGTTGGCCCCCGACGGAGAAGGCCGACCCGAAGCTGGCGCCTGCGGGCGTCATCCGGGGCATCCTCCCTCCGTCCCGGTCCCTGTCCCTCGACGTGATCTGCAGCTCCGGGCAACGGATCTCGTTCCGGCCGCTCGCGTACTCGATGTGGACGCCGAGCTTGCGGGCGATGCGGACGTCGGGATTCCAATCACGGAAGCGGGCCGGCGTGCCGGCGCGCCCGGGCGTCGTGACGGGGGCATCCGCGCGGCCGGACGGCCCCGCCGGGGCCGCGGTCGCGGCGTCGCGCCGGGCCGGCGACGCGCCGGGAGCCGGGACGCGCCGGGGCGCTTCGGCCGGACCGTCGACGCCTCTGAAGATGCGGGCGGCCTCCCGCCGGGGATCGGCCAAGCGCGGGGCCGCGGCGTCTTCGGCGGTCGAGGGCGCGCCCGGCTTCACGACCTCGTCCCAGGTCAGGGCCTTCTCGTGGATCGCTCGGGCCGTGAGTTCCCCCTTGGGGACGAAGACGAGCTGACGCGGCACGGCCGCCGCCCCTTCCCGGGCTCGGGCGTCACCGCTCTCATAGGCCGCGGTCACCCTCTTGAGGGTCCCCTTGAGACCGTCGGGAATGGGCAGAGAGCCCGACGGCTGCTTCAACGAGTCCTTGTGAACGACGGTCCTCGTATAAGCCCGGGCCGGCAGGCCCGCCGCTTCGTCGGTCCCACAGGGCCAGTCATAGCCCCAACCGTTTTGCAGGTAGCGGAAGGCGGCGATCCGGTCGCCGAACATCCAATCGAACACGCTCCAGGGCCGCCAGCAGGCATAGCCGAAATAGAAATCCCAGGTCACCCAGGCCGGGGCGAACATCGAGCCGGGCAGCCAGACCCAGCCGCGCTTCTTGTCCCATTGCCAGATGCCGAGGTGGTAGGGCACCCAGCCCCAGGGCTCGTCGGGCACCCAGAACATCTGGCCGCCGACGTGAGACCAACGGCCATAATAATAGGGACTCCAGCCCCAGGGATAGGCTCCGTTGTCGATGAAGGGGCGCCAGACGTAGCCGTAGAGATCGTCCCAGAGCCACTCGCCGTAGCGGTTGCCGTAGGCCTGGGCGAAATGGAAGACCGCCGGCGACAGCTTTTGGATGGGCTTGGGAATGGCGGTCAGGCCTTCGTGGAGCTCTTCGAACCGGGCGTTGATCTCCTTGTTCCAGAGCTCGAAGGCGGTGTCCTCGATGGCCGCGGCGAGCTCGGACTGATGGTCCGCGAGGACGATCAGACGCTCGCCCTTTTTCACCGCCCGGTCCTCGAGCCGCTGTTCGGCCGGCCCGAAGAGCACCTGGGCCCGGCCGTACCTCACCTGCGCATCGGTCGTCCCGTCGGGAGAGGCGGCGACCGTGACGACGGAATGGTGCTTCATCTTGACCGCGGCATTCGGCGTCAGCACCTGGAACATCTCCTTGCGGTCGTATTCCTTGTACATGACGTAGACGCGGCCCCGTTCGAGGGTCAGCACCGACATCGCTTCGAGACTGCTCAGGCTGCGGGCCATGATCGTCTCGACGCGGAGCTCGGTCGAGAAATCGAGACGGACGATCGTCCCGGTGTCGAACTGGATCTCACAGCGCCTGTCCCCCGACGTCCGGACCATATCGCCCGGGCCGATGGGCAGGTTGACGACGCCCCTCTCGGGCCTCGCGAGGCCCGGCCTCAGGACGAGCGGGTCGAAGCCCGCGGGCGTCTTTTCGATGTAGCTGATGTGTCCGAAGTAGAGGTCTTTCGGCCCGTTGACGACCCGGTAGTTCTCGGCCGACGCAAGGCCCGCCGCGGCGGCGAAAAGGACCGCCCCGAAAACCGCTCCCCGCATCCCCCCGTTTTTCATGGCCTTTCTCCCTATCCGAGGACGATTGACAACCATTCAGTAGCACAATTCATGCCAACGGTCCCGCCTGTAAAACAGGGCCGGCCGTTCGGAAACTGTCCCCGAATGAGGACTCTTTACAAATGAGCGTCCCCGATTCGAGAAATTGACATCGCCCGGCCGCGGGCCCTACAATGGCCCCGGAAGACCGAAGCGCGCCATGGCCCGCCCCAAGCACCGCAACCCGTTCCCGACCGTCGACGTCATCATCGAGATCAGGGCCGGCGCGCGGCGGCGGGGCGTCGTCCTCATCGAGCGAAAGAACCCGCCGCCCGGCTGGGCCCTGCCCGGCGGCTTCGTCGACTACGGCGAAACGCTCGAAGCGGCGGCCGTCCGGGAAGCCCGCGAGGAGACCTCGCTCGAGGTCGAGCTCGTCGGCCAGCTCGGCGCCTACTCCGACCCGTCGCGCGACCCGCGCTTCCACACGATCTCGACGGTCTTCCTGGCCCGGGCGGCGGGCCGGCCCCGGGGGGCCGACGATGCCCGGTCGGCCATCGTCGCCGATCCCCGCGACCGGACGCTCCCTCTCGCCTTCGACCACCGGAAGATCCTCGACGACTATCTCGAATCCAGGAAAAGGCGCCGCCCATGTCTGAAGACGACGACCGCAGAATCCCCAAGGACAACGAGGATCTCGTCGAGCTCACGCGGGTCTACGGCCCGTTCGAAGCGGACCTGATCAAGAACTTCCTCGGGAGCCACGGCGTCGGCGCGATCGTCAGCGGCCGGACCGCGCCGTTCGTCTATCCCCTCACCGTCGACGGGATGGCCGAGTTCAAGGTCCTGGTCCGGAAAGCCGACCTCGAAAAGGCCCGAGATCTCATCGCCGCGATGCCCGCTCCGGACGACGAAGGGCCGGAAAAGCCGGCCTAGCCCGGATCATTCGCGAGCCGCGGAGGCCACCCCAAGCGCTGGTATCGGATCCCCTTTTTCGGCCCATTCACAGGGCCCTCGATTTTTGACGTTTCCCGGGCTTTTTTTGCTTGACAAAGCCTGTTGTTATCCATATATTTGGGACGAAACGGGACAAATCGGGACAAAGAGAAGATGGCGAACGTTCTCATCGGCAGCTACACGGCCAAGCTCGATGCCAGCGGACGCATCAAGATCCCGGAAAAATTCCGCGAAGTCATCGAGCAGGTCTACGGCAAGGATCTCTTCGTCACGTCCCTCTCCGACGACTCCATCAAGGTCTATCCGCTCGGCGTCTGGCTGGCCATGACCGACCTCGCCGCCGAGGGCGCCCTGCACCTCCGGCCCGACGTCCGCAAGTTCATGCTCCGCGTCAACCGCAACGGCTCGCGCCACGAGCTCGACTCCAAGGGCCGGGTCCTGATCAGCCAGGCCCTGCGGGACAAAGCGAAGCTCCGCGACGAGGTCGAGGTCCTCGGTCTGTCCAATCACCTGGAGATCTGGAACAAGGACGTTCTCGACGGAACTCTCGAGGAGAAACCGCTCTCGGACGAGGATTTCGAGAGCATCGCCCGCCTCATCCCTCGAGGAAAGCCGGAATGAGGGAGAACGGACACCTTCCTGTCCTGCCCACCGAAGTCATCGGATTCCTTGACGCGGGGCGGCCGGGCCTCTATATCGACTGCACCCTGGGGCTGGCCGGTCACGCCGCGGCCGTCCTGGAGAAAAACCCCCGCGCCCGCCTGATCGGCCTCGACCGCGACGGCCAGTCCCTCGAGATCGCCCGCGAAAGGCTGAAGCCCTACGCCAAGCGGGTCACCCTCTACCAGGCCGATTTCAGGGACCTGGCCGGCCTCGACGTCCCGTTCGAGGAGGTCCGCGGCGTCCTGGCCGACCTGGGCATCTCCTCCTTCCAGCTGGACGCGCCCGAGCGCGGCTTCAGCTACATGCACGAGGGGCCGCTCGACATGCGCGTCGACCGGCGCTCGAAGACGACGGCCGCGAAGATCCTCCACGCCTACCCGGAGCGGAAGCTCGCCGACCTGTTCGCCGCCTACGGCGAGCTCAGCCAGACCCGGCGGCTGGCCCGCGAGATCGTCCATCTGCGCAAGCTCGGCCGGCTCGAGACGACCGGCGACCTCCGGGTCCTCATCGAGCGCCTGTACCGCTGGCGGCCGCAGAGGGGCCGCATCCATCCGGCGGCCAAGGCCTTCCAGGCCCTCCGCATCGAGGTCAACGGCGAGCTCGAGGGGCTCGGCGATTTCCTCGAGGCCACGGTCCGCCGCGCCGCGAAGGGCGCGCGGTTCGTGGTCATCTCCTTCCACTCGCTCGAGGACCGCATCGTCAAGCGGGCCTTCCACGCCCTGGCCCGCCCGGAGGACGGCGCTCCCCTGGCCCGCGTCCTGACCAAGAAGCCCGTCATGGCCTCCGCGGCCGAGGTCGAGGCGAATCCCCGGGCCCGCTCGGCCAAGCTGCGGGCCGCGGAGAGGATCTGATGGTCCGCCGCCGCTGGAGCCTGAAGGGGATCGCGCTGACCGCGGCCCTGGCCGTCGCCGTCATCGGCATCCTGACCTTCTACGTCTGGTACCAGACCGAAGCGGTCAGGCTCGGCCTCGACATCGGCCGGAACGACAGGGACATCCAGAAGCTCGAGGAATCGATCGAGGCCCTCGAGCTCCGCCGGGCCGAGCTCCTCGCCCCCGGCCGGGTCGACAGGATCGCCCGGGACAAGCTCGGGCTCGTCGAGCCCCCCGACGAGGACATCACCTACCGGAAGCCGGGCGCGCCCCGCTGAGGCATCGACCGTGAGGACCTTCCACGAAAGCGACATCCGCAGGCGGGTCAAGGTCCTGGCCTTCGGCCTGGCCGCCTGGAGCCTCGTCGTCGCCGCCCGGCTCGTCCAGCTGCAGGTCTTCGGCCACGCGCGGGCCAAGGCGGCCGTGCTCGATCAGGCCCGGAACCGGGTCACCGTCGAGCCCCGCCGCGGCGACATCCTCGACCGCAACGGCCAGATCCTGGCCTGCAGCCTCCCCGCGCCGTCCGTCGTCGTCCGCAACGTGGAGGGCGAGACCCCGGCCCAGGAACAGGCGAAAGTCCGCAGGCTCCAGCAGGAGCTCGGCCTGTCGCCGAAGGAGGCCGCCTATGTCCTCGGCCGCCTCAAGGAGGACCGGGGCTACACCTATGTGAAGAAGAGGGTCCCCGAGGCCGACGCCGCCCGGGTCATGGCCCTCAGGCTCGCCGGCCTCGACCTCGAGGCCGGGACGCGCCGGTATTACCCGCTCGGGTCCCTGGCCAGCCACGTCATCGGCGGAATGAACCCGGCCAGCGGGGATATGAACGGCGTCGAGCTCCGCTACAACGCCGTCCTCAAGGGCGAGGAGGGCGAGCGGGTCGACTACCGGGTCCGCGGGGGCCGCGGCTACGAGACCCGGATCATCAAGCCGCCCGTCCCGGGCCGGGACATCGTGCTGACGATCGACGCGACGATCCAGTACATCGTCGAGAAGGAGCTGGCCCGGACCGTGGCCGGGCACGAGGCCTCGTGGGGAGCGATCGTCGTCATGGATCCCGCCTCCGGCGAGATCCTGGCCCTGGCCAGCTGGCCGAGCTACGACGTCAACGAGTTCCCCGGCCCCAAGGAAGCCTGGAGGAACCACGCGGTCCAGGCCGTCTACGAGCCGGGCTCGACGTTCAAGATCGTGACCGCCGCGGCGGCCCGGGAGAGGAACCGGGTCAGCTATACGGAGGTCTTCGACTGCTCGGCGGGGTCCATCCGGGTGGCCGGCACGACCATCAGCGACCACCGCCGCTGCGGCCTCCTCCCCTTCCCCAGGGTGATCCAGGAATCCTCCAACGTCGGCACGGTCCTCTTCGCCCAGCGTCTGGCCATCCCCGAGTACTTCGAGACGATCAAGGCCTTCGGCTTCGGGACCAAAACGGGCATCGATCTTCCGGGCGAGGTCGCGGGACGCGTCCGCCGCCCCGAGGAATGGAACAAGAGGGTCTCTCTTCCCCACGTCGCCATCGGCTACGAGGTCACGGTTAACGCGCTCCAGATCCTGAGGGCCATGAACGCCTTCGCCGCGGGCGGACTGCTCGTCCGGCCTCACGTCGTCAAGGACGGCCCCGCGGCGGGCGGCGGGCGGAGCGGGGAGGACGGCGACGGTCCGGCCCGCGCCGTCAGCGAAAGGATCGCCGCCGAGCTCGTCGAGCGCGTCTTCACCGGCGTCATCGACGACGGCACGGGCAGCCGCGGCCGGCTTGACGGATACGGGGCCGCCGGAAAGACCGGGACCTCCCAGAAGTACGACGATGCCCTCAAGTCCTACACCAAGACCTACACGGCCTCGTTCGTCGGCTTCACGCCGCTCAAGGAGCCGCGCCTGTCCATGGTCGTCGTCCTCGACGGGCCGAAGAACGGCTATTACGGCGGGGAGACCTGCGCTCCCGTGTTCAAGGACATCGCCCGCCAGGTCCTGCGCTATCTCCGCGTTCCGCCCGAGCGTCCCCTGCCGCCGCGCATCCTGACGGCCGGGCTCAAGAAAGGGGGCCGGCCTTGAGGCTCGACGATGTGCTTCGCGGCATCCCGGTCGTCGCCCGCTCCGGCGCCGGCGGCCAGGAGATCGCGGGCCTGGCCTACAACTCGAAGGCGGTCAAGCCGGGCTTTCTCTTCGCCGCCCTCCCCGGCGCGGCCCGCAACGGCATGGATTTCGTGGCCGAGGCGGTCGCCAACGGCGCCGCGGCCGTGCTCTCCGCCTGGCCGAAGCCCCCGGCCGCGGACGCGGCCTGGGTCCAGGTCGCCGACGCCCGGGAGGCCCTGGCCCTGGCCGCGGCCAATTTCCACGGCCATCCGTCCGACCGGATGAAGGTCGTCGGGGTCACCGGGACCAAGGGCAAGACGACCACGACCTTCATCCTCGAGGAGATCCTGCGCGCGGCCGGCGCGGCCCCCGGCCTCATCGGGACGATCGTGTACCGCCGCCCCGGCCGGGAGACGGCCGCGCCGCGGACGACGCCCGAATCCTCCGACCTCCAGGCCCTGCTCCGCGACTTCCTCGACGCCGGCGTGAGCCACTGCGTCATGGAGGTCTCCTCGCACGCCCTGGAGCAGAAGCGGGTCTGGGGCGTGAGCTACGACGTCGCCGTCTTCACCAACCTCAGCGGCGAGCACCTCGATTACCACCCGACCATGGAGGCCTACTTCGAGGCGAAGAAGAAGCTCTTCTTCCTCAACCACAAGCGCCGCGCGGCCGTGGTCAACTGGGACGATCCGTGGGGCCGGAAGCTCGTCTCCGAGCTGCCGATGACGACCGTCACCTTCGGGCTCGAGCCCGAGGCCATCGTCCGGGCCTTCAAGTACGTCCCCTCCGAGACCGGCATCGACACCCCGGTCACGTATCCGGGCGGGGTGATGCACGTCCGGTCCGCCCTCGTCGGCCGGCACAATCTCTACAATCTCCTGGCCGCCGCGGGCGCCGCGCTGGCGCTGGGCGTCGCCCCGGCCGACATCGTCAAAGGCATCGCCGCCCTCAAAGGCGTCCCCGGCCGGTTCGAGCGCGTCGCCAACAGCCGGGGCCTCCAGATCATTGTCGACTACGCCCACACGGACACGGCCCTCGAAAGCCTGCTGATGACGGCCCGGGAATTCAAGCCCCGCCGCGTCATCCTCGTCTTCGGCGCCGGCGGCGACCGCGACCGGGACAAGCGCGAGCGGATGGGCCGGGTGGCCGCCCGGCTGGCCGACTGGACCGTGCTGACGTCGGACAATCCGCGCTCCGAGGACCCCGCGGCGATCATCGCCGCGATCGAACAGGGCTTCGCCAAGGAAGCCGTCCGGGCCTACGAGGTCGAGCCCGACCGCCGCAGGGCCATCGTCCGGGCCCTGGCCACGGCCAACAAGGGCGACATCGTCCTCATCGCCGGCAAGGGCCACGAGGACTATCAGATCGCCAAGGACCGGACCGTTCATTTCAGCGACGTCGAGGTCGTCGAGGAAACGCTCCGCGGGATGGAGGCCCGCTGACCATGGCCCGGCTGAGGCTTGACGAGATCGCCCGGGTCGCCGGCGGAACGGCCCTGCAGGGCGCCCCGGACCTGAGCTTCGCGAGCTACGGCATCGATTCGCGGCTCGCCGCCCCGGGCGGCCTCTTCTTCGCCGTCCCGGGCCGGCGCGACGGCCACGACTTCGTCGCCGACGCCGCCGCGAGGGGCGCCGCGGGCGCGGTCGTGAGCAGACCGGTCCCCGGCCTCCCGCCCGGCTTCGGTCTCGTCCTCGTCCCGGACACGGTCGCCGCCCTGCAGGCCCTGGCCCGCGATGTCCTCGTTCGCCGGCCGGCCCGGGTCGTCGGCATCACCGGCAGCGTCGGCAAGACGACGACCAAGGAGTTCGCGGCCGCGCTCCTCTCGCCGCACTTCCGCGTCCTCAAGTCCGAGGGCAACTACAACAACCATCTCGGCCTGGCCCTGACCCTTCTCCGGCTCGAGTGCGGCGACGACGCCGCCGTCCTGGAGATGGGCATGAGCGCGCCCGGCGAGATCCTGGCCCTCACCCGGATCGCCCCGCCCGACGTGGCCGTGATCACCAACGTCAGCCCGGTCCATCTGCAGTTCTTCGCCGGCCTGGAGGAGATCGCCCGGGCCAAGGGCGAGATCCTCCGGGGGGCCAAGCCGGGCGCGACGGCCGTCCTCAACGGCGACGATCCGCTGGTCCTCGCCGCCGCGGCCGCCTTCGACGGCCCGCGGATCACCTTCGGCCGGGGCCCCGGGTGCGATGTCCGGGCCGAGGCGGTCGAAGCCAAGGGCTACGCCGGCTTCGAAGTCGCCCTGCGCTACGGACGGGAATCCGGCCGGGTCGCGCTCCCCTGCGTCAACGAGGCCGCGGTATCGAACCTGCTCGCCGCCGCAGGGGTGGGCTTGGCCTTCGGCCTGTCGCTCGACGAGATCCGGCCGGCGATCGGGGGCCTGCGCGCCTTGGCCATGCGGGGCGCCGTCGTCGAAGCGGGGGGCGGCCTCCGCGTCTACGACGATTCCTACAACTCGAACCCCCGCGCCCTCGAGACCGCGCTCACCAGCCTGGCGGTGCTTCCGGCCGGCCGCAAGGTCGCCGTGCTGGCCGACATGCTCGAGCTCGGCCAAGGCGCGAGGGACTTCCACCGCCGGGCCGGCGAGACCGTGGCCAAGACCGGCTGGGACGTCCTGGTCGCCGTCGGCCCGCTGGCGGCCGGGATCGCGGAGGGCGCGGCCGCGGCGGGGATGCCCGCCGCCGCCATCCATCGCTTCGCCGATTCCGCGGCCGCAGCCGCGGCCGTCCCTACGCTCGTCCGGGACGGCGACCTCGTCCTGGTCAAGGGCTCGCGCGGCATGGGGACCGAAGCCGTCGTCGAGGCGCTCCGGGCCCGAGGAAAGGAGTAGGCCGTGCTGTACTGGCTCCTCGTCCCTCTCCGCAGCGACTTCTTCCTCTTCAACGTCTTCCGCTACATCACCGTGCGCACCGCCGCCGCCGGCATCACCGCCCTCGTCCTGAGCTTCCTCCTCAGCGGCCCGATCATCCGGGCGCTCCAGCGCCGCCAGATCGGCCAGGAGATCCGGGCCGACGGCCCCAAGACCCATTACGCCAAGAAGGGGACGCCCTCCATGGGCGGCCTCATCATCATCCTCTGCACGCTCCTCCCGACCCTGCTCTGGGGCAATCTGTCGAACGTCTACCTCCAGGTCGCCGCCCTGTCGATGATCCTCTTCGGCCTCGTCGGCCTCGTCGACGACGTCCTCAAGGTCCGCCGCAAACAGTCCCTCGGCCTTCGCCCCGGTCAGAAGATCCTTCTGCAGGCCGGCCTGGCCGCGCTCGTCGGGCTCGTCTTCATCTGGATGGGCTGGCGCGGCCAGTTCAGCCTGTCCCTGAGCTTCCCGTTCTTCAAGGAGCTCCTCCCCTTCCTCGGCTGGTTCTACCTGCCCTGGATCGTCTTCATCCTGGTCGGCTCCTCCAACGCCGTCAATCTGGCCGACGGCCTGGACGGCCTGGCCATCGGGCTGACCTTGATCAGCGCCTCGGCCCTGACCGCCCTGACCTACGTCGCCGGGAACGTGAATTGGTCCACCTATCTCAACATCCCCTACGTCTCGCTGGCCGCCGAGCTGACGGTCTTCGCCGGAGCGTTCACCGGGGCCTGCCTCGGCTTCCTCTGGTTCAACTGCCACCCGGCCCAGGTGTTCATGGGCGACGTCGGGGCCCTGTCGCTCGGCGGGACCATGGCCGTCATCGCCCTGCTCATCAAGCAAGAGCTGCTGCTCTTCTCCGTGGCCGGCGTCTTCATCCTCGAGGCCCTGTCGGTCCTCGTCCAGGTCTCCTACTTCAAGGCGAGCGGGGGGAAGCGGATCTTCAGGATGGCCCCGCTCCACCACCACTTCGAGCTCTCCGGCTGGCCGGAGGAGAAGGTCGTCATCCGCTTCTGGATCCTGGGCGTCATCTTCGCCCTATTCACCCTGTCGACGCTGAAGCTGAGATGAGAGCGGGAGAAGAGATGGAGCTCCGCGGCGCGAACGTCCTCATCGTCGGCTTCGAGCGGACCGGCGAGGCCCTGTGCCGGTTCCTGCTCGATCGGGGCGCCCGCGTCCGGGTGACCGACAGGAAGCCGGCCGAGGCGTTCGGGACCAGGCTCCGCGAATTCGCCGAGCGCGGCGTCGCCTTCGAGACGGGCGGCCACCGGCCGGAGTCGTTCCTCGGGGCCGGCCTCATCGTCCCCAGCCCCGGCGTCCCGCCTCTCGCCGAGATCCGGGCCGCCCGCGAGAAGGGCGTTCCCGTGCTTTCGGAGATCGAGCTCGCCGCTCTCTACCTGCGGGGCCGGATCGTCGGCGTCACCGGCTCGAACGGCAAGTCCACGACGGCGACCCTCGTCCACAGGATCCTCGCGGACGCCGGGCTCCGGGCCAAGCTCGCCGGCAACATCGGCACGCCGCTCGTCTCCTTCGTCGCCCAGAGCCGCGACGACGACATCTACGTCACCGAGGTCTCGAGCTTCCAGCTCGAATACACCGAGCGCTTTTCGCCGGCCGCCGCGGCCCTGCTCAACGTCTCCGAGAACCACCTCGACTGGCATGGGACCTTCGAGAGCTACTTCGCGGCCAAGCGCCGGCTCGTCCTCCGCGGCGGGCCGGACGCCTGCGCCGTGCTCAACCGCGACGACGCCCGCGTCTGGGGGCTGGCCGCGGAGGCCCGGGCCCGGGTCTACGGCTTCAGCCGGAAGCGGCGCCTGGCCCGGGGCGCCTATCTCGACGACGGCTGGGTCGTCGTCCGCGTCGGCGCGCCCGAGAAGGTCCTGCCGGCGGCGCGCGTCCGCCTGCCCGGCGCCCATAACCTGGAGAACGTCCTGGCCGCCGCCCTCCTCGGCCGCCTCATGGGCGCCGCGCCGGCTTCGCTCGGCCGGACGATCCGGGAGTTCCGCGGCCTCGAGCACCGGCTCGAGGACGTCCTCGCCGTCCGCGGCGTCCGGTTCGTCAACGACTCCAAGGCGACGACCGTCGACGCGACGCTCAAGGCCCTGGCCAGCTTCGACCGCCCGGTCGTCCTCGTCCTCGGCGGCCGGGGCAAGGGCGGCGATTACGCGCCCCTGCGGCCCGAGGTCCGGAAGCGGGCCCGGTCGGTCGTGCTCGTCGGCGAGGCCGCCGACGAGATCGAAAGGGCCCTCGGCGGGACCGTGCCCGTCGCCCGGGCCTCGAATTACCGCGAGGTCGTCCGGACCGCCTTCGGGATGGCGGTCCGCGGCGACATCGTCCTCCTGGCCCCGGCCGCGACCAGCTGGGACATGTTCGAGGACTTCGAGGAGCGCGGCCGGACCTTCAAGCGGGAGGTCCGCCTCCTCGCCGCGGGCCTGCGGCGCAAGGGAGGCCGGACGTGAGCGGGCGCCGGCCTCTCGGGTTCGACAAGCCGCTCCTCGTGGCCACGCTCGCCCTGGTCGCGATCGGCGTCTTCTTCGTCTTCAGCTCATCGGGCTTCATGGCCAGCGTGAAGTACAACCAGTCGTTCCACTTCATGGTCCAGCAGATCGTCGGCGCCGTGGCCGGCCTGGCCCTCATCGCCTTTCTCGTCTCGGTCCGGAAATCCTTCTTCCTCCGGCCGGCCTTCGTCTACGGCTTCCTGGCCCTGACGTTCGGCCTGCTCCTGCTCTGCTTCGTCATGCCGAGCGTCGCCCGGACCAACCGCTGGATCGTTGTCCTCGGCCTGCGCTTCCAGCCCTCGGAGCTGGCCAAGATCAGTCTCATCCTCTTCCTGGCGACCTACGCCGAGGCCAAGAAGGACACCCTCAACGAGCTCCGGACGCTGGCCGTTCCCGTGGCCGTCCTGTGCGGCATCGTGGTCCTCGTCCTGCTCGAGCCCGATTTCGGGACGGCCGTCCTGCTGGCCGGCCTGGCCGCGATGGTCCTCTTCATCGGCGGGGTCAAGCTCCGCTACCTCGGCGCGGCCGGACTGGCGGCCCTGGCGCTGTTCGGGTTCTATCTCGTCCAGGCCGACTACCGGGTCGAGCGGATCCAGGGCTTCTTCGCGGCCGAGAAGGACGTCCTCGGCAGCGGCTACCAGGTCACCCAATCCAAGCTCGCCCTGGGCTCGGGCGGGCTCATCGGGGCGGGGCTCGGGCAATCCACCCAGAAGCTCGACTTCCTGCCGTTCGCCCACACGGACTTCATCTTCGCCATCCTGGGCGAGGAGACGGGCCTCCTGGGGACCCTCTTCACCCTGGGCCTCTATCTCTTCATCCTCTGGCGCGGCGTCAAGATCTCGCTCGCGGCCCCCGGCCCGACCTACAAGATGATCGCCGCCGGGATCACGCTGGCCATCGTCGCCCAGGCCCTCCTGAACATCTCGATCGTGCTCGGCCTGGGACCGGCCAAAGGGACCCCCCTGCCCCTCCTCTCCTACGGCCGGTCCTCCCTCGTCTGCACGCTGGCCGCCGTGGGGATCCTCCTCCACATCAGCGAGAAGCGGGGCGACTCCTGGGGGACGGTGAAGATATGAGACGGCCGGGCGTCATCATCAGCGGCGGCGGCACGGGCGGACACCTCTACCCCGCCATCGTCGTCGGCCGGAAGCTCCTGGCCCTGGCGCCGGAGACCGTCCTGAGCTACGTCGGGACCCGGCGCGAGGTCGAGGGCCGGATCATGGCCCAGCAGGGCCTGCGCTTCATCCCTCTGCGCGTCGAAGGACTCAAGGGCCGCGGCCTCAAGAGCCTGCGGGGGCTCCTGCTCCTGCCGCTCGCCTTCGCCCACTCGCTCCTGGTCCTTGGCCGGACCCGGCCGCGCCTCGTCATCGGCGTCGGCGGCTACAGCTCCGGCCCCCTGGTCCTTCTCGCCTCGTGGCTGGGCGTCCCGACCGTCATTCTCGAGCAGAACGCCCGGCCGGGGCTCACCAATCGCCTGCTGGCCCGCTCCGTCCGCCGGGCCGTCGTGGCCTTCCCTTCGACCCTGCCGGCCTTCAGGGGCAAGGGCGTCCATCTCGGCAATCCCGTCCGCGAGGAGTTCTACCGGCTCCCGGCGAAAGAGCGGGGGGCCGGCCTCGACCTCCTCGTCTTCGGCGGCAGTCAGGGCTCCCGCTTCCTCAACACGCGCATCACCGAAGCTCTGCCGCTCCTGGCCGCCGCGAAGGACCGGCTGCGCATCGTTCATCAGACCGGCCCGGGCGATCTCGACCGCGTCTCGGCCGCCTACCGGGCGGCCGGCTTCGACCGGGCCGATGTGGCCGCCTACCTCCCGGACATGCCCGCCCGTTTCGGCCGGGCCGACCTCGTCGTCTGCCGGGCCGGCGCGACGACGCTGGCCGAGCTCATTGCCGCCCGCAAGGCCTCGATCCTCGTCCCCTTCGCCGGGGC
The DNA here is from genome assembly GCA_034679465.1 of Candidatus Aminicenantota bacterium. Taxonomy (GTDB): domain Bacteria; phylum Acidobacteriota; class Aminicenantia; order Aminicenantales; family Saccharicenantaceae; genus RBG-16-66-30. The sequence continues at coordinate 42,760 of JAXDAV010000071.1, read as the reverse complement.
CGCGGACGACCACCAGACCGCCAACGCCCGCGAGCTCGAGGCGGCCGGCGGAGCGGTGGTCATCCCGGAAGCCGAGGCGACGCCGGCGGCGCTGGCCGCCCGCGTCCTCGGCTTCCTCGACCGCCCCGAAGAGCTCGAGGCCCTGGAGCGGAACGTGGGCCGGCTCCAGGCCGAGGACCCGGCCGGCCGGATCGCCGCGCTCTGCCTGTCCCTGATGAAGCGCCCCGCCAAGGAGACCGCGTCGTGACCAAGAAAGGCTATCGCAAGCTCAACCACATCCACATGGTCGGCATCGGCGGCACGGGCATGAGCGGCATCGCCGAGGTCCTGCTCAACCTGGGCTACAAGGTCTCCGGCTCGGACCTCCACGAGAACGAGGCCACCCGCCGGCTCGAGCGCCTCGGCGCCGGCATCGCCATCGGCCACCGGGCCGAGAACCTGGAGAACGCCGACGTCGTCGTGACCTCGTCCGCCGTCCGCGACGACAACGTCGAGGTCGAGAAGGCCCGGGCCGGCCTCATCCCGGTCATCCCCCGGGCCGAGATGCTGGCCGAGCTGATGCGCATGAAATACGGCGTCGCCGTGGCCGGGTCGCACGGCAAGACCACGACCACCTCGATGACGGCCCTCGTCCTTGAGGCCGGCGGCTTCGATCCGACGATCATCGTCGGGGGCCGGCTGAACACGATCGGGGCCAACGCCAAGCTCGGAGGCGGGGACTTCATCGTCGCCGAGGCCGACGAGAGCGACCGCTCCTTCCTCTACCTCTCCCCCTTCATCGCCGTCCTGACCAACATCGACGAGGAGCACCTCGACCAGTACCGGGGCGTCGACGACCTCAAGACGACCTTCGTCAACTTCGCCAACAAGGTCCCCTTCTACTGCCCGGTCATCCTCTGCCTCGACGACCCCAACCTCCAGAGCATCATCCCCCGGATCGAGCGGCGGGTCATCACCTATGGCTTCTCGGCCCAATCCGACCTGACCGCCCGGGACTTCCGCTTCGACGAGTTCCGCAGCGCCTCGACCCTCTTCGCCAGGGGGACGAAGCTCGGCGACCTGAAGCTCCAGGTCCCGGGGATGCACAACATCCTCAACGCCATGGCCGCGGCCGCGGTCGGCCTCGACCTCGACATCGCGCCGCGGGCGATCCTCGACGCGCTCGAGAGCTACACCGGCACGGGCCGGCGCTTCGAGCTGCGCAAGGTCGTCGACGACATCATGGTCATCGAGGACTACGCCCATCACCCGACCGAGATCAAGGCCACGCTCGAGGCGGCAAAAAGGGGCTGGACGCGCCGCGTCGTCGCGGTCTTCCAGCCCCACCGGTACACCCGGCTGTCGAAGCTCATGCGGGTCTTCGCCACCGCCTTCAACCAGGCCGACGTGCTCGTCCTGACGGAGATCTACCCGGCTGGCGAGGACCCCATCCCCGGCGTCACCGGGCGGGCTCTGTACGAGGAGGTCCGCCAGTTCGGCCACAGGCAGGTCCACTTCGAGCCCGAATTGAAGGGGATCGGTCCCCTTCTCAAGACCATCCTCGTCCCCGGCGACATCGTCCTCGTCCTCGGCGCCGGGAACATCAACCGGACCATCCCGGACATCATCGCAGACCTGGAGGCGAAGGACTGACATGGCGACCGTGGCCGGCGACCTCGGGCGGGAGAGCCGAAGGCCGCTCTTCGCCCGCCGCCTGTTCCTGCGGCCCGGCGAAAAGGCCGCGGCCCTGCGGAGGGACCGGCGCCGGCGGGTCCTGCGGGTCCGTCACGTCGTCATCCTGCTCGCGCTCCAGGCGGCCTTCTTCCTGGCCCTCCGCGAGGCCTGGCTCTTCCTCATCACCTGGGAGGAGCTCGACATCCGCAAGGTCCAGATCGTCTGCGCCAAGGACGATCTCCGGCGGGCGCTCGAGACCCACTTCGCCGCGCCGCGCCTCGGCAACATCCTCCTCTGCGACCTGGAGGCCGTGCGGGCCCAGGTCCGGCGGCTCGCCTGGGTCAAGGACGCCAGCGTCCAGAAGGTCTTCCCCTCGGGCCTGCGCATTGCGGTCGTCGAGCGGACGCCCTTCGCCCTGCTCGAGCGGGACGGCCTGCGGCTGGCCGACGCCGAAGGCCGGGCCCTCGAACGGGTCTTCGCGCCCGACGAATACGCGCTCCCCGTCGTCTCCGACGAAACGGGCTTCGCCTCCGGCTTCGCCGACAAATGGGACGCAGCCCGCCGCTGTCTCGACGGCCTGACGCAAGCCGAGAAGGACCGCCTCCTCGGCATCCGGACGAGCGATTACGGGACGCTCGAGCTCGCCTTCCGGGACGACCCCGTGCGGATCATCGTGGGCGCCGAGGCGCCGGCCGGGGACCTGGCCGTCTTCCGGGGCCGGCGGGCGCAATGGGAGGCCCGGTTCGGACCTCTGGCCCTCGTCAACCTGAGCTTCGACGGCCGGGCCTACCTGAGGCCGGCGGAGCCGGAGCCGCCCGCGCAGGGCCTCCCCCAAACCGACAAAGGAGACTGAGCCATGCCCAAGAACAGCTACATCGTCGCCTTCGACATCGGGACCCGCAAAGTCGTGGCCGTCATCGGCGAGGTCACCGAGGAGCGCAAGATCGAGATCATCGGCATCGGCACCGCCGACTCGCACGGCCTGCGCAAGGGCGTCGTCGTCGACCTCGACGCCACGACCACGGCCATCAAGAAGGCCCAGGAGGAGGCCGAGCTCATGGCCGGGGTCGAGATCGGCTCGGCCTTCTTCGGCATCTCCGGGGCCCACATCAAGAGCTTCAACAGCCGCGGCGTCGTGGCCGTCTCGGGCAAGAACCGGGAGATCGGCCGCGAGGACGTCCGCCGCGTCGTCGATCAGTCCAAGGCCATCCCCATCCCGCCCGACCGGGACATCATCCACATCATCCCCCAGGAGTTCATCGTCGACGACCAGGACGGCATCAAGGACCCGGTCGGCATGAGCGGCATCAAGCTCGAGGTCAACGTCCACATCATCACCGCCGCCCTGACCTCGCTCCAGAACCTCAAGAGCTGCGTCGAGCGGGCCGGCATCGGCATCGAGGAGGTCGTCCTCAACCAGATCGCCACGGCCCAGGCCGTCCTGACCCAGGACGAGCGCGAGCTCGGCGTCGGCCAGATCGACATCGGGGCCGGCACGACCGAGGTGGCCATCTACGAGCGCGGCAGTCTCTGGTACACCTCGACCATCCCCATCGGCGGCGACAACTTCACCAACGACATCGCCGTCGGCCTGCGGACGCCCATCCCCGAGGCCGAGCGGATCAAGAAGAAGTTCGGTTGCATCGCCGGCCCGCCCGTCGACGAGCAGGAGACGATCGAGGTGCCCTCGGTCGGCAAGGGCCGCAAGCCCCGGATCCTGTCGCGCCAGCTGCTGGCCGACATCATCCAGCCCCGGGCCGAGGAGATCTTCCGCCTGGTCGACTCCGACATCAAGCGCATGGGCTACGACAAGTCCCTGAACTCCGGCATCGTGCTCACCGGCGGCACGGCCCTCCTCGAGGGCCTCGAGGAGGTGGCCGAGGAGATCTTCGACCTGCCGGTGCGGCGCGGCGACCCGGGCGGCGTCGGCGGACTCGTCGACCGCGTCTCGACCCCCGACTTTTCCACGGCCGTGGGGCTCGTCCTCTACGGCTTTCACATCTGGCAGGACCGCGGCCTGGCCAAGGACAGGAAGAAAGGCGCCCTCGCCCGGTTCAAAGACTGGTTCAAGGAAGGATAAGGAGGAACCCATGAGCGACGAATCCAGCCGGCTGAAATTCCACCTGGTCGAAGACCACCTCGGGGCCAAGATCAAGGTCATCGGGCTCGGGGGGGGCGGCGGCAACGCCGTCAACCGGATGATCGAGCACGGCGTCCAGGGCGTCGAGTTCATCGCCGTCAACACCGATCTCCAGGCCCTCAACAGCAACCGGGCCCGGACGAAGGTCCAGATCGGCAACCTGCTGACCAAGGGGCTCGGCTCCGGCGGGCGCCCCGAGACCGGGCGCCAGGCGGCCATGGAGGACACCGAGAAGCTGCTCGAGATCCTCCAGGGCGCCGACATGATCTTCCTGACGACCGGCCTCGGCGGCGGGACGGGCACCGGCTCGACGCCGATCATCGCCAATATCGCCGCCGAGCTCGACATCCTGGTCATCGCCATCGTCACGCTCCCCTTCGGCTTCGAGGGGCGGGTGCGGATGCGGCAGGCCGAAGAGGGGCTCAAGGAGCTCAAGTCGGCCGTGGACACGGTCATCGCCATCCCCAACGAGCGGCTCCTGCAGACGGTCAACATCAACACCTCGATGCAGGACGCCTTCCGCCTGGCCGACGACATCCTGCGCCAGGCCGCCCAGGGCATCTCCGACCTCATCACCAAGCCCGGCCTCATCAACCTCGATTTCGCCGATGTCAAGTCGGTCATGAAGGGCATGGGCATGGCCTTCATGGGGACGGGACTGGCCACGGGCGATAACCGGGCCCTCGAAGCGGCCGAGAAGGCGATCTCGTCGCCCCTGCTCATCGACACGTCGATCGAGGGCGCGCACGGCGTCCTCATCAACATCACCGGCGGCAAGACGATGACCCTCCACGAGGTCTCCAAGGCCTCCCAGCTCATCCACAGCATGGCCGACCCCGACGCCAACATCATCTTCGGCACGGTCATCGACGAGAGCATGAAGGACACGGTCAAGGTCACGGTCATCGCCACGGGGTTCGACCAACCGGCGGACAAGGCCGTCGCGGCGCCGGCCCCGGCCCCGGCCGCGTCCTCGGGTCCCGGCCCCAAGCCCGCCCGCAAGACCCCGGCCCCCTTCCCGGTCCAACCCCAGACTCCGCCCTATCTGTTCGAGGGCCGGGGCGCGACGGCGCCCGTCTGGGAGCCGTCCTCCGTCAGCGACAAGCAGTGGGAGCCTTTCGAGACGCCGGCCTTCATCCGCCGGACCAAGCACTCCTCCGTGAGGAAGACGCCGCATGAGATCAGCTGATCTCGTCGTCGCCGGCTGCCGCGAGCTCGTGACCTGCGCCGGGCCCCTGCCCAAGCGCGGTCCGGCCCTGCGGCAGGTCGGAGTCATCGAGAACGGCTGGGCGGCCTCCTCGGAGGGCGTCATCGTCTACGCCGGCGACGAAGGCGGGTTCCGGAAGGCCGTCGAGCCCGCGCCGGGCGCGGTCACGATCGACGCCCGGGACCTGGTCGCCCTGCCCGGCTTCGTCGATGCCCACACGCATCTGCCCTTCGCCGGGGACAGGGCCGCCGAGTTCGGCCTCCGCGTCCAGGGCTGGACGTACCAGCAGTTGGCAGAGCGGGGCCTGGGCATCCAGACGACGGTCAAGGCGACGCGGGCGGCCGGCCGCGACGAGCTCGTCCGCCTGTCGCTCGGCCGGCTCGACCGCATGCTCCTCTCCGGGACGACGACGGTCGAGGCCAAGAGCGGCTACGGCCTCAACCTCGAGGACGAGATCAAGCAGCTCGAGGCCCTGCGGGACCTGGCCGCCCTCCACCCGGTCGATGTCGTTCCCACCTTCATGGGCGCTCACGAGATCGCCCCCGAATACCGCGACCGGCGCGAGGACTATATCCGCCTGCTCACCGGCACGATCATCCCCGAGGTCGCCCGGCGCGGCCTGGCCGAGTTCTTCGACATCTTCTGCGAAGCCGGCGTCTTCTCGATCGAGGAGACGCGGCGTCTCGTCGCTGCGGCCCGGGCCGCCGGGTTCAAGATCAAGATCCACGCCGACGAGTTCGTCTCCCAGGGAGGGGCCGAGCTCGCCGCCGAGGTGGGTGCCGTCTCGGCCGAGCATCTCATCGCCATTACCGACGAAGGCATCGCCCGGCTCGCGGCCGGCGACACGGCCGCCATCCTCCTGCCGGGCGTGCCGTTCTTCCTGATGATGGCCAAGCGGGCCCCGGCCCGCCGCCTCGTCGACGCCGGAGCGGCGGTCGCCCTGGCCTCGGACTTCAACCCCGGAAGCTCCCACATCAGCTCGATGCCCTTCATCCTCCAGCTCGGGGTCTTCACCCTGGGCCTGACGGTCGAAGAGGCCCTCATCGCCTGCACGGGGAACGCGGCCTATGCCATCCGTCGCCATGACACGGTGGGCAGTCTCGAGCCGGGGAAGAAGATGGATCTATTGCTTTGCGACCTCCCGGGCTATGTGTCACTGGCCTACGAGGCCGGACGGAACCCCGTCCGCACGGTCATCAAGGGCGGAAGCATCGTAGTCGAGGATGGTCGCAGGGTCGATCCGCACTGATCTCCTTCCGGCCGATATCGTCTTCTAATTTTGCTTCTTATTTTGCTTGACAACGCATTCAAGAATCTTTATATATAGATCTAGAGGGCGGTTGTTATCGTGAAGACCGTTGCAGGCATGGCTATTATCGTTGTAGTTATTGTCAGTTTGACATATTTCATTGTCCCCTTTAGTGACGCACGGTACCTGAACACGAAGATTAGGCGTCTGGAGCCAGACCTATTGGGCTATAAGAGTGCAATCTACCTAATCAAAGAAGCTACTGTTTGTTGCCGGCCTTGCCCGGAATTGGACTTGCTGAAGAAAGAAGGAACAAAGATCCTGTTTTTATTTCAGCCCGATTTTTCAGAGAACGATATCCATAACTTTCGCCTAGCCTTCAATGTCCCTGACGGCACTGATACAAGGATCATGAATCCTCAATGGCAGACAATCCTGGAGAGACTGGAGGAAAAGAACAGAAATAGCAATTTCAACTTCTTGATAACGCTGACAAAGAAGTCTGCTGTAGATAGAGTTTGGAGGTTTTAAATGACGCGATGTGTTGCCGTGTTGATTATCATGTCCTCGTTCTTTTTTCGCGGTCTTTTTTGCCAGGAGGTTGCTTTAGAATTTGTTGACAGCATTCCGAAAGAGCATCAGAACGTGTTTTTTCGGACGATCCCCTTTATAGCGATCGATAACCGAGGCGTAATATATGCGACAGATAATCGCGAGCACGTTGTCTATAGAATCGACTATTTTGACGAAGAAATGTCAACGATAGGCCGGCCCGGTCAAGGGCCAGGTGATCTCTATCATCCGTGGCATACCGTTGTTGAGGGAAACTCTCTATATGTCGCGGACGACATTGGCATAAGCATATTCTCTTTGAATGGAGTTTTTCGCAATAGGTTCAGGATCTTCAACAAACTGATCTCTTTCGCTGTAAAAGAAGATACCATATTTGTCGCAGAGGCGGGTTCTGAAAAGCTGATTAGTGGCTATGCCAAGAATGGCGAGCGATCGACATCTTTTGGATTCAAGTACGCTCCGCATCCATATATCTATAAAGGTTGGCCGTCCGCCTTTATTGATGGCATCATTAACGACGGAAAAATACTGATAGGAAAGACCAATATCTATTTTATATCTTATTGCTTTGCGGAAATCTTTAAATATGATCCGGACGGGATTTTTATATCCAGGCAAACGCTCGCAGACGTGGATACCATCGATAAGAACAAGAAATACTATCTGGAAATCGGCCAAACGAGGAGCTCGAACGGCGCATTCAAGACAAATAATATCATTAAGGATGCGTGTTATTTCAATGAAAAACTATACCTTCTCATGGGCGCTGCTGATGAGAGACTTAGGGAATTTGAAGAACTGGTGAGACTCGACGAAAGAGATTTGACGATAAGATCCAGATTGCCTCTAAAGAATGTCAGGATAACACCTTCTTCATGGGGTTGCCGTAGCATTGTTTGTGGCTTGAATAAGTGGATTCCAAACATCTTTGTTTCTCTATATGACGAAAAAGCCGACATGTACTTGATTAATCGCTATAAGGAGGTCGCGCGATGAGAGGAAAAGAGAGGCTTCTGGCTGGCGTCATGATGGTTGCGCTGATCATAGGCACGGCTATTTTGGTCAGCGGCGTTATGGCCTCGCCATGCAGCGCGGAAGGGATCTACTGCAGCCAAGCTTTCCCTGGCTTCTGCACTCAGGGAGCCTGCGACGCCTCGTCGGGTTGGACAGCGTCGGGTTGTGAGCTCAAGTGCTCACCAGGAGTAACGGTTGCATGTATGGTTCCGCCTCCTTTATAGGAGCAAGCTGATTGTCGGAATGACGTTGACGGCTGGATTGCCTGTGCGGCGAAGGGCTCAATCCGCACCCGGCTTTGGGCATGACATCGATCTCCCTTCGGGAAAATAGAATACCCCGCCCGCGTAAGAGATGAGTCCTCGGCCAGTCCCTCGACCAGGGCCAGATTGAGATTGGAGAACAGTTCGTCGAAGGCCGCGACCTCGGACCCCATGGCCAGGACGGTGGTTAGCGCGGCTCGCTTCCGCTCTCAGTCGTCAAGAACGGGAAGCTCGTAATCTGCCGCCGGCTTGTTTCTCCATTTCGTTGCTGTTATCATAACCTCGTGAATATCAAAGAGATCCTGAGCAGGAAGCGGTCATGAGAGCGTCGGTCGGCGGGCGGACGCCGCCGTCGCCGCTCGAGATGCTTCTCCTTCGCGACCGCCTGGGGCTGCGGAGGTATCGAAAGACGGCCCAGCGGGATCCCGAGAAGAAAAAGCTCCTCCTGGAGCTTGCTCTCAAGAAGATCGCCAGGGCCGAGCAGTCCGATTACATCCCCGTCGGATTCCGCAGGTGCCGGGTCCTCTTCCCGGCGAAATAGGGAACATCCCCGTCGGCCTGGGGCCGGACGATGCGGCCCGGGCCTTCATTCCCCGCCCGGCTCGAGGGCGAGCTTCGAGAAGCCGGTGGCCTCGTCCCTTGTCCGGCGGATATCGTCCCGGAACCGGGTCAGGGTGAGCTCGCAGGTCACCGAGACGACGGCCTCCTTCAAGTGCCCTCCCCGGACGGCGAAGGCGTTGTCGCCGAGGGCGATGTGGGCGTGAATGAAGGGCCGGCCGTCGACCCTCGTGATGTTGCCGTAGAGGGAGATGATCTCGCGGGGGCCGGAGAGAGTCGTCCACGAGTAGGCGTTCCCGGCCGGGTCGAAGTGGCCGATCTCGGCTTCGGCGACGGCCCCGAGGCCGTTGAAGAAGCCCCCGCCGATCGCGTCCCGCTCGCAGAGCGCCGCAAGCGTCTCGACGATCTTCTCCCCGGGGTCCAGCCGGACGACATAGGTCGAACCCAACACGAAGTACCTCATTTCGCCCTCCCCATCGAGGGGCCCATCCCCCAGGGGATTGCCCCTCGTATTTGTTCGACAGGGCTGTCCCGGCCCGGGACCGGCCTGAAAGCTCCGGTCTCTAGGCCGGAGACTTGGGCGCCTTGTCGAGCTTTCCCTTCCAGTAGAGGTAAGCCGGGATGCCCAGGCAGATGATGAGCAGGCCGAACATGGCGTTGCGGAAGGAGCTCAAGAGCGAGCCCACGGCGACATAGGCCGCGGCCAGGACGAAGATGATCGGCGTCACCGGGTAGCCCCAGGTCTTGTAGGGCCGCTCGAGGTCCGGCTTCTTCTTGCGCAGGACGATGACCGCGGCGACGGTCAGGCCAAAGAAGATCCACTCGCCGAAGATGACGTAGGTGAAGAGCTGCTTGAAGGTCCCGGTCAGGGTCAGAAGGATGCTCCAGCCGGTAATGGCCACGATGGCGACATGTGGGGTCAGGAACTTGGGATGGCACTCGGCGACCTTCTTGAAGAACATGCCGTCGCGAGCCATGGCGAAATAGACCCGCGGCGAGGTCAGCATGTTCTGGTTGGCCGCGCCGAGGATGGAGAAGAGGATGAGGGCGGTGATGATCGAGGCCAGGACCGGGCCGCCGATGACCTGCATGACCTCGAGGGCCACCCGGCCTTCGGAGGCCGCGATCTTGCCGACGGGCATGATATAGAGGTAGGCCAGATTGGCCACAACGTAGAGGACGATGACCGAAACCGTGCCGATGAGGATGCCCAGGGGCAGGTTCCTCTTCGGGTTCTTGACCTCGCCGGCGCTGTAGGTCGCCGCCTCCCACCCTTTGTAGGCCCAGAGCGAGGCGACCAGGCCGACGCCGAAGGCCCCGAGCAGGCCGAAGTTGAGCGGTCCGGGGGACGGTTCGACGAAGTTCCGGACGGAGCCCTGGCCCTTGGTGAAGAAAAAGACCCCGATGACGATGATGCCGATGGCCGCCGTCTTGAGATAGGTGGTTCCGTTCTGGAGCCGCGATCCCCAGCGGAGACCGACATAGTTGACGGCCCCGAGGAAGGCGACGAAGGCGGCGGCGATGAGCTTCTTCGTGGGCGGCGTCATGTCCACGAAGCGGGGCAGGATGTTATGGGAAAAAGCCACGGCCAGCGTCGCGATCGAGCCCGAATCGATGACCAGGAAGAGCGTCCAGCCGAAAAGGAAGGACAAGAGAGGGCCATAGGCCTCCCGGAGATAGATGTAGATGCCGCCGGCCTCGGGCATGGCCGCACCGAGCTCGGCGAAGGCGACCGCCCCGAAGAAGCTGAACAGGCCCCCGACGACCCAGACGGCCAGCATCAGGAGCGGCGCCGGGACGGCCGCGGCGATCTCGGAGGGCGACAGAAAGATGCCCGAGCCGACGACGCCGCCGACGACGATCATGACGACGTCCCAGAGGCTGAGGATCCTCGGCAGAGCGATTTTGGTCTTGTCGACGACGGGGCAGGCGGAAGCTTCTTGGGCCATGCGGTCATCTCCTCTCGGTCGTGCCGTTATTGGCGGGGATTCTAGCAAAAGCGGGGGAAAAGGGCAATCGCACGGGCTATCGAAGCCGGTCCATCATCCGGTACTGGACGGCCTCGGAGACGTGGGGCGTCGCGATGGCCTCGCTGCCCTCGAGATCGGCGATCGTCCGGGCGACCTTGAGGACCCGGTCGTAGGCCCGGGCGCTGAAGCCGAGCTTGGTCACGGCCGTTTCCAGGAGCTTCTCGGCCTCGGCCGGGAGGCGGCAGAGCTCCTTGACCTCCCTCGGGCCCATCCGGGCGTTGGCGAAGATGGGCCGGCCGGCGAAACGGGCGGCCTGACGCTCCCGGGCGCGGGTCACGCGGGCCCGGATGGCCGCCGAGCTCTCGGCCGGCGCCCGCGAGACGATGTCGCGGAACTTGACCTCGGGGACCTCGAGCTGGATGTCGATGCGGTCGAGGAGCGGCCCCGAGATCTTCGAGTAATAGCGGGCCTTCTCGCTCTCGGTGCAGTCGGCCTCCCGGCCGAGCAGGCCGCGCCGGACGTCGGCGCACGGGTTCATGGCCGCGACCAGCATGAAGGCGGACGGGAAGACGACCGAATAGCCCGACCGGGCGACCGTGACCCGGCCGTCCTCGACCGGCTGGCGCAGGTCCTCGAGGACCTTGCGCCTGAACTCCGGGAGCTCGTCGAGGAAGAGGAGGCCGTGGTGGGCCAGGCTGACTTCGCCGGGCTTGGGCACAAGGCCGCCGCCGATGAGGCCGGCGTCGGTGACCGTGTGATGGGGCGCGCGGAAGGGCCGCGTCGCCACGGTGCCGGAGCCGGCCAGCAGGCCGGCGGCGCTGTAGACCCGCGTCACCTCGAGCATCTCGTCGTAGGACATGTCCGGCAGGATCGTCGGCAGGCGCCGGGCCAGCATGGTCTTGCCCGCTCCGGGCGGCCCGACGAGGAGGACGTTGTGGGCGCCGGCCGCCGCCACCTCGAGGGCCCTCTTCGCGTGCTGCTGGCCCTTGACGTCCTCGAAGTCGACGGGATAGGCGGCCTCGGCGACGAGCTCCCGCTCGTCGAAGCGGCAGGGCGCGACCTCCCCCGGCTCGCGAAGCAGCCGGACGACCCGGACGATGTCGTCGAGGGCGTAGACGTCGAGCCCGCGGACGAGGGCCGCCTCCCGGGCGTTCGCGCCGGGGACGACCAGGCCGCGGAAGCCGGCCCGCCGGGCCATCAGCGCGATGGGCAGGGCGCCGCGCACGGGCTTGAGCCGGCCGTCGAGGGCCAGCTCGCCGACGAAGAGATAGTCGCGCAGGCGCGCGGCCGGGACGACCTCGAGGAAGGCCAGGAAGCCGAGGGCGATCGGCAGGTCGAAGGCCGAGCCTTCCTTCTTCCGGTCGGCCGGGGCCAGGTTGATGGTGATGCGCTTGGATTCGAGATCGTAGCCGCAGTTCTTGAGGGCCGCCCGGACCCGCTCCTTGCTCTCGCGGACCGCCGCATCGGGCAGCCCCACGGTGACGAACGTCGGAAAGCCGGCGCAGATGTCGACCTCGACCTCGACGGCATACGCCTCGATCCCGTGGAGAGCGGCGCTCGTGATCCTGACCAGCATGGGGGCCCGTAAGGAAAGACGGACGGGCGGGCGGATCCCTCTCAGAGGGTGGGGGTCATTTGCCGACGTATTCCTTGGACAGCCGCTCCAGCTCTTCCTCGATCTCCTTGCGGGACTTGACCACGACCCGCGTCGTCGGCCCCGCCGGCCGGGCGGGCGGTTCCTGAGAGCGGGAGGGGTCCGGCCCGATGTCCCGGACGGGCTCGGGCGCCGGGGACGGGGCCGGGGACGCGTCGGACCGGGGCTTGACGCCGTAAAGCCTGTCCCGGACGATGGGCACGGTCAGCTTGGAGATCTCGCGGAGCGTCTCGAAGACGCCGACCCCGTTGATGGCCACGGCCTCCACCCAGGGCGAGCGGCGGGGGTTGAGGAGGTTGTTGAACGTCTCGACGGGGATGAGGTAGCTGAGGTCCCGCTTGTTGTACTGGAAGACGAGCGGGATCCGGGTCAGGTCGATGTCGTTCTGGACGCAGTTGCGGCGCAGGCCGTCGAAGCTCTCCAGATTGGCGTCGAGGAGGGGGATCTGGGAATCGGAGACGAACACGACGCCGTCCGCGCCCCGCAGGACGCTCTTGCGGGAGGCCTCGTAGAACACCTGGCCCGGGGCGGACATGAGCTGGAAATGGACCTTGAAGTCCCCGATCAGGCCGGCCTTGATGGGCAGGAGGTCGAAGAAGTAGGTCCGGTCGGTCTCGGTCTCCAGGCAGACGAGCTCCCCCCGCGAGGCGCTGTCGAGCTTGTAATAGATGTAGCGCAGATTGGTCGTCTTGCCGCACAGTCCGGGACCGTAGTAGACGATCTTGATGGCGATCGTCTTGGTGGCGTAATTGATGAACGGCATGTATAGTCAGACCCTTGAGGCTTATTATGCCCCAGAAAAGGCCGTGTCATCAAGTGCCCGTATCCGGCCGCGCCGGGCCCCCGGGCCTGTGGTAGAATAAGGCGGAAATCGCCCCGCGGAGGACGCCCATGAAAGACATCCGCAAGAGGATCCGCATCGCCGTCATCGGCGGCAGCCGGCCCGGGAAGCAGGCCGTCGAGAACGCCTTCGAGGTCGGCCGGCTCATCGCCCGCGCCGGCGCCGTGGTCGTCTGCGGCGGGCTCGGCGGGGTCATGGAGGCGGCCTGCCGCGGCGCCCGCGAGGGGGGCGGCCTCGTCGTCGGCATCCTGCCCGGCGGCTCGACCGCCGACGCCAATCCCTGGGTTGACGTGCCCATCGCGACCGGCCTCGGCTATACCCGCAACGCGCTCGTCGTCATGAACGCCGACGCCGTCATCGCCGTCAACGGCGAGTACGGCACGCTCTCGGAGATCGCCTTCGGCAAGATCCACGGCAGGAAGGTCGTCGGGCTCGGCACCTGGGCGGTCAAGGGGGTCGATATCGCGGCCACGCCGGAGGAAGCCGTCCGAATGGCGCTCCTGGGCCTGTCCGGATGAGATGAAGAACTACAAGATCGTCCTCGGCTATGACGGAACGGATTTCCGCGGCTGGCAGCGCCAGCCCGACGGCCGGACCGTCCAGGGGGTCCTCGAGGAGGCCCTGCGCAAGATCACCGGCAAGAGGACGGTCGTCCACGGCGCGGGAAGGACGGACGCCGGCGTCCACGCCCTGGGCCAGACGGCCGGCTTCCGGGGCGCCTTCAGGCTCTCCGACGAGGTCCTGCTCCGGGCCCTCAACGCCGTTCTCCCGGAGGACGTCCGCGTCTTCTCCCTGGTCGAGGCGCCGCCGGACTTCCACGCCCGGAAGTCGGCCCGTTCGAAGCTCTACCGCTACCGGATCGACTGCTCGCCCCAGCCGAGCCCGCTCGACCGCCGCTTCGTCCTCCATTGGCCCTACCCCCTGAAGACCGGCCGGATGCGCCGGGCGGCCCGGCTCTTCGCCCGGACCGCCGATTTCACGGCCCTGTCCTCGAACCGCGACCGCTCCCCAATCCGGACGGTCACCCGCTCGGAGCTGAGGCGGTCGGGAACGGAGCTCGTCTACACGATCGAGGCGGCCGGGTTCCTCCGCTACATGGTCCGGACGATCGTCGGGACGCTCCTCGAGGTCGGGCGCGGCCGGATCGCGCCGGAGCAGGTGGAGGAGATCTTCCGACTCAAGGACCGCTCGCTGGCCGGTCCGACGGCCCCGGCCAAGGGACTGACGCTCGTCCGGATCGACTACGGACCGGGCTCCTGATCGAGGACGAGGGCCATGACGAAGGCGTCCTCGTCGGGCTTGGTGTAGTAGTTCTTCCGCATGCCCAGGATCTCGAACCCCAGCTTCCTGTAAAGCGCCAGGGCCGGGGCGTTCGACTGCCGGACCTCGAGGGTCATGAAGGTCGCGCCGGCTTCGCGGGACTTGGCGATGGCGAAGCGCATCAGGGTCTCGCCGAGGCCGAGGCCGCGGCAGTCGGGATGGACGGCGATATTGTTGACCTGGACGTCCTCCCGGATCAGCCAGTAGACGATGTAGGCCACGACCTCGTCGCCCGGCCGCCGGACGACGACCAGGGGGAAGGAGACGGGCGTGTTCTGGATCTCCCCCCGGAAGGTGTTGTCGGTCCAGGGATTGGAGAAGGACAGGGCTTCGATCTCCCGGACGGCGGGCAGGTCGCTCTCCCGCATCCGGCGGATGAAGAAACGGCCCTCGCCCCGGGTCAGCTCCGGCATGGCTCTTCGGCCTGGGAGCGCCTGAAATAGAGCGGCTCGAGGGAAGCTGCCTCGACGCCCCGGCCCGCGCGGATGAGCCCGGCCCCGATCCGGCCGACCTCGGCCGCGATAAAAGGCGAGCGCGCCGGAAAGCGGGCCCGGTCGCCGACGCGGGCGAGGAGACGGTCGCGATAGACGGGGAGGCCGCTCCCGCCGAAGGCGATCGGGCCGCCGTCCGGCAGTCGGGCGAAGAAGACGTCGGGGTCGTAGGCGCCCTGGGGGATAGCCTCGCGCAGGCCCCCCTCCCCCGGCCCCGCCCCGGACTCGAAGAGGCCGGCATATATCTCGCCCTTCCTGGCGTCGAGGAGCGGGCAGACGAGCTTCTCGCCGCCCGACCAGAGCTTCGCGGCCAGGGCCCGGAGCGTCGATACGGGGGCGACGGGCTTCCCCGAGGCGAAGGCCAGGGCCTTCGCCGCCCCGATGCCGATGCGGATCCCGGTGAACGAGCCGGGCCCCACGGCCACGGCGAAGGCGCCGACGTCCCGGATGTCCCGGCCGGTCGCCCCGAGGAGGAAATCGATCGACCGGAAGAGGCGCGCGGAGTGGGTCGCGGCCGACTCGACGTTGGCCTCGCCGAGGAGGGTCTCGTCCTCGAGGAGGGCGACCGAGCCGCCGGGCGTGGTCGTGTCGACCGCGAGGACGAGCATCGGGCCCCCCTAACTTGGGCTATTCACGAGCCGAGGCGGCTGCAGATGCGAGGCGTTAAAACCCCTTTGCAACGAAGCAGATGCGGCCGGATCGGCTTGCCCGAAGGGTGAAAACGCAGGTTTTGGGTTTTCTTGCTTGAAGGAGAAATATGGCGTTTTCATGAATAGCCAAGTTAGAGTTTGGCGGCGACGGCCCGGCCAATGTCGAGGCTCGTCGACGCGCCGCCCATGTCGTAGGTCCTGGCCCGTCCGTCCTTGATGACCTCGGCGACCGCGGCCTCGACGGCCTCGCCCTTGGCCGTCTCGCCGATCCAGTCGAGCATCATCTTGGCCGCCAGGATCGTGGCGATGGGGTTGACCTTGTACATCCCGGAGTACTTCGGGGCCGAGCCGTGGGTCGGCTCGAAGACCCCGTAGGTGTCGCCGATGTTGCCGCTGCAGGCGAAGCCCAGCCCGCCGACGAGCTGGGCGGCCAGGTCGGAGATGATGTCGCCGAAGAGGTTCTCGGCGACGAGGACGTCATAGTCGTGCGGGTTCTTCAGGAGCCACATGCAGATGGCGTCGACGTTGGCGTCCCAGAACTTGATGTCGGGATAGCCCTGGGCGACCTCGCGGGCCGTGTCGAGCATCAGTCCGCCGGTCTCGCGCAGGACGTTGGGCTTTTCGATCAGGGTGACCGACTTGCGGCCGTGCCGGCGGGCGAACTCGAAGGCCGCCCGGACGATGCGGGCGCAGGCCGGCTTGGTCATGATGCGGGTCGAGACGGCGATCTCGTTCGCCGGGACGTCCTTGAACCGCTTCATCTTGGGGTTCGTCAGGAGCGCCTCCCGGACGACCGCGGGCAGGGGAAAGAACTCGACCCCGGCGTACATGCCCTCGGTGTTCTCGCGGAAGATGACCAGGTCGATCCCTTCCTTATAATTGAGGGGGTTGCCGGCGTAGGCCTTGCAGGGCCGCAGGTTCTGGTAGAGATCGAACTCCTGGCGCAGGCGGACGATGGGGCTGAAGTAGGACAGCCCCTTGCCCCGCAGGGAGGGATCGAGCTCGCGGTCGGCGTCCTCCTTGGGCTTCGAGGTGATGGCCCCGAAGAGACAGGCGTCCGTCTCCCGGAGAAGCTTGAGGGTCCGGTCGGGCAGGGGGTTGCCCTCCCGGCACCAGAACTCCCAGCCGATGTCGCCGTAGACGTACTCGGCGTCGAGACCGATCTTGTCCAGGACGATCATCGCGGCCTCGACGACGTCCTTCCCTACCCCGTCCCCGGGGAGAATGGCGATCCTGTGCTTGGGCATGGTCACTCCTGTTGGTCTTCGATCTCACGATCTGCGAGTCGGGCTTTGGTGTATTCGATCAGGCCGCCGGCGGCGATGATGCCGATGACGGACGGCGGGAGCGGCCGGAAGCGGAAAGTCCCCTTGGCCGAACGGATCTCGCCGCGGCCGAGGTCGAGGTCGACGGGATCGCCCGTCTCGAGGGCGTCGACGGCCTCGTCGCTCTGGACGACGGGCAGGCCGATGTTGATGGCGTTGCGGAAGTAGATGCGGGCGAAGGACCGGGCCACGACCGCCCGGACGCCCGCGGCCTTGAGGCAGGTCGCGGCCTGCTCGCGGGACGAGCCGCTGCCGAAGTTCTTGCCGGCCACGATGACGTCGCCGGGCCTGACGTTTTTGGCGAAGGCCGGGTCGAGGTCCTCGAGGGCGTGGACCGCCATCTCCTCGGGGGTCATGATCTGGTAGGTGTAGCGGCCGGGGAAGATGACGTCGGTGTTGACGTTGTCGCCGTACTTCCAGACCAGGCCGCGGCTCATGAGAATTCCCTCGGGTCGGTGATCCGGCCGGCGACGGCCGTGGCCGCGGCCGTGGCCGGCGAGGCCAGGTAGATCTCGGAGTCGCGGTGGCCCATCCGGCCCCGGAAGTTCCGGTTCGAAGTGCTCAGCGTGACTTCGCCAGCGGCCATGAGGCCCTCGTGGGCGCCGAGGCACGGCCCGCAGCCCGAATTGAGGATGACGCACCCGGCCTCGACGAGGGCGGCCAGGGCGCCGGACCCGAGGGCCTCCCGATAGACCTGCCAGGAGGCCGGGATGACGAGGACCCGGACCGAGGGATGGACCCTGCGGCCTTTGAGGATCGCGGCCGCGGCTTCGAGGTCCTCGAGACGGCCGTTGGTGCAGGTCCCGATGAGGACCTGATCGACGGGCTTGCCGGCGACGGCGGCGACCGGCTTGACGTTGTCGACCGTGTGGGGACAGGCGACCTGGGGCTCGAGCCCGTCGAGATTGAAGGGCAGGACGGACTCGTAGCTCGCATCGGGATCGGACGCGACCGGGACGAAGGGCGCCCGGGCCCGGCCCTCGAGCCACTTCAGGGCCTTGTCGTCCGGGGCGAAGTAGCCGTTCTTGGCCCCCATCTCGGCCGACATGTTGGCCAGGGTCAGGCGGGCCCCGACGCTGAAATCGGGGGCGGCCGGACCGGCGAACTCGACGGCCTTGTAGTTGGCCATCTCGGCGCCGTGGTCGCCGATGAGCTTGAGACTGAGGTCCTTGGCGAAGACGCCGGGCCGCAGGCGGCCCGCCAGGTCGATGCGCAGGGTCTCCGGGACGCGGAGCCAGATCTCGTCGGTCGCCCAGGTGCAGGCCGTCTCGGTCCGGCCGATGCCGGCGGCGAAGGCGCCGAGCGCGCCGTAGCTCGGGGTGTGGGAGTCGCTGCCGACGATGACCAGGCCGGGCAGGGCGAAGCCCTGCTCGGGCAGGACCTGATGGCAGATGCCGGCGTTGATGTCGAAGAAATGGGGCAGGCCCTGCTCGGCCACGAACTCGCGGATGGACTTGTGGTTCTGGGCGTACTTCTCGTCGGCGGCCGGGACGATGTGGTCGAGGACGATGACGATCTTCCCGGGGGCCTTGACCTTCCTGACGCCGAGCTTCCGGAACTCCTGGATGATGGCCGCGGAGTTGTCGTGGGACAGGACGTAGTCCGGCGAAACCGAGACGACCTCGCCGGCCACGACGTCCTGGCCGGCCTTGCGGCCGAGGACCTTTTCCGTCAGGGTCTTGCCCACGATCGACCTCCTGGTCCCCCCATTTTATGGGCGCCTCCCTGTCTTGTCAACGCGGGCTATTCTGGGCTATTCGAGCCAGACTTTGATGACGGTCCCGTCATCCTCGAGCTCGACGAGGGCCATGGGGCCGGCCTTCTTCAGCTCCGCCCAGAGGGCCTTGAGATCGACCTCGCAAGGGCCGCGCCGGCCGCGGTCGAACCTGACGCGACGGGCGGCGTCACAGCCCATGACCAGCTCGATCAGGGCGACGGGCAGGGTCAGCCTGATCTTCGCCTCGCCCGCCCGGCCTTCGGTGATCAGGACCTTGAACCATTTGGCCTCGCGGCCCTCGACGTATTCCGGGTTCGGGCTCTTCTTGACGGCCGCTTGGATGACCTTGAAATCGCGGCGGTCGGCGGCATCGGCCGGAAGGGTCGCGGCGCCGAGCAGGACCAGGGCCAGGATGGCGACGGCGGTTTTCTTCATGAGAGTTCTCCTTTTTCTTGGCCTTTCAATCGATCCAGATCTCGATGATCGAGCCGTCGTTGCCGGCGATGCGCAAAAGGCCGCCCTTGGACTTGGTCAGCTCGCTCATGATCTTGCCGATGTCGTAGCCTTTCTTGCGCAGGGCCGCCTTGTCGCCCTCGTCGAGGGCGCCCAGGGCCAGATCGGCCAGGGCGAAGGGGATGTTGAGCGAGAAGGCCGGCTCTTTCTTGCCCCCCTCCCGGACGCGGATCCGGAGCACCCGGGCCGTGGTCACGGTCCGGGGTTTGCGGTCCTCGGCGGACTTCAGACTCTCCGGCGACACCCGCAGGAGGGCGATGCGGGCCCGGTCGAGGAGCTCGGCGTCCTTCTCGGTCTCGACGATCCTCGACAGGACGGGCGCGGCCTTGGCCGCCGCCTTCTTGTCGGAGACGAGGCTCAGCTTGTAGGCCGCGTAATAGCGGACGACCTTGTTCGGGTGATCCAGCCGGCTCATGATCTCCGGAAGGACGGAGCCGCTCCCCTCTTCGAAGAGGCCGAAGGCCAGATCGACGATCGCGCCCTCGGATTCCTCGACGAGACTGGGCTTGGCGTCTTCGAGCTGGATGTAGCTCTTGTAGGCGCGCAGGGCCTCCCTCTCCCGGCCGCCGAGGCCGCTCAGGCATTCTCCTTTATAGAAGAGGGCCTGACCGGCGAGCGGGCTCGAGGGGAAGCGGTCGGTGAGCTCGTCGATCTTGTCGAGGGCGGCCCGCCAGTCCTTGTCGAAGACGAGGAGCTTGGCCTCGCGGAACAGGGAGTCGGCCGTGGCCGCCTGCGGATTGTCCCGGGCGGCCGCCGCCCCCAGTCCGACGACCAGGGCGAAACAGATGGTCCAGGCGATTGTTCTCATGTCAAACCCCGCTTTGCAGCTCTTTCTTGACCAAGTTGATCTTGAGGAGGAGCTGGCGCTCCTCGATGTAGTCCCGGATCCTCCCGAGCTCGGCGGCCGGCAGATCGTCGTCGATCTGGGCCAGCTCGCGGAAGAGCATCTCGATCTGGTCGCAGATGGCCTTGGCTTTGGCCATCTGGAACCTCTCGAGCTGGCTGTTGAGGTAGCGCTTTTTCTGGAGGAGGCTCCGGGCCCGCTCCGAGCGCAGGGCCGCCGGCGCCGCGGGGCCCTCGTCGGGCGACTCGAAGACCTCGCGGAGCATATACTGGCTCTTCTCCAGGTAGTCCACGGCGTTCCGGCGGGCCATCTCCAGCTCGGCCCGGTCCAGGAATTCGCCCGACGCGTGGTAGCCCTCGTCGCGGCCGGCCCCGCCGCCCGGGGCCCTCAGGACAAAATACATGACCGCGGCGCCCAGGACGAGGCCGGCGGCCAATCCGGCCAGGACGGGCCTCATCCGGAGCGCGGCAAGCCAGGCGGCCCGACGCGGGGCCGCGCCCGCCCGACGCCGTTCCCGATCGGCGGCCATGGCCCGGTCGGCGATGAGCCCGGACAGGGCGTCCCAATCGACCGAGGCGGCGGCCTCGCGGATCTCGGACCTGACCGCCTCCGTCTCCCGGAGAAGCCGCTCGATCGCGTCGGGCTCGGCCCGGCGCTCCGGGGGCATGTCCTTGTGTTTGTCCATCGTCCGTCTCCTTCCCTCTTCGGGCGCTCCCGAGAGGATGGCGTCCCACTCCGCCCCGCTCCGCTTGTCCCGGCTCACGGCTCGATCCCCAAGACCGGCGCCAATCGCTTGCGGAGGTTCTGGACGGCTTTGAAATGGAGCGATTTGGCCGTCCCGATCGAGATCTTCATGGCCTCGGAGATCTCGTTGAATTGGAGCTCGCTGTAGTGCCTCATGACGAAGACCATCTTCTGCCGCTCCGCCAGGGCCTCGACGGACCGGGCGAAGGCCTGGCGCAGGTCCGCGGCCGCCGAATCGCCCTCCCGGGACGGCCCGGCGGCGAGCGGGATCTCCTCGAGAGGCTTGGCCGTCTCCCATTCCAGCCGTTTCTTGCGGTGCTTCCGGTAGTGGTCGATGCTGATGTTCTTGGCCATCTGCAGGAGCCAGCCCTGGAACGGGCTCCCGGGACGATAGAGCCCGGCTTTCTGATGGAGCCTGAGGAAGGTCTCCTGGACGACGTCGAGGGCGTCCTCGCGGTCGCGGAGGATGGAGTAGACCAGGACGAACACCTTCCGCTGGTACAGCTTCGTGATCGTCACAAAGGCCTCCCGGTCCCCCTCCTTGACCCGCTCGAGGAGGCGGTCGATCTCGGCCGCGCCGGCCTCTCGCTCCGCGGAGATTTCACTCATGGGACCTCACTGCCTTCAACGAACGGACGCCCCCCAAAGTTCACCCCCACCGACAGAGATCTCCGAGCCGCCCCGCAGGGGGCGCGGGGGACGAACAGGCTTCAGGAGGCGGTCAGAATCGGGAATATCCCCTGCGGTCGCCGCCCCCGCCGCTGCCGCCGCCGTAGCGGCGGTCGGCCCCGGGCCTGTCGGCGCGCGGGCGGGCGTCGTTGACGATGAGCTTGCGGCCGTCGAACTCGGCGCCGTTGAGCTTGCCTTTGGCATCCTGGGCGGCCTCCGGCGTCGACATCTCGATGAAGCCGAAGCCGCGGCCCTGCAGGATGTTGACCGAGGTAACCTCGCCGTGCTGCGCGAACAGCTGTTTCAGCGCCTCTTCCGTGGTCCGGTAATTGAGGTTACCGACATAGAGCTTTGAGAGAGACATTCCCGATACCTCCTGTCACTCCCGCCGGGGCGGGCCCCGCTGCGGGGGAGGCCCGGCGGTGTGTTGGGCCCATTGTCCCCATTTCCCCGATTGAAATCAAGCCGGTTTCTGTTAGAATCTGAGGGCCCGGACGCGAGGAGCCGCCATGAAGAAATCCACCTACATCATCCTGATCGTCCTGTTCTTCCTCCTGGTGGCCGCCGTCGGCACGGTCCTCGTCTTCATCGAGGACCTCGGAGGGCGGTCCGTCGAGATCCCCGGCCGCGGCTATCTCGACGTCAGGCTCGCCGGCCCGGTGGCCGAGGTCGCCCCGCCGGACCCCCTGGTGTCCTTCCTCCTGGGAACGAAGCCCCTGGCCGTCCATGATTTCTGGGAGAACCTGCGCAAGGCCAAGGTCGACGTCCGCATCCAGGCCGTCGTCCTGCGTCTCGGGCTCCTCGACTGCGACTGGGCCAAGGCCTACGAGATGCGCGAGGCCGTCCTCGATTTCCGCCGCTCCGGCAAGAAGGTCTACGCCCTGATCGAAGAGGCCCCCGACTTCGACAAGGAGTATTACCTGGCCACGGCCTGCGACCGGATCGTCCTCCACCCGCTGGGCTGGCTCGGGGTCAACGGCATCGGCGGCTACGTCCCCTTCCTCAAGGGCAGCCTGGACAAACTCGGCATACGGGCCGAGTTCGAGCACGTCGAGGAATACAAGACGGCCTACAACATGTTCACCGAGCCCGGCTTCACCCCGGCCCACCGCGAGGAGATGGAGTCCCTCTACGCGGACCTCTTCGGGCAGTACGTCGCGGAAGCGGCCAGGGCCCGCGGCAAGACCGAGGCCGAGTTCCGGGCGCTCATCGACCGCGGCCTCTTCCAGGGTCCGAAGGCCAAGGAGGCCGGTCTGGTCGACGACTGCCTCTACGAGGACGAGGTCCAGGCCCTGTTGCGGCGCGACGGCCGGACGGTCCTGCCGGTCCGGTTCGACGATTATACGCGCGTCCGGCCCTCTTCGGTCGGCCTCGAAAAGGGCCCCGGCAAAGTGGCCCTGATCTACGCCGTCGGGACCATCATGACCGGCGAGAGCCTGCCCCAGATCATGGGCGGCTCGACCGTCGCCCGCTGGATCCGGACGGCCCGCAACGACGCCTCCGTGAAGGCCATCGTCCTGCGGATCGACAGCCCGGGCGGGTCGTCGGTCGGGTCCGACGTCATCTGGCGCGAGGTCGCTCTGGCCAGAAAGGCCAAACCCGTCGTCGTCTCCATGTCCGACGTGGCGGGCTCGGGCGGGTACTGGATCGCCATGCCCGCGACGCGGATCGTGGCCGCGCCCCAGACCCTGACGGGCTCCATCGGCGTCCTGGCCGGGAAGTTCAGCATCGACGGCCTCCTCACGAAGCTCGGGGTGACTTCGGAGAAGCTGGTCTTCGGGGCCAGGGCCGACGTGTTCACGCCCTTCCGGCCGTTCACGGCCGACGAGCGCAAGGTCCTCAAGGACGAGATCCTCTGGACCTATGAGCAGTTCCTGGCCCGGGCGGCCGAGGGCCGGGGCCTCGCCCGCGACGAAGTCGACGCCGTCGGGAAGGGCCGGGTCTGGACCGGGCGCCAGGCCAGGGAGCGCAAGCTCGTCGACGAGCTCGGCGGACTGACGATGGCCCTCGGCCTGGCCAAGAAAGAGGCCGGCATCGACGCGGACGAGGACGTCCGGCTGGACGTCTGGCCGAGGAAGCGGACGTTCTGGCAGTCCCTCTTCGGACGGCCCGGCCTCGGGTTCGGCCTGAAGAGCGCGGCCGGGCGCGATCGGATCCTGGGGACGGCCCGCCTGATGAACCAAACCCGGATCTGGGCCGTCATGCCCTTCTGGGTCGAGCCTCAATAAGCGAAGGACGCGGGGCAGAGGGTCTTGAATTCGCAGACGGCACAGCTGTGCCAGTCCGGACGGGCCTTGAAGCCGCCGGCCTTGATCCCCTCGGCCGCCTCGCGGATCTTCTCCGCGGCCCGGGCCAGCTCCTTCTCCCCCTTGGCCGCGCGGCCGACGATGTCGGATTCGAGGAAGTGGAGGCGCGTCTCGACCGGCATCATCCCCTCGGTCCTCAAAAAAGACAGCGCGTAGACGTCCATCTGCAGGCTGTCGGAGGCGGCCCGGTCGGCCTCCTTCTGGGTCGGCACGTCCGTCGTCTTGAAATCGGTGATGACCGCCCCGGCGCCCTCGAAGTCGATCCGGTCAAAGCGGCCCGAGAAGCGCAGGCCCCGCTCCTGCCAGCGGAAGGGCCGCTCGAGGAAGGCCGGCCGGCGCCCCGAGGCCTCCTCGCGCCTATGGAACATCCGCAGGGCCTTCTCCCCCGCGGCCTTGCGCAGCTCCTCGTGCTCGCGGCTGAGGAAGCCCTCGTTGACCCAGCTCTTCCGGTAGTCCTCGAGGACGTCTTCGATCGCGACGTCGCGGCCCTTCATCCGCCGCCGCAGGAAGCCGTGGATCGTCGCGTGGAGGACGCGGCCGAAGACGATCGAGTGGTGGGGCAGGACGGGCACGCGCAGGCCGTGCCGGAACTTGTATTTGAGCGGACAGAGGAGATAGTCCTCGACCCGGACGAAGCTCAGGCGCAGGGTCCCGCCCGGGCGGACCGGCGCCGGCGTCCTCGGCCGTCCGGTCTCGAGGGCGTAGCGGCGGATCTCCTCGAGGACCGAGGCCTTGAGCACGTCCTCGGGCATCTTGGGGATGTCGAGGGCCTCGAGGACGAACGGGCTGATCCTCTTGAGCCGCCGCGTCCCGTAGTCCCTGGCCCAGGTCATGATGAGGGCCCGCCGGGCCCGGGTCATGGCCA
Source organism: Candidatus Aminicenantota bacterium (assembly GCA_034679465.1). GTDB lineage: Bacteria > Acidobacteriota > Aminicenantia > Aminicenantales > Saccharicenantaceae > RBG-16-66-30. The sequence goes on along the minus strand of JAXDAV010000071.1, from coordinate 18,194 downwards.
CGTAAAAGAGGCGCCGCTCCTCCTGGAGGGTGTTCTCCCGTCCCGGCAGGGCCTCCTTGAAGACGCCGTCCGGGACGGGGATGCGCTCGGGGCGCTCCCGCCCGGGGAAGCGGTCCTCGATGAGGCCGACGAGAAAGACCGTCCCGAACTCGAGGCCCTTGGCCTTGTGGACCGTGAGGACGCTCACGGCGTCCTCGTCAAGCTCCGCCTCCGCCGTCGCCGGATTGTCGCCGACCTCGGCCAGGAGATCGAGATAGCGGGCGAAGGAGCGGATCGAGTCGTTCTCGACGAGCTCGGAGAAGCCCCTGATCTTGTCGAAGAAGAGGCGGACGTTCTTGACCCGGACCTCGGACTCCGGCGTCATCGGGCAGACGAGGGACTTGAGGTAGCCGCTCTTCTCGAGGAAGGCGTAGACGACGGCGCCCGCGTTCTTCGTCCCGGCGAGGTCGACGAAGGCCAGGAGGTCGGCGACGACGCGCTTGACCGTCGCCTCCGTCTCGGGCTTGATCTCCACGGGGCTTGGGCCGGAGGCGATCCGCCTGAAGACGTCGTGGAGGCTGAGGTTCTTCTTCTCGGCGTGGCCCGCGATCCGGCTCAGATCGTAGGGATCGGCCCTGTAGACGTCGGACAGGGCGAGGTGGAAGAGGTCGCGGCTATTCTCGAAGTCCGTCAGCGCCCGGATGAAGGCGACCAGGACCTTGATCTCCTCCTGCTGATAGAGGCCGCGGCTCCCCGAGAAGCGGAACGGGATCTGCTTCATGTTGAAGGAGCGCAGGTACGGGTCGGCGTCGGCGTTGCGGCGGACGAGGACACTCATGTCCCGCCACTCCGCCCCGGCCGCCCGGATCTCGAGGACGCGCTCGGCCACGGCGTCGGCCTCGTGGGCGAGCGTGTCGAACGACAGCATGTGGATGCTCTTGCCCCGGCCGCGCGCGGCCGCCCGGAGCCGCTTGTCGACGCCGTCCTGGGCCTCGAGCCGGTTCGGGTCGTTGTGGCGGATGAGGCGGTAGGAGGCGTCGAGGATGGACTGGGTCGAGCGGTAGTTCCTGGTCAGCACGATCCGCTCCGCCTCCGGGAAGGTCTCCTCGAAGCCGAGGATGTTGCTGAGCGAAGCGCCCCGGAAGCGGAAGATGCTCTGGTCGTCGTCCCCGACGACGGTCAGGTTGCGGTGCCCGGCGGCGAGCATCTTGACCAGCTCGAACTGGACGAAGTTGGTGTCCTGGAACTCGTCGACGAGGATGTAGCGGTAGCGGCGGCGGATCTCGTCGAGGACCGAGGGCCGCCGCCGCAGGAGATCGACGACGAGCGTGACCTGGTCCTCGAAGTCGATGAGGCCCTGCGACCGCAGGAGCTCCTGATAGGCGGCGAAGATGCGGGCCAGCTCGAGGTGCTTGGCCGCCGTCTCCCGCTCCGCCCCGGTCGAGGACCTGCGGCCGAGCTCTTCCGCGTGGCGGACGCAGTCCTCGGGCCGCACGTCCTCCTGCTTCAGCCGCCGGATGGCCTCGAGGATCTCCTGGATGTGCCGGGTCGGCTGGCCGAGCGGCCGGTAGTAGTCGAGGGGCAGGCGGAAGAGGTTTTCGCGGAAGAAGATGGCCTGGTCGACGTCGGCCAACAGCCTGAAGTCCGGGGGATAGCCGGCGTCGAGCGCGTAGTCGCGGAGGACCCGCTCGCCGAACGAGTTGAAGGTGCTGATCTCGGCGAAGGACGAGGTGTAGGGCACGAGGACGTCGACGCGGGCCTCCATCTCGCTGGCCGCCTTCTCGGTGAAGGTCACGGCCAGGATCTGGTCGGGCCGGGCCGCCTTGGCGGCGATGAGGCGGGCGATGCGGTGGGTGATGACCTTGGTCTTGCCCGTCCCCGCGCCGGCGACGATGAGGAGCGGGCCCTGGCCGTGCAGCACGGCCCGGCGCTGGGCGGGATTGAGGCCCTCGACGAGCGGCCGCTCCTCCGGCTTGAGACGGGTCCTGGCGGGCCGGGGCATCTACTTCTTGGCGGCCGGGCCGGGATCGACGACGACCTTCTCTCCGGGGGCGGCCAGCCCCAGCTTTTCCCGGGCCGCTTTTTCGACGGCCCGGGGGTCGCTCTCGAGCCGGCGGATCTCGGCTTCGAGACGGGCCTTCTCGGCCTCGAGCGCCCGGATCCTCTCCACGCGCTCGGCCAGCTGCCGGCGGGCCCGGCGCAGGTCCATGACGCCCTTCTTGCCGAACAGGGCGGTGACGATCAGGATCAGGAAGAGGCAGGCGACGCCGATGACGAAGATCTTCTTTTTCACCGGACCGCCTCGATCCCTTTCTTCAGGAGGGCCTTGACCTCCGGGTCGGATTCGGCCTCGGCATAGCAGCGGAGGAGCGGCTCGGTCCCCGAGAGGCGCAGGACGAGCCAGCGGTCGCCCTCGAAATCGAGCTTGAGGCCGTCGAGCGTCTCGACGTTCACGACCTTCATGCGCCCGAGCCTGGACGGCGGGTGCCGGACCAGGGCCATGAGCTTCTTGGCCCGTTCCGGGGTCAGGGGCAGGGTCCGCTGCCCGCTGGTCATCGCCCCGTATTCCTTGAACAGGTCCTGGCGCAGGGCGCCCAGGCTCCGGCCGGTCACGGCCGCCGCCTCGGCGACGAGCAGGCCGGCGAAGATGCCGTCCTTCTCGGGGAGATGGTCCTTGACGGCGATGCAGGCGCTCTCCTCGCCTCCGAACATGATCCGGCCTTGGAGGAAGAGATCGGCGATGTACTTGAATCCGACCTTGGTCTTGATCAGCGGCAGGCCGTGCTTGCGGGCGATGCGGTCGAGCAGATGGGTCGTCGTGATCGATCGGGCCACCCCGCCGCGCCAGCCCTTGGCCCCGGCGAGATAATCGAGCAGGACCGCCAGGATGATGTTCGGATGGACGAAGGCGCCCGTCTCGTCGACGATCCCGAAGCGGTCCCCGTCGGCGTCGGTGGCCAGCCCGAGCTGGCAGCGGGTGGCGACCACGTGGGCCTTGAGCTCGGCCAGGTTCTCCTCCGTGCAGGACGGGCTGACGCCGCCGAAGTACGGATCGACGTAGCCGTGGAGGCCCTCGATCTCGACGCCGTTCTCCTCGAGGATCTCGTCGAGGTATTCGCGGCTGGTGCCGTAGAGCGGGTCGGTCGCGATCTTGAGGCCGGCCTTGCGGATGGCCGCGAAATCGATCCGGCCCTGGAGATGGGCGAGATAATCGGATTGGAGGTCGATGCGGGTGATGGCCTCGTCCCGGAGGTGGGTCGTCAGGGCGGAGAACGTGGGCATGATTCGGCGGACCTCTTCCTCGATGGCGTCGGTCACCTCGGGCAGGGCCGGGGCCCCCGTGGCGGAATTGAACTTGAGCCCGTTGTAGCGCGGCGGATTGAAGGAGGCGGTGAAGTTGATCCCGCCCTGGCACTTGCGCTTGATGACCTGGCAGGCCAGGGCCTGGGACGGCGCGTCGCGGTCGGCCAGGAGGACCTCGATCCCGTTTCGGGCCAGGAGCTTGGCCGCCTCCGCGGCATAGCGGTCCGAAAGGAAGCGGGTGTCGTAGCCGACGACCACGGTGACCGGGTCGTCGCCGTATTTCGTCCGCAGGTAATTGGCCGCGGCCTGGATGACGACGCGGACGTTGCGAAAGGTGAAGTCCTCGCCCATCACCCCGCGCCAGCCGGACGTCCCGAAACGGATCATCATCGCCCAAAAAGTAGCATATCGCCCCCCCAAAAGCAACGGACGAGGGCCGCGGAGGGCTCGGAGGCCGGCCTCTCCCTCCCGGGAAAGCTTGAAGACGGCGACAGGCTACTTCTTTTTCTTCTGGACCTCGCCGGTCATGGGGACGAAGCGGACGTCGAGGACGCGCTCGACGCGCGGCTTGCCGTCGCGCTTGGTGACCACCGTCAGGCGCTGGTAGGTCGAGGGGTCGCCGAGCGGAATGACCAGGCGGCCGCCCTCGGCGAGCTGGGCGAAGAGGGCCGGCGGGACGACCGGGGCGGCGGCGGTCACGATGATGCCGTCGAAAGGGGCCTCGTCGGGCCAGCCGAAGAAGCCGTCGCCCGCCCGGGCCCGGACGTTATCGAAACCCAGACGCTCAAGGGTCGCGGCGGCCTGGCGGGCCAGGGCGGCGTTGATCTCGATGGTGAAGACGCTCCCGGCGATCCGGCCCAGCACGGCGGCCTGATAGCCGGAACCCGTGCCGATCTCGAGCACTTTTTCGCCGCCCCGGAGGGCCAGACATTCGGTCATGAGAGCGACGATGTACGGCTGTGAGATCGTCTGTCCCTCGCCGATCGGAAGCGGATAGTCCTCGTAGGCCTGGTCGACGACGCCGGCGGGAACAAAGAGATGCCGGGGCACCTCGGACATGGCCGCCAGGACGAGGGGATCGCGGACGCCCCGGGCCGCGATCTGGCGGGAGACCATGGATTTCCGCAGAGCCGCGAAGCCCGGCTCGTCCTGGGTCCCGCCCGGACACGCCCAACCGGCCATCTGGAGGCCCAAAAGCATCACCCCCAGCGGTGACCACAGGTTAGCCCGGCGATGAATCTGAGCCATCCTTTCGGAGTCCCCCTTCCCTGGCACGGGCCCCATCAAACGTCCCTCCCGCCCCGATTATGGCACATTTCGGCCGCTGGGGCAATTCTCGGCGCGGGGCCTCCGCCCCCAGAATTTTCGTTGACAAGCCTCGTCTTTTTTGATATTTGGATAACCAGGATGATGAGGGACTAACTGAGAGTCGAGATGCCGGAAACGAGCGCCATCTATCCCGGATCGTTCGACCCCATCACCAACGGGCATGTGGACATCATCGAGCGGGGCCTCGCGGTCTTTGACCGGGTGGTTGTCGCCGTCCTGGAAAACCCCAAAAAGCGCCCTCTCTTCACGACTAAAGAGAGGGTAAGAATGATCCACGATATTTTTGCGTCCAAGAAGGAGGTCGAGGTCCGGGCCTTCGACGGCCTCCTCGTCGACTTCGCCCGGTCCCAGGGGACGCGGGTCGTGATCCGGGGCCTGCGGGCCGTCTCGGACTTCGAATACGAGTTCCAGATGGCCCTGATGAACCGGAGCCTGGCCCCGGACATTGAGACGTTTTTCATGATGCCGAGCGTCCATTATACGTTCCTCAGCTCGAACGTGGTCCGCGAGGTCGCCGGCCTCGGCGGCTCGGTCGATGGCCTCGTACCCGGGCCCGTCGCCCGGAAGCTCCGGGACAAGCTGTGCGGGCCGAAAAAAGTCCAAATTCCATAAAGGCAGGCAAACATGTTCGGACTCTCTCGGGAAAGAAACGTGGTCGGGCTGGACATCGGGTCCTACTCCGTCAAGGCCGTCGAGCTCCGCCCGCGGAAGAAGGGCGACGAGGCCTACGAGCTGGTCAAGATCGGGTACGAGCCCCTGCCCCACGACGCCATCGTCGAGGGGACCATCATCGACTCCTCCGCGGTCGTCGAGACCATCCGCCTCGTCTTCGAGGAGAACAAGATCTCGACCAAGGACGTGGCCATCTCCATCTCCGGCAACTCCGTCATCATCAAGAAGATCTCCCTCCCGGTCATGGAGAAGCAGGAGCTGGCCGAGAGCATCATCTGGGAGGCCAAGCACAACATCCCCTACCCCTACGAGGAGACGAACGTCGACTATGCCATCCTCAAGCCGTCGCGGTCGACGGACGAGAAGAACCTCGACATCCTCCTCGTCGCGGCCAAGAAGGACAAGATCGCCAACTACAGCAACGTCATCGCCCAGGCCCGCAAGAACCTCCAGAGCATCGAGGTCGACGTCTTCGCCCTGCAGAACGTGCTCGAGGTCTGCTACCCCGACGTCTTCGCCGGCAAGACGCTGGCCCTGATCAACATCGGGGCCAACATCACCAACGTCGTCATCGTCGAGCGCGGCACCCCCCAGCTCTTCCGCGACCTGTCCCTGGGCGGGTTCTTCTTCACCGAGAACATCCGCAAGGAGCTCAGCATCTCCTTCGAGGAAGCCGAGAAGCTCCTCAAGGGCATCCCCGGGAAATCGACGACCCCCGACCAGTTCGCGTCGCTCCTGTCGATGAACGTCCGCGACCTCCTCGACGAGATCGAGAAGACGTTCTCGTTCTACGAGGCCTCGGAGAAGCGGGAGCGGAAGATCGAGCAGATCGTCCTCAGCGGCGGCCTGGCCAACGTCATGAACATGGTCAGCGCCTTCGAGACCAAGTTCCGGATCAAGACCGAGATCCTCAATCCGTTCCGCAATATCCGGGTCGATGACAAGAAGTTCGACGCGGTCTACTTCACCGACATGGCGCCGATCTTCGGAGTCGCCGTCGGCTTGGCAACCCGAAAGGTGGAGAAGTAACCATGATACGGATCAACCTCCTCAAGCCGGAATCGAAGGACATCCGGGAGCCGGTCACGACCCCGGGCGTCGCCGAGGACGGAGGGCAGAGGAAGCCGAATTTCGGCAGCCTCATCTTCCTGGCCCTCGTCATCGGGCTCGGCGCCCTCTACTTCCTCCAGACGAAGGCGTTCAACAAGGAGAACGCCCTGCTGGCCGCGGCCAAGCAGGAGAAGGCCCAGCTCCAGTACGTCGAGGCCAAGCTCGAAGAGCAGCGCCTGGTCCGCGAATCGCTGAACCAGAAGATCACGCTCATCGAGAGCCTCAACGCCCAGCGCGACCTGGCCCCCCGGCTCCTGGACGAGCTGAGCCGCCGTCTGCCGGAATGGGTCTGGCTGACCGAGATCGTCTATGACGCCAAGGGCATCCAGATCAAGGGGCGGGCCCTGTCGAACAACCTCATCGCGGACTACATCTCCGGGCTCGAGGCCAGCCCCCAGGTCATGAACGTCAATCTCGTCTCCTCACAGCAGCGGACCGCCCAGGGGGACCAGTACCTGGAGTTCTCGCTGCGGGCCGCGCTGGAGAAAAAGCCGGAACCCATCCCGCCTCCCGCGGCGCCGGCGCCGGCCGGCAAAGCCGCGGCCAAGAAAGGGGTGCAGCCATGAAGAACTGGCCCTGGTACGGATATCTCATCTTCGCCCTCCTCATCTTCGCCGTGGCCTTCATGTTCTACTTCAAGCCGCAGGACGCCAAGCTCAAGACGTTGCGGGCCGAGCGGGTCAAGGTCGAGCAGGAGGTCCAGAACCTCAAGCAGAAGAAGCGGGAGCTGGACAAGATCGAAGCCGACATCGCCGCGATGACGGCCAAGCTCAAGACCCTCGAGGTCAACATCCCCCAGCGCAAAGAGATCGCCGACATCCTCCGGCAGATCCAGGCCCTGGCCTACGATTCCCGCCTCGACGTCCTCCGCTTCGCGCCGGGCAACGAGATCAACAAGGACTTCTACGCCGAGTGGCCCATCCCCATCCAGGTCTCGGGCAGCTACCATAACCTCGGCTTCTTCTTCGACAAGCTGAGCAAGTTCGCCCGCGTCTTCACCATCGAGAATTTCACCATCAAGGCCCTGACCCGCCAGACGGACCTCAACACGATCTCCGCCAACTGGACGGCCAAGACCTATTTCTTCGCCGAGGCCCCGGCGGTCCCGGCCAAAAAACAAGCCACGAGGAAAAAATGATGAGACACGCCGCGTTCCTCCTCCTCATCGGCATCGTTTTCGCGGGCCTGGCGCCGCTCGTCGCCCAGGAGCAGGCGGCCCCGCCGCCCCCGGAGACCGGGCCGGCCCTGACCGTCCAGACGGGCTTCACCTACGCCCCCGAGGGCCGTCGCGACCCGTTCAAGAACCTCCTGGCCGGGCGCGACATGAAGGAACGGGCCGCCATCGGTGAAGAACAGCTCTTCATCGACGACCTCATCCTCTTCGGCATCGTCAAGAGCCAGAACGCCTTCACCGCCCTGATCGGCATGCCCCAGGGCTTCCCCATGTTCGCCAAGACCGGCGACAAGTTCGCGGACGGGTACGTCCTGTCCATCAGCGACACGCAAGTGGTCCTGCGCAAGACCCACGAGCGGGGGATCCCCCTCATAAGGCCGAGAGACATCATCAAGGAAATCACGGAGGAGCTGTAACATGAACAAGAGAATCCTTCCGGCCGCACTCGCCGGGCTGTGCGCGCTCTGTCTCGCCGCGCTGTACGCCCAGGGCCCGGCCCCCGCCGTTCACATCAGCAAGATCCAGGTCCAGCCCGGAGCCCTGGCGACCCGGCTCGTCCTGGAGACCGACGGGCCTCTGGCCGTCCAGAAGGCCTATTATCCGGCCGAATCGCCCCGGACGCTCGTCCTCGACGTGGCCCGGGCCACGACGGCCGCCGCGCCGGCCCTCCCCTCCTCCGGGTCCGGGCTGGTGCGCGACGTCCAGATCGAGAAGGCCGGCGCCGACGCCCTGCGGCTCCTGGTCAAGCTGAGCGAGCGCGTGCCGGCCCGCATCGTCCATGAGACCGGGCGGACCGTCGTCGAGCTCAACGGCGTCCTGAGGGGCCAGGCCGGCTACCTCATCGACTCCGCCACGCAGTCCGAGCTCGACCGCCGGGCCCGGAGCGAGGTCCTGCTCAGCAAGGTCGACACGACCGCCGGCCCGGAGACGATCTCCGTCAAGGCCGCCCTGACCGGCGCCGTCGTCACCCAGGTCTTCGCCCTGGAGAACCCGCCCCGCCTCGTCGTCGACCTCTTCGACACGCTCCTCACGGCCAAGTCCGATGTCTGGCCGATCGACGACCCGCGCTCGACGGTCCAGCGCGTCCGGGTGGCCCAGTTCCAGGCCGGCGGCCCGCGGCCCATCACCCGCATGGTCTTCGACCTCAAGGAGCCCGGCCTCTACGCCCTGGATTCCCGCGGCGACGGCCTCACGGTGTCCTTCTTCCCCGGCGCGGCGGTTGCCGCGTCGCTCGTCCAGCCCGCCCCGGCGTCCGCGCCGGCGGCCGTGCCCACGCCGCCCCGGGTCGAGTCCACGGCCCCCAAGCTCGAACCCAAGTCCGAGCCCAAGTCGGTCCCGGTCGAAACCCTCTGCCCGCCGGCCGAGGCGAGCGCCCCGGCCCCTGCTCCGAAGCAGGAGGAGCCGCGGGTCGTCGTCGATGACCAGAAGGTGAAGTTCCAGCCCCGGACGATCTCCGCGGAGGAAGCGGCCTATTCCGGCGACGTCATCAGCTTCAGGATCAAGGACTCCGACCTCAGGGACGTCGTCCTCTACCTGGCCGAGTTCGCCGGCCTGAACGTCATCTTCGACCCCGACGTCCGCGGCACGGTCACCGTCAACCTCCAGTCCGTCCCCTGGGACCAGGCCCTGGACGTCATCCTCAAGCAGAACAAGATGGGCAAGTCGATCGAGGGCAACATCCTGCGGATCGCCCCGATCGCCGTCCTGACCCAGGAAGAAGAGCAGCAGCGCCGGCTCATCGAGAGCAAGGAGCTCGCCGGGCCGGTCATGGTCAAGACGATCACCCTGTCCTACTCGAAGGCCAAGGACGTCGCCACGCTCCTGCGGTCGAAGATCTCGAGCCGCGGCGAGATCATCGTCGACGACCGGACCAACACCCTGCTCATCTCCGAGGTCCGCGACAAGCTCGACCTCCTCGAAAAGCTCATCACCGTCGTCGACACGCCGACGCCCCAGGTCTCGATCGAGGCCCGGGTCGTCGAGGCCTCGGCCACCTTCGTCCGCAACCTCGGCATCCAGTGGGGCTTCCGGGCGATCGCCGACCAGTTCTACGGGAACGCGACCAACCTGCAGTTCCCCAACAGCATCTCCGTCGACGGCGCCATGATCCCCCAGGGCATCGTGACCAAGGGCATCGGCGGGCCGCTCGGCGGCTACGCCGTCAACCTGCCCGCCCCGGCCTTCAATTCAGCCCTCGGCTTCTCCTTCGCCAACGTCCTCGACACCTTCCGCGTGGACATCGCCCTGTCGGCCCTGGAGACGGGCGGCGACGGCAAGATCATCTCCCGGCCCTCGGTCGTCACCCAGAACAACCAGCAGGCCGAGATCATCCAGGGCCGCCAGATCCCGGTCCAGACGGTCGCCAACTTCACCGTGACCACGCGGTACGTCAACGCGGCCCTCGAGCTGCGGGCCACCCCGCAGATCACGGCCGAGGGCACGATCATTATGAACATCCAGATCCAGAACAACGCGGCCGATTTCGCCAACCTCGTCAACGGCATCCCGCCGATCACGATGCAGAGCGCCACGACGACGGTCATGGTCCCCGACGGCGGCACGACGGTCATCGGCGGCATCTACCGGACGGAGGACTCGGTCACGCGCGAGCGCGTGCCCTTCCTCCATCAGATCCCGCTACTGGGCAGCATCTTCAAGAACTTCGCCCGGACCAAGCAGAGCCGGGAGCTGCTGATCTTCATCACGCCCAGGATCATCAAGTAACAGGAGCAAACGAGCCATGAACAAGATCACACCGACCCTCAAGGTCCTGGCGGTCGCGGCCGCGGTCCTGACTCTCGCCGGTTGCAACACGCTGTCGCGGACGACCGAGTCCAGCAGCATCATCATCATCCAGAGCATCACCGGCACGACGGTCGCGGGCGAAGAGGTCGCCTACCTGCAGTCCGACATCGTCGACGACGACGGCATCGTCCGCGTGAGCAATGCCACGGCCAACATCATCGTCCGGCTCGTCAACCCCAATCCCCTCGAGGGGCCCTCGCAGTTCAACGACGTCATCCTGACCAACTACCGGGTGACCTACGAGCTGCCGCTGGGCGGGGGGACGCCGGGCACCGACGTCCCGTTCCCGTTCGACGCCGATTTCTCGACGGTCCTCTGCCCCGTCGACGAATCGACGGCCGTGCCCTTCGTGGTCGTCCTCGAAGCGGCCAAGCTCGCCGCTCCCCTGGCCGGGCTCGTCGGAACGAGCCAAGTCCTCCAATGCCGGGCCAAGATCGAGATCTTCGGCCACGACCTGACCGAACATCCCGTCAGCGCGACCGGCTACCTGACCATCTATTTCGCCGATTACGTCGAGGCAGCGCCAGTCACGGAGTAGTCCCGCCCCAGGAAGGGGTCAAACCTTAATTCTTATAGTTTTCCGCCGGTCGCGGCAGATTCGCACACAACAAGAACCGCCCGAACAAGAACGGACCGGGTCTTCGCAAGGCCGGTTGCGGCTCGCCTTCTCCCGAGGATGATCTTGCGAAGACCCGGTCCGTTCTTGATTCTCCGAAAATTATAAGAATTAAGGTTTGACCCCGTCTTGGAACAAAGAGTAGGAAAAGACGACCGTCTTTTTCAGGCGGATCTTCGGCAGGGCGTCGCGGAGGGCCCGGTCGATAGTCGCCCGATCGGGCGCCTTGAGGATAAACTGGACCCGGGAGACTTCCCGGATCCGGGCCACCGGGGCGAAGGCGGGCCCGAGGACCTCGAGCCCGGGGTCCTGTTTCTGGAGCAGCGCCCGGAGCTCGCGCGAGCGGGCCCCCAGGGACCGGACCTCGCGACCTTGGAGGACGATCTCGGCCAGGCTGGCGAAAGGCGGATAGCTCAGGATCCGGCGGAACTCGATCTCCCTGTCATAGAACGCCCGGTAGTCACCCGCCGCGGCCGCGGCGACCGTGAAGTGGACCGGCGGAGCGGTCTGGATGACGCCCTCGGCGCCGAGGTCGTCCCGGAGGAGGTCCAGCATGGCCGACACGGCCTGGAAGGTCCTCTGGCCAGCGCGATAATCGGAAAAGCCGAGCAGATATTCGGGCCGGAGGACGGCCACGAGCCCGGCCTTCGGCACCCCCGGCTGGTGGACGAGGAGCTGCGTCCCGACGAGGACGGGCGTTCGGCCCTTGGCGAAATCGGCCAGGATGCGTTCCCGCTCCTCCGGCTTCGAGGCCGAATCCGCGTCGAAGCGGGCGGTCCGGACCTTGGGGAAGAGGCGGGCCAGCTCCTCCTCGACGGCCTGCGTGCCGGCCCCCCGGCGGACGACGATCCGGCCGCCGCACTCGCCGCAGGCACGCGCGGCGTCCACGACCGCGTCGCAGTAGTGGCAGACGAGGCGGTCTTCGGCCTTGTGATAGACGAGGGGAATGTCGCAGCGGGCGCAGCGGGGCGCGCGGCCGCAGCCGGAGCAGACGACCTGGGCGGCGTAGCCCCGCCGGTTGAGAACGAGGATGGCCGGCTCCCCCTTGGCCAGGTTCGCCCGGAGCTTCTGTTCGAGACCGCGCGAGAGGATGGGCCTGTCGCCGGCGTGCTCGATGACGGTCACGGCCGCTTTCCGGGGCTCGGCGGCGAGCTCGATCAGGCGCCCGAGCCGCCGGGCTTCGGTGAAGGCCTCGACCGTCGGCCGGGAGGACCCGAAGACGGCGACGGCCCCCTCGGACCGGGCCCTCAGCATGGCCCCGCGGCGGGCGTCATAGGAAGGGCTCTCGGCCTGGAAGTAAGATTCCTCCTGCTCGTCATCGACGGCGATCAGCCGCAGCGGCCCGGTCTCGAGGAAGAGCGCCGAGCGCGTCCCGGCGACCAGCGCGGCCTGCCCGCTCCGGAGCGGGCGCCAGGCCTCCTCTCTCCGCTTCTCCGTCATCCGGCCGTGGAAGACGACCGCCGTCCGGCCGTAATCCGCCTTGAAGGCCGCGACCAGCGATTCGGCGGGGGCGACCTCGGGGGACAGGAAGAGGACGCGGCCGCCGGTCCCGACGGCGCGACGGACCAGCAGCTGGAAGGCCGCCCGCCGCTCCGTGTCCGAGCCGAAGAGGTACCAGGCGCCCGCCCGGCCGTCGACGATGTCGCGATCGACGGGGGCCAGGGCCCCGGCCTCGCGAAGGGCCTCGGGAAAGGCCAGCCCGAGCTGGACAGAGCCGGCCGCGGCGCCGCCTCCCGCGGCGGCCCGGGGCAGGCGCACGGGGGCCCGCTCGACCGAGACGAAACCCGACTTGCCCATCCGGGCGATCAGGCCCGAAACGTCGGCCCCGCCGGCCGCACGGCGGAGGGAGAGCGGGCTCCGGCCCTTCGGCGACTCGGCCAGGGCGCGGGCCACCAGCCGGGCTTTGGGGCCCAGTCCCCCGGTCTCCAGGGCCTCGCGTCCGGCGTCCGTCAGCAGGACCGTGATTCTTGTCTTGCCGGCCAGCGACGGCGGCAGGGCCGTCTGCAGGATCTCGCCCCACGACGAGTGGAACTCGGCGCTCAGGCGCCCGGTGAACTCGAGGAAGCGCTCGTCCCGGAAGGGCCGGTCGTCGAGGACCTGGATGATCTCCTTGATCTTGACCCCGGCCCCGGGCGGCTCGTCGGTGACGGCGACGATGAAGCCGTTCTGCCGCCGAGTCCCGAGCGGGGCGACGACGCGCGCCCCCGGCTTGGCCGCCGCCCGGCACGTTTCGGGCACGGCATAGAGAAAAGACTGGTCGAGAGGCAGAGGGAAGACGACCCGCGCGAACACGGTCATTTCCGGCCGAGCAGGGCCATGACCTTCTGCATGTCCTCCCAGACCATGCGCCGGAGCTCCCGGTTGCCCTCGTTGCGGACGAGGTAGGACGGGTGGAACGTCGGCATGACCGGGATGCCCTGATAATCGCCGAAGCGCCCCCGCCTCGCGGTCATGCCCTCCCGGCCGGGGGCGAAATAGTCCGTGGGCGTCCTCCCGAGCGTGACGATGACCCGCGGCCGGATGAGCTCGATCTGACGGACGAGGTAGGGCGAGCAGGCCTCAATCTCCTCGTGATGCGGCACGCGGTTTTCGGGGGGCCGGCACTTGACCATGTTGGTGATGTAAACCTCGTCCTCGCGGAAGGTCATGGCGGCGATGATCCTGCGGAGGAGCTGGCCGGCCCGGCCGACGAACGGACGGCCCTGGATGTCTTCGTCCCTCCCGGGCCCCTCGCCGATGAACATCAGCTCGGCCTCGCGATTGCCCTCGCCGGGCACGGCGCGGGTCCGGAACTTGTGGAGGACGCAGATCGTGCAGGCGCAGACCTGCCGGTCGATCTCCTCGAGGGCCCGCCTGTCCGCGTCCGTCTGAGGCGGCCGCTCGGCGACGGAAGGGAGAAGGGCCCGGCGGACGACAAAGCCGGCCCCGGCCTCGGCCAGGAAGTCGACGTGGGCCTTGAGGTCCTCGCGGATGTCAGCGGCGCTTTTCTTCAAGGAGTGCCTCGATGCGGTCGAAGATCAGGCGGCTCACCTCCCGTTTGCTGAGGAGGCCCGTTTCCCGGACGGCCCCGTCTTCAGCGATGATGCGGACGGCGTTCGTATCGGCCCCGAAGCCCCGGCCCCCGCCGACGGCGTTGGCGACCATGAGGTCGGCTCTCTTGGCCGCCATCTTGCGGCGGGCCCGGCCCGTGACGTCGTGGGTCTCGGCGGCGAACCCGACGAGGACCTGGTCCGGCTTCTTCTTCCGGCCGAGCCCGGCCAGGATGTCCGGCGTCCGCTCGACGGCCAGCGCGGGGCCGATCTCGTCCTTCGCCGTCTTGCGGGCCTTCGTCTCTTTGAACCGGAAGTCGGCGGGCGCCGCGGCCATGACGACGACGTCGGCCTTGGGGAAGGCCTTCAGGACGGCCTTCTCCATCTCGGCCGCCGTGACGACCCTCTCGGTCTTCGCGCCGCACGGCGGGAGGAGCGACGCCGGGCCGGAGATGAGGATGGTCCTGGCGCCGCGGGCGACGGCCTCGCGGGCCAGCTCATAGCCCATTTTGCCGCTCGACGGATTGGAGAGGAACCGGACCGGGTCCAGGTGCTCGCGGGTCGGGCCGGCCGTGACGAGGACGGTCCTGCCCTCGAGGCTCCGGGCCCGGGCGAGGATCCTCAGGCCTTCCCGGACGATCGCCTCCGGCTCGGCCAGCCGGCCCCAACCGGAGTCGCCGCAGGCGAGATAGCCCTTCTCCGCTTCGACGAACTCGGCGCCGAGCGCCTTGAGCCGGTCCATGTTGGCCTGGGTCTTCGGATCGAGGTACATGGCCTCGTTCATGGCCGGGGCGATCAGGACCGGCGCGGCCGTGGCCAGGAACAGGGTCGACAGGAAATCGTCGGCGATGCCGCCGGCGAACTTGCCCAGGACGTTGGCCGTGGCCGGGGCGACGCAGAGGAGGGCGATCTCCTTGGCCAGCGCGATGTGCTTGATCGACCGGTCCTCCGGCTCCTCGAACGTATCGACGATCGTCCTCGTGCCGGCCAGACTGCTGAAGAGCAGGGGCGACACCAGTCGGGCCGCGTTCGGGGTCATGACCACCCGGACCCGGTGGCCGGCCTTCTGGAAGCCGCGGACGACCTCGCAGGCCTTGTAGATGCCGATCGAGGACGAGACGCCGAGCGCGACGGTCTTGGTCACGGTCATCGGCGGCCCTTGGCGAAGCTCCGCAGGATGGGTCTCAGGCGGGCGGCCATGGCCTCGGGCTTGTGCCGGGCGGCGGCGATGACCGTCTTGAGGTCCGCGAGGGCCGCGGCCAGGTCGTCGTTGACGACGACGAAATCGAACTCGGCGTAGGCCCGGACCTCGGCCCGGGCGTTCCGGAGGCGCCGGGCGACCGCTTCCCGGTCGTCCTCGCCGCGGCCCAGGAGGCGGCGGCGGAGCTCGGCCGCGACCGGGGGCATGATGAAGACGAGGGTCGCCCCGGGGACGCGGGCCCGGACCTGGCGGGCGCCCTGGACGTCGATGTCGAGGAGGACATCGGCCCGGCGGCCCTTGGCCTCGACCTCAGCCCGCGACGTCCCGTAGAGGCGGCCATGGACGCGGGCGTGCTCAAGGAAGCGCTTCTCCCGGACCATGCGCTCGAACACGCGCTCGGAGACGAAGTGATAATCGACCCCGTCCCTCTCCGAGGGCCGGCGGGCCCGGGTCGTGTGGGAGACCGAGAACTCGAGGCCGCCGAGCGAGCGCCGCACCTTCTTGATCAGGGTCGATTTGCCGCAGCCGGAAGGCCCGGTGATGACGAAGACCATGGCGTCGACTCCCCTATTCGATGTTCTGGACGTGCTGGCGGATGCTCTCGAGCTCGTTCTTGATGGCCAGGCTCTCGCGGGTGATGGAGATGTCCTGGGACTTCGAGGCCAGCGTATTGGCTTCGCGGTTGAGCTCCTGGGCCAGGAAATCGAGCTGGCGTCCGACCGGATCGACGACCTGGGGCGACAGGAGCTCTTCGAACGAGGCGAGATGGGTCTTGAGCCGGCCGATCTCCTCGGCCAGGTCGTAGCGCTGGGCCAGGAAGGAGGCCTCCTCGGCCAGCTTGCCCTCGTGAACGGCCGCGCCGGCGTTGAGGTCGGCCAGGCGCTTCTTGAGCCGGGCCTTGAGCAGGGCCGGCTGACGCTTGAACCGGGCTTCGGCCCGGGCGGTGAAGCGCCTGACGGCGACGAGGTGCGCCCGCAGCTGGCGGGCGGTCTCCCGGCCTTCGCGGCGCCGGAGCGTGACGACGTCGTCGAGGGTCCGGTCGAAGCTCCGCTCGAGGAAGGCGGTTTCCGCCGGGCCGAGGGCCTTCCGGCCGACCTCGACGAGCTGGGGCACGCGGAAGAGGCTGTCGAGGGAGATCTCGAGCTTCAGGCCGGTCCGGCGCGTGACCCGGCCGAGGGAGCCCAGGACCTTCTCGAGCAGGCCCTCGTTCAAGGCGAAGTCCCAGTTGTCGGGCCCGATCGGGGTGACGTCGATATAGACCTCGATCCGGCCGCGGCGGACCCGCTTCTGACAGAGGGCCCGCAGACGGTTCTCGGCCTCGCCGAGCGGCGCGCCCTTATAGGACCAATCGAAGAAGCGGTGATTGAGCGTCTTGATGCTGATCTTCAGCCGGAGCGAGGGCGAGGCGAAGCTCTTCTCGGCGAACCCGGTCATGCCCTGGATCATGGCGCTGCTCCTTGGTCTCCCCGTCCCCGCGTCCCGTTCCCGTTCAATCGTCCCCGAAGAGGGCCCGGGCGATGCCGTAGGCGTTGAGGGCCGACCCTACGGTCAGGTTGTCGGCGACGGCCCAGAGCCAGAATCCCCGGTCGATCGCCGCGTCCTTTTTGACCGGGCCGACATGGATGCGGTCCTTGCCGGCGACGGCCGCGGGCGTGATCGCTCCCGCTTCGCCGGCCGCCGCGGGGCGGAAGGCGTCGTTGGCCTTGAGGCAGGCCTCGATGTCGGCCGGCGAGGCGTCGCCCCGGAGCTCGACGTGGGTCATGACGGAATAGGTATGGAAAACGGGGGCGAGGATGATCGTGAGCGACAGGGGCGGCGGCGCCGGGGCGAGGACGCGTCGGACCTCGGCTACGACCCGGTTCTCGAGGGGCGAGAAGCCGTTCCGCTCCGGCTTGGCCGTCCGGGCGAGCAGGTTGAAGGCGACCTGGTCCGGAAAGACCTTCTTGCGCAGGGCCGAGCTGCCGAGCAGGGCGAAGCTCTGTTCGGCCAGCTCCTGAATGCCCTCCTCGGCGTAGGCCGAGACGGGCTCCAGGACGACCGACACGGCCTTGGCCACCCCGAAGCCCCGCCCGAGGGTCGACAGGAGATGGGAGAGGATGATGGCCGCCGGGTGAGGGTTGGCGATGAGCGGGGGCCTCTCCGTCCGGAGCGCCGCGTCGTTGACTCCGGCGACGACGAGGGGGACCCCAGGGTCGGCGTTGAAGCACTCGCCGAGGTCGATCGCCGTGAAGCCCTTTTCGGCCGCCAGCCGCCCGTAGCGGAGGTCCGTCTTGCCGTCCGCGGCCAGGAACACGAGGTCCAGGCCCTCGAGGGCGGCCGGGGTCAGGGCGTGGACGACCTTGGCCTCGCCGCGGAACTGGCCGAGCTTGCTGTACTCCTCCTCGACGTCGGGATCGAAGAGCTCGAGCGAGGCGAGCGGGAACTTCTTCGCCGTCAGGACGCCGAGGATCTCCTTGCCCTTGAGCGAATCGGAGCCGACGAGCGCGAGGCGGGGCTTGCGGGACTTGGCCGGGGCCATGAGGTCCTTATCGCGCCCGGAGGTAGTCGGCCATCAGCCGGTACATCCGGTCCTTGAGAGCGAGCTTCTTCTTTTTGAGCTCCCGCTCCTCGTCGGCGTCGGCCGGCGAGAGGTAGCTCTTGCCGCGGATCGCTTCGAGGGCCTTTTCGCAGGCCTGGTGGTCGTCGTGGGCCCGGCGGAATTCCGCGTTCTCCCTGAGGAGAAGCTCCTTGGCTTCCTGTTCGTCCATCCGGCAGGTTCCTCCAGCGCTCAGAATAACACATCGACCGGACCGATTCAATTTTGAGGAGGGGCATGCGCCCGCATCGCCCCTGGGGGGGAAGATGCGCCCGACCTGACCGTAGTACAGTTTTGAAGGGGAGCCTCAAAAACAGTTGACATGAGGCGCCTTTCGGTCTAATTTGTAGTATATCTACTACAGAAGGTGTCCCATGCCCCGCATTCCCAAGCTCCGACAG
>JAXDAV010000070.1:0-36743 GCA_034679465.1 Candidatus Aminicenantota bacterium | reverse complement strand
CATTTTTCCCCTGTTCGCGGGAAAGATGGCCAATGCCGACAAAAAGAACTAAGATGGCGGTCACGGCGGTTCCGAGGGACACCTTATTGAGCCCTTCCCGCTGTCCAGGCTATGGGGTCCACCCCACCGGCCGCTGTGGTCCCGGGGCAAGTTCTCTACCGCTTGATTTCGCCATCCGGTTTGTCCTACTATGGGCCAGACACACAGGGAGGAGCCCTGGGGGAGGCCATTCGTGAGCGGACATCGCAAAGCGTTTCTCATCGTATTGGCGGCCGGGTTGATCGCGGTCCTGGGTCAATCGGGTTGCGGGGCCAAGGCCCCTGACAACGAAGACACGACGCCCAAACCCTACACGTGCAGCGGGACTCCGGCGACCTGCCTGAGGTTCGGCAGCGGCTGGACCTACGAGGGGGTGATCCTGAGCATGAGCCAGTCCGGCAACGGCGGGGCCGACCCGGTCGTGGTCCGTCTGGATGACGGCCGATACCGCCTCTTCTACGCCGTCGGGGACACGCCGAACGATCCCGATTGGTGGGGGATGGTCAGCTGGATTTCGGACGACGGCCTTCACTTCACCAAGGAAGCGGGCTATCGGTTCGAAGGCTACACGCTCTTCGCGCACTGGATCGTTCGCAATCCCGACGGTTCCTACCGGATGTACTGGTTCGATCAGAAGCAAAGCCAGAGCATCAAGAGCGCCCTGTCCACCGACGGCGGCTGGACGTTCATCGGCGAGCCGGGAGAGCGGTTGACCTCTTCGGGCACCGGGTATGAGGCGAACGGCATCGGAGTGGGCCGGGTTCTCCTGCTCGCCGACGGGCGGTTCCGCATGTACTACGGAGGCGCGAGCGACTACGGCCGCACCCTGAGCGCGATCTCGACGGACGGCCTGAACTTCACCCGGGAAGACGGCGTCCGGCTCGACAAGCTCTGTCCTCCGGAAGGCGCCCCCGGCGTGACCCCCCTCACCGACGCCCTGGGCGTCGTCCACACGTTCACCAGGGCGACGCGGTGCACCGGCAATTACGTGAATACCCGGGCCGGCCTTTTCGACGGCACGACGGCCGACGGCCTGACCCTCACGATCGCCGCCTCGCCGTTCGTCGAAGGCTATTCCAAGGACGGGACGCTGGCAAACCAGGTGGAGCCAGAGGACTTCTGCCCCGTCCAAACCCCCCAGGGCCTCAGGGTCTATTTCATTCTCTACAACGCGGGCCAGATCATCCCCGAGACGGCCATCTACAGCGTCATCAACACGTCGATCAAATGAGGCGCGCTCCCTCTCTCCGTCCGGCCGCCGCGGCCGAGCCCAGGCCGAGCCCGGGACTTGATTGAAGACGGCGGATGAGACTACACTGGCGCCGGAGGAGATGACATGTCGAAAGTGGACCGCCCGTTCGACGAAGAGCTGAAGCTTCTCAAGGAGAGGCTTCTGGAGATGGCCGCCCGGGCCGAGGAGCAGATCGCCCTGGCCGTCCGCGGGCTCAAGGACCGCAAAGAGGCCATGGCCTGCCAGGTCCTCGACGGGGAGGAGGCCATCAACCGCCTCGACATCGAGCTTGACGAGATGTGCCTGTGCCTCCTGGCCCTGCGCCAGCCCATGGCCGCCGACTTGCGCTTCATCACCTCGGCCATGAAGATCAGCAACGACGTCGAACGCATCGGCGACCTGGCCGTCAACATCGCCGAGCGGACGATCGACCTGCTCAAGGAGCCGGAGCTCAAGCCCCTGATCGACATCCCCCGGATGGCCCAGTTGGCCCAGGGGATGGTCCACGACGCCATCAACGCCTTCATCAACCGCGACGAAAAGCTGGCCCGGGAGGTCTGCGAGCGGGACGACGAAGTCGACCAGCTCAACGACCAGGTCTTCCGCGAGCTCCTGACCTACATGATGCAGGACCCGGGGACGATCTCCGTCGCCGTCGACCTCATGCTCGTCGGCCGGCACCTCGAGCGGATCGCCGACCACGCCACGAACATCGGCGAGGACGTCATCTACATGGTCAAGGGCCAGACGATCAAGCACCACGTCGAGGAGGGCCGGGCGACCGGCCTCAAGAGCTGCTCCGGCGGCGAATAGCGCCGTCAGCGGAGCTTGCGGACCCGGATCTCGATGTCCTTTTCCCCCTGCAGGAGCGCGGCCAGCCGGGACGTGTCCGTGTCCCCGGTGTGATACGGATAGAGGACCTTCGGCCGGAACGCCCTGGCCGCTTCGGCCGCCTGCTCGGGCGACATGGTGTAGGGCAGGTTCATCGGCAGGAAGGCGACGTCGATATCCGTCAGGGCCTTCATCTCCGGCGTGTTCTCGGTGTCCCCGGCGATATAGACCCGCGTGTCCCCGAAGGCGACGACGTAGCCGTTGCCCGCGCCCTTCGGATGGAAAGGGTTCCCGTCCGGCCTCTTGTGGGCGATATTGTACGCGGGAACGGCCTCGATCTCGAGTCCCAGCACGGAGCGCTTCTCGCCGTTGGCCATGATGATCGCTCCGGCGAGCTTCGAGGCGCAGGACCTGGACCCGACGACCGCCGTGCCCGGCTTGAGGACGGCCTTGAGCGCGACGGGATCCAAGTGGTCGAAATGATCGTGCGTCACGAGGACGAGGTCGGCCTTGGGGAGCGACCCGTAATCGGCGACCTCTCCGTAGGGGTCGACGTGGATCGTCTTCCCCGCGAACGCCATCATCAGGGTGCCGTGGCCGAGGAAGGTGATCTCGAGCTCGCCGGACGAGGTCTTGAACAGGTCCTTCTCGAACTTCTGCTGGGCCGTTGAGAACCCGGCCAAGGCGAGGATGAGAAGACAGAGGATCAGGGCGAGTCGGCTCATGGTGTCCCTCCGCGATTTTTTCCCATTATATCCGGAGGGCGTCCCGGGGCGCAACCGGTCCGCCCCTCAACCGGCCCCTCCGGCGGCGGTCGAAAAATCCCGTGTCAACGGGCGCATTTTTGACTATAATGCCGCATCATAATGAAAAAAACCCTCTTTCTGAGGATTTTCCTGGGCTACGCGGCCGTCATCCTCCTGCTGGCCGCGGCGGTGACCCTTGTCGCGCCGCCGCTCATGCGCACGCACCATGTCGAGGAGCGCGCGGCCAGCCTGGAGAACATGGCCGTCCTCCTCGAAAGACAGGTCGTGCCGCACGTCACCGGCGCCGCGGCCGGGGACCTCGAGGCGCGCATCGCGGACCTCGGCAAGAGGACCGGGACCCGGATCACCGTCATCGGGGCCGACGGAAGCGTCCTGGCCGACTCGGAGCAGGAGCCCCGGGACATGGAGAACCATCTGTTCCGGCCGGAGATCCAGGCCTCGCTCCGGGGCGAGAAGCGGATGTCCATCCGCCCCAGCTCGACGCTCAAATCGGACATGATGTACCTGAGCATCCCGCTCCGGGCCGGGGGATCGGTCGTCGGGGCCCTGCGGATGAGCGTGTTCATGAGCGATATTGAGGCGCTCCTCGCCGCCCTTCGCGGCGACCTGCTCAGGGTCGCCGGCGTCGTGACCCTCGTCGCCCTCGTCCTGGCCCTCTTCCTGACCCGGTCGGTGGTCCGCCCCGTCCGCGAGGTCATCGACGCCTCGAAGCGGGTCGCGGCCGGGGAATTCGACGTCGGCGTCTCGACCCGGTGGAGCGGCGAGTTCCGCGATTTCACCCGGGGCTTCAACGCCATGATCGGCCGGCTCAGGGACATGTTCGGGAAGATCCGGGTGCAGAACGACGAGATCCGCGGCCTTCTCGATTCCGCCCGGGAGGGCCTGTGCGTCCTGGACGGCGCTTCCCGGATCCTCCAGTGCAATCCCAGCTTCCGGCGCATCGCCGGGAGCGAAGCGCCCGAGGGCCGCCACTTCTGGGAGGTCGTGCGCAGCTCGGCCGCGACGGAGGCCGTGCGGAAGGCCCGGGAAACGGGGATCGAAACGGCCGGCGAGGCGACGCTCGGCGACCGCGCCTACGCCGTGACCGTATCGCCGCTCCGCGAGGGCGGCCGCCTGGTCGTGGCCCTTCGCGAGGCGGCCTGACGCTCAGCGCGTTTCGCCGGGAAAACGCCAGGGGCAGGGCGTGAGGACGAGCTCGCCGGGCGGGATTCCGGCCGGATGGTCGGCCACGCAGGTCTCCGGATCGCAGCAGGTCTGACAGACACGCTTGAACGCCCGGAAGCCCTGGAGCTCGACCCGGGGGCTGAGAAAATCCCGCTTGACCGGTTCCTCCCGGAGGAGGTCCGTGCTCAGGTACTTCTTGTTGTCGTCCGACAGGACCGTGACCACGACGGCGTCCTTTCCGAGCTCGTTCTGGATCAACAGGGCCCCGAGGAGGTTGGCCCCGGACGAGATCCCGACGGCCACGCCGATCTCGGCGGCGAGCTTCTGGGCCATGAGGATGGAATCGCCGTCGTCGACCGCGACGACGCGGTCGAGCTTGGTCAGGTCCACGATCGGGGGGATGAACTCGTCGCTGATGCCCTGGATGCGGTGCTTGCCGACCTTGTGCCCGGTGGACATGGTCGGCGAGTTGGAGGGCTCGAGGGGGTGGAGCCTGACGGCGGGGTTCTTCTCTCTCAAGAAGCGGCCCGTGCCCATGATCGTCCCGCCCGTGCCCACGCCGGCGACGAAGGCGTCGGGCCGCAGGCCCTGCCAGCGGAGCTGCCACCAGATCTCGGGCCCGGTCGTCCGGTAATGGGCGTCGACGTTGTCTTCGTTCGAGAACTGGCGCGGCAGGAACGAGCTCTCGAGCGACGCGGCGTACTCCTCCGCGAGCCGGATGCTGCCCAGGAACCCTCCCTCCTCTTTCGAGACCAGGCGGACGCGGGCGCCGAGGCTGCGGATCAGATCCTTCCGCTCCTGGCTCATCCAATCGGGCATGAAGATGGTCACGGGGTGGCCGAGAGCCCGCCCGAAGGCCGAGAAGGCGATGCCGGTGTTACCGCTCGTCGCCTCGATGATGGTCGCCCCCGGCTTGAGGGTCTCCCGCTCGTAGCCGCGGCGGAGGACGTGAAAGGCCATCCGGTCCTTGATGCTGCCGGTCATGTTGAGGTTCTCGGCCTTGGCGTAGAGGACTCGGCGCTCGCCGTCGAAGCTCAGGTCGATGGCCAGAAGGGGCGTGTTGCCGGTCCAGTGGCCAAGCCCGTTCAGGCGCGCTTTGAGGATGCTGTCTGGGCTCATGGCCCGCCCATTATATTCGAACGTCCGGCTCCGGGCAAACGAGAGCGGGAGGGAGTTGCCGGGGCGGGAGTGACAGGCGTTGCGCCGAGGTCCCGATCGGATAGAATAGGGGAGAGGACTTCGATGATCTGCTATCTGGGCTTGGGAAGCAACGAGGGCCGGAGGGCCGCGAACCTGGCCCGGGCCCGCCGGCTCCTCGCCGCCGCCGGCGTCGTCATCGTCCGGGCGTCTTCGATCTATGAGACCGAGCCCGTCGATTACGCCGACCAGCCCTGGTTCCTCAACCAGGTCCTCGAGGTCCGGACCGGGCTCGAGCCGCGGGCTCTGCTGGGTCTGGCAAAATCGATCGAGGCGGAGATGAAGCGCCGGCCCACGGTCCCGAAGGGCCCGCGCCCGATCGACATCGACATCCTCCTCGCGGGCGACCTCGTCATCGATGCGGCCGGGCTTGTCGTCCCGCATCCCCGTCTCCATCTGAGGAACTTCGTCCTGGCGCCGCTCGCCGAGATCGCGCCGCGACTCCGTCATCCGGTCCTGGGCCGGACCGTCGCCGAGCTGGCCCGCGATTCCGCCGACCCGGGCCGGGTCATGAAGCGGCCCCGGCTCCGCCGGCTTTGAGCGTTCGGTCCTCCGGCGCCCGAGGCAAGGCCTGAGCCAAGCCGAGAGAGGGAATCCCGGAATCGGGAGAAGAATAAAAAAATAGGGCGGAGGCCCTTGCGGGCCTCCGCCCTGTCCGTTCAAATACCGTCCGTCAGAAGTTCAGGCCGAGCGAGAGGACGAAGTTCCGGCCCGCGCCGGCCACGCCCGAGCTGTAGTGACGGTAGCGCTGATCGGTGAGGTTCTCGATCCCGGCGCTCACCCGCCACAGCTCCGAGAGCCGGTACATGGCCTTGAAATTCAAGGTGTGCCAGCCCGGGGAATAGGTGTTCCCCTCGGCGTCTCTGGCGTAGATCTCGGTCTTGGCTTTCTCTTCCTCCGCCAGGTCCTCGTGCTGGAACGTCCCCTGGTAGAGCGCGTAGAGCTGAAGGCTGAGCCGTCCGGCGTTATAGGCCAGGCGGGACACCCCGTACCACGGCGGCGCGTGCCGGGACGGGCTGACGCTTCCGTTGTCCAGCTCTTCTTCCCCGTCCTGCAGATTGAAGTCGGTCGAGATGCTGAAGCCCGAGGGCAGGAGCACTTCGATCCCGGCCTGGAAGCCGAAGACGTTGGCGACCGCGGCGTTTTGGATGGCCTGCACGCGGCTCAGGACGCCGTCGTACATGATGAACTCCTCGCCGTTGAGGGTGAAATCGCGCCTGACCATGGCGTTGTCGAGAGTGGTGTAATAGCCGGTCAGGTCGATCCGGGCCGTCTCGCCGATGACCTTGGCGACGCCCAGGTCGAAGGTGGTGGCGTACTCCGCCCGCAAGGCCGGATTGGGCACGGTCACGGTGCCGGGCGCCGAGTCGAAGACCTTGCCCATGTCGTCCACGTTGGGGGAGCGGAAGGCGGTGGCCACGTTGGCCGAGAGGACCCAGGACGGGGTCGGTCGGAAGACGGCGCCCAGGCTCCCGGTCACCGAGCCGTGGCCGATGTCGGCGGTGGTGAAGGGGAAGGGATAGAAGGTCGTGTCGAACTCGGCGTCGAGGTCGTAGCGATTGAAGCGCAGGCCGGCCTGCAGGACCCAGCGGTCCGAGAAGCGGATCTGATCGCTGACGTAGGCCGCCAGCGACCGCCAGGTGGCCTGGGGGTAGCGCGAAGGGCCCGGGGCGCCCGTTCCGGCCACGACGTCTTCGTCGATGCCCGTCGAGGTCACGTCGTTGAAGACGTATTCCGCGCCGTAGAACAGGGTGTGCTTTCCGCCCAGGGACTTGACCAGATCGACGTTGGCGGAGTAGGCCTCCACCTCCTCGACGCGGACGTGCCGCTCGGCGTTGTTGATGTCGCGGTCGATGCGGCTCTCCTCGAATCCCTGCTGGGCCAGGCGGACCGTCAGCTGGTCGTAGAGGGCGGTCCGGCCGGAGTGGGATATGCTCAGGTTGTTCATCATCCATTTCTGGGGGCCGTACTCCCACTCCCCGTAGCGCGGCGCGCCGTTCCGGAGCCGGTTGTGCCGGTCATACCGGCCGTAGGGCGAGGTCTCCGAATAGTGGAAGCCGTATTGAAGGTCCCAGGCCTCGGTGGGCTTGAAGCGGATCTTCTGCATGACGTTGCTCTGGGAATAGGCCGTGGGAATCTGCAGGAGGACGTCGGTCTGCGTCACGATCCGGTCGACGCCGTCCTGGCGCTGGACGTAGAAGGGCTTGAGGTATTCGTCCGGGCCGTGCGCGCCCTGCCGCAGGTGGCCGAAGTCGAACGAGCTGATGCTGGTGACGAAGGCCCATTTGGCCCAGCCCGCGTTGACGTGGAAATGGCCCGTTTTCTCGCCGTTGGCCGAGGAGGTGCGGGCCGCGGCCTCGCCCGTGACGAGCGGCCCGCCCGACAGCGAGAACCGCGGGACGAGCGTCTGGAAGCTCATGACGCCGCCGATGGCGTCGCTGCCGTAGATGACCGAGCCCGGCCCGAAGAACACCTCGGTCGCCTCCAGCGCGTACGGATCCAGGGAGATGACGTTCTGGATGTTCCCGGCGCGGAAGATGGCCGTGTTCATCCGGACGCCGTCGACCGCGTACAGGAGACGGTTGGTGGCGAAGCCCCTGATCATCGGGCTCCCGCCGGCCTGCTGGCTCTTCTGGATGAACACCTTGCCCGTGGCGCCCAGCAGATCGGCGGCCGTTTGCGGGTTCTGCAGATCGGTCTCCGCCGGCGAGATCGAGACGATCTTCAAGGGCACGTCGCTCGATTCCTGACGCCAGCGCGAGGCGGAGACCACGACCTCATGGAGGTCGAAGGGGAGGGCCGCCATCGTCAGCTCGAACGACAGGGCCTCGAGCTCGGCGAAGCTCAGCGTTTCCGTTCGATAGCCGATCCGGCTGACGACGATCCGGCCGGAGCCCTTGAGGGCCGAGACGTCGGCCCGCCCCCTGACGTCCGTCGCGGCCGACGCCGTCGGGGACTCACTCGTCAGTGAAACCTGCTCGAGAGGCTCTCCGGTGGCCCGGTCCCTTATCGTGGCCGTCTGCGCGTAGGCGGCGACGGCCGCGCCCAAGAACAATAGCAGGATGCATGTGATCTTCTTCAACTGGGGTACCTCCTTGTTTAGCGGGCGGAGATAAACCTCGACCCGCCCACACATTCGATTCCGCCGGGGATGCGTTAAGGACCCGGCCGGGATGAAGAGCTGAAATCGGCTCAGGCCGGCCAGGGCGGAGGGGTCGGGGGCCGGACGTCCCTCGACGAGGGCCGCTCCGAAGAGCCCCCCAGCCGCCTCGAGAGCGATCGGGGGGGCGGGATTTCCCATTCAGATGTGACGATGAAGACCGGCGATCTCAGGGCCGAACGCCCGGGGCCTTCGGTATCCCCGACCTTGGGGGCGTCCCCATAGGACCGCACGGCGAGCTCTCTCAACAGGTTGTTCAGCCTCGTCTCGGCCCGGTCCCACCAGCACCGGTAATACACCCTGTCGCCCACGGTCCAGGATTCCACGATATCGTACATCTGGCCGTTGTACTCGAACTCCCTGGAGTGCTCCCAACGCAGGAGCGATTCGGTCTCAGGCTTCGAGAACTCGAGCAGGACGAGCCCGTCCTGGCCGATGCCCGAGAGGATGTGACGACGGACCTCCTTCCTGACGGTCGCTTTTTTGATCTGGAGCCAGGCCGAGGCGCCGACGATCGGGTCCACCAGGAAGCACAAGGCCAGGAGGCCGGCGAGGCAACGGGCGGGTTTCGGATTGGGCCTCGCGATCACGAGGCTTATGATATTACCGGTCTCGACGGCGTGTCAATCGGTTGAGAGGAGAGGCTAGAACGCGTCGACGAAATGCTCGAGGCGGTAATCCCCGGGACCGCGGAAGAGGATGGCGATGACGTCGAAGCGGCAGTCGACGCCGGGATGGGGATGGGCCATGAGAAAGCCCCGGGCGATCCTGCGGACCTGCCTTTGCTTCGCCGGGGTCACGGCCTCTTCCGGCCGGCCGTATGACTCGTCGGCCCTGGCCTTGACCTCGACGAACACGAGCGTCTCGCCGTCGCGGGCGATGACGTCGATCTCGCCGTGGAACATGCGGAAGCCCCGGGCGACGATCTCGTACTTCTTCCCTTCGAGAAAGCGGCAGGCGATGTCCTCGCCCTCGCGGCCGAGGGTCAGCGTGCCGGGCTTCTTGGGGATCATGCGCGGGCCCCGGCCTGTCAGGCCTTGGGCGGGGCGACGCGCTTCCAGCGCACGCCGTCCTTGGTGTCTTCGAGGACGATGCCCGCGTCCGACAGCTCCTTCCGGATCTCGTCGGCGAGCCGGAAGTCCTTGGCCGCCCGGGCCTTCTGCCGGGCCTCGATCCTGTCCCGGATCCCGGCCTCCAGCGCCTCATCCGGCCCGCCGCCCGGGCTTGAGGCGCCGATCTTCCCGGACCCGGCGACGGACGGGGAGGGCTTGATCCCCAGCACCGCGTCGATCTCGGCGAAGAAGGCGGCCAGCTTCGCCGCGGACGCCCGCGAAACGCCGCCGTCGACGAGGACCGGATTGACGCTCTTGATGAGGCTGAAGACCGCGGCCAGGGCCTCGGCGATATTGAGATCGTCCTCGAGCCCGGCGTTGAAGCCGGCCCGGGCGGTCTCGATGAGCGGCTCGACCGCCGCCGCTCCCTTCGCCCCGTCCGGGACCGCCTCGACCTCGCTCATGAAGTCGCCGATCCGCCGGCGGGCCGTCCGGGCCTGGTCCAGGGCCTCGAAGGTGAAGTTGAGCATCTTGCGGTAGTGGGTGGAGACGAGAAGATAGCGGACGTCGAAGGGGTCGTAGCCCCGGTCCAGGATGTCGGCCAGCCTGTAGAAGTTGCCCTTGGACTTGGACATCTTCTCGCCGTCGACGATGAGGTGGTGGCAGTGGAGCCAGTAGCGGACGAACAAGGTCCCGCTGGCCGCCTCGGATTGGGCGATCTCGTTCTCGTGGTGCGGGAAGATGTTGTCCACGCCGCCGCAGTGGATGTCGAAGGTCCGGCCCAGAAGCTCGGAGCTCATGGCCGAGCACTCGATGTGCCAGCCCGGCCGGCCCGGCCCGAGCTCGGTCTCCCAGAAGGGTTCGCCCTCTTTGGGCGCCTTCCAGAGGGCGAAATCGTGGACGCTCTCCTTCTCGTACTCGTCGGCGTCGCCGCGGCTCCCCGGCCGGAGGTCCTCGAGGTTGATCTTCGACAGGCGGCCGTAGGCCGGGAATTTATCGATCGCGAAGTAGATCGAGCCCTCCTTCCGGTAGGCGAAGCCCTTCTCGAGGAGGGTCTTGATGACCGCGACCATCTCGGGGATGAATTCGGTCGCCCGGGGATAGCGGTCGGCCGGCAGGATGGCCAGCCGGTCCCGTTCGGCGTGGAACGCCTCGATGAACGGCTTCGTGTACTCGTCGAGCCCGATCGCCCGGGCGTTGGCGCCCTTGATCGTCTTGTCGTCGACGTCCGTGATGTTCTGGACGTGGACGACATTGAGGCCCCGGTAGAGGAGAAAGCGCTTGAGCAGGTCCTCGAAGACGTAGGCCCGCCAGTTGCCGATATGGGGGAAATCGTAGACCGTCGGCCCGCAGGCGTAGATCTTCGCCAGGCCGGGCTCGAGGGGGACGAAGTCCTCGACCTTTCCGCTCAGGGTGTTGTGGAACCGGATCATCCCGGTCATCTTAGCCGTTCGGCCCCCCGGGCGTCAACTCTCGCCCGCGACCGGGGACAGGAAGGACGGCTGACGCACCACCCCCTCCGCAGAAGCGGGGACACGTGTCGGCGCGGGGGGGGGCCGCGTGCGCGTGGGGTTGAAGGAGAGGGACCGGCTGTGTCATAATTGACCCTAGGCCTACCTAAGATCCATCCAAAGGCGCCCATCATGAAGACCAGGTTCGGCATCCGCAGAGAGGACATCAACAGGTGGGAGAAGCGGGTCCCCTTGATCCCGTCCCACGCGAGGGAGCTGGCCGAGCGGCACCCCATCGAGTTCCGCATCCAGCCCTCGGACATCCGCGTCTTCACCGACGACGACTATCGCCTGTCCGGCGTTCCCGTCGAGGAGGGGCTGTCGCCGTGTCCCATCGTCCTGGCCCTCAAGGAGATCCCGATCGAGCTCATCGAGAGAGGCAAGACCTACCTCTTTTTCTCCCACACGGCCAAGGGCCAATCCCAGAACATGCCCATGCTCAAGAGGATGATGGATCTCGGCTGTTCGATCATCGATTACGAGAAGATGGCCGACGAGCAGGGCCGCCGGGTGCTCTACTTCGGCAACTACGCCGGCCACGCCGGCATGATCGACACGATCTGGGCCCTCGGGAAGCGGCTCCAGGCCGAAGGGATCCCCAATCCCTTCACCCTCCTCGAGCCGACCCACCGCTACCGGAACCTGGTCGAGGCCAAGGAGGCCGTGGGCCGGCTGGCCTGGAAGCTCGTCAAACAGGGGCCGCCGCCGGAGTTGGGCGGACCCATCGTCTTCGGCTTCTTCGGCTACGGGCACGTCGCCCAGGGCGCCCAGGAGGTCTTCGACATCCTGCCCGTCGAGACGGTCCGGCCGGCCGACATCCCCCGGCTCTTCGAGGACAGGGACCGGGCCCACCGGAACCTCTACAAGGCCGTGTTCCGGGAAGAGGACATGGTCCGGCCGATCCGGGCCGGCCAGGCCTTCGACCTCCAGGACTACTACCGGAACCCGCAGGGCTATCGGGCCGTCACCGAGGACCTGGTGCCGTACCTCACGGCCGTCGTCAACGGGATCTATTGGACCCCGAAATTCCCCAAGTACATCACCAAGCCGTTCCTGAAGAGGCTCTACGCCGGCGCCCAGCCGCGCCTGCGGGTCGTCGGGGACATCTCCTGCGACATCAACGGCTCGATCGAGTGCACGGTCAAGGCCACGGATTCGGAGAACCCGGTCTACGTCTACGATCCCATCGAGGACAAGGCGGTCACCGGGTTCGCGGGTCGGGGGCCGGCCGTGCTGGCCGTCTACAATCTCCCGGCGGAGCTGCCGCTCGAGTCCTCGACCTATTTCAGCGGCAAGCTGAAGGAGCACATCCCGGCCCTGGCCGCCTGCCGCTTCGACAGGCCCTTGGCCGAGTGCGGCCTGCCCGACGTGCTGCGGCGGGCCTGCATCCTCTATCGCGGGGAGCTCACGCCCGATTTCGCCTACCTCGGCGAATACGTCGCCTGATGAACGTTCCTTTCGGAGTACCGCCATGAAAAAAGCGCTCGTCCTCGGCGCCGGCCTGGTGGCCAGGCCCCTCGTCAGCTATCTCCTCGCCCAGCCGGACTTCTTCGTGACGGTCGCCGATATGGAGGCCGGGCGGGCGGCCAGGCTCATCGGCGATCACCCCCGCGGCGCGGCCGAGGTCCTGGACATCGCCGACCGGGCCGCCCTGGGGGCGGCCATAGGACGGGCCGACCTCGTCGTCAGCCTGGTGCCCTACACGTTCCACCCGGTCGTGGCCGAGCTGGCCGTCGAACAGGGCCGGTCCGTGGTCACCGCCTCGTACGTCAGCCCGGCCATGCGGGCGCTCGACGCCCGGGCCAAGGAGCGCGGCGTCGTCCTCCTCAACGAGCTCGGCCTCGACCCGGGCATCGATCACATGGAGGCCATGCGCGTCATCCACGAGGTCCACGACGCCGGGGGACAGGTCGCCGCCTTCACGTCGTGGTGCGGCGGCCTGCCGGCGCCGGAGGCCAACACCAATCCCTTCGGCTACAAGTTCTCCTGGAGCCCGCGCGGCGTCCTGCTCGCCTCCAAGAACTCGGCCAAGTTCCTCAAGGACGGCCGGGTCGTCACCATCCCGGCGGCCGACCTGTTCGCCCGCCCCGAGACGATCGGCGTCCCCGGGCTCGGCGAATTCGAAGGCTATCCCAACCGGGATTCCGTCGCCTACCGCGACACCTACGGCATCCCCGAGGCTCAGACGGTCTTCCGGGGAACGCTCCGCTATCCCGGCTGGTGCGAGACCCTGCGCAAGATGGTCGAGATCGGCCTCCTCGACGACGCCGCCAAGGACCGCTCGGGCCTGACCTGGAGCGGTCTGATGAGGGAGCTCTCTCACGCCGGCCCCGGCGGCGAGCCGAAGGCGGCCGTGGCCTCGAGACTCGGCCTCGACGTCGGGTCGGCCGTCCTGTCCCGGCTCGAATGGCTGGGGCTTTTTGCCGAGGCGCCGCTGCCCGCGCCCCGGAGCTCGGCCCTGGACAACCTGACCGCTCTGATGATGGACCGGCTCCGCTACGAGGAAGGGGAGAGGGACATGGTCGTCCTCCAGCACGAGTTCCTGGTCCGGACGGAGACCGGCGGGATCGAGAGGATCGTCTCGACGCTCGTCGATTACGGTCTGCCCCGCGGCGACTCCGCCATGTCGCGCACGGTCGGCCTGCCCGCGGCGATCGGCGCCCGCCTCATCCTTGAAGGCCGGATCGCCTTGAAAGGCGTCCAGGTGCCGGTCGTCCCCGAGATCTACGGCCCCATCCTCGAAGAGCTCGAGCCGCTCGGGATCCGCTTCGAAGAGAAGAGGCGGCGCCTGTGATCAGGAAACCTTTTGTCGCCGGACAGTTCTATCCCGGGAGCCGGGCCGAGCTGAAGCAGGCCGTCGAGGCGCTCGTCGACCCGGCCGCGGAGCGGAAGAAGGCCCTGGCCCTCGTCTCGCCGCACGCCGGCTACATCTACTCCGGGCCCGTCGCCGGGGCCGTCTTCTCATCGGCCCTCATCCCGGAGACCGTCGTCATCCTCGGGCCGTCCCATCGCGGGATCGACCCGCTGTTCGCCATCCAGACGACGGGGAGCTGGCAGACCCCGCTCGGCGCGAGCCCGATCGACGAGGCCCTGGCCGCCCGGATCGCGGCCTCCTCCTCTCTGGTCGAAGACGACCCGGAGGCCCACCTCGGGGAGCATTCGCTCGAGGTCCAACTGCCGTTCATCCAGTATCTCCGCGGCGACGCGGCCATCGTGCCGATCGGCGTCTCCTCCCGGGCCGGGTTTGCCGAGCTGGCGACGTTCGGCCGGGCCCTGGCCGGGGCCATCCGCGAGGACGGGCGGGGGGCGCTCATCGTGGCCAGCACGGACATGAGCCATTACGTCAGCCGGAAGACGGCGGAGAAGAAGGATAATCTGGCCATCCGCAAGGTGCTCGATCTCGACCCGGCCGGGCTCTTCGAGACCGTCGTCTCCGAGCGCATCTCGATGTGCGGCTTCCAGCCGACGACCGCCGCCCTCGGCGCGGCCCTCGCGCTGGGGGCGACGACGGCCGAGCTCATCCGCTACGCGACCTCCGGCGACGCGTCCGGGGACTACTCTCAAGTTGTTGGATACGCTGGAATTAGAATCTCCTGAAAAGACCGCCTCTGACATACAGTCATTTGACACTCCGGCGCCTTTAGTGCTATAAAACTGGAATCATGGCCAAGTCTGCGCTCCGCGACAAGGACAAAAAGGTCCTGGGCCTGGTCGTGGAGAGCTTCGTCCGCAACGGGCGCCCGGTGAGCTCCGGCGCGATCTGCCAGACGCGGCGGGTCGCGGCCTCGCCGGCCACCCTGCGCAACATCATGGCCAAGCTCGAGGAGATGGGCTACCTGTCCCAGCCGCACACCTCGGCGGGGCGGGTCCCGACCGACAAAGGCCTGCGCCATTACGTCGGCCGGCTCCTCGAAGAGAAGGCCCTGCCCGAAGAGCGGGTCCCGCTCATCCAGGAGGAATTCACCAGCCGCACGGCCGACCTCGACTCCCTCCTGCTCCAGGCCTGCCGGATCCTGGCCGACACCTCCGACGCGCTCGGCTTCGTCATCTCGCCGCGCATCTTCGGGCTGCCGTTCGAGTTCCTGCGCTTCGTCAAGATCTCCGACCGCCGCGTCCTGGTCATCCTGGTGACGCCCTTCCACATGGTCCTGACGGAGACGCTCGAATCGTCCCTGCCGCTGACCCAGGCCGAGCTCGACCGGGCCTCGCAGTACGTCAACCAGAGCTTCCGCGGCCGGACGATCATGGCCGTCCGCGAGGCCCTCGTCCGCGAGCTACCCAAGTACCGGGCCAAGTACGAGGACACGCTCGACAAGCTCCTCGATCTGCTCAAGACCTCGATCGACAAGGAAGGGGAGGACCGCGTTCTCCTGCAGGGCACCTCGCGCCTGCTCGGCAAGTCCGGGCTGTCCGACCTGGACAAGCTCCAGGCCCTCTTCCGGAGCTTCGAGGAGAAGGCCTCCCTGGCCCGGCTCCTCTCGGATTTCGTCAGCCTCGACCGGGTCAAGGTCCTCATCGGCTCGGAGGCCAACTTCCCCGACGTCGAGGACTGCTCTCTGGTCCTCTCGCATTACGGCTACAGCAACCAGGTCCTCGGCACCCTGGGGGTCATCGGCCCGAAGCGCATCCCGTACGCGAAGATCATCCCGCTCGTCGACCGCATGGCCAAGCGCGTCAGCCTGGCCATCACGGTCTTCGGCAAAGAGGTCAGCTTATGATGGACGAAAAAGACAAGGGCGGCGACGAGATCGAGTTCATCCCCGAACCGCCTCCCCCCGGCGAAGGCGAGGGCGAGGCCGCCGCGCCGGGCGCTCCGCCGGCCCCGAAGAAGGAGGCCGAGGAGAAGGCGGCGGGGGAGAGCGGCCGCCACCTCAAAGAGAAGGTCAAGCGCCTCAAGCAGGAGCTCGAGGACCTCAAAGAGGCCCATCTCCGCCGGCTCGCCGACATGGAGAACCTGCGCAAGCGCTTCGAGCGGGAGAGGGCCGAGTTCCAGCAATACGCGGTGAGCGAGCTTCTGCGCGAGCTCCTGACCGTCAGCGACAACTTCGAGCGGGCCCTCCAGAGCGCCCCGGCCGACGGGGAGGGGAAGACCTACCGCGAGGGCGTCGAGCTCATCTTCCGCATGTTCCAGGGCCTGCTGGCCAAGAACGGCGTCCGGCCCATCGACCTCAAGGACCGGGCTTTCGACCCGAACTTCCACCACGCCATGATCGTGGAGGAGTCCGAGGAGGTCGAGGAGCCCACGGTCCAGGAGGAGCTCCAGAAGGGCTACCTGATCCACGACCGGCTCCTCCGGCCGACCCTGGTCAAGGTCCTCGTTCCCAAGAAAGGACAATAACGGATGGGACGCGTCATCGGCATCGACCTCGGCACCACGTATTCCTGCGTCGCCTACATCGAGGGCGGGCGGCCCATCGTCATCCCCAACCTCGAAGGCCTGCTGACGACCCCCTCGGTCGTCTCGTTCACGGCCTCGGGGGAGCGCCTCGTCGGGACCCTGGCCATGCGCCAGGCCGTCACCAACCCGGCCAACACGTTCTTCGCGGTCAAGCGCCTGATCGGCCAGAAGTACGCCTCGGCCGAGATCCAGGAGGCCATGGCCCGGCTGCCCTACGGGCTGAAGGAGGCCCCGAACGGCGACGTGGCCGTCGTCCTCGGCGACCAGACGCTCAGCCCGCCCGAGATCTCGGCCATGGTCCTGGGCTACCTCAAGGCCTGCGCCGAATCCTTCTTCGGCGAGCCGGTGACGGACGCGGTCATCACCGTCCCGGCGCATTTCAACGACGCCCAGCGCCAGGCCACCAAGGACGCCGCCACGATCGCCGGCCTCAACGTCCAGCGGGTCATCAACGAGCCCACCGCCGCCGGCCTGGCCTACGGGCTGGACGCCAAGGCCAACGGCCTGGCCGCGGTCTACGATCTCGGCGGCGGGACGTTCGACATCACCGTGCTCGAGGCGAGCGACGGCGTTTTCAACGTCCTGGCCACCAACGGCGATTCCTACCTCGGCGGCGAGGACTTCGACAACCGCATCGTCGAGTGGCTGGTGACGAGCTTCCGGGCCGAGACGGGGATCGACCTCAGCCGGGACAAGCTCGCCCTCCAGCGGGTCAAGGAGGCCGCCGAGAGGGCCAAGAGGGAGCTGTCCTTCGCCCCGGAGACCGAGATCAACCTGCCCTTCATCGTCTCGGAGAAGGCCGAGTCCAATCATATCCGCAAGTCCCTCAGCCGGCCGACGTTCGAGGCCATGACGGCCGACCTCGTCGAACGGACCCTGCCGCACATCGAGCGGGCCCTCGCCGACGCCAGGCTCGACGTCGACCGGATCGACCACGTCATCCTGGTCGGGGGACAGACCCGCATGCCCCTGGTCCGGGAGCGGGTGACCAAGTTCTTCGGCCGGGCGCCGGAGGACAAGGTCGATCCCGACCAGATCGTCGCCCTGGGCGCGGCCATCCAATCGGGGATCCTCGACGGCCAGGTCCGGGACCTCGTCCTCCTGCTCGACGTGACCCCGTTCGCCCTGGGCATCGAGACCGAGAACGACGGCTACGAGATGATCATCGAGAAGAACACGACCATCCCGACCCGCAAGGTCAAGGCCTTCACGACCGTGGAGCACAACCAGCGCCGGGTCCGGATCCACGTCCTCCAGGGCGAGGGCTTCCTGGCCTCGATGAACAAGTCGCTCGCCGTTTTCGAGCTCGTCGGCATCGAGCCGGCCCCGGCCGGGGTCCCTCAGATCGACGTCACCTTCGAGATCAACGCCGACGGTCTCGTCCACGTCTCGGCCAAGGACAAGGAAACGGGCCTGTCCCAGAAGGTTGATGTCCGGCCGTCTTCGGGCCTCTCGGAGGCGGAAGTGGCCGCGCTGAAGCGGAAGCAGTCCGGCCGCGGCATCTCCTCGAAGGGCGCGCATGGCTGACCGGGACTACTACCGGGTCCTCGGCGTGGCCCGGGACGCGCCGGCCGAGGACATCAAGAAGGCCTACCGTCAGCTGGCCCTGAAGCACCATCCCGACCGCAATCCCGGCAGCAGGGAAGACGAGGAGAAATTCAAGGAGGCGGCCGAGGCCTACAGCGTCCTGGGCGACCCGGAGAAGCGGTCGGTCTATGACCGGTTCGGGCCCGAGGGCCTGCGCGGCCAGGGTTTCTCCGGCTTCGACTCCTCCGTCTTCGAGGATTTCGAAGACATCCTGGGCAACTTCTTCGGCTTCAACCTCGGCGATCTCTTCGGCGGGCGGGAGCGCGGCCGGGCCGGCGCCCGGCGCCACGGGGGCCGGGACCTGGCCCTGGAGGTCGAGATCGGCCTCGAGGAGGCCGCCGCCGGAGTGGAGAAGGAGATCAAGCTCAATCGGGCCGAAGCGTGTCCCGTCTGCCACGGCTCGAAGCGCAAGCCGGGGACCCGGCCGGCGGCCTGCCCGGCCTGCGGCGGCCGCGGCCAAGTCCGCGTCCAGCAGGGCTTCTTCACCATGGCCAGGACCTGCCCGCGTTGCCAGGGCGGCGGCGAGATCAACGCCTCGCCCTGCGAATCCTGCCAGGGCCGGGGGCACGTCCGGGAGAAAAGAACCCTCAAGGTCCGCATCCCGGCCGGGATTGACGAGGGGTCGCGGCTGAGGCTCGTCGGCGAGGGCGAGGCCGGCGACGAGGGCATGCCGTCCGGCGATCTCTATGTCGTCACCCGGCTGCGCCGCCACCCCTTCTTCGAGCGCGACGGCAGCGATCTCTCCTGCGAGATCGCGGTCTCCTTCGTCCAGGCCGCGCTCGGCGCCCGGATCGAGATCCCGACCCTCGAGGGGAGCGAGGTCGTCAAGGTCCCGGCCGGGACCCAGTCCGGAGCGGTCGTCCGCCTCAAGGGACGCGGCATCCAGGACCTCTCGGGGCGGCGCAAAGGGGACCTCCACGTCAGGATCGTCGTCCGGACGCCGGACGATCTGACCAAGGAGCAGAAGGCCCTCCTGGCCAAGCTCGCCGAGCTTCGCGGCGAGGACATCGAGTCGGTCGACAAGAGCGTCATCCACAGGCTGAAGAACATCCTCCAATGAGCCGGCGAGCAGAGTGACCGCGAACCAGTTCTTCGTGCCTCTCATCGACGCCGGTGCGGTCCGGATCGTCGTTTCCGGCGGCGAACACCGCCATCTCGCCCGGGCGGCCCGGGTCCGGGTAGGGGAGACGGTCTGGCTCTTCGACGGCTCCGGCCGCCGCTGTCTGGCCCGCGTCGAGAAGGTCGGGAAGGACCGGACCGAGGCGGCGGTGCTGAGGATGGAAGAAGCCGAGGCGCCCCGGGCCGGGCTGGCCCTGGCCCAGGGCCTGCTGGAAGCCAGGAAGCTCGAGACCGTCCTCGAAAAGGCCGCCGAGCTCGGCTGCTCCGATTTCATCCCCGTCGTCAGCGCCCGGTCCTTCAAGGCCTCGGGCGAGCGATCGGACCGGAAGCTCGAGCGCTGGAGGCGGATCGCCCGGGAAGCGGCCAAGCAGTGCAAGTCGCTCCTGCTGACCGAGGTCCACCCGCCCCGGACGCTCAAGGAGCTCCTCGCCGGGCCCGGGGCCGGGAGGCGGCTCTTCCTCAGCGAGCACGGCGGCCGTCCCCTCCGGGACATCGTGACGGGGCCGGCCGAGCCGGCGGAAGGCCCGCCCGACCCGGTCCTCCTCCTCGTCGGGCCGAAAGGCGGCTGGACGGCGGGGGAGGAGGCGGCCATCCAGCAGGCCGGGTTCGAGGCCGCGTCCCTCGGCCGGCGCATCCTGCGGGCCGAGACGGCGGCCGTGGCCGGCGCGGCCATGATCGCCCATTTCTGGATCGAGTGACATGTTCCTGCAAGGACAGAAGGTCGGGAAGTACGAGATCATCCGGTCCCTCGGCAGCGGGGGGTTCGGCTCGGTCTACCTGGCCAAGGACACCTGGCTCGACATCAAGGTGGCCATCAAGGTCCCGCACAAGCAGTCGGCCGAGCTCTACAAGCTCCTCAAGGAGCCGCGACTCCAGGCGGCCCTCAGCCACCCGAACATCGTCCGGATGCTGGCCGCGGAGAAGGAGAAGAACGTCTTCTTTATGGTCATGGAGTACGTCAAGGGCCCGACCCTGGAGAAGATCCTGGAGAAAGAGCGCATCCTCGGGACGGAGCAGGCCATCGATTTCATCAAGCAGGTCTCCTACGGCGTCGACCACGCCCACAAGGCCAAGATCATCCACCGCGACCTCCGCCCCTCGAACATCATCGTCTCCGAGGACGGCACGGCCAAGATCACCGATTTCGGGACCTCGGCCTGGCTCAACGCCGTGCCCTACGCCTCGACGCGGATCGGCTCGCCGCCCTACATGGCCCCCGAGCAGTTCATGGGCAAGGCCTCTTTCGCCGCCGACCTCTACTCGCTCGGCTGCATCTTCTACGAGATGATCATCGGCCGGCCGCCGATCTTCGATCCCGACCCGTTCAAGATCCTGGAGAAGGCCCAGCAGGGCAAGATCACGCCGCCGCGGATCAAGAACGGCCGCGTCCCCCGGGAGGTCGACGCCATCATCATGCGGGCCCTGGCCCCCAAGGCCGAGGACCGCTACCAGAGCGCCTCGGAGATCATCCGCGACCTGTCCCTCTACAAGGGCAAGACGCCCAAGACCTCCGAGATCGACGACATCATGCTCCGCATCAGGGCCCGGGAGCAGAAGACGACGGCCCTCTGCTGGAACTGCCGCCGGCCGCTCCCGCCCAAGTCCCGGGCTTGCCCGCATTGCGGCGAAACCGTCTGATTTCCCCCCTGGAGGCGATTGACTTCGCCGCGGGGGATGAGGTACGATGAGGCGTCGGAAATCGCGCCCGCGGGCGCGGCGAAGGAGCCGATGATGAGCCCATTCTCGGAAACGAGCGTCGTCTGGAAGAACGGCCGGCTGATCCCGTGGACGGAGGCGACGATCCACCTGGCGTCGCACGTCGTCCACTACGGCAGCTGCCTCTTCGAGGGCCTGCGGGCC
Organism: Candidatus Aminicenantota bacterium; assembly: GCA_034679465.1. Lineage (GTDB taxonomy): Bacteria > Acidobacteriota > Aminicenantia > Aminicenantales > Saccharicenantaceae > RBG-16-66-30. The sequence goes on along the minus strand of JAXDAV010000070.1, from coordinate 15,827 downwards.
TACGACACGCCCAAGGGAACGGCCATCTTCCGGCTCCAGGACCACACCCGGCGGCTCTACAATTCGTGCAAGATCTACCGGATGGACGTCCCCTACACCCAGGACGAGCTCAACCGGGGCGTCATCGACTGCGTCCGGGCCAACAAGCTCAAGGCCTGCTACATCCGGCCCATCGTCTACCGGGGCTACGGCATGCTCGGCGTCAACCCCTTTCCCAGCCCGGTCGACTGCGCGGTCCTGGTCTGGGAGTGGGGCAAGTATCTCGGCCCGGAGGCCATGGAGAACGGCGTCGACGTCTGCGTCTCGTCCTGGCAGCGCATGGCCCCCAACACCTTTCCCGCCCTGGCCAAGGCCGGCGCCAATTACATGAACTCCCAGCTCATCAAGATGGAGGCCCTGCTCGACGGCTACGAGGAGGGGATCGCCCTGAACATCCGCGGCCATGTCAGCGAGGGCAGCGGCGAGAACCTCTTCCTGGTCGTCGACGGCGCCGTCCTGACCCCGCCGCTGTCGTCCTCGGTCCTGCCGGGCATCACCCGGGACTCGGTGATCAGGCTCTTCCACGACCTGGGCGTTCGCGTCGTCGAAGAGACGATCCCGCGGGAGATGCTCTACGTCGCCGACGAGGTCTTCTTCACCGGCTCGGCGGCCGAGGTCACGCCCATCCGCTCCATCGACAAGATCGTCATCGGCTCCGGCAAGCGCGGCCCCCTGACCGAGAAGGTCCAGACGGCCTTCTTCGATATCGTCGACGGCAGGCGGGAGGATACCCACGGCTGGCTGACCTTCGTTTGAGACCGTTCCCAAGGAGGTTCTCATGGTCATCGATGAATTCCTGAAGATCGCGATCGAGCGGGACGCCTCCGACCTTCACTTCAAGGCCGGCAACAATCCCATGATCCGCGTCCACGGCACGCTGACGCCGCTGACCGGCTATCCCCGGCTGACGGCCCCCGACTGCGAGGAGCTCGCGGCCCAGATGATGGCCGAGCACCAGCGCAAGCGGCTGACCGAGGACCTCGATATCGACCTGGCCTACAGCCTGCCCGGCTTCGGTCGGTTCCGCGGCAGCATCTATCACCAGAGGGGCTCCCTGGCCATCGCCCTGCGCATCATTCCCCTGGAGATCAAGACCATCCGGCAGCTGCTCCTGCCCGAGGTCCTGGAGAAGATCGCCTTCTATCAGCGCGGCCTGGTCCTGGTCACGGGCACGACGGGCAGCGGCAAGACGACGAGCCTGGCGGCCATGGTCGACTACATCAACACCTTCCGCCGCGAGAACATCATCACCATTGAGGACCCGATCGAGTATCTCCACAAGGACAAGAAGAGCACGATCTCGCAGCGCGAGGTCGGCATGGACGTCACCAGCTTCGCCCGCGGCCTGCGCGGCTGCATGCGCGAGGACCCGGACGTCATCCTCGTCGGCGAGATGCGGGACCTGGACACGATCGAAACGGCCCTCCTCGCCGCCGAGACGGGGCACCTCGTCCTGAGCACCCTCCACACGCTCGACGCGCCCGAGAGCATCAACCGCATCATCTCCGTCTTCCCGCCCCACCACCAGCGGCAGGTCCGCCTCCAGCTGGCCTCGATCCTCAAGGCCATCATCTCCATGCGGCTCGTCCCGCGCATGGACGGCCAGGGCCGCGTCCCGGCCGTCGAGGTCATGATCGCGACGCCCTACATCCAGGAGTGCATCGCCGAGAAGGACAAGACCGGGCTCATCCGCGACGCCATCACGGCCGGCGTCTCCCAGTACGGCATGCAGACGTTCGACCAGTCCATCTATCAGCTCTACCGCGACAGCTACATCTCCTTCGAGCAGGGGATGAAATATTCCTCCAACCCCGACAACTTCAAGCTCCGGATCATGGGCATCCAGTCCACGCTCGATATCGCCACCGAGGAGATGGAAAAGGGCATGAGCAAGGTCGAGCGCGTCGAGGGAGGGCCGGAAGAAGACGGCAAATGAAGGCCCAGCGCGTCCGCGAGACCTTCCTCCAGTACTTCGCCGAGCGGGGCCACAAGGTCGTCCGCAGCTCCCCGCTCCTGCCCCAGGACGACCCGACCATCCTGTTCGCCAACGCCGGGATGAACCAGTTCAAGAACGTCTTCCTGGGGCTGGAGAAGCGGGGCTACACGCGGGCGGCCACGGTCCAGAAGTGCCTGCGCGTCAGCGGCAAGCACAACGACCTCGAGACGGTCGGGCGGACGGCCAAGCACCACACCTTCTTCGAGATGCTCGGCAATTTCTCCTTCGGGGACTACTTCAAGCGCGAGGCCGTCGCCTACGCCTGGGACCTGGTCAGCCGCGTCTTCGGCCTGCCCCCGGACCGTCTCTACGCGACGGTTTATCTCGACGACGACGAGGCCTTCCGCCTCTGGGCCGACGAGGTCGGCGTCCCGAAGTCGCGGATCTTCCGCTACGGCAAAAAAGACAACTTCTGGGCCATGGGCGACACCGGGCCCTGCGGCCCCTGCTCCGAGATCCACTACGACCTCGGCGAGGACATCGAGCCGGGCGACCCCTTCCTCCTGATCGAGAAGGGGAGCGACCGCTTCGTCGAGCTCTGGAACCTCGTCTTCATGGAGTTCGACCAGGGCCCGGACGGCGTGCTGAGGCCGCTGCCCTCGCCTTCGATCGACACCGGCATGGGCCTTGAGCGCATGACCGCCGTCGTCCAGGGCCGGCGCAGCAACTTCGACACGGACCTGTTCATGCCCCTGATCGAGGCCGCCTCCGGGATGGCCGGGCGCGAGTATCCGGCCGGGGACGAGGGCGACGTCGCGGCCCGGATCATCGCCGACCATGTCCGGGCCGTGACCTTCCTCATCGGCGACGGCGTCTCCCCGGCCAACGACGGCCGCGGCTACGTCCTGCGGCGGCTCATCCGCCGGGCCTTCCGGCAGGGCAACCTCATCGGCATCGACCGGCCGTTCCTGTTCGAGCTGGTCGGCCGGGTCGCCGACGTCATGCGGGACGCCTACCCGGAGCTCCTGACCTCGGCCGGGTACATCTCCAAGGTCTGCCTGGCCGAGGAGGAACGGTTCGCCGGCACGCTCTCGTCCGGCCTGCGCTTCTTCGACCAGGTCGTCGACGAAGCGAAGCGGGGGGGGAGCGCCGTCCTCCCCGGCGACAAGGTCTTCAGGCTCTACGACACCTTCGGGTTCCCGCTCGACCTGTCGCAGGAACTGGCCCGCGAGAAGGCCCTGTCCGTCGACGAGGCGGGCTTCGCCCGGGAGCTCGAGGACCAGAAGCGGAGGGCCCGGCTGTCCTGGAAGGGCGAGGCCCGGAGAAAGGAAAAGGAGATCTACGGCGGGTTCCGCGACCTCAAGGTCCGCTCCTGCGTCCACGAGGCCCGGGAGATGGCCGACGTCAGGGTCCTCGGCCTGATCAAGGACGGCCGCCGGGTCGGGCTCCTGCGGACGGGGGAATCCGGCGAGGCCGTCCTCGAGGAGACCCCGTTCTACGCCGAGGCCGGGGGCCAGGTCGGCGACACCGGGTCGCTCAAGAACCCCGCGTTCTCGGCCCTCGTCGAGAGCGTCTTCTTCGCCACCCCGGACGTGATCGTCCATGCCGTCCAGGTCCTCTCCGGCGAGCTCCGGGAGGGGGACTGCGTCGACGCCCGGCCCGACCTCGTTCGCCGGCAGGCCGTCTCGAACAACCACACCGCGACCCACCTCCTCCACGCGGCCCTGAGGCAGGTCCTCGGGGACCACGTCAAGCAGGCCGGCTCCCTCGTCGCCCCGGAGCGCCTGCGCTTCGACTTCACCCACTTCGCCGCCGTCGCGCGCGAGGAGCTGCGGCGGGTCGAGGAGATCGTCAACGACCGCATCCGGGCCGACATGACCCTCGAGACCCGCGTGACCTCCCTCGACGAGGGCATCCGCGAAGGGGCCATGGCCATCTTCGAGGAGAAGTACGGCGAATCGGTCCGGGTCGTCGGGATCGGGGACTTCAGCAAGGAGCTCTGCGGCGGCGTCCACGTCCGCTCGACGGGCCAGATCGGCCTGTTCAAGATCGTCGCGGAGACGAGCGTCGCGGCGGGCCTGCGCCGCATCGAGGCGGTGACCGGCGCGGCGGCCGTCCGCTACGTCCGCGAGCTCGAGGACGAGCTCGCCGGCCTCGAAAAGGTCCTGGGCGTCTCGCGCAGGGACCTCCCGGCCCGGGTCGACAAGCTCCAGGCCCGCATCGGCGAGCTCGAGAAGGACCTCCGGGAGCTGCGGAAGAAGATGATCGCCGGCGCCGGCGGGCCCGCGGCGGGCGAGGCCGCCGGAGCCCCGGCGGCGGCCGTGACGGTCAAAGGAATCGCCGTCCGGGTCCAGAGGCTGGACGGCCTGGCGATGGCCGAGCTCAGGGACGCGGCCGACGCCCTGAAGGGCAAGATGAAGAGCGGTGTCGTCGTTCTCGGCGGCGTCAGCGGCGACAAGGCCTTCATCGTCGCCTCGGTGACGAAGGACCTCACCGGCCGCGTCCAGGCCGGCGCCCTCATCAAGGAGCTCGCTCCGGTCATCGGCGGCGGGGGCGGGGGGCGCCCCGATTTCGCCCAGTCGGGCGGCCCCGGCGCGGGCGAGCTGGGGAAGGCCCTGGCGCTCGTCCCGGCCCTCGTCGAGCGCCTGGCGGCCTGACCCCCGGAATCACCCCTCGCGGGGATTGCCAACGGCGCGCTTTTTTGTCAAGATAAGGCCGATCGTGCGATGAAGACCACCCGACGGGCCTTCGCGGCCCTGCTCCTCCTCGCCCTCGCGCCCGCCCTTGCCGCGGCCGCGGCGCCCGACCTGCGCAAGCTCTACGGCCCCATCGTCAAGCAGGTCGCCGGCAGGCATCGCATCGACCCCGAGCTCGTCCATGTCGTCATCCGGGCCGAATCGAACTACGACGCCTTCGCCATCTCGTCGGCGGGGGCCATGGGCCTGATGCAGCTCATGCCGGTCACGGCCCGGCAATACGGCGTCTTGAACGTCTTCGATCCGGCCCAGAACATCGAGGGCGGCGTCCGCTATCTCAAGGACCTGGTCAAGCTCTACGACGGCCGGACCGACCTCGTCCTCGCCGCCTACAACGCCGGCCAGGAGGCCGTCCGGAGGTACAAGGGCATTCCCCCCTATCCGGCGACGCGGTCCTACATCGCCGGGATCATGCGGAGCTACAAGAAGCCGACGATCAGGACCACGAACCCGACCTACATGGTCAAAGACGCGGACGGGAGGACCATCCTGGTCAACGATCCCGCCGACGTCAAGAAATAATCACCCCGCCGCGATGCCGACGCCCGCTTCCAAGGGTCAGCTTCGCGTCGGTTGGAGGAACCCTTTGATGAGCAGGTTGCGGGGGGCGATCTCGAAGCAGGCGGGAAGGCGGCCGAGCTGATCGCCGTCGAGCTCGAGGAGGACGTCATCGCCGCCCTCGGCCCAGGCCTCGACCCGCCGGCCCTTCACGACGGAGACCTTCGGGTGGGTCACGTGACTGCCGTTCAGGAGCTTCCAGCCGTGGCGGCAGAATTCGAGGAAGCGGAACCCCCGGACGAGGACGGCGTCGAACAGCCCGTCGTCCAACCGGGCGTCGGGGGCGACCTTCATGCCCTTGCCGAAGATCTTCCCGTTGGCCACCGCCCCGATGAGATACTCGCCGTCGGGCAGGGCCCGGCCGTCGACGCGGATGCGGACCTTCTTGTTCCTGTAGCGGACCATCGTCGTGACCAGGCAGCGCACGTAGGAGGAGGCCCGCCGCTGCAGCCGGCGCTCGGTGACCTCGCGCACGACCTCGCCCCCGAGGCCGAAATCGGCGACGTTCAGGAAGTACCGCTCCTCTTCGCGGCCGCCGTTGGAGGTGTAGCGGACCTGGCCCACGTCCATGCGCACCGGCGTGGCGCCGGTGATGACCTGGAGGGCGCCCCTGAGCCCGGCCGGGATGTTCAGGCTGCGGATGAGGTCGCAACCCGTGCCCGAAGGGACGACGCCCAGCGCGGCCTCGGGATTGATGATCCGGCGGTCTTCGTAGAACCCGTTGGCGATCTCGTTCATGGTCCCGTCGCCGCCGACGCCGATGACCAGCTCGGCGCCGTCCTTGATGGCTTGGCGGGCGAGGTCGGTCGCGTCGAGGGGCTTTTCGGTGAAGTCGAACTTGAACTCGCGGACGAAGTGCCTCAGGCCGTCGCGGATCTCGCCCCAGCGCTTGCGCGTCCGGCCGCGGTTCGACGCGGGGTTGACGATGACCTTGGTCTTAAGCCGCATCGGAGGGTCCTGGCCCGACCGCCGGAGGGACGGCGGAGGCGGGAGGCGGGGAGGGGGGCAGGGTCCTCCGGCCGAACAGGGAGACGCCGATGATGCCTCCGAGGGCGCCCATGACGGTGAAGACCGCGGCCGTGAGGAACACGCCGATGAGGAACCATCCCGGCGAGGACAGCCCGGAGCTGCCGGCCATGATCTCGTCCAGGCCGGCCGGCAGCTCGCCGCCGAGCTCCGCGGCCTTGTCGAGAAAGCGCCGGGCCAGGTCCATGCTGAAAGGTCTCAAGGGGATGGAGATGAGGGAATCGGCGACCGCGGCCACGATCCCGGTCAGCGCGCCGACCATGGCCCCGTCGCCCGCGGTCAGGGTCCCGGCCGTGTCGGCGGCCAGGAGCTTGGCGGCGATCGCGGCGCCGCCCACGATCCAGAGGCAGCAGAGGCAATTCGCGGCCCCGATAAAGGGAAGTCCCGAGAGGAGCCCGGCGACGGCCCCGGCGATCAGGGCGGGCCGGAGATACTCGGGTTTCTGGGCTGGCATGGCGCCTCCTTGTCGAGTGGGCCTATTCTATTTCGTCGCCGCCGCCTTTTCAAGTGCCCGGTCGGCGGCCCGGTCGCGCCGGGCCCGGACGAGGTCGGCCAGGCCGGTCACGAAATAGAAGGGCAGGACCGTCCCCCAGACGAACCCGGTCGCGAACCGCAGCCCGATGGGGCTCCGCCACAGCCCGATGACGCCCGCCGCGCCGTCCGCGGCCAGGGGCAAGACGAGCAGAAGGAACAGGCTGACCGGCGGGAGCGCGGTCCGGGAGAAGCCGCGGGCCAAAGGATAGACGAGGAGCCCGGCCGCGAAGCCGGCGTAGACGCCCAGGCAGCGGCCGCAGACAGCCAGGGGGTGGCCTTCGAGCGCGAAGCACCGGCCGGGGATCTGGTGACAGACGGGGGCGAAGACGGCATAGACGAAGCGGGCCGGGCCCGAGGCGCCGCGACCCGCCAGCCAGGGGGCCAGGAAGACCGCTCCCAGCCAAAGAAATGCGCCGAAGACCGTCAGGAGCCAGACGGCGCGCACGGTCCGGGCAGGCACGGGGGTCGGCACGGGCCTATTGTACGGATTTCCGTTTCCGATTGACAGGGGGAGATGTCCTTCGGTAAATTAGGGTCGGCTCTTTCCGTATAGCCCACTCTGTCTCTCGGAGAGGTGAACGCCATGACCAGATCCCGCAGGCTCTTCACGGTCCTCATCGGCTGGGTCCTCCTCGTCTCGCCCTGGGCCCTCGCCCAGACCGAGGAGGCGAACAATATCCTCGGCCAGGCGGGCACGGGCGTCATCGCGCTCATCAGCTACGGCGCCGACAAGGCCGAGATCCTCAAGGGCTCCGCCCTCGCCCTGGCGGAGGACATCGTCGTCACCAACTATCACGTCATCTCGCAGGCCTACGACGTCGAAGGCCTCAATATCAAAGGGAAAAAAGTCAAGATCGAGGGCCTCCTCGGGGTGGACAAGGCCCACGACATCGCCCTTCTCAAGCTGAAGGCCAAGCTCAAGGCGCTGCCTGTCGGCTCTCCCGACAGCCTGGCCGAAGGCGCCCGCCTCTTCGCCCTGGGGTCCAACGAATCGGGCCGGGTGGTCATCGCCGAAGGCACGTTCCTGAGGACCGTGGACCTGGGACCCATGGGCAAGATCCTCGAGGTCAACATGCCTTCCCCCGAGCAGTTCCGCGGCGGCCCTCTCGTCGACCTCAACGGCCAGCTGGTGGGCATGCTCTACGTCGGCGAGAGGAACCTCAAGTTCGGCCTGCCCATCGCCAGCCTCGTCAGCGTCACCCGGATGGGCAAGGTCTCCGAACTCAAGGGCCAGGCCCGGGAGAGCTACTTCGAGACCGTCGAAGGCAACAAGTTCGCCGGCCAGGCCGCCCTGGCGCTCGGCGAACAGATGACGGCCCGCGTCCACATGGAGAAGGCGGTCGCGGCCGACCCGTCCGACATCCCGACCCAGGCCCTCCTGGCCGATATCCTGGCCCGGCAGAGGGCCTACGACGAGGCCGTCGTGGCCTACCGCAAGATCACCCAGCTCGATCCGAAGAACGCCGCGGCCTTCTACGGCCTGGGCAGCATCCTCTACAAACAGACCCAATTCAAGGATTCGGCCGAGGCCCTGGAGAGCGCCGTCGCTCTGGGCTACCGGGACAAGGAGGCCCTCCTGGATCTCGGCGGGGCCTACGAGGCCATCCCGGACTTCGCCAAGGCCGCCGCGACCTACGAGAAGTATGTCGCCCTCGGGACGGCCGACGCCTGGAGCGCCTGGCTGCGCCTGGGCATCTGCCGGACGGAGCTCGAGCAGTACGACGCGGCCGTCGCGGCCCTCCTCGAGGCCCAGAAGGCCCAGCCGAGCGATCTCAAGGTCCGCGACGCTCTGGCCCAGGCCTACGTCAAGGCCGGCCGGTTCGAGGAAGCCGAGGCCGTCTACGCCGCCATGGCCGGGCTCAATCCTCCCGAGGCCAAGACCTACTACCGCATGGCCTACCAGATGCTCGAAGTCGCCGGCCGGTTCGACCGGGCCGTCGTCCCCCTCCAGAAGATCATCGAGCTCGATCCCAAGAACGAGACGAACTTCTACTACCTCGGCATGACCCACTTCAAGGCCCAGCAGTACGACCAGGCCGTGGCGGCCTTCCAGCAGAGCCTGGCGATCAAGCCGGATTTCCCCCACGCTTGGTATCAGATCGGCTCGTCCTATTTCAACGCCAAGAAATACAGGGAAGCCGCCGAGGCCTACAAGAGCTACGTCAAGCTGAGCCCCGAGGACTCCACCGGCTGGCTGAACATCGGGGTCGCCTACAACCAGGCCAAGAACTACGAGGCCGCCCTCGAGCCGCTGAAGCGGTGCGTCGACCTCACGCCCGACGACCCCGTCGCCCTGGCCAACCTGGCCATCGTCTATATCAATCTGAAGGACAATCATAGCGCCAAGGAGATCTACAACAGGCTGGTGACCCTGGACCCGGCCATGGCCGATAAGCTGAAGAAGTACATCCGTTGACGGGGAAAGGTCCCAGGGCCACCCCGGGCACACGAGGGCAGATGGCGGAATTGGCAGACGCGCTAGGCTTAGGACCTAGTTCCTGATGAAGGAGTGCGGGTTCGAGTCCCGCTCTGCCTACTGACGTCCGGCTCCGCCCCGGCGCGGAGTCCCGCGCCGTCCCGATCCCGAACATGAAAGAGACGCGATCATGAACATGACAGGCCGACCAAGCCGGCTGACCGATGTCAGCCCAAGCCGCAAGGAGATCGAGCTCGAGATCCCCGAGGAGGAGTTCAGCAAGGAATACGAGAAGGTCCTCGGCGGCTATGTTACCCGGGCCAAGCTCGACGGCTTCCGCAAGGGCCACGCCCCCCGGGAGCGGGTCCGGGCCCTCTTCGACCACGACATCCGCCACGACGTCTACGACGCCCTCATTCCCCGGGTCCTCGAGGAGGAGCTCAAGGCCCTGCGGCTGAATCCCGTCAACGTGCCCGAGCTCAAGGACCTGAAGCACGAGGCGGGCGGGCCCCTGCGGGCCACGGCCGCCTTCGAGGTCGTGCCCGATTTCGAGCTTCCCGACTACAAGACGGTCCGCGTCGAGAAGAAAGCGGTCGCGGTGACGGACGCGGACCTCGACCTGGCCCTCGAGGAGCTTCGGGCCCGGGCCGCCGAGCTCGTCCCCGTCGAGGGGCGGGGCGTCGCGGACGGGGACTACGCCTTCGTCGAGATGCAGGGCCGGGACAAGAAGACCAAGCGCCTCCTGCCCGTGGAGAAGGCCGTCGTCCTGGCCGGACACGCCGACAACGAGCCGGCCCTGAACGAGAAGGTCTTCGGCATGACCGCGGGGGAGGAGCGCTCCTTCGAGGTCTCCTATCCGAAGGACCACCCCAACAAGCGGGTCGCCGGCAAGGACATCGTCTACAGCCTCAAGGTCCGCGAGCTCAAGGAGAAGAAACTGCCCGGCCTGGACGACGAGTTCGCCAAGGGCCTGGGCGCGCGCGAGGGACTCGGGGCCCTCCGCGAGAGGGTCCGCCAGGAGCTCGTAGCCGCCCGGGAGAGGGCCGGCCGGAACGAAGCGGCCGCCCGGATCCTCCAGGCGATCGCCGAACGGGTGACGCTCGAGCTCCCCGAATCCGCCGTCGAGCAGGAGTCCCTGGCCGTCCTCAAGCGGCTCCTCTCGGCCTACCGGGACCGCGGACTCTCTCCGGAGGCCCTGGAGGGCCTGAAGGCGGAGGCCCGCCGCCAGGCCGTCGAGCACCTGCGCAACCACCTCATTCTCGAGAAGATCGCCGAAAAGGAGGGCTTCGCGGTGACGGAGGAGGAGATCCAGGCCGAGATCCGCGGTCTGGCCCAGGCCAACCGCGTCCCCGAGGCCTCCCTGGCGGAAATGATCCGGGGGGACGAGCACCGGCTCAAGGAAATGGCCGAGAATCTGCTGTTTAGAAAGACAGTTGACTTTCTGATGAAAAACGCTATAATGAGTTGACCCAAGGCTTCAAGACCCACGGCTCACCTGATGAGCGTGCCATATCGACGATAAACCGGCCGGCACCCGAGTGGGGTGAGCCGCATGCCTGAACGGGCCGGGGGCCCCGGGAGGCCCGGAGCGTAGATCATGCAGGATTCCAACGAACACACCGAAGTGCTCAGGAACATCCCCCTCATCCCGCTGAGGGATCTGGTCGTGTTCCCGGCCACTCTGGTGCCGTTCATCGTCGGCCGCTCCTCGTCCATCCAGGCCCTCGAAAAAGCGGCCGAGAAGGACAAGATGGTCCTCCTGGCCGCCCAGATGGACGCTTCGGTCGACAACCCCGCCCCCAAGGACATCTATTCGGTGGGCGTGACGGCCAAGATCATCCGGACCATCAAGAGCGACGACCGGAACATGAAGGTCATCGTCGAAGGCAAGAGCCGGGCCCGGATCGTCGAGTACCTCAGCACCTATCCTTACTACCAGATCCTGGCCAAGGTCATCAAAGAGGTCGACGACCACGTGCCCGAGTCCCGCGAGCTGCTGAAGCGGGTCCTGGCCCTGTTCGAGGACTACCTCAAGCTCAACCAGAACACCAATCTCGACTCGATCATCCCGGCCCTCCGGGAGAACACGCCCGAGCGCATCACCGACATCGTCTCCTCCCACGTCCACATGCCGCTCGAGGAGAAGCAGAACCTCCTCGAGACGGTCAACAGCTTCGAGCGCCTGAGGCGCCTCAACTACGTCCTCGAGAACGAGATCCTGAAGATCCATTCCGCCTACCAGCGGGACCCCAACCGGGCGGCGGCCCGTCGGCGGGGGTCGTTCAAGGACCAGCCGGCCGGCCAGAAGCCGTTCCCGCCGGGAGCGTCGGGCGGCCGCAAGGAAGACCAGCCCAACGAGATCGAGGAGCTGCGGGCGAAGGTGGCCAAGGCCAAGATGCCCCCGGACGCCGAGGAGAAGGCCTACAAGGAGATCGAGCGCCTGGAAGCCATGCCCCCGATGTCGGCCGAGGCCACGGTCAGCCGGAACTATCTCGACTGGCTCATCTCGTTGCCCTGGGTCAAGAAGACGCGGGAGAAGAGGGAGCTCAAGGAGGCCGAGAGGATCCTCAACGAGGACCATCACGGCCTGGAGAAGGTCAAGGAACGCATCCTCGAGTATCTGTCCATCCGCCAGCTGGTCAAGAACCCGCGCGGCGTCATCCTCGGGCTCATCGGGCCCCCGGGCGTCGGCAAGAGCTCGCTCGGCAAGTCCATCGCCCGGGCCACGGGCCGCAAATTCGTCCGGCTGTCGCTCGGCGGGGTCCGGGACGAGGCGGAGATCCGCGGCCACCGCCGGACCTACATCGGCGCCTACCCCGGCCGCATCATCCAGATGATCAAGCGGGGCGGGACGAAGAACCCCGTCTTCCTGCTCGACGAGGTCGACAAGATGAGCATGGACTTCCGGGGCGACCCGGCCTCGGCCCTGATGGAGGTCCTCGACCCCGAGCAGAACAGCACCTTCCTCGATCATTACATCGACACCGATTTCGACCTGTCCCAGGTCATGTTCATCGTCACAGCCAACATGCTCGACCCCATCCCCAAGCCCCTGATCGACCGGATGGAGATCATCCGCATCCCGGGCTACACCGAGGACGAGAAGCTCGAGATCGCCAAGCGCTTCCTGCTGCCCAAGCAGATGGCGGCCCACGGCCTGACCGAGGCCAACCTCAGGTTCAGCGACCACGCCCTGATGAAGCTCATCCGCAGCTACACCCGCGAGGCCGGCGTCCGCAACCTCGAGCGGGAGATCACGACGGTCTGCCGCAAGGTCGTGAAAAGGGTGGTCGAGAAGGGGAAGGAGCATAAGGAGCACATCACCCCGAAGAACCTCGAGACCTACCTCGGCATCCCCAAGTTCCGGCGGTCGGAGTTCGACAAGCGGGACGAGGTCGGGGTCGGCACGGGCATGGCCTGGACCGAGTTCGGCGGCGAGCTCCTGCGCTTCGAGGCGACCAAGATCCACGGCCGGGGCAACTTCACCCTGACCGGCCAGCTCGGCGAGATCATGCAGGAGTCCGCGCAGGCGGCCTTTTCCTTCGTCCGGGGCAAGATCTACGAGCTCGACATCGCCCGGGACCTCCACCGGACGTCCGACATCCACATCCACGTTCCCGAGGGATCGACGCCCAAGGAAGGGCCCTCGGCCGGCATCACCATCGCCACGGCCATCATCTCGCTCCTGACCGACATCCCGGTCAGCAAGAAGGTGGCCATGACCGGCGAGATCACGCTGAAGGGCAAGGTCCTGCCCGTCGGAGGCATCAAGGAGAAGCTCCTGGCCGCCTACCGGGAGGGCCTCCGCGAGGCCATCCTGCCCCGCGACAACGAGCCCGACCTCAAGGATCTGCCCAAGGTCCTCAAGTCGGGGATGACCGTTCACCTCGTCGAGACGATGGACGACGTCCTGAAGATCGCCCTGACCCGAGATCTGCCCAAGAAGCCCGCCGAGGGCCTGGAGAAGAAGGCGGTCGAGCCGGAGCGTCCGGCGGCCCGGGCGGCGGAGGGCGAAGCGGCCAAGGAGCCGCCCCTGACCAACTGAGACCCTTTTTAAAACTGAATAGCCGAGACACACCGTCAATCCACTTGGGAGGAGGACCACACATGGCGACAAAGAGGAACGACAGTCACCGACCCGAACCCGCCCCGCGGCCCGAGGCCGTCGAGGCCCCTCCGAACAGAGAGTATAATCTCATCGACCTCGAGGCCAAGGACCTGGCGGCCCTGGCCAAGGTCGCCGCGGGGATCGGTCTCCCGGCCGACGATATCGAGGGCTCGAGCAAGCACCACCTCGTCTTCAAGATCCTGGAGGCCCAGGCCAAGAAGCAGGGACTGCTCTTCTCCGAGGGCGTCCTGGAGTGCCTCGAGGACGGCTTCGGCTTCCTCCGGGCCCCGGAATTCAGCTACCTGCCGAGCCAGGACGACATCTACGTTTCGCCCTCGCAGATCCGCAAGTTCCAGCTCCGGACGGGCGACACCATCTCCGGCGTCGTCCGGGCCCCCAAGAACGGCGAGAAGTACTTCGCCCTGATCAAGATCGAGGCCGTCAACTTCATGCACCCCGACGTCATCATCGAGGAGCGCCGGAACGTCCACTTCGAGAGCCTGACGCCCCTCTACCCGTTCGAGATGATCAAGCTCCAGGACGGCAATCCCAAGAACATGAACGCCCGGGTCATGGAGCTCCTGACGCCCATCGGCAAGGGCCAGCGCGGCCTCATCGTTTCGCCGCCCCGGGCCGGCAAGACGACCATCCTCAAGACGATCGCCAAGTCCATCGAGAAGAACCACCCCGAGATCTTCCTCATCGTCTTGCTCATCGCCGAGCGGCCCGAGGAGGTCACCGACTTCAAGCGCAGCGTCAACGGCGAGGTCGTGGCCTCGACCTTCGACGAGCCGCCGACGCGCAACGCCCAGGTCGCCAACATCGTCCTGGAGAAGGCCAAGCGCCTGGTCGAGATCAAGCGCGACGTCGTCATCCTGCTCGATTCGATCACCCGGCTGGCCCGGGCCCACAACGCCATCGTCCCGCCGTCGGGCAAGGTCCTGTCGGGCGGCATCGACGCCAACGCCTTGCACAAGCCCAAGAAGTTCTTCGGCTCGGCCCGCAAGATCGAGGAGGGCGGCTCGCTGACCATCCTGGCCACGGCCCTGGTCGACACCGGGAGCCGCATGGACGAGGTCATCTTCGAGGAGTTCAAGGGCACGGGCAACATGGAGATCAACCTCGATCGGAGGCTGGTCGACAAGAGGGTCTTCCCGGCCATCGACATCAGCCGGTCCGGAACGCGGAAAGAGGAGCTCCTCATCGAGGAGGGCGACCTCAACCGGATCTGGGTCCTGCGCAAGGTCCTCAGCCAGATGAACGAGGTCGAGGCCGTCGAGCTCCTCATCGACAAGCTCGGCAAGACCAAGACCAACCAGGACTTCCTGGCCGCCATGACCAAGGGCCTGTAGGGGAGGGCGCGGTGAGGACCCTCGGCCTCATCGGCGGCACGACCTGGCATTCGACGGCAGACTATTACCGGCTCATCAACGAGGGCGTCCAGGATCGTCTGGGCGGCCATCACTCGGCCTCCCTGGTCTTGGTCTCGGTCGATTTCGCTCCGGTCGAAGATCTCCAGAACAAGGGCGATTGGACGGCCCTGGGCCGCCTCATGGTCGGGGCCGCCCGGACCCTCGAGGGGGCCGGAGCCGAGGGCCTCGTCATCTGCGCCAATACCATGCACCAGCTGGCCCCCGATATAGAGGCGGCGGTGCGTCTCCCGATCATCCACATCGCCGACGCGGCCGCGGCGGCGGTCAAAGCGAAGGGACTGACGTCAGTCGGCCTGCTCGGCACCCGCTTCACGATGGAGATGGACTTCTACCGGAAGCGCTTGGAGGAAGATCACGGCCTGAAGGTGCTGGTGCCGGACGCGACCGAGCGGGCCGTCGTCCACGCCGTCATCTACGACGAGCTCAGCTGCGGCCTGGTCCGCGGGGAATCGCGCGCGGCCTATGTCAAGGTCATCGAGGGCCTGGTCCGGCGTGGCGCCGAAGGGGTCATCCTGGGGTGCACGGAGATCCCGCTCCTCATCAAGGAGAAGGACAGCCCCGTGTCGGTCTTCGACACGACGGCCATCCACGCTGCGGCCGCGGTGGATTTCGCGCTGGGCGGCTGATCGCTCTCGTCTTCTCCTATTACTGCGGCCTTTACGTCAATGCCCCGATTCATCCGTTACCCGGGATTGACGTTCATCGCGGAGAAGCCGCCGCCAGCTCATGTCTTTGAACAGGCGGCCCTGATGGCGGCCGAGGAGCGCGGGGAGTACGAATAACCGCGCCCAAGCCCGGCGAGAAATTGGAGCTTGCCGCGCTCTGACTTCAGGCCTGAGGGCTCGACCGATTTTGGATTCTCTTCGGAATCCTCTTTGAAATATCCGATCGTTGTGAGCTGGACCCCAAAAACTGGACAGGGCGATAAGGTGGAAAACGGACCCGCTGTATCTCAACAAGGAGGTATGGCAAAATGTCCAGTATGGGACGGAAACAGTACGAAGGCACATTCAAGGCGAAG
>JAXDAV010000069.1:0-22738 GCA_034679465.1 Candidatus Aminicenantota bacterium | reverse complement strand
TCATAAGACAAGAAAACCCAAGACCGGCGTTTTTACCCTTCGGGCAAGCCGATCCGGCCGCATCTGCTTCGTTGCAAAGGGTTCGCAGTACCAGGAGTACAGCTTCACCCTTTGACGCCTCGCATCTGCAGCCGCCTCGGCTCGTGAATAATCCAGGCTAGATCGTCCATCTCACCGTGTAGCGCACAAGGAACTGCAGGCCTTCTTCATCCTCCCCTATCGCATAGACCCTGTTCTTTTTCCAGATCTTCGGGGAGTGTTCAAAGAGCACCTGGGCCAGGTATTTCCCATCGAGATCGAAGACATCATGATAACGGCCTTTCCCCGTTTTGGGTCTTTCGTTTGTCTGGACGATGATGTGGGCTTCATGATCCGTTATCAGGCTTCTATAAGCAGGGTGATAGGACGGCACATCCTTGTTTCCAGGCTGTTGGAGAGCCTTGAGGGCCA
Organism: Candidatus Aminicenantota bacterium; assembly: GCA_034679465.1. Lineage (GTDB taxonomy): Bacteria > Acidobacteriota > Aminicenantia > Aminicenantales > Saccharicenantaceae > RBG-16-66-30. Next base: position 22,288 of record JAXDAV010000069.1, on the reverse strand, counting down.
TCTTCTTTTCTTCCTGGGAAACGGGGACGGGCCTGTACTCCCGCGATATCTTCCTTTGGATTTCGCCCTGAGAGTCATAGAGGCTGAAGGAATAGCTGTCATTCCTGCCGAGAATCAAGCCGTTATCGATCAGCCCCCATTCCAAGTATGGCTGGAACGGCGTCAAGACGTCTTGGGGGGCCTCAGTCGCCAGGGTTTTGATGAGCGTCAGCTCGGAATCATAGAGATTGACCGCCACCACGGCCTTGGCCGACAAGGGATCCAGGCGGACCGTCTTGACCAGATAATTCCCCTCGGAGCTTATCAACACGTCCAACGGAGATATCTTTTGAAGCGGAATTGATCTTTCATATCCGCCGTTCTCATCGAAGACGGATAGCTGCTTCCTGTTGCCGTCGAAGACATAAAGCCGATCATTGATGATCTGGAGCCTTTTGATTCCTTCGAATTCACCCGGGCCTTGGCCCCTCCGGCCTTGAGTCCTGATATGGATTCCGTTCTTGTCGAAGAGCTTAATATGTGATTCTTTCCAATCCGAAATGTAGATGTTCTCCGCGTCGTCGATCTCAATGGCCCCGATCTGCTGGAACAGATAGTCCTCTTTTCCTGACGCCTGTCCGATTCGCAAAGGCTCTTCCAGGACCCACGGCCTTTCCCTTGAAGATCGGCTCTCTGGGATTGCCGATGCACGCGATGCCGTCTATGACTTCGGTTGTTCCCCGCCACTCGGATTGTTGGGCGCAGGTCAAGGCGGCGCCGAATACAGCCAGGAAAGCCAGCGTCGGGATGGCTTGAAACGCCTTCATGATAACCCCTCGATTCCCTTCTCAATAAGAACCGGCGGACGCGCCAAAGAGTTGCCGGCTCCCGGTCAATATATCACGCTTTGGCAACAAGCTCCAGAGGGGGCTTCACAGGGGGCCGCGCCTGTCAAAAGGGAGTGACGGGGCGTGGCCCGATCCTCCCGTAAGGTGTCAACCTTCGTGAACGAGCGCCCCACCGTCGGTCCTCGAAACGCTTTGTTTTTAGAGACCTAGGCCTTCTCCGGGCGGGCCCGCGGCTGGCATGCGCCTTGCTTTTGAGGAGGGCGAAAGGAGAAAGACGATGAGAAAGCTGGCGATCTTGGCTCTGGCCGGGCTCATCCTCGTTGTTACCGCGGGCGCGCCCTACGCCTCCGCCGTCGATCTGAACGACCAGACCGACTGCAACACCAACCACATGAAGTGCCGGGAGTACACCCTGAACCTGGATGCGCCCTGGTACAAGGTCATGGTGCTGCTGACGCTCTGCGACCTCGCGTTCTGCAAGTGCGCGCTGAGCGTCTGACGGAGAGGGGGGAGGGTCCCCGGCGACGGGGGCCCTCCTCGCGACGGTCCGAAAGGGGGATCGAGTGAGCGAACGAGCCTGGCCGGGCACCGCGGCCCTTATCGCCATCCTGGCACTGGGGACCGCCGCGTCCGGTCCGTCGTCCGTCCCGCGCCGCCGGGCCGTCGAGGTCCCGGTCGCCGCCGCCGGTCCCGACGAAGCCGTGCTCGGCCGGCCCCTGGCCCTGGCCGCCGACGCGGACCGCCTGTATGTCGTCGACGCGCTCGACTGCGCGATCAAGGTCTTCACGAGGGACGGCCGGTTCCTCAGGTCCTTCGGCCGAAAGGGCGCGGGCCCGGGCGAGCTGTCCTTTCCCTCGGGAGTCGCGGTCTCCGGCGACTCGGTCGTCGTGGCCGACAAGCTCAATCTCCGGATCCAGGCCTATGACCGGGACGGGGCCGCGGGCGGCGGCTTCCAGGTGCCGTTCGCCCCGGACCGGGTCTTCGATCTGGGCGGAGGCCGGATCCTCGTCACCGGGAACCCGACCGGACGGGGCCCGGCCGAGCCGATCCTCCATATCTATGACGCGGCCGGCGGGCCGGTTTGGCGGGGGCTCGAGGCCCGGGCGTCGAACGACCGCGTGCTCGACGCTTTCCGGAACATGGTCCTGGTTTGCCCGGGCGATGACGGCGGCTTCTTCGTCGTCTTCCGGAGCGGCGGGGGGGAGATCCTGGAATACGCTCCGTCGGGCGCCCTTCGAAGGGAGATCCGCGTCGACGAGCGCTATGCCTATCCGACGGTGAGCATCACCGCGGGCGGGAGGTCGATGACGCTGGCCGGCTTCTGTTGGGCGGCCTCCCGGGACCGGGGGCTCTTCTATCTCGCGGCGGCGGAGGCCTTGGACGGCAGGGACCTCGGGCCGGCGCGGACGGTCTCCGTTCTCGACGGGCAGGGCCGCCTCCGGGCCGTTGTCGATCTGCCCTGCGCCGTCCATCGCTTTCTCGTCTCGGAGGGTCGGATGTTCGCCATCGACGACGAGGGCGCGCTCAGGGTCTTCGAGGTCGGGCCATGAGACCCGGCTTTCCGCTCGTCACGGCCGCCGCGCTCGTCGCCGCGGGGTTCGCCGGCCCGGCCTCGCCGCCGGCCGAGGTCCGCATCTGTTCGACGCTCGACGAAGCGGCCCCGCCCGGCTCCGGCGCCGTGCTCCTGGTCTTCTTCTCGATCGAGTGCGCCGTCTGCTACGACGAGCTGTTCGAGGCGCGCTACCTCATCGACAAGGGCGGCTGGCCCGTCTCGGTCGTCGGCGTCGCGCTCGAGCTCCGCGACGACCTGCAGGCGTTCCTCGAGAAGCACGCCTGGACGTCCCCGGTCGTCCTCGACCGGCGCAAGATCCTCTTCCGGAAGTACAAAGTGGACGCCGTTCCCCACAGGGTCCTTCTCCTGGGGACGGAGGCGGTCTTCCGGGACGATCCGTATCTCGGTCCCGCGGCCCGACGCAAGGAGCTTGCGAAATGGCTGACCCGGTTCTTTTCGCGCTGACCTGGCGGGTCACGCGCCGCCGCCTCCTCGGCTCGCCGCCCGCGATCGCCGCGGCCCTGGCCTTTCCGGCCTTCGTCGTCTGGCTCGGGCTGACCGATTCCTACGGGACGGCGGCCAAATTCTTCTTCTTTCTCCTGCCCCACGTGTTCCTCATCTCGGCCCAGGACGCGGTCCGGTCCGACATCGAAAGCGGCGCGCTCGAGAGCGTGCTCTTCCTCGGCGGGAGGTTCCGGGGCTTCCTGGGCCTGAAGGGTCTGGCCCTGGCCGCCGGGGCCGGCGCCTACGCCGTCGTCCTGTTCGCCCTGTTCGCGGCCTGGGGCCTCGCGGCCGGCGGATTCGAGCCCGCCTTCGGGCTCCGCTTCGCCCTGGCCCTCCTGGCCGGCTTCTACTACATCGCCCTGGCCGGCGCCCTGAGCTACGTCTTGCGGGCCGGATCGAACGTTCTGGTCCTCCTCCTCGTCCAGGCGGCGGCCGTCGGCGCGCTGATCTTCTCGACGACCGCGCGAACGGGGCTCCTCGACCACGCGGCGACGGGCGAGTTCCCCGGCTGGGGCCCGCGGCTCCTCTTCGGCGCGCTGGCCGCCGTTCTGCCCAATGTCGTCGTCTCGGGGCGCCTGCCCGCCTTCGCCGCCGAGGTCCTGGCCGGGCTCGGGCTGGCGGTCCTCGTCCAGTCCAGGCTGGCGCGGCGGCTCGAGCTCCTGAGCTAGAGAAAAGCGACATGATCGAAGTCCACAAACTGACCAAGAGATTCGGCCGGGTCGAGGCCCTCCGCGGCGTGAGCTTCAAGACGAAGAGGGGGGCGATCACGGCCATGCTCGGCGAGAACGGGGCCGGCAAGACGACGACGCTCAAGCTCGTCCTGGGCTTTCTGCGGCCCGACTCGGGCACGGTCGCCGTCGCTCCCGGCCGGGTCGGCTACGTCCCCGACCGGCCCGCGCACTTCGCCGGCCTCGACGGTTGGACGATCCTGACCCTGGCCCGGCCCCGGCGCGACCGCGGGGCCTCGGGCAACGGCCGCGGCTTCGGCGCCCTGGTCCTGGCGTCGTCGAGGAGCCTGCTCTTCGACCCGGCGCTCTTGAGGCGCCGCCCCGCCTCCTATTCGGCCGGGAACGCCAAGAAGTTCGCCTATCTCCAGAACCTCATCCTGGAGCCCGACCTCCTCGTCGTCGACGAGCCGTTCTCGGCGCTCGATCCGCCGTCCATCCGGGCGGTCCGGAACATCCTCTGCGGCCTGCGGGAGGCCGGGAAGACCGTCCTGGTCAGCTCGCACATGCTGGCCGAGATGGAGAGGATCGCCGACGGCTTCGTCGTCCTGAAGAAGGGGGAGACCGTCGCCCACGCGGGGCTCCGGGAATGGCGGCTGCTGCGCACGGCCCGGAGGGGGCCGGATCTCGAGTCCGTCTTCCTCCGCCTGACCGGCGCCGAGGGGCCCGGCCCCGGTTAGTTCGAAAAAGTCAGATGACCGTGCCGTCGGGGATGACCGCGTCCTTGGGGACGATGATGATGCCGTCCACGATGGCGTGGCTGTCGGCCGTCTCGGACGCGACGCCGTTCGCGTTGACGAGCCGGACCCCGTGCCCGATCCGGGCGTTCTTGTCGATGATGGCGTCGCGGATCTCGCAGTCGCGGCCGATGCCCATGTCGGGGACGCCGCGGTCGCGGTTGCGGGCCAGGTCCTCTGCGGATTCGTAGAGGTCGGCGCCCATGACGACGGCCCGCTCGAGACGGGCGTTCTCGCCGATGCGCGAGCGGATGCCGATGATGGCGTCGCGGATGTGCGAGCGGTTGACGATGCTGCCCTCGCAGAGGATGGCGTTCTCGACGTCGGAGGCCAGGATCTTGGAGCCGGGGAGGAACCGCGGATAGGTGAAGATGGGCCGGCTCTCATCGTAGAAGTCGAACTTCGGCAGGGGCCGGGTCAGGTCCATGTGGGCGTCGAAGAAGCTCCGGATGGTCCCGATGTCCTCCCAGTAGCCGTCGAAGAAGTGGCCGCAGACCTTCCGCTCGCCGATGGCGCGGGGGATGACCTCTTTCCCGAAATCCCGGGAATCGGCGCGGGCCAGGAGCTCGCGGAGGACGCTCTGGCTGAAGACGTAGACGCCCATCGAGGCGAGGTGGGTCCGGCCGTTCGACGGCGTGTCGAACCGGGCGAAGACGCTCTCGTCGACCCGCATCCGCTCGATCGCGGCCGGGTCCCCGGGCTTCTCGCTGAACTCGGTGATGCGGCTGCGGCCGTCGACCTTCATGACCCCGAGCTCGCGGGCCTGGTCGGCCCGGACGGGCGTCACGGCGACGCTGATCTCGGCCCCGGAGGTGATGTGGAAGTCGAGGAACTTGCGATAATCCATCCGGTAGAGGTGGTCGCCCGAGAGGATGAGGACGAGCGCCCGGGGGTCCTCGATGTAGTCGAGGTTCTTGCGGACGGCGTCGGCCGTGCCCTGGTACCAGTTGCGGTTGTCCAGGGTCTGCTGGGCCGAGAGCAGGGTGATATGGTCGCGGTGGAAGCTGTCGAAGCGGTAGGTCGTGAAGATGTGGCGGTGGAGCGACTCGCTGGCGAACTGCGTCAGGACGAAGATGCCGCGGACGTTCGAGTGGATGCAGTTGGAGATGGAGATGTCGATCAGCCGGAACCGGCCGGCGACGGGCACGGCCGGCTTGCTCCGGACCTTGGTCAGGGGATAGAGCCGGCTGCCCTGGCCCCCGGCCATGATGACGGCGACGACGTTCACGCTCCTGCTCCCGACCTCAAAGGCCCCCACGCCGTTGCGTCCGCCGCGCCCTGATCATGCGCTTATTTGGCGGCGTTCTGGACCGGGGCGAGGTCGTCGACGATCCACATGCCCCGGCCGTTCGTGGCGATGACGAGGGCGTTGTCGCGCGGGTGGATGGCGATGTCCCAGACGTAGCTCGTCGGCAGACCCGAGCCGAGGACGCTCCAGGCCGCGCCGTTGTCGCGGCTGACGTAGACGCCGGTGTCGGTGCCCGCGTAGAGGATGCCCTTGACCTTGGGGTCCTCGCGGACGACGTTGACCGGCCCGCCCGGAATGTTGGCCGCGAGGGAGACCCAGGTCTTGCCGTAATCGGTCGATCGGAAGATGTAGGGATTGAAGTCGTCGTCGTGCCGTCCGATGAGCGTGACGTAGACCGTGGCCTGGTCGTACTTGGACGCGACGATCTTCCAGACGTGCTTGTTGTAGGGCAGACCGGCCGTGATCTCGGTCCAGCCGGCGCCGCCGGTCTGGGTCGCCCAGACCCGGCCGTCGTCCGTGCCGGCGTAGATGAGGCCGAACTTGAACGGCGATTCGTCGACCGCCGTGATCGAGGCGTAGGGGACGGCGTAGGGCCAGAGGCCCTGCTGGGCCGGGTCGTTATAGGTCAGGTCGGGGCTGATCCTCTCCCAGTCGCCGCCCCTGTTCATGGACCGGAAGAGGTACTGGAAGCCGTGATAGACGACCCGGGGGTTGTGGGGCGAGAGGGCGGTCGCCGCCAGCCACTGGCCGCGGTAGGCGGGCTCGCCCTCGGCGGCCTTGGGGTAGATCTCCGTGCTCGTCCACTGGCCGTCCTTGTGGACGGAGCGCTCGAGCCGCCCGTAGAAGGACGACGAGTAGACGATGTTCGGGTCCTCGGGATCGATGGCGATGAGCGTCCCCTCGCCGCCCGGCGCGGTCTCCCATCTCGGCTGGGCCTGCCCGGAGCGCCGGCGGCCGGTCGCGGGCGGCGCGCCCGCCGTCGGCTTGCGCAGGGGGATGAGGCCGCGGTAGGTGCCCTGGTCCTGGACCGAGCCGTAGGCCCAGAACGGGGTCGAGTTGTCGAGCGTCACGTTGTAGAACTGGACGCTCGGGATGCCGTCGTGGAAGTGCCGCCAGGTCTTGCCGCCGTCGTAGGAGAGGTTGACCCCGCCGTCGTTGGTGTTGATGAGGTGGTCGCTGTCGCGGGGGTCGATCCACAGGCCGTGGTGGTCGACGTGGAGCCCGGGATAGGCCAGGTTCTGATAGGTCTTGCCGCCGTCGGTCGATTTCGAGAGGCCCAGGCCCATGATGTAGATGGTCTCGGGGTCGCTCGGATCGACCCGGATCTGGCCGAAGACCCAGCCGTAGGTGCCGCCGAACCGCTCCATGCCCGGCGGGCTGACCTTGCGCCAGCCGGCGCCGGCGTCGTCGGAGCGATAGACCTCGGCCCCGACGATGCCCCGCTGGAGCGGCCGGCCGTAGGCGTCCCGCTGTCCGGGCTTGGGCTCGGCGCCCGGCGTGTGGTTGTCGACGTAGGCGTAGATCGTCGCCGGCCTGGTCCGGCAGAGGTCGAGTCCGATGCGGCCCGTGGCGTTGGTGTCCGGGAGGCCGCTGTTGATGGGCGTCCAGGTCCGGCCGCCGTCGGCCGTCTTGAACAGGCCGTCCTCGCCGCCGGGGACGGGGTCGCTCCAGCGCCGGCGGATGCGGTTCCAGGTCGCGGCGTAGAGGGTGTCGGTGGCCTGGGGGTCCATGACCAGGTCGTTGGCCCCGACCCTCTCGTTGACGTAGAGGATCTTCTGCCAGGTGGCGCCGCCGTCGGTCGTCTTGAAGACGCCGCGCTCGGGGTTAGTGGTCCACTCATGGCCGGTCGCGGCGACGTAGACGATGTCGGGGTTGGTCGGGTGGATGACGATGCGGGCGATGGTGTAGGTCGCCTCGAGGCCCATGTGCGTCCAGGTCTTCCCGGCGTCGGTCGACTTGTAGACGCCGAGGCCGGCCATCGAGGCCCGGAAGATATTGGCCTCGCCCGTTCCGACCCAGACGATGTTCGGATCGGATTCGGCGACGGCCAGGTCGCCGATGGACAGCGTCGGCATGTCGTCGAAGATGGGCTCCCAGGTCGTCCCCGCGTTCACCGTCTTGAAGACGCCCCCCGTGGCCGCCGCGGCGTAGAAGACGGTTCGGCTCCCGGCCGGGACGGCGATGTCGGTACAGCGGCCGCCGAGGTCGAACGGGCCGATGAAGCGCCAGCGGACGTCCTTGAACGGCGATTGGGCCGCCAGGGCCTGATGGGCCTCGAAGGCCTTGAGCCGCAGGGCCGGGTCGGTGTTCTCGATCTTCTTCGCGGCCTTGGCCGGGGCCTTCCGCTGCTGGGCGGCGAGCAGGCCGGCCGTGAGCACGGTCGCGGCCAGCGCCAAGACGAGGATCGAACGCTTGGACAGACGCATGGGAAACCTCCACAAGATAGTCATGGCGAGGTAGGAAAATTATGTCATCCCCGCCATCCCTGTCAACCTAATTCGGTGAAACACAACTCAATACACCGAATTATCGAGAAATCGGCCCCATTTTAAGAGAGGAGCTTGAGTAGCCGATAGTCGGACTCGAGGTCGGTCGTCTTGACCTCGCCGGCGGCGCCGAAGGGGAGGAACTCGACCCGGCCGCGGCTCAGATGGACGAGCCCGCCCGTCCGTCCTTCGGCCAGGGCCTCGACCGCGGCGTGCCCGAGCCTGGCCGCGAGCATCCGGTCAAAGGCCGTCGGCCGCCCGCCGCGCTGGATGTGCCCGAGCACGGCGATGCGCGTCTCGAGCCCGGTCGCGCCGGTCACGGCTTGGGCCACGTCCGCGGCCGAGCCGCGGCCCTCGGCGACGACGATGATCCAGCTGGCCTTGCCCCGCCGGCTCCCGGCCCTGATCTCGTCGAGGACCGACTCGAACGGCACGTCCTTCTCCGGGAGCAGGACTTCCTCACAGCCGCCGGCCAGGGCGACCTGCATGGCCAGCCAACCGCACATGCGGCCCATGACCTCGACGATGAAGATGCGCTCGAGCGAGGTGGCCGTGTCCCTGATCTTGTCGAGGGCGTCCAAGGCCACGTTGACGGCCGTGTCCGCCCCGATGGCCGTCTCGACGCCGGGGACGTCGTTGTCGATGGTCGCCGGGACGCCGACGACCGGGAAGGCGTGCTTGCGGGCCAGCTCCCACGCCCCGGCGAGAGAGCCGTTGCCGCCGATGACGATGAGCCCGTCGATCGCCCGGCCGCGCAAGTTCGCCAGGGCCGCCCGCTGGCCCTCCTCGGCGCAGAACCCCTCGGCCCGGGCCGTCTTGAGGATGGTCCCGCCGAGGCCGATGATGTTCGAGACCGAGCGCCGGTCGAGGGGCGTGAAATCGCCCCTCATGAGCCCCTCGTAGCCGCGGATGACGCCCTCGACGGCGAGCCCGCGGGCCGCCGCGGTCCGGACGACGGCCCGGATGGCCGCGTTGACGCCGCCGCAATCCCTGGTCAAGACGGCGATTCTCCTCATGGCGACCCGATTATAGCAAAAAAACCGCCGGTCCTGTCCCCCCGTATGTTTATGATAGAATATGCCCGCAAAGGAGAGTGACCCCATGGCCAATAAGAAATTCGCCGTCGGCTGTCTCGTCGTCGTGCTCGTCGTCGCCCTGATCGCCGCCGTCTACGTCACCGGCGTCTACAATTCGCTCGTCGGCCTCGACCAGAAGGTCCAAGCCCAGTGGGGCCAGGTCGAGAACACCTACCAGCGCCGGGCCGATCTCATCCCCAACCTGGTCGAGACGGTCAAGGGCGCCGCGGCCTTCGAACAGGAGACATTCACGGCCGTGACCGAAGCGCGGGCCAAGGTCGGACAGGTCCAGCTCGATCCGGGCCGGCTGACCCCCGAATCCATGTCCCAGTTCCAGGCCGCCCAGGACGGGCTGTCCTCGGCCCTGTCGCGGCTCCTGGTCGTCGTCGAGAAGTACCCCGATCTCAAGGCCACCGAGGCGTTCCGCGAGCTTCAGGCCCAGCTCGAAGGAACCGAGAACAGGATCACCCAGGAAAGGATGCGCTTCAACGAAGCGGCCCAGGCCTTCAACACCAAGCGGAACAGGTTCCCGGCCGCGATCATCGCCGGCTTCTTCGGCAAGTTCGCCGAGAAGCCCTACTTCAAGGCCCAGGCGGGCGCCGAAACCGCTCCCAAGGTCAAGTTCTAAGCGCCGCCGGCCGGTCCGACCGTGTCCTTCGCCCGCGCCCGTCGCCCGCTCGCCCTCCTCCTGGCTCTGGCCGGGATGCTGGCGGGCGTCTGCGCCGCGGCCAAGCCCGCGCCCGCGCCCACGCCTTTGCCCGCGCTCACGGCCGCACCCGCGCTTTCGCTCGCGCCCGCTGCCCAAACCCGGGTCCCGCCGGCTCCCGACCGATGGGTCACCGACGAGGCGGGGTTTCTATCCGGCGAGACTGTCCGGGCCCTCGACGCGCGCCTGGAAGCCTATGAGCGCCGGACCGGCCATCAGCTCCTCGTCTGGATCGGCCGGACGCTCGGCGAGGGCGCAATCCTCGAGGACTGGGCGGTCAAGGCGTTCGAGGCCTGGAAGGTCGGCCGCAAAGGCCTCGACGACGGCCTCGTCCTGTTCATCCTGGCCGAGGACCGTCGGATCCGCATCGAGGTCGGCTACGGCCTCGAGGACGAGGTCCCGGACATCTACGCCTACCGGGTCATCAACAACATCCTCGTTCCGGGCATCAGGGACGGGCGGCCGGATGAGGCCGTCGATGCGGCCGTCACCGCCCTCATCGGCTACATCGGGGGCGACGCGAAGGCCGCCGGGGAAGAGACGCGCCGGGGGCGCGTCGAATCGACGGTCAGGAGCGTTTTCACCGGGCTCGTCATCCTCATTCTCCTCGTCATCTTCATCACCAATCCCTCGCTCGCGCTCTGGCTGCTCATCAATATCCTGAGCGGGGGCGGCCGCGGCGGCCGCGGGGGAGGAGGTTGGGGCGGAGGCGGCGGGGGAGGCGGCTTCAGAGGCGGGGGCGGTCGCTCGGGAGGCGGCGGCGCCTCGGGCCGCTGGTAGAGCTGTCAGAAGCGGAGCAAACGAGAGGGGAGCAAAGGAGAGGAGCGATGACCGTGCACACCCGCCGCCGGCTCATGAAGACGATCGACGTCGACCGCGTCAAGGCGGCCATCGCCGAGGCCGAGCGGGCGACCTCGGGCGAGGTGCGCGTCTCCGTGGCCCGGTATTTTTGGGGCCCGGTGCGCCCGGCGGCCGAGCACGCCTTCGCCCGCCTCGGCCTGACCGGGACCAAGGACCGCAACGGCATCCTCTTCTTCATCGTCCCGGCCCGGAAGAAGTTCGTCGTCCTCGGCGACGAAGGCATCCACGCCAAGGTCGGCCAGGAGCTCTGGGACTGCGTCGCCGGCCTGATGGAGGACCGCTTCCGGAAGGGCGAATTCACCGAGGGCCTGGTCGAGGCCATCGGGGAAGCGGGCCGCCGGCTGGCCGTCCATTTCCCCTATGACCCGACGGTCGATATCAACGAGCTCCCCGACGACGTCGATTTCGGGGAGAGCTGACCTGGCCGGGGGCGGCGCGGCCGGTCCAGGTCCCGTCGCCGGCTTCCGGGCTTCCCCAGCCTCGCCGCCGGCCGCGAAATATGGTATAAATTGGCCCGAATTCCTACGGAGGTCCGATGAAAAGAACAATGCTCACACTGATCATCCTTGTGTCCGTGATCGCGGCCCTGGCGGCCTGCAAGAAGGAGGCCGCCCGGCTGGCCTATCCGGAAACGAAGAAGGTCGACCAGGTCGACGACTACTTCGGGACCAAGGTCCCCGACCCCTACCGCTGGCTCGAGGACGACAACACCGAGGACGTCAAGGCCTGGGTCCAGGCCCAGAACGCCGTGACCTTCGGCTATCTCGACACCATCCCGTACCGGCCCAAGATCAAGGCCCGGCTGACCGAGATCTTCAACTACCCGCGCTACTCCTCGCCGTTCCGGGTGGGCGAATACTACTTCTTCACCAAGAACGACGGCCTGCAGAACCAGTCGGTCTATTACATCCAGAAGGGCCTCGACGGCGAGCCCGAGGTCTTCATCGACCCGAACGCCCTGTCCCCGGACGCCACGGTCCGCATCGGGATCCTGGGCCCCTCGATGAACGACAAGTACCTGGCCGTCAGCCGGGGCGAGGCCGGCTCCGACTGGTCCGAGATCCGGGTCGTGGAGATCGCCACGAAGCGGGAGCTCCCGGACCGGATCCTCTGGAACAAGTTCTCCGGCGCGGCCTGGCACGGCGACGGCTTTTTCTACAGCGGCTACGACAAACCCGCGCCCGGCGACGAGCTCAAGGCCAAGAACGAGTACCAGAAGGTCTTCTACCACAAGCTCGGCGACCCCCAGGAGAAGGACGCGCTCGTCTGGGAGGACAGGGACCATCCCCTGCGCTACGTCAGCGCCGGGACGACCGAGGACGAGAAATGGCTCTTCCTCATCCTCTCGGAAGGTACGAGCGGCTCCGAGGTCTGGATCAGGGACCTGGCCAAGAAGGGCGCGCCGCTGACGCTCCTGGTCAAGGGCTTCGCCCACGACAGCTATCCGGTCGAGGTCGTCGACGGCAAGGTCCTCGTCTACACCAACGAGGACGCCCCGAACTTCCGGGTCGTGCTCGTCGATCCGGCCGACCCGGCCAAGGAGAAGTGGACGACGGTCATCCCCGAGAAGCCCGAGGTCCTGAACGGGGCGAGGACGGCCGGCGGCTACATGTTCTGCAACTACCTCAAGGACGCCAACACCAAGATCTTCCAGCACCGGCTCGACGGGACGCTCGTCCGCGAGATCGAGCTCCCGGCGCTCGGCACGGCCGGCGGCTTCGGCGGCAAGCGCGACGAGACGACGCTTTTCTACACCTTCACCTCGTTCACGTATCCGTCGACCATCTACAGGTTCGACCCGGCCACGGGCGTCTCGGAGCTCTTCCGCAAGAGCGAGGTCAAGTTCGATCCCTCCGCGTTCGAGACGAAGCAGGTCTTCTACGCGGGCCAGGACGGGACGAGGATCCCGATGTTCATCGTCCATAAGAAGGGGCTTGCGCTCGACGGCAGGAACCCGACCTTCCTCTACGCCTACGGCGGGTTCAACATCAGCATGCAGCCCGCCTTCAGCGCGGCCAACATCATCCTGCTCGAGAACGGCGGCGTCTACGCCCTGGCCAACATCCGCGGCGGCGGCGAGTACGGCGAGACCTGGCACAAGGCCGGCATGCTCGACCAGAAGCAGAACGTCTTCGACGACTTCATCGCCGCGGCCGAATGGCTGATCCGGGAGAAGTACACCTCGACGAAGCGGCTGGCCATCGCCGGCGGCTCGAACGGCGGTCTGCTCGTCGGGGCGGTCATGGCCCAGCGGCCGGACCTCTTCGGCGTCGCCTTCCCGGCGGTGGGCGTCATGGACATGCTCCGCTTCCACAAGTTCACGGTCGGCTGGGGCTGGGCGGTCGAATACGGCTCGAGTGACAACGAGAAGGATTTTCCCTACCTGTACAGGTATTCGCCGCTCCACAACCTCAAGGACGGGGCCTGCTACCCGGCGACCATGGTGACGACCGCCGACCACGACGACCGCGTCGTGCCGGCCCATTCGTTCAAGTTCGCCGCGACGCTCCAGGAGAAACAGGCCTGCGACAAGCCGGTCGTCATCCGCATCGAGACGCGGTCGGGGCACGGCTCGAGCAACCTGAGCAAGGCCATCGAGGACCTGACCGACCAGTGGTCGTTCATGTTCTTCAACATGGGCGTCACGCCGATCTATAAATAGAGAGGGCTCAAGACGCGACTAGCCCAATTTTTTAAAAAGAAGGGACCGGGTCTTCGCATTTCACGCGCAGCCTATGGCGCGATGCGAAGACCCGGTCCCTTCTGATTATAAGAATTAAGGTTTGACCCCGTCTTTCTTTACTTTATCTCCAGCGCCTTTTCGAGCAGCCCGCGGTACTTGTCCATCAGGTCCTTGTTGAGGTCGTTCGGCGGGCTCGCGTCGGCCGGCAGGAAGGGCTTATAGGGGTGCGTCTTCGCGTACTCCTCGAATTCCTTCCTCAGCTTGCCCAGCTCCTCCGGCTTCGTCAGCAGATCGATCGCCGAGGCGGCGATGGCCTTGGACCCGGCGTTGAGGCCCTTCCAGGCCGTCGAGCCTCGGCCCGCGGCCACGTAGGACCAATGGTGACCGATCGAGCCCGGCACCCAGCCCGGGAAGGTGATCGTCGCCGTCGGGGCGATCAGGGTCACGTCGCCGACGTCGGAGGAGCCGCCCCCGAGGGATTGCCCGCCCCTCGGGGCCTCGAGCACGTCCACCTTGGACGGCAGTCCTTTCTCTTCGACCCCGATCTCCTTCTGGAGGGCCTTGGCGAAGGCCTGCTCCTCATCGCTCCAGGCGGGCATGCCGACGAGATCGATGTTCTTCTGGAGGAGCTCGGCCATGGCCTTGTTGGCGTGACGCTGGTGGATGGCGCTGACCACCTGCATGGACGCGAGCTCGGTCCCCGAGGCCAGCGCGCCGGCCTTGGCGCAATCGACGACCCGCCTGTACGTGTCCTCGAGGCGCTCGTCGGTGTTCCGGACATAGTACCAGACGCTGGCCTGGTCGGGGACGACGTTGGGCGCTTCGCCGCCCTTGAGAATGACGTAATGGATCCGCTGCGAGAGGGGCAGGTGCTCGCGCAGATAATTCGTCGCCACGTTCATGATCTCGACGGCGTCGAGGGCGCTCCGCCCGACCCAGGGCGCGCCGGCCGAGTGGGCCGTCTTGCCCTTGAAGGCGAAGATGGTCGAGAAGAGGGCGTTGCCGCTGACGCCGTATCCGGTGCCGAAGCCGGTCGAGCTGTGATTGTCGATAACCGCGTCGACGCCCTCGAAAAGCCCGGCCCGGATCATGTAGGGACGGCTGGCCACGATCTCCTCGGCCGGCGAGCCGAAGACCTTGATCGTGCCCTTGAGCCCGTGGGCGACCATGGCCTCCTTCACGGCGATGGCCGCGGCCGCCGCGGCCGTGCACATGGCGTTGTGGCCGCAGCCGTGACCCGGCGCGCCCTCGACCACCGGGTCCTTCTTCGGCGCGCGCCCTTTCTGGGAGAGCGTGGGCAGGGCGTCGAACTCGCCCAGGAGCCCGATGACGGGCTTCCCCGTGCCGTAGGTGGCCACGAAGCAGGTCGGCATCCCGGCCAGGCCGCGCTCGACCGTGAAACCGGCCGCCTCGAGCGTGTCGGCCAGGAGCTTCGACGAGTTGAACTCCTGGAGGCCGAGCTCGGCGTAGCCCCAGATCGCGTCCGAGATCCGGCCGAACTTCTCGACCGTTTCGGGCCGCGCCAGCCAGTCGAGGACGGCCTGCTTCTCTTTGGCGATCTTGGCCTTGGCCGGCGCCCCGGCCGCCGGGCCCGCGACGAGGGTCAAGACGAGCAGAAATGATAGGGGAACGATGGCCAGTCTGTTTCTCATAGCGCCTCCTGTGATCACCGTTTGTCGAATTTGTCCAGAAGCTCGGTGTAGCGGTTGGAGAGGTCGGTCTCCCGGCCGTCGATGTAGACCTTCTTGATGTTCGTCCTCAGCTCCAGGATATCGCCGTCGGCGAGGACGATGTTCGCCGCCTTTCCCTGCTCCAGACTGCCCATGATCCCGTCGACGCCGAGGATCGCGGCCGCGTTGATGGTCACGGCCTTGAGGGCCTCGGCCTTGTCCAGGCCGAACGCAACGGCCTTGGCCGCGTGATAGGGCAGGTCCTTGGCGACGCTGGCGCTCGACGACGAGAACGCGATCTTCACCCCGGCCTTGGCCAGGATCCCCGGGTTGCGGTACAGCGCGTCGTAGCCGTCCTCCCAGACCGGAGGCGAATCGTAGAGCGAGCCGAAGATGACGGGGATCCCCGCCTCGGCCAGCTCATTCGCCGCCTTGAAGCCCTGCTCGACCCCGTAAAAAACGGCCTTCAACCCCTCCTCCCGGACGAACCGGATGGCCGCCCGGATGTCCCGCTCGCCGTGGACCGAGATCAGGGCCGGCATCTCGCCCTTGATCATGGGCAGCAGGGCCTCGGCGGTTTCGTCGAATTCGGGCAGCGCCAGCCGCTTGTTCCCGGCCGCGGCGTCCCGGCGCTTCTCGTAAGCCCGGGCCTCGGCGAAGAGCCGCTTGAGCTCGGCCAGGAGCGCCGGCGCCTCGACCCGCGGTTGCTCCGCGCCCCGCCCTCCGCCGAAACCTCCGCGCCCGCCGCGCAGTCCCGGCAGCTCGATGTGCATGGCGACGGCCGGCACGACGGCCATCTCGCGGTTGGTCCAGCCGTCGAGCCGCAGGAGACAGCTCACGCCGGAGACGACGCCGCCCGCCGGGGCGACGACCGCGGCCGTGATGCCGTTGGACCGGGCGATCGGGATGTGCATCGAGTCGTAGCGGACGGCCTCGAGCGACCGGACCTGCGGATTGACGCGCCCGGTCTCCCGGTTGTCGACCGTGGCGGCGACGCCGCTGATCTCGACGAGCCCGAGCGACGAGTAGCCGTCGATCATCCCGGGGTAGGCCCGCAGACCGGCCGCGTCGAAGACCTCGGCCCCCGCCGGGACCGCGACGTCGGCCCCCACCGCGGCGATGAGCCCGTTCTCGATGACGATCGTCCCTTTCGGGACCTCGGCGCCCACGACGGGGATGATCCGGGCGTTGGTGATGGCGATGACCTTATGGCCTCCGGGCGTGGCCGGGGCCGGCCGCAACGGGGCCGCGAGGCCAACCCTCGCGCGGGGCGCCGCGGCTTTTTGATCCGCCCTCGCCGCCTCCTCCTCCGCCCGCACCCGCTCCTTGACCAGGGCCTCCCGGTCGAAATAGACGTCCCCCTCGATGATGGTCATGTCGCAGCGCGCGTAGGCGCTCATGGGGTGCCCGTCGAAGACGGCGAGGTCGCCCTGCTTCCCGACCTCGAGACTGCCGGCGATTCTGTCGACCCCGAGCTGGATGGCGGGATTGATGGTGATGAGCCGCAGGGCCTCGTCCTCCGTCAGGCCGCCGTACTTCATCGTCTTGGCGGCGTCGTTGAACAGCCGCCGGATGCGCTCGCCGCTGTCGGAGTTGATGGAAACGAGAACACCCTTGTTGTGGCAGTATCCGGCCATCCCGGCAACGCCCTCCGCCGCCTCCATCTTGTAGGCCCAGCTGTCGGCGAAGACGGAGATGCCGATGCCGGCCGCCGCGAGCTCGTCGGCGATCTTGAATCCCTCCCAGATGTGCTCGAAGCACTGGATCTTGAACCCGAGCTCTTTCGCCAGCTCCATGAACTCGAGCGTCTCGGTCGCCTGGTAGCTGTGGACCCGGGCGACGCGCTGGCCGCGCAGGACCTCGGCCAGCACCTCCAGGCGCAGGTCCCTTCTCGGCGGCACGAGTGTCGGCGGCGGGTTCTTGGCCTTGGCCGCCTGGTTGTAGCGATCCCACCGGGCCATGTAATGACGGGCCTTCGCGAACTCGCGCCGGATGATGGCGTTGACGCCCATGCGGGTCGCCGGGTAGCGCTGGGCTTGCCCGGGCTGGACGGTCCGGTTCGACTGCTTGACGTTCTCGCCCAGGGCGAACTTGAGGGTCGGCAGGGCCTCCCCGACCACCAGGTCCTCGGACGGGCGGCCCCATTTCATCTTCAGGACGACGTTCGGCCCGCCGATCGGGTTGGCGCTTCCGTGCATCGTGTGGACCATGGTGACGCCGCCGCTCAGGGCGGTCAGGATCGCGGTGTCGTCGGCGTTGATGACCGCGCCCACGTCGGCTTCGGGCGTGACGGCCTCCGAGCCCTCGTTCGTCCCGGCCAGGGCGATGTGGGTGTGCGAATCGATGAGGCCGGGCAGGACGAAGCGGCCAGCCGCGTCGACGACGCGGACGCCGGGCGGGGCGGCGATCGTCCCGCCGACCTCCCGGATGACTCCGCCGACGACGAGGATGTCCCCCTTGGGGATGACGCCTTTCGTCACCGTCAGGATCGTGGCGTTCTTGATCAGGATGTCGCCGCCGCCGAAGGCCGGCGGCAGCGCGGCCGCCGCGAGAAGCGCAAGAATGGCCAAGCGGGGGAGGGCGGCATTTCTCATCTGGACACCTCCGCGTACTTGAACAGGACGCCGTCGACGAAGACCCGGGCGACCTGGGCGTTGTCGTCGAAGATCCCCCCCTTGACCAGGACGATGTTGGCGATCTTGCCCGCCTCGAGCGTTCCGAGCGATCTTTCCAGGCCGAGGTACCGGGCGGGCTGGACGGTCAGGGCCTTCAGGGCGGCGTCTTCGGCGAGCCCGGCCTTGATCGCCGAGCGGACGGCCTGGAGGAAGGCGGCCCCGTCGGCGTTCGCCCCGGAAACCAGGGCGAAGTCGATCCCTTCCCTGGCCAGGTTGGCGGCGTTGGCCGGGTAGATCTCGGCCTCGGCCTTCTTGCGCGTCTCCTCGCCCCGGGTCGCGTACAGGCTCGTCGCCGGCGGCCGGAAATCGAGCGCCACGAGGAGCGGGACCGGGTTCTTCTTGAGAACGTCGGCGGCCCGCCAGGCCTCCGTGGCGCCGGCGAGCATGGCGTTGAGCTTGAACTCCCCGGCGATCTTCAGGGCCCGCTTGATGTCCTCGACGTTGTTGCACTGGAAGACGACGGGCCTGCGGTCGCGGACGAAGGGGACGAGCGCCTCGAGCCGCGGATCGTACTCCGCCCTCTTCAATCCGGCCGGGCCCTTGCCGTATTGGGCCAGCCGGTCCGCGTAATAGGCGGCGTCGATGAAGCTCTGCCGGATGTGGGCGATCGTGCCCATGAGGCTCGACGGATAGCCGCCCCGCTCGGTCGTGAAGTTGATGTGCAGGGCGACGCCGTTGCGGAGGACCATCGGCCGCGGCGACTCGCCGTTGAGGTTGAGGAGGACGCTCTGGCCCTCGAAGATGCCTCGCGCCGGAGCGACGAGCACGGTCGTGATGCCCGCTCGGTGGAAGCTCTCGATAATGGGCTTCCTGGGCTTGAGCAGGTCGAGGGCGAAAAGGCCGGGTCCCGGCGGGAACCTGTCCTCCGCGGGCTCCGGGGTCCGGGCCTGCGTCTCCGCCCCGGTCGGCGCCCCCTGGAAGAGGCTCGAGAACGCGGAGATCAGGCCCGGATAGGCGACCAGCCCTTCGGCCTCGATGATCTCGGCGTCGTCGGGGACCCTCATCGCCCCGGC
Source organism: Candidatus Aminicenantota bacterium (assembly GCA_034679465.1). Classification (GTDB taxonomy): domain Bacteria; phylum Acidobacteriota; class Aminicenantia; order Aminicenantales; family Saccharicenantaceae; genus RBG-16-66-30. The sequence continues at coordinate 3,524 of JAXDAV010000069.1, read as the reverse complement.
CGGGCCCAGCGACTCGATCAGGCCGTCGCGGACGATGATCGTGCCCTTCTCGATCGCCGGTCCCGCCGCTGGGACGATCCGGCAGTCGCGGATGGCGTAGGTCGGGCCGACGTCGCCGGCCGCGATCGCCGCGGCCGCGATGACCAGGAGGGGGATTGAAGCGAAGGCATGCTTGGAGTGTCTCATGGGCCTCCTTACCGGAGGTTGTATATAACAAGTTCACGAAGGGGTCAAACCTATACCTTTCAAATTTTCGCCAGAAGCCGGCGCATCTCCAGCCCATCTGCCCGCGCGGCCGGCTTGCCGGGCCACCCCCTCTATGTTATAAAATGCGCATGGTTAGAGTCCGATTCGCCCCCAGCCCGACGGGCTTCCTCCACATCGGGAGCGCTCGGACGGCCCTCTTCAACTGGCTCTACGCCCGCCACACGGGAGGGAAGTTCCTGCTCCGGATCGAGGACACCGACCTCAAGCGCTCCGAGACGCGCTTCCTTGACGAGATCCTCGAGGACCTCAAGTGGCTCGGCCTCGACTGGGACGAGGAGCCGCTCTTCCAGAGCCGGCGCTTCGACGTCTACCGCGAGAAGGCGGCCGGGCTCGTCGCCGCCGGCCGGGCCTACCAGGACGGCGACGCCGTCCTCTTCAGGGTCGCGCCGGGCCGGACGATCGCCTACGACGACCTCATCCACGGCCGCATCGCGGTCGAGTCGGACACGATCAAGGACCAGGTCATCATCAAGTCGGACGGCTCGCCGACCTACAATTTCTCCTGCGTCGTCGACGACGCCCACCTCGGCATCACCCACATCCTCCGCGGCGACGACCACATCAGCAACACGCCCAAGCAGATCCTCCTCTACGAGGCCTTCGGCCTCGTCCCGCCGCGCTTCGGCCACATGCCGCTCATCCTCGGGACCGACGGGGCCAAGCTGTCCAAGCGCCACGGCGGCGTCTCGGTCGAGGAGTACAAGCGCGAAGGCTTCCTGCCCGAGGCCCTGGCCAACTACCTCATCCTCCTCGGCTGGATGCCCAAGGACGGCCGCGAGGTCCTGCACCCCGCGGAGGCCGTCGAGCTCTTCGAGATCTCGGAGATGAACGACGTCCAGGCCAAGTTCGACATCCAGAAGCTGCGCTGGCTCAACGCCGAATACATCATGAAGGCCTCGAACGCCCGCCTCCTGCCGCTCGTCAGGCAGCACCTCGAGGCCGCCGGCATCCCGGCCGCCGCGATCGCCGACGATTACCTGGCCAAGGTCCTCGACCTCTACAGGGTCCGCGTCAAAACCCTGAGCGAGCTCCCGGCCCTGACGGATTGCTTCTTCCGCGAGGACTTCGCCTTCGACGAGGAGGGCCGCCGGCGCCTCGAGATGCCCGAGAGCCGCGAGTACCTGCGGATCCTGGCCGACCGCCTGGCCGGGACCACGGATTTCTCGCATGCCGCGATCGAGGCCGTCTTCCGGGAGTTCGCCGAGGAGCGCGGCATCAAGGCCGGGCCGATCATCCACCCGGCGCGCATGGCCGTCAGCGGCAAGACCAAGGGCGCCGGCCTCTTCGAGATGATGGGGGTCCTCGGCCGCGAGCGGGTCGTCGCCCGCATGAGGAGAGCCGCGAATGGCCCATAACTTCGTCCGCGAGATCATCGACGAGCACCTGCGCGCGGGGCGCTTCACGACGGTCCGCACGCGCTTCCCGCCGGAGCCCAACGGCTACCTCCACATCGGCCACGCCAAGTCCATCCACCTCAACTTCGGCCTGGCCCGTGACTACAGGGGCCTCTGCAACCTGCGCATGGACGACACCAATCCCGAGACCGAGAGCCTCGAGTACGTCGAGGCCATCAAGGACGACGTCCGCTGGCTCGGCTTCGATTGGGAGGATCGCGAGTATTACGCCTCCGACTACTACGAGCGGCTCTACGACTGGGCCGTCGTCCTCATCAAGAAGGGCGTCGCCTACGTCTGCGACCTGACCGTCGACCAGGTCCGCGAGTACCGGGGTACCGTCAACAAGCCCGGCACGCCGAGCCCCTATCGCGACCGCTCCGTCGAGGAGAACCTCGACCTCTTCGCCCGCATGCGGGCCGGCGAGTTCCCCGACGGCTCGAAGACCCTGCGGGCCAGAATCGACATGGCCTCGCCGAACATGCTCCTGCGCGACCCGCTCATGTACCGGATCCGCCGCGAGCACCACTACCGGCGGGGCGACGACTGGTGCCTCTACCCGACCTACGACTGGGCCCACGGCCAGAGCGACTCCATCGAGGGCATCACCCATTCCATCTGCACCCTCGAGTTCGAGGTCCACCGGCCTCTGTACGATTGGTTCCTCGACCAGCTCGGCGTCCACCACCCCCAGCAGATCGAGTTCGCCCGGCTCAACCTGAGCCACACGGTCCTCAGCAAGCGCCGCCTGCTCGAGCTCGTCGAGTCGGGCCTGGTCGGCGGCTGGGACGACCCGCGCATGCCGACGATCTCCGGGTTCCGGCGGCGCGGCTTCACGCCCGAGGCCATCGCCGCCTTCTGCGAGACCATCGGCGTGGCCAAGGACAACAGCATCGTCGACCTGCCGCTCCTCGAGATGTGCGTCCGCGAGCACCTGAACAGGACCGCGCCGCGGGTCATGGCCGTCCTGCGACCGCTCAAGGTCGTCGTCACCAACTACCCCGAGGGCGAGGTCGAGGAGTTCGACTGCGTCAACAACCCCGAGGACCCGGCGGCCGGGACGCGCAAGGTCCCGTTCGCGCGCGAGCTCTGGATCGAGCGCGACGACTTCATGGAGGACCCGCCGTCGAAGTTCTTCCGCCTCTCGCCGGGCAAAGAAGTGCGCCTGCGCTACGCCTATTTCGTCAGGTGCGACGAGGTCGTCAAGGACGCGGCCGGGAACGTCGTCGAGCTCCGCTGCACCTACGACCCCGCGACGAGGGGAGGGGACTCGCCGCCGGACGGCCGGAAGGTCAAGGCCACCCTCCACTGGGTCTCGGCCCGCCACGCGATCGAAGCCGAGGTCCGCCTCTACGACACGCTCTTCACGGTCCGCGACCCGAGCGCCGTCGCCGAAGGGGTCGATTGGAAGGCCACGCTCAACCCCAGGTCGCTTGAGGTCATCGAGAGCGCCAAGGTCGAGCCGGCCCTGGCGGCGGCCACGCCCGAGAGCCGCTGGCAGTTCGAGCGCCTGGGCTACTTCTGCGCCGACCGCCGCGATTCGAAGCCGGGGGCTCTCGTCTTCAACCGGACCGTGACCCTCCGCGACGAGTGGGCCAAGCTGGTGAGCGCCGGCCGCGAGAACAAGTAGCTTCCCCAGGCCGCTCAGCTGGCCGACCCCCCGCTGCGGCCCGGACGGGGCCACCCGAGCCCGAACACAAGCCCCGCACGCGTCACACCGCACGCGCCGCGCCTTGCGTTTTGGGGTGGCTTCGGCTATAACTATGTGGCCTCGAACAGGCTTGCGTGCCTGTAGCTCAGCTGGATAGAGCGTTGGACTCCGGATCCAAAGGTCGGAGGTTCGAATCCTCTCAGGCACGCCAC
>JAXDAV010000068.1:0-14984 GCA_034679465.1 Candidatus Aminicenantota bacterium | reverse complement strand
CTTGGATCCTTTCTCGTCCTCCCGCAAGGAAATGGCCCTGCGTTCCGTCCGCCCCGCCTCTCCGGCCGCGACGATGGCGAAAGGCTCCGCGCTGACCGCAAAGGGGACCCTTTCGGGCAGGGAGAACCGCTTGGTCGCCGTTCCCGGCTCCTCGTCCGTTCCCTCGAGCCTGAACGACCCGGCGCTCGAGGCATAGATCCGGTCGTCGACTCCGGAGCTCACCGCCCTGTCATCGATCCGGGATGCCCGCAACATCTCTGCGCCTTCCTCCGCCGCCTCCCCCCCGACCGAAACCTCGACTGGACCGGGGCGCCAGCCCCCCTGCCGGGGAAAGAGGGCGCTCTCGTAGCTGTTGAAATTATCCCTGAACACCGGCCGGAACGCAACGCCCTCGGTTTCCCGCCCGAGCCCGCTCAGATCGAGAAACTCAACCGCCATGTCGTCGATCCAGAGCCCGACCGGGACGGACTCGCCGCGGGTGAGCGCGATCTCGGGCGGGGACTGGACATCCAGGTCCGCCCGCAGGGGCACGCCGGCCAGGACGGGCTCGTTGTCGACCCACACCGAGCCCGTGTAGCTCGTCATGTCATAGGTGATCCGGGCCTGATGCCAGCGGCTGAGGAACGCCTCGGATCCCCGGATCTCTCCCAGGGCGTGATTGAAGAGCAGGTTCTCCGTGCCCCGGACGCCGTCCGGGGCGAAAGTGACCTCGGCCACCTGAAAGCTCCGGGACTTGGCATCGGGCACCCCGGCCCGAAAGACCAAGTGAGGTCCGCCCTCAGGCGCCTCAGCGGCGGCCGAGACCCTGAAGTTGAATTGGAAGGAGATGATGGCGGGCAGGGCCGGGGCGCCGTCGGCGTCGCTGATCCGGACCAGGCAGGAGCCGGACGCTTCCTCCGGCACTCTCCAGGGGAACGTTCCGATATGGGCCGCCCGCTCGGCGATCGTCCGGTAGGTAGTCCCATTGTCGAGCGAGTATTCGAGCTTGATGGCCTTGGTCTTCTCTCCGCCCGTCCAGCGGATGTCCCGGAACGAGCCGGCTTCGAGCACCTCGCCGCCGTTGGGCGAAAGCAGAGTGAGCTCGGCACCGTTTTCGATGATCTTCCCGGTCCCGTTGAGGCCCGTGCCGACGAGGGTGATCGTATAAGGGTCTTCGTCCGGATCGCTGCTCAGAACCGTCAGGGTGGCCATTCGCTGGCCTTCGGACGTCGGGGCGAACCAGATGCCGAAGGGGACATATCCGCTGGCCGGGACATCGGGAGGAAAAGGCCAGCCATCCAGATAGAACTCCCCATGTTGTTCGACCGAGGCCCCTTTGAGCAGGAGGGTGGCCGTGCCCGCATTGAGGATATTGAAGGGCTCCATCCTTGGCTGTCCGATGGTGACCGTTCCAAAATCGAAGGTGCCCCCGTTGGGGACGCTGATCTCGATGTCCGGCACGCAATAGCCGCGAAGGGAGATACTATAAGGATTCTCGGCGTCGGGGTCGTTGCTCGCAATCGAAAGCTCCGCGGACTTGTCGCCCGTAGAGCTGGGCAGGAAGCGGATGACGAACTGGGTCGATTGGCCGGCCAGGACGGGAGAGGAAGGCTGCTGATGGACGCTGAACATGGCCGCGTCGGCTCCACTGAAAGTGAGCGTCCCGAGGTTGAGGATTCCGTAGCCGCGATTGAACACCGTGAAGGTCTTGTCGCAGGGTGACTGAAGGCCGCTCACGAAATCCGCGCTCGCGCCGTCCGGGTAGCCGAAAATCTCGATGTCGGGCTTGGGCGCGAGCGTGGCCAGGCGCCGACCCCGGTCGTCATAGGCGTATTCCGCCATAAACTGCCCCGAGGCGTCCGTGACCGCCCGCAGACGGTTTTGCGAGTCCCAGACATAGTTCCGGCCGTCCGCAGAAGATGTGAGATTTCCCCGGGCATCGTAGTGATAGCCGCCCGAGCTGATCTGGTTCTTGCTGTTGTAGGTCTCATTGAAGACAGCGACGCCGTTGTGCCTGACGGTGAGCATGTTGCCATGGGCGTCGTAGTCATAGCCGTAGGTTCCCACGGCGCCGGTCGAATAGGTCGCCGACGCCAGCCGGTTGAGGGAATCATAAGCGAAGGTCGCGTTCAGGGTGGGTGCGGGCGCCGTGCTGGAGATGCCGGTGATGTTTCCGGCCCCGTCATAGGAATAGGTGGCGTTGTAGAGCGGCGTTGAGCCCTTCTTCAGGGAGACCGTGTTCGGGGTTCCGTTGTTGTAGTAGGTCGAGCTCAGAGTCGTGCCGTTCCCGGCGATGCTGATCGAAGCGGGCATCTTGTTTGGTCCGTAAGAAGCCGCATCGATGAGTGTATTCGCATTGAAGGCCAGGCTCTCAGGCCGGCCGAGGCCGTTGAAGGCCAGCGCGGCCTCTTTGCCGTCCGGATACGTGGTCTTCGTAAGATGCCCGTTCGCATCGTATTCGTAGGAGAGGGATTTCGAGGCGGCTAGTCCCGGGATCGAAATGGTCTCGTGGGTGACCGCGCCGAAATCGTCGTACTCGATGGCGGTCCGGCTCCAGCCGGTCGAGCCGGTGACGCTCGTCATCGCCCCTTTGTCGTCATACCCATAGGTGACTGTTTCCGCACCGGTGAAGCTTGCGAGCTGGCCCGAGGGGTTATACGCGTAGCCGTGTGTGGCGCCGCCCCAGATCCTGCTCGAAAGCCTGTTCGCGTTGTCATAGGTGTATTCCATGAGGCCCGTCTCGGGGTGGGATTCGCTGACAACATTATCCAGTCCGTCGTAGCTGTAGCTCTGCGTCCGTCCGAGATAGGAGACCGTCTTCAACCGTCCGACGGCGTCATAGGTGTAGGTCGCGGTGTGGCTCTGGGCGTCCGTCAGCGAGGTCGGCAGGCCCGGGAGGTCGCCGTAGCTGTAGGCCGTGGAGCGGCTCTCCGGGTCGGTCACCGTTCTCGTCTGGCCCGAATACGAGATCGCCGTGACCTCGCTCAGCGGGTCCGTGACTCGCGTGATCCTTCCCGCCGCGTCATGGAGATAGGAATAGGAATACTCGTCCCAACCGGGGTCCGGAACCGTGCTCCCGTTGTTTTCGGCCTTGACGCGTCCTTCCGCGTCGAGACGCTTGAGAAAATGGAGCGTCGTCCCGTCCCCTTCTTCCTTATAGCCCGCATCGCGGCCCAGGCCGTCCCAGTACCTAGTGATCGTGTTGCCGCCTCGAGTGATGACGACGCGATTCTCGCCGTTCGGCCGCCAGCTCCAGCCGATCGTCAGGAACGGATCCGGCTCGGGATCGCCCTCCCCCCATCCATGTCTGAGCTCGACCGCGGTCGTGCGTCCCAGGTCGTCATAGACATAGGACTTCGTCCCGCCGAACTGATTCCGCTCGTCTTTCACATAGCCGTATTTCGTGATCGTCCGGGTGTATTTCAAAAAGCCCGGGGTCGAAGCCTCTTTCGCCACTCCATACTCGTAGTGAATGATAGATGTCCCCCCATCCCCCGGCGCATCGGAGCTGATGCTGACGGAATGGGGCGAATTTTTCGTGTAGGTGTAATTCCAGGTGTAGTAAGCCGCAGTGGGAACGCCGGTCTTCCATCTCTTCATCTGCTTGAGGGCGCCCCATTTCTCCGCTTCCTCGAAGTAGGAGCTGATCGTCTCTCTCAGAAGCTCCCCGGATCCCGACATGTCCTTCTCGCTTGAGACGAACAACAGCATGTATCTGTCTTTGAAGCCTGTGTGGGATTCGAAAAAATATCCGATCTCCTTGTAACTCTTGGCCGTCGGCGAGCCGTTGACAAAGTAGGAAATCTTGGTCGGCAGCCCATACCTCTTCACCGTCGTCAGGCCCGACCTCAGGTAATCGTATTGCCGCTTGAGCGTCGAATCCCCGGTGCAGCCGGCGGTCACGGACGAGAGAAGCGCCCCTTTGGCCTTGCCCATGTTGACCCCGAGAACACTCCAGCTCGAGTCCGAGATTTCGTGGTAAGTCCAGACGGTCGAAGACGAAGCGCTCCCGTCGCTGACGTCGCGGGCGCTTTCAAGCCCGATTTTCCAGCGGTTGGCGCTGAGGCTGTCATAGCCGTAGTGGGTCGCTGAGAGGCTGTATTCCGGCCCCTCGACCGTGGTCGTGCCCAAGGTCGCGCCCTGATACGTCGGGTAGGTGTAGTCCCAGACTTCCGCCTGCTCCCCGGCATTGAACGTGATCCTCTTTTGGCCGACCACCCTCGAGTCCAGCGGGGTCGCGCCGAAATGAAAATCGTGATTTTCGTAGGTGTATTCGAGCGTGCCCCCGAAGCTCGTTGTCACGCTCGTCAATTCATAATTGTTCGACAGTCCGTCATTGTATCCGTAGGTCGCCGGCGGCAAGAGCGGCGGCGTGAAGCTCTGAAGCTTGTAGAAGCCGTTCGCAAACGAGCCGACCGAATAGCTGTAGACCACGTCGTGCGTGTCGTCATGGTTCCTGATCCGGATCTCCGCCAATTTCGCCGGATCACTCCCTTGATACGACTTGATGAAGCGGACCTCCCGTCCCATGCTGTCGGTGATCGTCTCGATCGAACGGAGACTGTCGGCCGCGTCGTATTCGATGTCGATGAAGTTTCCCAGGGGATCTTCGATCCGGGTCACCAGATAGACCGTTTCCGAAGACCCGGAGGCGAGAGGAAGAGACGCGACGTTGCCGAAGGTCCAGACGACGCCGTTCGGGAAATAGAGCTTCGGATCGGTATAGGGCAAGACCCCCCGGTTGAACTTCATAAAATCCCTCGTGATCCGAATGTTCGAACCGAGGCCGTATTCGGCTTTGGGAGGGTAGGCGGTCTCGCGCCTCCCGTCGGGAAACTCGATGACCGGCGTGTCCGAGGTTAAGTTGTGGACCAGGCCCATGTGCATGCTCCAGCCGATGCCGACCATCGTCTTGGGATAGGCTTGAACGGTGGGGTTCGGCTGGCCCACCGGCCGGTCGTAGAGGATCTTCGAGTTGTAAACCCGCCAGACCTCGATATTCAGGCCATTGGCGCCCGGCAGGAAGATGTCCCTGTAGGCCAGCGTCAAGTTGCCCGTAAACAGGTCCACGCTCTCCTCGGGAAGCGAGGAGTATCTCCCGTGGCCTGGGATGACCCCGGTACGGTCGTAGATCCCGCTCTGCCCGGATGCCGCCCCGGCGCTCAGCAGAAACGCCAGTACGCCCGGAAGAACAACCGTCCAGCCCGATCGCCTCATGTCGCCCTCCTTTTCGATTGACGCCTCGCATCCGCAGTAGCCTCGGCTCATGGATTACCCCAGTTCATCTATATATAAAGACCGTTAAAACAACCCTTTTTACATAAGTTGGGAAAAATATTTTTTCCGTTCCGGGCTGAACGGGCCCCGCGTTCGCTGGTTTAAGGAGCGTTATTATTGATAGGCTTATAGTTATGGCTCTAAGCCCGGACTGTAACGCTCCATCCAGAGCGCCAACGAACGGCGCTGGAAGAGGGCCTGGTAGATGGGCCGAAGTCCCAGCGGGCTCTTCGGCTCGCCCGGTCGCTATTTCGCGTCGGCCCAGCTCGGGCCGAAGCCGAGGCGGACCTTCAGCGGCACGGTGAGCTCGGCCGCGCCCTCCATCGCCTCGCGGACCAGCGGTTCGACCGCGTCCTTCTCCGCTTCCGGGACCTCGAAGACGAGCTCGTCGTGGACCTGGAGGATCATGCGCGTCCGCAGACCGTTTGTCTCGAGGGCCGCGGCGGCCCGGAGCATGGCCAGCTTGATGATGTCGGCGGCGGAGCCTTGGATGGGATTGTTGAGGGCGATGCGCCGGCCGGCCTGCTGAAGGACCCGGTCGGGCGCCCGGAGCTCGGGGACCTGGCGCTGGCGGCCGAAGATCGTCTCCGAGTAGCCCAGGTCGTGGGCCTCCCGGACGACCCGGTCGAGATACTCCCGGACCTTGGGCCGCTCGGCGAAGTAGCGGTCGATGAACTTCTGGGCCTCGCCCGACGAGGTCCCCAGCTCGCGGGCCAGGGAGAAGGCCGAGGTGCCGTAGATGACGCTGAAATTGATGATCTTGGCCCGTCGTCGCGCCTCCTCGCCGCGGTCCTCGCCGAAGACCAGCCGGGCCGTCTCCTCATGGACGTCGCGGTCGGCCAGGAAGGTCTCGACGAGGGCCGGGTCGCCCGACAGGTGGGCCAGGACGCGGAGCTCGACCTGGGAGTAATCGGCGGCCAAAAGCGCGTGCCCCTCGTCCGGGATGAAGGCCCGGCGGAAGCGCGTTCCCCACGGGCCGCGGGCCGGGATGTTCTGGAGGTTGGGATCGCTCGAGGACAGGCGGCCGGTCGAGGCCACGGTCTGGTTGTAGGAGGTGTGGATACGGCCCGTCTCCGGGTTGATGAGCAGGGGCAGGGCGTCGGCGTAGGTCGACTTCAGCTTGGCCATCTGCCGGTAGTCGAGGACGTGGCGGGCCAGCGGATGGACCAGGGCCAGCTCCTCGAGGATGTCGATCGAGGTCGAGAAGCCCTTGGTGATCTTGGTCCGGCGGCCCGCCTGGAGGCCGAGCTTGCGGAACAGGACGTCGGCCAGCTGGCGCGGCGAGTTGATGTTGAAGGCGCAGCCGGCGAGCGCGTGGATCTCCTTTTCGAGGCGCCCGATCTCGCCCTCGAGCTCCTTGGACATGGACTTGAGGACGGCGGGGTCGACCCGCACCCCGAGCGCCTCCATCCGGGCCAGCAGGCCGATGAGCGGCCGCTCGATCCCCTCGTAGAGCCGCTCCAGCCGCCTGGCCCGGACCTTCTCCCACAGGATCTCCCCGAGCTCCCCGGCGAACGCGGCGTCCTCGCAGGCGTAGGGGGCGGCCCGCTCGACGGCGACCTTGTCCATGGGGAGCTCGTTCTTCCCCTTCCCGGCGACGCTCTCGTAACGGGTCTTGGTCTCGTGAAGGTAGTGGAGGGCCAGCCGGTCAAGCCCGTGCTTGCCCCAGTTCGGCTCGAGCAGGTAGGACAGGACCATGGTGTCCCGCGAGACGCCGGCCAGGCGGACGCCCTCGCGCTCGAGGACGATCAGGTCGTACTTGATGTTCTGGCCCGTCTTCAGGACCTCGGGGTCCTCGAGGACCGGGCGCAGGATGTCCAGGGCCCGCTCCTTGGGGATCTGGGCCGGGGCGCCCAGATAGTCGTGCCCGACCGGGACGTAGAAGGCCTCGCCGGGGACGAGCGAGAAGGACAGGCCGACGAGACGGGCCCGCGTCGGGGCGGGGGAGGTCGTCTCGGTGTCGACGGCCACGGCCTTGGCCTCGGCGATGCGGGCGGCCAGGGCCCGGAGCTCGGCCTCGTCGAAGACGGTCCGGAAGTCCTTCCCGGCCGGCCGGGCGGGCTTCAGGAAATCGGGCAGGAGAGTCGAGAACTCGAGCTCGCCGAAGAGCCGCAGGGTCTCCTTCTCGTCGGGCTCGCGGACGACGAAGCGGTCGAGGTCGAGGTCGAGCGGCAGATCGCGGCACACGGTGACCAGGCGCCGGCTGAGCTCGAGCACGTCCAGGTTCTGTCGGATCTTCTCCCCGACGCGGGGGTTCTTGATCCTGTCGAGGCCCGCCAGGAGGTTGTCGAGAGAGCCGAATTCCCGGATGAGCGACTTGGCCGTCTTCTCGCCGATGCCGGGGACGCCGGGGACGTTGTCTGACGGGTCTCCCCACAGGGCCAGGACGTCGACGACCGCGCCGGCCTCGACCCCGAAGACCTCCCGGACGCCCGCCTCGTCGATGGTCCTCTCCTTGGACGGGTTCCAGACGGAGGTCGACGCGTCGACGATCTGGAGGAGGTCCTTGTCGGTCGTGACGACCACCGTGCGCAGGCCCTTCGCCGCCGCCTGGGCGGCCAGCGAGGCGATGGCGTCGTCGGCCTCGTACTTGGGGAACTCGGCCGTGGCGATCCGCAGGGCCCGGAGGACGTCCTTGAGGACGGGGACCTGGAGGACGAGGTCGTCCGGCATGGGCTTGCGCTGGGCCTTGTAGTCGCCGTATTCCTCGTGGCGGACGGTCGGCCCCTTGACGTCGAAGACGACGCCCAGATAGTCGGGCCTTTCCGCGTCGAGGAGCTTGCGCAGGGAGCTGACGAAGCCGTAGACGGCCCCGGTCGGGAAGCCGGCCGAGTTGGCGAGCCCCCGGATGGCATAGAAGGAGCGGTAGAGCAGAGAATTCCCGTCGATGAGGAAGAGCCGCTTCGGGCTCAATCGTACCGGCCTTCGACGATCTGGCCGAGGACCGTCTTGTGCTGTTCCTCCATCATCCGCGCGATCCGGTCCGCGGCGTCGGGCCGGCCGAGCAAGGCGGTGTAAAAGTCCCTTTTCGACGCCAGCAGACGCCCCGACCGGTAGATCAGGGACTCGATGTACGGAGCGCCGGGCCCCTTGTCCTGCGTCTGGACGATGTAGGCCTCGCCCCGGAAATCGACCCTCGTATCGTAGCCGCCCATGGCCGTATTATACGCGCCGCGGGTCATTTGACAACCCGGACCCGCTTGGTATAATAGATTGAAATTTTGCGAGGTCACCCTGTGGATATGACGATGCTCATTGATATCGACCGCATGCCCAAGGAGGGCCTGCGCGTCGCCAGGGACTTCGAGTTCCTGAGCCTGGACCTGGTCGAGGAGAACGCCGTCTTCCTCGAGCCCGCCCACGCGGACGTCACCGTGCGCCTCGTCGGCGACGAGATCGTCGTCCAGGGCGAGGTCTCGGCCCGGCTGAGCTTCGTCTGCTCGCGCTGTCTGACGCCGTTCGAGTTCCCGGTCGCCAGCCGGTTCGATCTCGTCTACCTCCCGGAGGACATCGACGCCCTGTCCGAGGAGCTGACCGACGACAAGATCGACCAGATGTACTACAGCGACCGCCGGCTCGACCTGCGCGCGGTCGTCCTCGAACAGCTGAACCTGACCTTCCCGGCCAAGCCCCTGTGCGCGCCGGACTGCGAGGGCATCTGCGCCGTCTGCGGCGAGATCATCCGCGAGGCCAAGTGCTCCTGCCTGGTCAAGGAGACCGGCGCCCGCTGGAACAAGCTCAAAATCCCGGTGAGAGACAAGAGTTAAATGCCCAATCCAAAGAGACGCCATTCGCCCACCCGCAAAGGGAAGCGCCGCTCCCACGACGGGCTCACCCTTCCCACCTTCTCCGTCTGCCCCAAGTGCGGCAACCCCAAGCTGCCGCATCGGGCCTGCCCCGAGTGCGGGCATTACAAGGGACGGCAGGTGACGGAAGGGACCAAAGACTGAGCCGGGCGGCGGCCATGAGGATCGCCGTCGACGCGATGGGGGGGGACTTCGGGGCCAAGGCCACCGTGCCCGGGGCCCTGGGCGCCGCCCGGGAACTCGACGCCGACATCATCCTTGTCGGCCTCGAGGCCTCCATCCGCCGCGAGCTGGCCAAGCACGGCGCCCCCTCCTCCCGCGTCTCCGTCGTCGACGCCCCCGAGGAGATCGGCATGGGCGAGGGACTCCTGTCCTTCCGCAAGAAGAAGGCCTCGTCGATCCGCGTCGGGGCCCAGCTCGTCCGGGACGGGCGGGCGGACGCCTTCGTCAGCATGGGCAACACCGGGGCGGTCGTCTACATCTCGCGCGACGTCCTGGGGTCGCTCAAGGGCGTCGACCGGCCGGCCCTGGCCCTCCTCGTGCCGGGCGTCGAAGGGCAGACCCTGCTCCTCGACGTCGGGGCCAACGCCAACTGCCAGCCCCACAACCTCGTCCAGTTCGCCATCATGGGCAAGATCTTCATGGAGACCGTGGCCGGGGTCCGGGACCCCCGCGTCGGCCTGATGAGCATCGGCGAGGAGAAGGGCAAGGGCAACGACCTGGTCAAGGAGGCCTTCGACCGGCTCCAGGCGGCGCCCCTGCGCTTCATCGGCAACGTCGAGGGCAAGGACCTCTTCTCCGGCATCGCCGACGTCGTCGTCTCCGACGGCTTCACCGGGAACGTCGCCCTGAAGGTCACCGAGGGGGTCGTCCAGAGCGTCCTGTCCATGGCCCGCCACGAGATCACCAAGAACATCTTCGCCAAGCTCGGCTATCTGCTCATGAAGCGGCACCTGAAGAAGATCTATAAGAAGGTCGACTACGCGGAGTACGGCGGCGCCCAGCTGCTCGGCGTCGACGGGGTGTGCATCATCGGCCACGGCCGCTCGACCCCGGCCGCGGTCCGCAACGCCATCGCCCGGGCCCGGGAGTTCGTCGCCGGCCGGGTCCAGGAGAAGATCCAGGCGGAGATCCTCCGCTACGAACGCGCCTTGAGAGGAGCCGAGGCATGAAGCGCTTCGAAGGTCGGGTCTCGATCGTCACCGGCGCGTCCCAGGGCATCGGCGAGACGATCGCCCGCGAGCTGGCCGCCGAGGGGGCCGCGGTCGTCCTCGTCGACGTCCAGAAGGACAAGCTCGAGGCCGTGGCCGCGTCGATCGTCGCGGCCGGCGGGAGGGCCGAGACGGGCGTCGTCGACGTCGGCGACACGGCCGCCGTCGACCGGGCCGTCGCCGCCGTGGCCGCCGCGCACGGCCGCATCGACCACCTGATCAACAACGCCGGCATCACCCGCGACACCCTGCTCATGCGCATGAAGGAGGAGGATTGGGACGCCGTCCTCCGGGTCAACCTCAAGGGCGCGTTCAATTTCTCCCGGGCCGTCCTGCGGACGATGATCGCCGCCCGCTACGGCCGCATCGTCAACATCGCCTCGGTCGCGGGCCTCATGGGCAACGCCGGCCAGGCCAATTACGCGGCCTCCAAGGCCGGCGTCATCGCCCTGGCCAAGTCCCTGGCCCGCGAGGTCGGCAGTCGGGGCATCACCGTCAACGCGGTCGCCCCGGGCTTCATCGCCACGGCCATGACCGACGTCCTCCCCGAGGACGTCCGCAAGGCCTACCTCGAGCTCATCCCCCTGAAAAAATTCGGGCTTCCCAAAGACGTGGCAGATGCGGTAAGATTCCTGCTCTCGGATGAGGCGGCCTATATCACGGGCCAGGTGGTCAGTGTGAACGGCGGCATGCACATGTAGGCGGTCCGCCATCGGTTCTCGGACTTTCGGAAGGAGGACACATCATGCAAAGAGAGGAACTGCTCAAGAAGGTCAGGGCCATCGTTTCGGACAAGCTGAGCATCAGCGAGGAGCAGGTCACGGAAGACGCGTCCTTCATCGATGACCTCGGCGCCGATTCCCTGGACACCGTCGAGCTGGTCATGGCCCTCGAAGACGAGTTCGGGCTGGACATCCCCGATGACCAGGCCGAGAAGCTGACCACGGTCGGCAAGGCCATCGATTACATCGTGGGGCACGCGAAATAGCCGCCCGCCCCGTTCGCCCTTTCCCAGGATCGCTCAGCCCATGAAGAGGGAGAGTTGTTCCCCCCGGCGGGTCGTCGTCACGGGCATCGGCCTCATCTCGCCCCTCGGCACCGGGACCGCCAAGAACTGGCAGGCCCTCCTCCGCGGCGAGAGCGGCATCGGCCCCCTGACCCGGTTCGACGCCTCCCGCTACGCCACGCGCTTCGGCGGCGAGGTCAGGGACTTCGATCCCCTCGTCTTCATCGACCGCAAGGAGGTCCGCAAGATGGACCTCTTCATCCGCTTCGGCCTGGCCGCCGCCGAGCTGGCCGTGACCGACGCGGCCGTCCCGGCGGCCGACCTCCAGAGCGACCGGGCCGGCGTCTATGTCGGCTCGGGCATCGGCGGGCTGGGCTCGATCGAGGAGAACCACAAGGTCCTGCTCGAGAAGGGGCCAGACCGCGTCTCGCCGTTCTTCCTCATCCAGACGATCATCAACGAGGCCTCCGGCCAGATCTCCATCCGCTTCGGGGCCAAGGGGCCCAACTGCGCCAACGCCACGGCCTGCAGCACCGGGACCCACGCCATCGGCGACTCGTTCCGGATCGTGGCCAGGGGCGAGGCCGACATCATGATCGCCGGAGGGGCCGAGGCGCCGCTCACCCCCCTCAGCCTGGCCGGCTTCACCTCGATCAAGGCCCTCTCGGAGAGGAACGACGAGCCGGCCAGGGCCTCGCGGCCGTTCGACGCCAAGAGGGACGGGTTCGTCATGGGCGAAGGCGCCGGCGTCCTCGTCCTCGAGGAGCTCGGCCGGGCCCTCCGCCGGGACGCCCGCATCTACGCCGAGGTCGTCGGCTACGGCATGACGAGCGACGCCTTCCACGTCGCCGCGCCGGACCCCGCGGGCGACGGAGCGGCCCGGGTCATGCGGAGGGCCATCGAGGACGCCGGGATCGGGCCGGACGACGTCCAGTACATCAACGCCCACGGCACGTCGACGGAGCTCAACGACAAGATCGAGACGGCGGCGATCAAGCGCGTCTTCGGCGACCAGGCCCGCCGCCTGGCCGTCAACTCGACGAAGTCCATGACCGGCCACCTGCTCGGCGCCGCCGGGGGGCTCGAGGCCGGCATCACCGCGCTGGCGCTCTTCCACCAGACGATGCCGCCGACGATCAACCACGAATTCCCCGACCCCGAGTGCGACCTGGACTACGTGCCCAACGCCGCGCGCCCGGCCGCGATTCGCCACGGCCTGAGCAATTCGTTCGGCTTCGGCGGGACCAACGGCTCGCTCGTCCTGAAGAGGTTCGAGCGGCCCTGAAGCGCCCGCCCTGTTCCCGGCCGGCGCGGGCGAGGCCGGCCCCATGAGGAGAGATCCATGAACATTCTCGTCTTCATCAAGAGGGTGCCCGACACCGAATCGCGCATCCGCATCCAGCACGAGACCCGGACGATCGCCGAGGACGGGCTGAACTTCGTCCTCAGCCCCTACGACGAGTACGCCGTCGAAGAGGCCCTCCGGATCAAGGAAGCCCGGGGGGGCACGGTCCGCGTCGTCTCGGTCGGCCGGGACGAAGCCGCCGCGGTCCTGCGCAAGGGCCTGGCCATGGGCGCCGACGAGGCCCTGCTCGTCAAGGACGACGCGCCCGAGACCTACGACGGCCTGCGGACGGCCCGGATCATCGCCCGGGCCGTCGAGACCAGGCTGGCCGGGGCGGACCTGCTCCTGTTCGGCAAGCAGTCGGTCGGCGCGGACAACGGCCAGGTTGCGGCCATGGTCGCCGAGATCCTCGGCCTGCCGCAGGCGACCGTCGTGACCAGGCTGGAGATCGGGGACGGCACGGCCACCGCCCTTCGCGAGATCGAAGGCGGCGCGGAGAAGGTCGTCCTGAGCCTCCCGGCCGTCGTCAGCGCCCAGAAGGGCCTGAACGAGCCGCGCTACGAGACGCTCAAGGGCATCATGGCCGCCAAAAAGAAGCCGGTCCCCGCCGTCACCCTCGAGGAGTTGGGATTCGGCCCCGGCGAGCCGGCCAGCCAGGTCGAGACGATCGGGCTCGACGTGCCGCCGGCCCGGCAGGCCGGCAAGGTCCTCCAGGGCGATCCGGCCGAGACGGCCCGGGAGCTCGTCCGGCTCCTGCGGGATGAGGCCAAGGTTATTTAAGGGAGAAGAACGATGATCGCCGCATATATGGAAATCCGGGACGGGAAGATCAAGAAGAGCTCGCTCGAGGCCCTCTCCGAGGCCGGGCGGCGGGCCGCCGAGCTCGGCGTCGGGACGGCCGCGGTCCTGGTCGGCGCGGACGTCGCCGGGCTGGCTCCGGCGGCCTTCTCTCTTGGCGCGGCTAAGGTCTATATCATTGAAAATCCTGTTTTTGCTGATTATTCGCCGCAATCCTATGCTCTGGCCCTGGCCGGGTTCGCCGCGGAGGCCAAGCCGGCCGCCCTCTTCTTCGCGGCCACGGCCCTGGGCAAGGACCTGGCGCCCCGCGTGGCGGCCCGGCTCGGCGTCGGGCTGGCCACCGATTGCACCAAGGTGGCCGTCAGGGACGGGACGCTCGAGTTCACCCGGCCCATCTACGCCGGCAAAGCGTTCCTGTCCCTGCGGCTGAAGACTTCGCCCCAGCTGGCGACCCTCCGGCCGAACGTCTTCCCGCTCGCCGAGGCGATCGCGGGCGCCGGCGCGAGCGGAGGCGCCGGGGAGACCGTCCGGCTCGAGGTCGCCGTCCCCGAGGGCTCGATCAAAGGTCGCGTCGCCGAAGTCCTCAAGGAGGAGAGCGCCGAGCTCGACGTCACGGAGGCCGACGTCGTCGTCTCCGGAGGCCGCGGGCTCAAGGGCCCCGAGGCCTTTGCCCTTCTCCGGGACATGGCCGCCGCGTTCCCCCGGGCCGCGGTGGGCGCGTCGCGCTCGGCCGTCGATTCCGGCTGGATCGGCCACCAGCACCAGGTCGGGCAGACGGGCAAGACCGTTTCGCCCGAGCTCTACATCGCCGTGGGCATCTCCGGGGCCATCCAGCACCTGGCCGGGATGTCGTCGTCCAAGGTCATCGTCGCGGTCAACAAGGACCCCGAAGCGCCGATCTTCAAAGTCGCGGACTACGGCATCGTCGGCGACCTCTTCGAGGTCGTCCCGAAGCTCACGGAAGAGCTGAAGAAGGCCCTGAAAGACTGAGCCGCGCCGCCTGTCTTCTTTTTCTTGGGCTTGCCGGCTCTTCGATTACGCCAGGAGGGGATTTGTCAGGGAGCGGGGAATGTCGCGCACGTGACAAATAGAAACTGATACTTCAATATTGTCAGGAATCTTTGCGGAGCGCTACCTGTAAGGGTCTTCCACGCTTCCCGGCAGGATATCCAACAGCAGCCGGTTCGTCGCCGACCGAGTTTCCCCCACGCTCGTGACGAAGATGGCCGGGTCGTCCATGACCGGGCACTTGTTCTCGCAGATCCCGCAGCCGATACACAGCGAGTTGTCGATGACGGGCGCCTTCTGCGTCGCCACGGTCCCGTCGGGAAGCTTCGTGTCCACCATCACGAACTTGATGGCCTTGGGCGATGTTGGGCAATGCTCCTCGCAGACGATGCATGGCTTGCCGAGAGCGTAGGGAATGCACCGGTTCTTGTTGATCCAGGAGGAGCCGATCTTGATCGTCGTCTTTTCCTCGATCTTGAGCCTCCGGATGGCCCCGGTCGGGCAGACCTGCGAGCAAAGCGAGCAATAGTACTCGCAGTAGCCGATCCGAGGCA
>JAXDAV010000067.1:0-19085 GCA_034679465.1 Candidatus Aminicenantota bacterium | reverse complement strand
CACCACACCAGATGGTAGCTTGTGTCGTAGACCGAATGACTCGTCCTTCTCAGCCCCACGTTTCATTTATATCACACTGCCGAGCAAGGGCCTATGCGGATAAGGGGGACTTTCCGGTCCCCCTTATAAACCCCCTCGGCCGGGCAAGCAATCCTCCCCCTGGCAAGCCACGGGGTATCCTGCAAAGGGTTTCATGAAAAGACCGACTCTCCTTCTGACAAGCTTTTCGTTTTTGGCAAAAAATGAAGATCCGTGAGCGAGGGGCAAGCTGATTCCACTATTTCGAGCTGATTTCATTTTTGGGGCAAAAAACCCCGTCTGTAAGGCTCTAACGACCCCAAAATCGAGCTTAAGTTGCTGTAATCATTCTATCTGCTGTGGTCCGACCCCATTGTGGATCACCCTTGATCTCACCCCAAGAAATCACCCCGAGGGGGCATTGTTCCGGGATAGCAGTCTCCTCAGAATGAGCCTCGGCATGAGAAAAGCCGCGGCGGTCCTCTGTGTTCTTATCCTCGGGCTGACCGGGTCTGCCATGTCCGCCTTGCCTGAGGATGGGCCAGCCGCTCACGCGGGGCGTATCGGCTCTTTCGCCCTTGCCGATGCGCAGGAGCCCGCGGGCTTCTCGCTGGTGGCCCACGCTGGAACGGGGGGAACGGCCTTGAGCGGGGCGTTCGATGCGCTCCTCGACAGAGCCGCCGAAAGGGCCATCGACTGGCCAGCCCTCGGGAACCCGATGCGGGACGGCTCGATATGCGGCGGCGCGTTCATCGCTGCGACGGCCCCCGATTTCGCCTCTCCGATCGTCAGGAAGGACGCTCCCGCCCCGGTTTCCTTATCCTTCTTCATGGGTCACGCCAACGGCGACATCTTCTCTTCGCTCCACGAACTATACGCGTGGAGGGTGCAGTTCAAGTCGTTGACCCTCGGCGCAGGCGTTTACCGGGATATCCCGATAGCCAAAGCGATCCGCATCCAGCCCTATGTGGGGGTCATATGCTCCCAAGCGAGATTACGAACCGCAGGGCTCTCCGGCGATGACCGTCTGTTCGAATACCGCTCGACCATCCTCTGCCTCGGCCTCCCGCTCGTCTGCGGCTTCTGATCCAATTCTGATCCAATGGGGTCGGACCTCAGCTATTGATTTAAATTCAATAAGATAACTCCTGTTTTTGGGATCCAGGAGCCTTAAAACCCATGTTTTCGGCCACAAAAACGAAGCGACCGCCTCTCCTTTCTGACAAGCTTTTCATTTTTTGCAAAAAAATGAAGACCCGTGAGCGGGGGGCAAGCTGATTCCGCTATTTCGAGCTGATTTCATTTTTAGGGTAAAAAACCTCGTCTGTAAGGCTCTAACGACCCCAAAATCGAGCTTAAGTTGCTGTAATCATTCTATCTGCTGAGGTCCGACCCCATTCCCCATTCAATTCAAAGCGTTCCAGTTGAGCAGGGCGTTCCAAAGGAACCGGTGGTCCGAGCGGTTGAGGTCGCGGTGGATCGGGTTGAAGTTGAAGGCGATGACCCGCCCCTTCCCCGCCGGCAGGTCCATGATCGCGGGCCGGCCCTCGAGGTCGTCGTCCCCCTTGACCGCTCCGCTCACCAGCATCTTGATCTCGTCCTTCTTGGCTCTTTCCTTGGCCTCCCGTTCCTCCTTCGTCAGGGCCGCCAGCGCTTCCGGGCTTTCGTCCTCGCGGTCCTCCTTGCGGAGCTTCGTCCCCCACTGCAGGACAACCTTCCCGCGCTCGGACCTGGCGATGTCGTAAACAGGCATCATCGACCGGAAGGCCGACGTCGTTTCCGACATGCCGTAGGCCAGTGGATGATCGGTCCGCACGAACTTGACCCGGAGCTCCGAGCCCGGCGTGAAGTAGCTGCCGCCCCTGCGCCGGACGTCCCGGACGAGCCCGCCTTCGAGCGGCAGGGCCGATCCGTTTCCGAGCGTCACCAGCACGCCCCCCGCGCCGAGGAACTCCTCGATCTTGGCCAGGCCGGCCCAGCCGATGCCTCCGGTGATGTCCGCGGAGGCGTCGGGAACGCCCAGGTTGGGCGTCTCTTTGGTCTTCTGGTAGGCCAGCGGCCCCCATTTCTTGTCGATGCCGTGGATCTGGCCCTGCAGGCCGAGGTCGTTGTCGCCGAAGACGATGACGTCGTACTTCTCGCGCAGACGCCCGGCCCGGATGTCCTCGTCACGGATGTAGGCGTAGGGCACCTTCTCGCGGTCGAGCACCAGGCGGATCCAGCCGGTCGCCTGCGTGTCGGCCCAGCTGTGCCAGACGGCCAGGCGCGCCAGTTTCGACTCGTGACGCGCGACCTCGGGAACGGCCGCCGCGCTGTCGAAGTCGATGGCCAACTCGGCCGAGGCCTTCCCGAGCGCGCCGGCCAGGCCCTTCAGATCGCCCCCGCTCACGATCCACGACCCCGCCGGGTATTCTTTGTCGCCCGACTTGAACGCCTTCTCGGCGATCTCGACGCGGAAGGCCGCGAGCCGGGCGCGCAGAGCGAGCAGTCCTTCCTGCCCCGAATCACGCAGCAGATAGACCGGCCCCGCGCCGTTGACCCGACCGGCCACGGCGAATCCGGGGCTGAGCCGCTCGAGCGTCGCCGTCCCGGCCTCCCCGGCCACGCCTTCAGCGCCCGCCGTCCCAGCCCCCGTCACCGCCCCCACCGCCATGATCCCGGCGTCATCGATGCTCTTGGCCTCGAGCCCGTAGTGCACGGGCAGCGACCACGACACGTCGTCATACGGCTCGTAGGTGGCGTCGGGCGGGAACGTCTGGGGCGTGAGCAGGTCGACCGCGTAGTTGCGGTAGGGCTGATCGAGCCGGACGACGTACGTCCCGGCCGCGAACTCCCCCTCCGCGACCTTGAACGGCGCCGTCGCCCGCGCCACCTCGATGCCCTGGGCGAGCAGGAGCTCGACCATGTCGGCGACGCGCCTCGGGTCGCCCTGGTCCGCCGGGATGGCGAACGCGTACGGCTTGCCCTTGACGCCCTTCTGCCAGGAGTTGTAACCCTTGCGGTAGAAGTCGCGGAGCATCTCCCGGGCGTTCTTGGCCGTGTAGTCGAGGGCCGCGAGGCAGCCGCTCTCCATGTAGTTCGTGTTGTTGCGGAGCGACCACATGAACCGGCGCGGCGGCGGCATGGGCCTGTACCACTCCTGGCTGGTCACCGGGCGCCCCACGTAGCGCTCTTCGTCCGGCCGCAGGACCCGCTCGACGGTCTCGGCCGTGCCGCTGCCGAAGGTCTCGTAGCCGCGGCCGATGCTGTTGTGGTTGACCCCGATCGAATCGAGGAAGACGTGCTGCCAGCCGTCGCTGAAGCCCCACGTCCAGACGCCGGGCATGCCGGCCGCCGTCAGGGCCCCGACCTCCGCCAGCGACATGGAGAACCACTCGCTGAGCAGGATCGGGTCGAGGTTGGTGTTGAACGGCCCGGTGCCGTTCCAGGTCTGGAGGAGCGGGATGGACTCGTGGAGGTCGTGGACGACCGTCGGGTGATAGTCGAAGAACATCCGGGCCACGGCCTTCGACAGCTGAAGGGCCATCTGGTGCGAATCGCGGTTGTTGTCGTGGAAGACGTAGTGGCCCCAGTAGGGCGGCGATTCCGGCGGCAGGCTCTCGAAGTCGGTCTTGCCCTTGAGATAGCGATAGAACCAGTCGACCTGCTTGTCGCGGCCGTCGGGCTCGGAGACGGGGTTGATGAGGACGAGGACCTCGCTCCGGATCTTGCGGATCATGGGCTGGTCGGAAACGGCCAGCCGGTAGGCCAACTCCATGACCATCTCGGCCGACCCCAGCTCGGTCGCGTGGAGCGCGGCGTTGAAATAGTAGATGGGCCGGCCCGCAGCGATGAGGGCCTCGGCGGCCTCGGGCGTCGTCTTGCGCGGATCGGCCAGGGCGGCGGTCGCCGCCTTGAGGCGGGCCAGGTCGCGGATGCCGTCCTCGTCGGCGACGGCGGCCAGGAGGATCTCGCGGCCTTCCTCGCTCCGGCCGATCGTCTCGACGCGGACGCGCGGCGAGGTCTCGGCGAGCCGGCGGAAGTAGCCGTAGATCTGCGACGTGCTCGAGAGCTCGCCGGCGGCGCCGACGGCGTGACCGAGGTACTCGGCCGGCGAGGGCACCGTGTCCGAATCGGGCAGATAGGCGACCCAGGGATTGCCGAAGCGGGGCTCGGTCGTGAACTTGGCGATGGCCTCGACCGACCCAGGCTCGACCTTGTCCGGGGCGTACGGGTTCCTGGCCTGGGCAGGGGCCGGGGCTTGGGCTGGGGCCTGCCGGGGCGGAGCGGGCTTCGCGGCCGGGCGGGCGGCCCCCGGGGCATGTGGGTCGGATCGAGGAGCCCGGGCGTCCGGTCCGGCAAGCGCGGCGGCGGAGGCAATGGCGGCCGCGGCGGCGATCGCGAGGACGATTCCGAGCAAGGCGAGGTGCAAGGCGGGTCGGCGGGATTTTCTCATGGGATGCTCCTATGCATGGCCGGCTGATAAGATTAGCAAATTCGGGTTGTTGGCACAAATCTTGATACCATTATCGGCGTGAACCCCCGCTGTGACAGGGGAAGCCCAGGCAGAACGGAGGCGGCGTCGATGAAGAAGGCGGCAAAACTCTCGCCAGCGATCGGGGCGGAGGCGGTCGACGAGTACATCAGTTCTTTTCCGGAGGACGTCCGGGCTATCCTCCAGAGGATCCGCCGGATCATCCGGAAAGCGGCGCCCGGAGCGGTCGAGAAGATGGCTTATCAGATACCCACCTTCACCCTGGACGGCAAGAACCTGATGCATTTCGCGGCCTTCAAGGATCATCTCAGCCTTTATCCGATACCGTCCGGCCCGGCGAGCTTTTTAAAAGAGATCGGCCCCTATATCAAAGGCAAGGGGACGATAGCTTTCCCGCTCGACCGGCCGATCCCCTCCGGCCTGGTGAAGAAGATCGCGATGTATCATGTCAGAGACCGACGCGCGGGGCCGGCAAGCTGAGCGGCAGACCCCGCGGGGGGAGTCCCTTCTTGTGGCCGATCCCGGACTTGCTATAATAGCGGCACATCGATGAAGGAGGTCCTTCCATGAGCCGAAAGCCCTGTGTGCCGTGCCTGTCTCTCGCCCTGACCGCGCTGATGCTCGCCGCAGCGCTGGCCTCGCAGGCCGCGCAAGCCGCGCCAACCGGGCCCGGCTCTTCCATGCCTGCTCCGGCGGCAACCGAGCCTCGCCTCGTCCTCACCCCCAAGCCCGCGCCCGAGCCGCGGATCAACGGCGCCCGTATCTTCGGCGTCCGTCCCGGCTCGCCCTTTCTCTTCACCATCCCCGCGACCGGCGAACGCCCCATGACCTTCGGCGTCGAAGGCCTCCCCGAAGGCCTCATACTCGACGCGGCGACCGGGCAGATCACGGGCTCGCTCCCCGCGCCCGGCACGCACGTCGTCACCTTCACCGCCGCCAACCGGCTCGGCAAGGCGATGCGCCCATTCAAGATCGTCTGCGGCGACACCCTGGCCCTGACCCCGCACATGGGCTGGAACAGCTGGTACGTCTGGGAGAACCAGGTCACCGACGAAATCATGCGCGCCGCCGCCGATGCCCTGGTCTCGAGCGGCATGATCGACCACGGCTACCAGTACGTCAACATCGACGACTGCTGGTCGGTCCGGCCCGAATCCGAGGATCCGGGCCGGCGCGGAGAGCCCCGGGACGCCGAGGGCCGGATCAACGCCAACGGCTATTTCCCCGACATGAAGGCCATGGCCGACTACATCCACGCCAAGGGGCTCAAGGCCGGCATCTACACCTCGCCCGGCCCGACGACCTGCGCCGGCTTCACCGCCGCCTGGCAGCACGAGGAGCTCGACGTCCGCCGCTTCGTCGAGTGGGGGTTCGATTTCCTCAAGTACGACTGGTGCTCCTACGGGAAGTTCGCCGACGAGAAGAGCCTCGAAGGGCTCCAGAAGCCCTACCGTCTCATCAGCGGCATCCTGGCCGCGCAGCCGCGCGACATCGTCCTCAATCTCTGCCAGTACGGCATGGGCAACGTCTGGGAGTGGGGCCGCTCGGTCGGCGGGCACAGCTGGCGGACGGCGGGCGATCTCGGCGGCTCCTTCGAGGGCATCCCGGACGCGCTCTTCCGCGACGGCTTCGACGTCTACTCCTCCCGCGAGCTGCACCGTTACGGCGGGCCCGGCCGCTGGAACGACCCCGACTACCTGCTCCTGGGCTATCTCAGCGACTGGAAAGGCGGCACGGCCCCGTCGCCGCTCACGCCGAATGAGCAATACACGCACGTCTCGCTCTGGTCGCTCGTCGCGGCGCCGCTCATCTTCAGCGGCGACATCACCCGCCTCGACGACTTCACGCTCGGCCTGCTCACGAACGACGACATCATCGAGGTCGACCAGGACCCTCTCGGCAGGCCCGGCCGCCGCGTCGCCAAGGACGGCGGGCTCGAGGTCTGGATGCGCGAATTGGAGGACGGCTCGAAGGCCGTCGGGCTCTTCAACCGCGGCGACGGCCTGGCCGCGGTCACGGCGAAATGGTCTGATCTCGGCGTCGCCGGCCCGCAAAGGGTCCGCGACCTCTGGCGCCAGAAAGACCTCGGCGTATTCGAGGATTTGTTCACGGCCTATGTCGCCCGCCACGGCGTCATGATGATCCGCCTGTGGCCCTAATGGGGTCGGACCTCAGGAATATGCATATTTGTTAATAATTTAGCTTCATTTTTTGGGGTCAAAGAGGCTTAAAACCGGCATTTTTGCCATCAAAATTGAAATCACGAGCCTCTGCATTTTTGACGGTAAAAACGCCGGTTTTAAGCTTAAAGCGGAGCGAATTTCGAGGCTAAATTATTGATAAATAAATGAATTCCTGAGGTCCGACCCCATTAGAGACCCCCCGACCCCATTAGAGACCCCATCCTGAGGTCCGACCCCATTAGAGCCCGGAGCCGATCGGATAAAGGTCGCTGACGCGGACGGGGAGCTTGCCGGACGGCTCGAGCTCGCCCTTGAGCGCCTTGATGAACGAATCGAAGTAGACCGCCTGGTTGCCGAACCAGCCCCGCTCGCCGTAGCCGACCAGGAACGCCGCGACCGCCGGGATCTTCCGGATGAGCTGGGGGTTGCCGTAGGACATGGCCACGACGGCCTTAGGCTTGGCGGCGATGACCCTCCTGATGAACGCCAGGTCGCCCTCCCGGAACGGCGCGGGGTCCCCCATCCTGTTCCGGGCCACGAACAGGGACAGAACGACCAGGTCGGACTCCCCCACCGCCTTCCACACGGCGTCATAATAGCCCGGGCCCGCGTCGGGCCGCAGAGTGAAGCTCCTGGTGCCCGGGAAGGCCGCCGCGAGCTTGGCCGCGAGCGCCGTCGGCGCGGGGTCCCCGTCGATCTTCTGAACGTTGATATTGACGATCCTCGGCCCGGCTCCCGCCGTCCCCGCCTTCCCCGCTTTCTGCGCCGCCCCCGCTTCGGCCCCCGCCATCCCCGCGCCGCCCCCCGCCTTGCCCCCCGTCTCACCCGCCGCCGCCCGCCCCGTCACGACCACCGGCACGACCCCGTCGTTCTTGAGCATGGTCAGCGACCGGTCGGCGACCTCCTGCACGATGGCCTGGTGGGCCGCCGTCCCGACGAACTCGCCGACCCGGGCCTCATCGACGTACCGGTTCACATGGAGGCCGAGCCGCGCCTTGAGGGTCAGGATCTTGCGCGCCGCCTCCTCGACCCGCGACTCCGGGATGCGCCCAGCTCGGACCGCCGCCGCCATCGCGGCGATCGTCGCGACCGGGTCCTTGGGCTTGAGGATGACGTCGTGCCCGGCTTCGAAGGCCCTGACCGCGACCTCCTCGGCCCCGAACCGCGCGACCACGTGGTCATACCAGAGGTCGTCCGAGGTGACGACTCCCGTGAACCCGAGCCTGCCCTTGAGCCAGTCCGTCACCAGCTTCTTCTCGACGCTCGCCGGGAGCGCCGACCCGCCCGTCACCGACGGCACGGCGATGTGCTCGGTCATGACGAAGTCGACGCCCGCGTCGATGCCGTGCTTGAAGGCCCGGAACTCCTGGGCCTCGACCTCCGCCGCCGGCTTGTCGATCCAGGCCCAGCCGGGGTTGTCCGGCATGTTCGCGACGTCCCCCCGCCCCGGAAAGTGCTTGGCCGAGGTCAGCATGCCGTTCTCGTGATAGCCGCGGACGTAGGCCCGGACCATGCGCCCGAGCAGGTCGAGGTCGCCGCCGAACGAGCGGACGCTCTCGGCCGGGTTGTCCGGGTCCCAGGCGATATCGCAGACCGGCGTGTAGGTCAGGTGGATGCCCATGGCCCGCCCCTCGACCGCCCCGGCCGCCGCGGCCCGGCGCATCAGATCCTCGTCCCCGACCGCCGCGAACCCCATGTTGGCCGGGAATTCGCTCGCGCCCGCGACCTGCTGGCCGGGGCCGCCCTCGAAGTCCGCCGAGATGAGGAGCGGCACCGTCGCCGCCTTCTGCAGGCGGTTGAGGAGCCGGGCCACGTCGCGCGGCGTCCCCCCGTAAAGGACGAACAGGCCCAGGCCGTGATCGCGCGCGAGCGCGAGCCACCGCGCCAGGCGCGGGTCGTCCTCGGCGATGTAGCCGCCCGTGACGTCCGAGGTGATGATCTGGCCGATCTTCTGCTCGAGGGTCAGTCCGGCCAGCGTGTCCGCGACCCAGCCCGCCGCTTCATCGGAGAGGCCCGTCGCCAGCTTCGGCGCCAACGTCGGCGTCGGGGCCCCCGCGGCCGTCCCCGCCTTGGGGCCCGGCGAGATGAGGCGGAAGACGAGGAACGGCAGGGCCGCGATGACGGCCATGATGATGATGAAGACCGGGTCGAGCCCGCGCCGCTCTTTGGTTTTCGTTCTCAGCATGTCATTCCTCCTGGAAATCTGCCGCTCCGGCGGGCCGGCCCGGGGACACCGCCAGCAGGACGGGTCGCGTCGTGCCGCCGGCCCTTCAATCCGCTCTCTCGAAGATGATCTCCGACAGCTCCATCGCCATCCCCTTGGACCGCCCGTCCCTGCCCGTCAGGCAGAGATAAAGGATGTTCCCGCCCTTCCTCATCTCGAACGTCCCGAGCGTCAGCGGCCCGCCGATCGCGCGCTCGGCCGCATAGAGGTTCACCGCCTCCCCGACCGGCCTGTCGCGCTCATAGACCCGCAGGATGCCCTGGTCCGGCCCGACGATCGCCTTGACCGAGACCTTGTAGCGCCCGGCCTCGGGCAGATCGCAGATGAACGAGACATGGTGCGGGCCGAAGATGTCGTCGCCGCTCGTCCTCACCGTGAAGTGCCGGACCCGGTCCTTTCCTATCGCCGACACCTCTTTCGTCCAGGTCGCGTTCCGGAGCGAGGTCGTGTGGATGGGGACGTTCCAGCCCGGAACGAAGACGATCCTGTCCAAGCCCCTGACCCGGCGGCCGGCCGCGGGCGGCAGGGGCTCTCCGGCCGGCGGCGGGTCCTGCGCGTAGAAGAAGACGACGCCCGCGTAATCGGTCGGCACGGCGTTGCCCTCGGGCCCGTGCTCGATCGTGAAGTCGATGGACTCCCCGTAGGCGTAGGAATCCGTCAGGAAGAGCCGGTATCCGCCGGTCCGGGCCAGCGGCTTCTTGTAGTCGAGGCAGCCGCTGAGCGGGAGCGACGTCCGCGTCTCCCACCGCCCGGGCACATCGTACCAGCCGCCGTTGAACGAATCCTCGGACCCGGTCCCCGGCACGGCCGGCTCGCCGTCGATCACGGCCCGGTCGTCGCCCTCGAAGAAGCCCGTGTGCCCGCTCTCGAGCCCCTGCGCCTGGAGGATGACCCCGACAACGTGGCCGCGCCCCGTCGTCTTCAAAAAGGTGTAGGGCTGTCCCTCGACGCACGGGTTCTCGCGGCGCCAGCGGGCGTAGAACCGGCCCTCGTCCGCGCCCTTTCCGATCGCCGCCGTGACCACCTCGGCCGCGATCTCGACGGCCGGCGTCCCCGCCCCCCTCTCCGAAACGAGCTCGATCCGGGCCGCCCGCTCGAACGGCATCGGGAAGTAGAAATAGCCGACGCCCTCGTCGGTCGTGCCGAGCAGCAGCGACCGCGTCGCCGGGTCGCCGAAGCTGTAGCCGAAGAGATCGCCGACGGGGCAGTCGATGGCCGGCGCCGCCGCGCCGTCCCAGTAGGCCCGGATGAGGATGTCGCGCTCGCCGCCCGCGAACGCCGCGGCCGGCCCGAGCCTGAGGCCGACGATCCGCCCCGGCCGGGAGGTCTCGTAGAGCACGGCTTTGCCGCCGGGCGGGAGGCTCGCTTTGACCGCCTTCCTGGCCGCGGCCGCGCCCTCCGGAACGAGCGCCCCGCTGATGTCGGTCCCGGTCCGGCCCAGCATCTCGGCCGCCTTCGCGACCTCGACCAGGAAGTCCGGCCCGGGCGGGTCGGCATAGGTCTCGATCGCGGCCTCGGCCGGGAACACGGCGTAGTTGAGGTCGTAGAATTGGAACGACTCGGCCTTGATGACGATCTTGCAGGACCTGCGGTAGGTCAACGGCACGTACGACGTGTAGCCGCCCACGCCCGACCCGACGAGCGGCTCGACGAACGGCGGGCGGGTGCCGTCGAAGAGCTCGATCACCTTCAGGCTCAGCCGCGGCGCCGCCTCGCCGTCGAAATAGAACTCGACGGTGTCCTCGGTCGGCGTGGGCGTGTGGATGCGGTAGATCGCGCCCGGGCCTTCGAGATCGGCGATGACGAGGCCGCCCGGCTCCCGGCGCAGGAACGAGTACCTGCCGCTGAAGCCGTCGTCGTTGCCGCCGCTCCGGTCGTAGCTCGAGACCATCCCGACCTTGACCGACCGCTTGAGCCGCGGGAGGAGGTCGAGCCGGGCCAGCTCGCCGACGCCGATGACGGCGGCGGGGCCCGTCGCGGCGGCGGCAACGGCATCGGACGTCGCCTGCGCCTCCCGTTTGGCGCAGGAAGCGAGCGAAGCGAGAGCGACGAGCGCCAGCGCCGGGATCGCGGATTTCTTCATCGTCAGCCTCCTCGTTTGGGGCGTGCCGCCTCCGGGTCCGTCTCCCCTATGAACCACAACCCCGCCCGAACCGTCAAGCGAAAATCGTTATTTCGATTCGCGGACGACCAGCGGGCCGTAATGGTCGAGGATCCGCATGGCCGCCTCGGCCGCCGCGCCGTTGCCCCAGTCGTAGATGGTGAAGACGCCCAGGCCCTCGCCTTCGGGGCTCGTCCGGCCGCTGTGGCCGTAGTTCTCCATGGTGAAGCCGTAGTCGGCCGGGCCGAACCACGGATAGACCTTCTCCCACATGCCCTTGACCGCGGGGTTCTCCGGGCAGTACATCATGACGAACCCGGCTTTGAGGGCGGCCAGGCCCCGTTCGGTCAGGGCCGGCTCCCCGGTCTCGCGGCCGTAGTCGAGGAAGAGCTCGGCGAAGAGCGTCTCGCGCGAGTCGTTCCATTCGCCGTCGGCGTTCATGACCCCGAAGCCGCCCAGGGCCGGCACGTGGATGAAGGGCGGCTGCCAGACCTGCTGGGCCATGGCCAGCTCGTCGAGCGTCCGCCGGCCCCAGTCGAAGTAGCGCCGCTCGCCGGTCGCCTTGAAGGCGGCCAGGAGGGCCTCGGCGGTCCAGAACATCGACAGCGTGTTCTGCTTGTGCATGGCGTTGCGCTCGATCTTGCGGCCGAGATACTTTTCCCGGCCCCAGGGATTGCAGGACCAAAAGGTCTCGAAGTCGAGCCAGAGGCCCTCCGGGACGATCCCGGCCAGGACCGCGTCGACGGCCCGGAGCGCGGCGGACCGGTACTTCGTCTCGCCCGTCGCCGCGGCCAGCGTCAGCAGGAAGGTCGCGCTGAGGCTCGATTCGGGCGTCCGGTTCATCACCGGGCCGGGCGCGTGCGTCTCGGGATGGAGCCAGCCGGGGAAGAAGCCCTCGGCGTCCTGGAGCGCGAGGAGCCGCTCGCCGTAGGCCCGGGCGTAATCGAGAAGACGGGCGTCCCGCTCGAGATCGTCGTGCCAGCGCAGCATGAGCAGCGCCGTCCAGCTCATATCGAGGACGTGGAACCACTCGGCGGTGATGCCGTGGTCGCGGGGGGCGCGGTCGGAGTTCGACCAGCGGGCCTCGGCCCAGCCGCGCGGCCGGCGCAGCTTCTGGCCCTCGATCTCGACGATGTCGTTGGCCGTGCCGATCACGGCGGGAAAGAGACCGTCGGTCATGGGGGCCGCGAGGGCCAGCTCTTTGGTCAGCCGGGCCTTGGCCATGAGGGCGTTCCCTTCGTCGCCGCCGACGTAGCGCCCGAAGCGGAAGAGCCCCGAGGCGCTCCGGAGCGACGAGAACCAAGCCTGATTCCAGATCGACAGGAACTCCCGCTGGTACCACGGTCCCGGGTAGTTGGGCGATTGCGAGACGTTGACGATGAACTGGGGCGCGCCGACGCGCCGGCCGCCGAGGTCGAACTCCTGCCAGACGAATTTGCCCCAGCCCCCGAAGGCCCAATCGTAGGTCCGGCGGACGTAGGGCTCGAGGCGGCCCGGTATGGGCTCGCCCTGGGCGCTGAGCGGGGCCCCCCAGCGCCGCCACAGGAACGCCGACACGTCGCGCCAGGGGTTCCGGACGGGGCCGCCGTCGCGATGGGCCGCGACGTAGAATCCCAGCTCGACCTGTCCGGGAGCGAAGGCCATGCCGGGCGCCTTCCTGAAGAGGACGTGTTCGGGGATCTCCGTCTTGGACAGGCCCAGCCACAGGCGCCCGGTCACGGCGTCGTAGTCGAGGAACCAGGGGTTCTCGGGGCTCGCTCCGACGATGTCGAGGTCTGGCACGACGACGAGCCGGAGCGGGCCGAGGGCGGCGATGATCGCGGGCGAGCGGAAGACGTGCTGGGCGATGACGTAGCCTGCCTCGGGTGCGAGGTGGGGCGCCCACCAGAAGTCCGGCTCGAACTCGAGGTCGAAGCGGACCGCGAGTTCGTCCTGGGCGACGGCGTGCGGAACGTCCCAGGTCAGGCGGACGCGCCGCCAGCCGGCTTCGTCGGCCTCTCCGACGTCGACCCGCGGCCGGCCGCTCCCCGCCAGCTCGGGCGCGGCGAAGCGGGCGACGCGCCGGCCCTCGAACGCGAGGACGTGCTCCAGTCCCTTTCGGGCGACCCGGATCGAGCCGCCCGCGTCCCGCCGGCAGGCCCAGGACGCCGAGCAGAGCGTCATGGCGACGGCGATAGCTGCCGCGGCGAGCAGGGCGGCTTTGCCGACCAGCCTCTTCTTTGTCTGTCCGATGCTCAATGCGGGCTCCTTCGTTGCGTCCGCTTCGGTCCCAGTATAAAGAAAATAATTCGGGACACAATACCAATTTCCGATTTGATCCTGCGATGCGATCCTGCGGAACCGGGTTAATTCGGAAAATGGTATTGTGTCCCCGAATTGGCGGTGATATAAAAAGAACCGCGCCCGGCGCCGCCTATGAAGATCACGATGGCCCAGCTCAACCCCGTCGTGGGCGACCTCGCGGGGAACGCGTCCAAGATCGCCTCGACCTACGAAGCCGCGGCCAAAGCGGGCTCCGACCTCGTCGTCTTCCCGGAGCTCTTCCTCACCGGCTATCCGCCCCGGGACCTTCTCGAGCGGCCGTGGTTCGTCGAGAAGGCCGGCGCGTGGGTCCGGACGCTCGTCCGGCTGACCGAGGACCATCCGGAAACGGGGCTTCTCTTCGGGACGCCGCGGCCGACCCGGACCGGCGAGGGGAAGCCGCTCTACAATTCCGCGGTCCTCGCCCACCGCGGCAGGATCCTCCTCGAGCAGCCCAAGTCGCTCCTGCCGACCTACGACGTCTTCGACGAGACGCGCCACTTCGCGCCGGCGCCGGAGATCGGGACGGTCGCGTTCAAGGGCGAGGTCCTGGGCCTCACGATCTGCGAGGACGCCTGGACGGACGCCGAGCTGTGGCCGCGGGGCCGGCTCTACGGCCTCGACCCGATCAGCGTGCTCGCGGGCAAGGGCGCGACGGTCTTCATCAACGTCTCGGCCTCGCCGTTCCACGCGGGCAAGGAGGAGATCCGCTTCGGCCTCATCCGCGGGCACGCCCGCAGGCACGGCCGGCCCTTCGTCTTCGTCAATCAGGTCGGAGCGAACGACGAGCTCGTGTTCGACGGCCGGAGCTTCGCCTTCGACGCGGCCGGCGAGCCGACGGCCGTGGGCGCGGCCTTCGCCGAGGACGTGACGACGGTGGAGACGAAGGGCCTCGGGACGCCGGGGTTGTTCGCGCCGCTCGGGACGATCGAATCCGTCCACGAGGCGCTCGTCCTGGGCCTCAGCGACTACATGCGCAAATGCGGCTTCACGAAGGCGGTCATAGGGCTTTCGGGCGGGATCGATTCGGCGGTGACCTGCTCGCTGGCCGCGTCGGCCGTCGGTCCGGAGAACGTGCTGGCGGTCACGATGCCCATGCCCTTCTCGTCGGCCGGGAGCGTCGACGACTCGATCGCGCTGGCAAGCCGGCTCGGCATCCGCTGCGTCAAGGTCCCGATCGGCCCGATCTACGACGAGTACATCGAGGCCCTGGCGCCCCACCTCGGCGGGCGCGCGGCTGACGCGACCGAGGAGAACATCCAGGCCCGAGTCCGCGGCAACATCCTGATGGCCTTCTCGAACAAGCTCGGCTATCTGCTGATCTCGACCGGCAACAAGAGCGAGATCGCCGTCGGGTACTGCACGCTCTACGGGGACATGAGCGGCGGCCTGGCCATCCTGTCCGACGTGCCCAAGACCATGGTCTACGAGCTCGCGGCCCACATCAACCGCGAAGGCGAAGTCATCCCGCGGGCCATCATCGACAAGCCGCCAAGCGCCGAGCTCAAGCCGGGGCAGCTCGACTCGGACACGTTGCCGCCCTACCCGGTCCTGGACGGGATCCTCCGCGAGTACGTGGAGGAGATGCGCTCGGTCGAGGAGATCGCCGGGATGGGCTTCGCGGCGGAGGTCGTGAGAAAGGTCGCGGCCATGGTCGACCGGAACGAATACAAGCGGGCCCAGGCGGCGCCGGGCATCAAGGTCACGACCAAGGCCTTCGGCATCGGCCGGCGCATGCCGATCGCGGCCCGGATTGACAATGGGGTCGGACCTCAGCAATAATAATATTATTAGATACTTAGGACCTGTTTTTGTCCCCTTGAAGGCTTAAAAACGTTGTTTTTTGCCCCAAAAATGAATCATCTCGTCGGGCTTGCCTATCGCATTTTTGCCTCGAAAAATGCCGTCTGTAAGGCTTGAATGGCCCTAAAACTGGACCTAACATACTGATTTATATTATATTACTGAGGTCCGACCCCATTGGGAGGAGGAGACCATGGTAAAACGATTAGTTGCGGTCGCGTTCTTGCTCGCAGCCGCCGCCCCGCTCCTCGCCGGCGTCGGCCGCCCGGCCACCGGCAACGGCGCCAAGCTGGAGAGCTGTACGGTCATCGGCGCCGGCCGCCTGGCGACCGCCGACGGCTCGGTCATCACCTCGCACACCGACGCCTGCAGCGAATGCCGCGTCCAGGTCATCCCCGGCCGGGCCTTCCCCAAGGGCGCCATGGCCCCGGTCCACTGGGGCATGGTCTACTTCGGCGCCGAGGACGACCGCCGCGCCCTGTCCCTCGGCGAATTCGGCCAGGTCATCGGCGAGATCCCCCAGGTCGAACGCACCTACACGTACTTCCACACCGGCTATTCCCAGATGAACGAGAAGCAGCTGGCCATCGGCGAAAGCACCTGTTCCCAGCGGGCCGAGCTCGACGTCGCCTATGTCGAAGGCCTCACGCGCCAGATCATGACCATCGAACAGGCCCAGGTCTTCGCCCTGCAGCGGTGCGTGACGGCCCGCGAGGCCGTGAAGCTCATCGGCGCTCTCATCGAGAAGTACGGCTTCCTCCCCTCCTGCGGCGGCTCGGAGTCCCTGTGCGTCGCCGATCCGCGCGAGCTCTGGACGATGGAGATCTGCAGCGTCGGCCCGGAGTGGGCCCCCGGGAGCGGCAAGCCGGGCGCCGTCTGGGTCGCCCGCCGCGTCCCGGACGACCACGTCGTCGTCATCGCCAACTACTTTCGGATCCGCGAGGTCGACCCCAAGAGCCCCGACACGCTCGTTTCGCCGAACTACATGACCGAGGCCGTCGAGCGGGGCTGGTACGACCCGAAGAGCGGCCGGCCCTTCATCTGGCAGGAGGCCTACGCGCCGCCCGTCATGGAAGGGAACCTGAGCCGGATGTGGCTCGTGACCAGCACGCTCGCGCCGTCCCTCAGGCCCTGGCCGAAACGGGCCCTGAACGACGCCGCCGGGCCGCGGACGCTCTACGCCCAACCCCTCGAGGGCGCCGCCTTCTACCCCTACTCGTTCAAGCCGGAGAAGAAGGTCTCGGTCCAGGACATCATGGCCCTGCAGCGGTCCGCCTTCGAGAACACGATCTACGACATGACCCTGGATCCGGCCTGGATGGTCCCGGCGGGCGGGGGACGGCTCGAGAAGAGCCCCATGGCCTCGCCCTATATCTCCGCCGAGATGGAGAAGGTCCTGCGCATCCGCCACCACCGCACGATCGCCGGCCAGGGCTACGGCATGGTCGCCCAGCTCCGCTCCTGGCTCCCGGACGCCGTCGGCGGCATCTACTGGCTCTACGTCGACAATCCCCAGATCGGCCCGTATGCCCCCATCTACGCGGGCGCCGTCGATGTCTCCTCCCTCTATAAGACCTATGATTTCGCCGAGTTCAGCGAGGACTCGGCCCGCTGGGCCTACGACTTCGTGGAGAAGCTGGCGCTCCTGCGCTGGCAGCCGGCGCTCAAGGACGTCCGGGCGGCCCGCGACCCGGTCGAGAAGGGGTTTTTCGCCGAGCAGGCCGACGTGGACGTCAAGGCCGCGGCCCTGCTCAAGACCGACCCGGCCGCCGCCGCGCAATACCTGACCGATCTGACCGTCTCGCGCATGGAGAGGCTCGTCGACGTCTACCGCAAGCTCCGGAAGGCGCTCCTTTCCAAGTACACCGGCGACGGCGTCTGAGTTGGGTCGGACCACAGCACAAATATATTTTTCAGTAACTTAAGCCCTCTTTTGGGGCTAAAAAAACCTTATAACCCGCGTTTTTGACCCCAAAAATGAATCAAATCTTTGGGGCCTCGCTTTCGCATTTTTACCCCAAAAAATGCCATCTGTAAGGCTAAAACAGCCCCAAAACTTGACCTAAAATACTGATTTATATTATCATTCCTGAGGTCCGACCCCATTGGGACTAGGCCTTTCTTCGGATCTGGGGTACAATAAGGATCCACCGCACGGAGGCCGAAATGCCGGAAAGAGAGATCGTCATCACCAGTCTGGACCAGGAGCGCCTGACGGCCATCCTGAACTCCCCCGTCATCCAGAACGGGCCCGACAAGGAGCGGCTGGCCGAGCTCCGGGCAGAGCTCGAGCGGGCGTCCGTCGTGGCGCCCGGCGACATCCCGCCCGATGTCGTCACCATGAACTCGAGGTTCATGGTCCGCGATCTGGCCGCCGAAGCGGTTCACGAGTACACGCTCGTCTATCCCCACGAGGCCGACATCACCAAGGGCAAGATCTCGATATTGGCCCCCATCGGCATGGCCCTGCTCGGCTACCGGAAGGGCGACGTCGTCGCCTGGAAGGTGCCCTCGGGCACCCGGACCCTCAAGGTGGAATCCATCCTCTACCAGCCCGAGTCGGCCGGCGACTTCGACAGTTAGTTGTAGGTTGCTTTCTGTTTTCGCCCTAAAAACGCGCATCTAAAGCTGACGGGACCAGCCAAATCCGAACGTATCTTACAGATTTATATAATTATTGCTGAGGTCCGACCCCATTGACGGACCCCATTTGGTCAACGGCCGGCGGGCTTGACCTTCTGGTAGCCGGCGGGAACGGCGAAATGGCCGGCCGGAGCGGCCTTTTCAGAGGCCTCGACGAGCTCGGTCGTCGACGTCGCCTCGGACCCCATGATCTTGGACACGGTCGTCTGATAGACGACGACGCCCTTGACCTTCCTCATCTCCTGGAGGACCTTCTCGAAACCCGGCATCGTGGCCTGCATGGCGTTGGCGGCGGCAAAGGCCTTCGCATAGTCGATCTGGATATCCTCGGTGGCCCAGGTCTCGCCCTTGGTCTCGGTGCCCATGATGCTCATCTCGATGAGGTACTTGCGGCAGTTGTAGTCCCCGATCTTCTTGGTCTCACCGGTCTCGGTCACCTTGGCCGACATGCCGCCCATGGCGCCCTTCATCATGTTCTTCATGAAGCCGGGCATCTTCTTCATCGCTTCGGCCGTCTCCGGGTCCTGCACCGCCTCGGCCGCGGCCGCCTCATCGAACAGCTTCCCGAAGTCGAGCGTCATCTCGGAGTATTCTTTCTTGTTGTGATCGATCATGATGATGAGCTTCTGTTCGGGCAGGAGGATCGTCGATGTCTTCCCGGTCTCCATGTCCGTCCGGGCCGCCTTCTCGCCGAGCCAGAAGGTCATGATCTCGTCCTTCTCGGGCTGTTCCTGGCCCATCATCTTGAAGGCGCTCGTATGCACCTTCTGCTTCATGTAGACATCGGCCAGGGCCTGAGTCGTCCCCATGACGAACAGACCGAGCAAAGACAGGGTCAAGACCTGCAGAATCCGCGTTCTTTTCATGATTCCCTCACTCCCGATCGATGTAGTCGGCGCCGAGTGCGCCTCAGGCGCCGTTGCATCGATTATGCCACCCGCGCCTCCGGCCGTCAAATCGGAATGGGGTCAGACCTCAGCAATATGAATAGATTCAATATGATAGCTTCGAATTCAGGGGTCGAAAAGCCTTATAACCCATGTTTTTGGCCACAAAAACGAAGGAATCGCTCTTCCTTCCTGACCAGTTTTTCGTTTTTGGGCCTAAAAACAGCCGTTTTAAGCCGTTTCAAGCCCGTTTTTCGGTCTTATGTTATTGATAATATTCATAAAGCTGAGGTCCGATAATCATTAGAAGGCGGCCGCCAGGGATTGGGCGCGTGGTAAACTCGCATCATCAAAGGAGGTGTCACATGCGCTACTACGTCGGAATGGATCTTCATTCGAACAACACCTATGTCGCCGTCATGGATCAGGATGGTCGGAGGGTCTGGAAGGG
>JAXDAV010000066.1:0-56566 GCA_034679465.1 Candidatus Aminicenantota bacterium | reverse complement strand
ACTGCTCCGGACTCACCACCAGCCCGATGCAGACCTGCTCGCAGTCGGGCCGGGAATCGCGGGAATAGCCCCGGGCCGCCTTCGGGTTCGCTTCAGCCCGGCCCTCGAAAAAAGTCGAGGTGACATCATAAAGCAGGATGTCGAAGCTCATCCCGAACAGCTCGCCATAGGTCGCCTTCAAGTGTGAGAACAGATCCCGACGGCACGGCAGAATCGCATCCAGACCCCGGTAGAGGCGATTATCGTAGACCTTCTCCAGAGAGAGCCCCAGGAGATCGCCCAGAGCCGTCTTCGGAAAGAAGGAATCGGCGATCGCCCAGTCCGACGACGGCTCGCAGAACCGGGCCACCGTATGGAGACAGGCGATGAGGGACCAGGCCACCTCCTCCCGGCCTTCCGGGAGAGCCGCTCCGAAAAAAGCATCCAGACGCAACCGCTTCCAGAGCCTCAAGGCCAGGAGAACGTCACCGAATCGTCGCAGACGTTCCACCCGCACCCGGCGCAGGTCCACTTGGGCCCAGACCGGAGTGTCGATCGGCGCTTCGAAGAGGCCCGGCCGCCGGGGCTCCCGTCCGGACAACTGGTCGACGACATCGTCCCAGCCCACCCGCTCCTCAGCATCGTACTCCGGTCCCTTCCCCAGGGTCGCGATCGTCCGCTGCCGCGGCCCCTTCGCCGTCCGGACCGATTCCACGACGGACCAGGACTCGTAGGCGCAGCCGTTCTTATGCCGCCGCGATCTCTTCAGGTAGGCCATGGGCGAGCCCCATTGAACCGGAACCCACCCGGGAATACAAGAGGCTGGTCGCCACTACATGCCCTTCCCCGCACTCCCGCCGGACCCCTAGCCTGGACGTTCCCGAAAACCGGAGACTTCCGCCCCAAATCGCTGCGCGAACTGTCGAAGTTGGGTTAACGGACGACGAGCCGGGTGAAGGGGAAGACGTAGGCCTGGAGGAGGACGAAGAGGCCCATGAGGGCCGCCAGGGCCAGGCTGTGGAAGAAGACATAGCGGAGGATCGCGCCTTCGTGGCCGTACCAGCCGGTGGCCGTCGAAGCGACGACGATCGACTGGGCGTCGATCATCTTGCCCATGACGCCGCCGGAGCTGTTGGCCGAGGCCATGAGCACCGGGCTCAAGCCGAGCTGTTCGGCGGAGATCTTCTGGAGGCTGCCGAAGAGGACGTTCGACGAGGTGTCGGACCCGGTCAAGGCCACGCCGAGCCAGCCGAGCATGGTCCCGAAGAACGGATAGAGGACGCCCGTGCGGGCGAAGGCCAGGCCGAGCGTCGCGTCGAGCCCCGAGTAGCGGGTGACATAGCCGAGCGCAAGCATCGCGGCCACGGTCAGGAGTGAGAACCGCACCTTCTTGAGCGTCCGGCCGTAGGCGCGGATGAGCCGTCGCGGCGAGAACGACATCGAGACGCCCGCGATGAGCGCGGCGACGAAGATCCCCGTCCCCGTGAATGACAGCCAGTTGAAGGTGAAGACGGCCGGCTCGGCCGCGGCCTCGGCCACGACAGGCGGAACGCGGAAGATGAGCCGGTCGAGGCCGGCGACCGGGAAGCGGACGGCCGACAGGCCGTCCAGGAAGGCCTTGACCTGGGGGATGCCCCAGACGAAGACGAGAACGCTCAGGACGGCCCAGGGCGACCAGGCCCGGACGAGCGCGGCGGCCGAATGACGGGGGGGCGCCGCGCCGGGCCCGCTCGCCTCGCCGGACGCCCCCCCGGCCTCCATGATCGTCCGGGGGCGCCACACCAGCAGGAAGCCGACGAGCGCCGCGATCGAGACGACCGCCGCGCCGACGCCGGCCAGCCACGGCCCGTGGAAGTTGGAGATGAGGAACTGGGGCGCCGCGAACGAGACGCCGGCCACGACGAGGGCCGGCCAGACCTCCTTCATCTTCTTGAGGCCGCAGAAGGCCCCGACGAGCCAGAAGGGGATGATGAGCGAGAAGAACGGGAGCTGACGCCCGACCATGGCGCTCAGGTCCCGGACATCGAGGCCGGTGACGCCGGCCAGGGCGATGATGGGCGTCCCCAACCCCCCGAAGGCGACGGGCGCGGTGTTGGCGATGAGCGAGAGCCCCGAGGCGGCGAGCGGGGCGAACCCGAGCCCGATGAGGATCGCGGCCGTGACCGCGACGGGCGTTCCGAAGCCCGCCGCGCCCTCGAAGAACGCGCCGAACGAGAAGGCGATGAGCAGGAGCTGGAGGCGCCGGTCCCGGGTGATGCCGGTCAGGCTGTCCTGCATGATCTTGAAATAGCCCTTTTCGCGGGTCAGGTCGTAGAGGAAGATGACGTTGAGGATGATCCAGCCGATGGGGAAGAGGCCGTAGGCCGCGCCCAGCCCGGCCGTCCGCGCGGCCAGGCCGGCGGGCATGCCGAACGCGAGGACGGCGACAAGCAGGGCCGCCCCCAGCCCGACGAGGGCCGCGACATGGGCCCGCAGTCGAAGGACGGCCAAGCCGCCGAGCAGGATGACGATGGGGAGCGCGGCGACGAGCGTCGAGAGGACGGCGCTTCCGAGCGGATTGTAGACCTGATGCCACGCCATCGTCGCCATCGTCTTACAGCGCTCCGTCGGTCTCCTTGTTGAGCCGTTTGAAGAAGCCGGCCATGAAGCGGTGCCTCTCCGCGGCCATCCGCTTCCCCTCCCGGGTCGTCATCCGGTCCCGGACGCGGCCGAGCTTGACCAGGTACTCGCGGTAGGCCGTGTCCTCGCGCGTGTAGGGCCTGGTCTTGCGCACGTCGATGCGCTTGTCATGGAGGCGGGCCCCGATCTCCCCGGCGAACTGGAAGGCCCGGCCCACGCCGACCGCCCCGATCGAGTCGAGCTTGTCGGCGTCGAAGAGAACCCGGGCTTCGAGCGTTCTCGGGACGCCGCCCCCGCGGAATCGGTGAGTGCGAACGCAGGCGACGACGGCCCGGACCGTCCCGGGGTCGCAGCCGTTCCGCTCCAGGATCCCCTTCGCCAGCGCCGCGCCGTTCCGGGCGTGGCAGACGCGGCCGTGCGAGCGGTCCTCCTCTTCGCGGCCGATGTCGTGGAGGAGCGCGGCGAGCGTCAGGACGCCGAGATCGGCCTTTTCCTTCCGGCCGATCCTCAGGCAGAGAGCGAGGACGCGCTCGGTGTGGTCCCAGTCGTGACTGCCGCGGGCGCTCCGGAAGAAGGCCCCGGCCTCTTCCCGGACGCGGGAGACGAGGGCCGGAAACCGCGCGGGTGTCATTCGTCGATCATGTGGACGACGAGCCCGTCCTTGAGCTTGGGCTCGAACCAGGTCGATTTCGGGGGCATGACCTTGCCCGCGTCGGCGACCGAGAACAACTGCTCGATCGTCGTCGGGAAGAAGGAGAAGGCGACGCGGAACGCGCCCGAGTCGACCTTCTTTTCGAGCTCGCCCGTGCCGCGGATGCCGCCGACGAAATCGATCCGCTTGTCCGTCCGCGGGTCGTCGATCCCCAGGACGGGCGCGAGAAGGTTGGTCTGCAGGATCGAGACGTCGAGCGAGCCGATGGGGTCGGCCGGGTCGAACGTGCCGGGCCTGGCCTCCAGGCCGTACCAGCGGCCCTCGAGGTACATGGCAAAATCCCGGCTCTTCGCCGGGGCCTTGGGGCCGTCCGGCCGGACCGCGAACTTCTCGCCGACCTGGGTCAGGAACGCCGCCGGGTCGAGCCCGTGGAGGTCGCGGACGACGCGGTTGTAGGGCAGGATCTTCATCTGGCTGTGGGGGAAGATGACGGCTAGGAAGAAGTTGTCCTCTTCGCGGCCCGTGCGGCCCGGCCGCTCGCGGTCCCGCTTGACCTTGATCCGGGTCGCGGCCGCGGAACGGTGGTGGCCGTCGGCGACGTAGAGGTTCGGGAGCCCGGCGAAAGCGGCCTGGATCCTGCCGACGAGGCCCGGGTCGTCGACGACGAAGACAATGTGCCGCACGCCGTCGTAGGTCGTGATGTCGACCTCCGGCCCCGTGCTCATGCCCTCGGCCACGAGGGCGTCGATGGCCTCGGTCCGGCGGTAGGTCAGGAAGACCGGGCCCGTCTGCGCCCCGAGCGTCTCGATGTGGCGCAGGCGGTCGTTCTCCTTGTCGACCCGCGTCAGCTCGTGCTTCTTGATGACGCCGTCGAGATAATCCTGGCAGGACGCGGCCGCGACGAGCCCGATCTGGATGTGCTCGCCCCAGATCTGCTTGTAGACGTAGAGATTGCGGGTCTTATCCCGGACGATGGTCCCCTCGCGCAGAAACCTCTCGAAGCTCTCCTTGCCCTGGGCGTAGACGGCGTCGGCGTAAAGATCGGTCCCCGGCGGCAGGTCGATCTCCGGCTTGCCGATGTGAAGGAACGAGTAGGGGTTCCCGGCGGCGAGCTGCCGCGCTTCCTCGGACGTCAGGACGTCATAGGGCGGGGCGGCGACGAGATGAGCGAGATCTTTGCGGGGGCGGACCCCCCGGAAGGGCTGAATGTGGACCATGTGTGCCTCCAAAAAAGGGGTCATTATAGCACAGAGGCTCAGCCGCGGACGGTGTTCCGCCCGGCGGCCTTGGCCTCGTACATCGCCCGGTCGGCGCGGGCGATGAGGCTCTCGATGCTCTCTTCCTCCTCGGACTGGAGCGCGGCGACGCCGAGGCTGATGGTGAGCTTGAGCGTGCCGCCGGCCGTGACCACCGTCATCCGGGAGACCTCCTGGCGGAGCCGCTCGGCCATGGCCAGTCCTTCCTCCCGGCTGGCCTCGGGCATGAGGACGATGAACTCCTCGCCGCCGTAGCGGCAGACGATGTCGGTCGCCCGCGTCGTCTTCGTGACCAGCTCCGTCAGGACCCGGAGGACGTGATCGCCGATGAGGTGGCCGTAGGAATCGTTGACGCCCTTGAAGCGGTCGATGTCGAAGAAGATGAGCGCCAGCGGCCGCTTGTAGCGCCGGGCCCGGTTGACCTCTCTCTCGCCCATGAGGCCGAAGGCCCGGCGGTTGTAGAGGTTCGTCAGCTCGTCGAGCCCGGCCTGCTTCTCCATCATCTCGACGCGGCGGGAGTTGTCCATGGCGATGGCGACTTGGCTCGAGAAGAGCTCGGCCACATGGGCGTCGTCCTCGGTGAAGGCCCGCGGGCCCGAGTTGTAGAGGGCGATGAGCCCGGTCACCCGGTCGCGGAGAACGATGGGGACGCCGAGGAAGGAGTGGACGGCCAGGTCCGGCCGCAGGGGCAGGAGGATGTCGTCGGGGCCGGCGATCGTCCCGAGGACGGGCCGCTTCCTCTGCACGGCCAGGTTGCACAGCCGCGAGCCGGCGATCGGATAGGTCTCGCCGATGAGGTTCCGGTGGTCTGCGGGCCTCTTGATGGCGGCCAGCCTCAGCTCCGCCCCTTCGATGGTCATGAAGGCGCCGATGTCGTAGGGGATGACGCGCTTCAGGAGGTCGAGGATGAGGGCCGAGACCTGATCGAAATCGAGCTTGGAGCTCAGGGTCAGACCGGCCTCCCGGAGGGTCTCGGCGATCTTGCGGGCCTCGACGGCCTCGGTCTCAGCCTTCTTGATCCGGGTGATGTCATAGAGGATGGCCACCCAGCCGGTGACGACGGCGCCCGGCCCGAGGAGCGGCGAGAGCCTCAGATCGAAGACCCGGGCCGAGCCGTCGGTGAGGATGATCTCGCGGTCCGAGGCCGCGGGCCGGCCGAGGGACGCGGCGAACTCCGGCCAGCCGGGGACGAGCTCCGCGGCCGGCTTCCCCAGGAGCTTTGCTTCCGGGACATCCTCGGCCGGGCCGCCGACCTCGGCAATGAGCTTGCGGGCGGCCGGATTGGATGCCGCCAGGCGCCCGGCCTCGTCGAGGATGAAGAGCGATTCGCCCATGCTCTCGATCACCCGCTCCCTGGCCACGGGCACGAGATCGACGAGCTGGAGCCCGAACATGGCCCAGAGAAGGACGATCCCGGAGAAGGCGAAGCCGAGCGGCGTGAAGTCGTAGCCGCTCGAGGCCTTGGCCAGTCCCGACAGGTAGAGGGCGTTCCCGATCCAAGGCAGGGGGAAGGCGAGCAGAAGGGCCAGGGCCTGCTTGCGGTACACCCCTTTGAAGCGGAAGAAGGCCAGGAGCAGGAACACGGTCGTGGCGAAGAGGAGGAGGTAGGAATAGCCGGCGTGGACCCAGAAGAAGGCCCCGTGCGTGTAAACAAGGAGCCGATCGCTCGCGTTCGTGACCGGGGAGACGCCGGCCCAGATGAGACGGTGCCGCTCGTTGGTGACCGCGAGGACGACCGTCGCGGTCGGGATGACCCAGAGGGCCCGACTCCACCAGGTCCCGGGCTTCCGGCCCGACTGGAGGAAGCGGTAGGCGAAGAGGAACATCAGGACGGGGACCGAGGCGATGCCCAGATACCCGATCTTGGAGAGCAGGACCTTGGCCGCGACCTCCGGCATGGCCGCCTCGAGGGCCGCGGCCATGGACCAGACGAACACGGCGCCCATGAGAAGAGCCAGGGTCCGGCCGACCGAGGTGACGGCCCGCTTCCAGGCGATGGCCGCGACCGCCCCGGCCA
Organism: Candidatus Aminicenantota bacterium; assembly: GCA_034679465.1. Taxonomy (GTDB): domain Bacteria; phylum Acidobacteriota; class Aminicenantia; order Aminicenantales; family Saccharicenantaceae; genus RBG-16-66-30. The sequence continues at coordinate 50,043 of JAXDAV010000066.1, read as the reverse complement.
GGACGGCCCCGACGAACAGGCTGAGGGCGAAGTATCCGACCTGCATGCCTCAGGACCCCTCTTCGGCCGGACCGCCGTCGCCGTCCTTGCCCTGGTCCTTCTCCGGGACGAACGTGCCGGCGATCTCCAGGAAGTTCTCGACGACCTCGGGATCGAACTGCGTCCCCGAACAGCCGATGATCTCCTTGACCGCGTAGCGGTGGGAGGCGGCCTTCCGGTAGGGCCGCTCCGAGGTGATGGAATCGTAGGTGTCGGCGATGGACATGATCCGCGCCCCCAGCGGGATCTCGCGGCCCTTCAGCTTGTCGGGGTAGCCTTTCCCGTCATAGCGTTCGTGGTGGGCCCGGACGATCCGCCCGATCTCCTTGAGCTCGATGACCGGGCTGAGGATGGCCTCGCCGCGGACCGGGTGCTCCATGACGATCTTGAACTCCTCGTTGGTGAGCTTGCCCGGCTTGTTCAGGATGCTCTCGGGGACCCCGATCTTGCCGACGTCGTGGAGGACGGCGGCCAGCTCGAGCTCGCCCAGTTCCTTCTCGCTGAAGCCCATCTTGGCGGCGATCTTCAGCGTGAAGGCGGTGACCCGGGTCGAATGGTGGCGCGTGTACTCGTCCTTGGCGTCGATGGCCGAGGCCAGGGACTTGACCGTCGAGAGGAAGAGCGAGCGCTGCTGGTCGACGAGGTCCGAGGTCCTCATCTTGAGGTTGCGGTTGACCAGGGCCAGCTCCGACTCCATCTGGCGCAGGCGGAGCAGGGCCCGGATGCGGGCCTTGAGCTCGGTCGAGTCGAAGGGCTTGGAGATGTAGTCGTCGGCGCCGGCCTGGAGGCCCTCGTTCAGCATCTCGGCGCCGGATCGGGCGGTCACCAGCATGACCGGGATGTGCTTCAGGGCCGGGTCCGACTTGACGGCCCGCGCGAAGGCATGGCCGTCCATGCCCGGCATCATGACGTCGCAGAGGACGAGGTCGGGGTTTTTGTCCCGCAGGAACTGGAGGCCCTGCTCGGCCGAGGTCATGAGCTCCAGGTCGAACTCGTCGGCGAGGAGCATCTTCATGAGCTTGAGCACCTCGGGATTGTCGTCGATGCAGAGGATCAAAGCGTCGTGGACCTTGGCCTCGTCCACGCGTCCGCTCCCGATGTCCACCCGTTCGAGATCGACGAGCTGGAGGCGGCGGAAGTCCGTGACGATGTCCTGGACGCGGGGCTCCTCGGTGTCGGTTGTCCGGCGCTTCAGGCCGATGGGCAGGTCCTCGGTCCGGCGATCGAGGATCTCCTCCTCGAAGTGGTCCTCGCCCTTGAGCAGCTCGACGATGAAGCGGGAGCCGCGGCCGAGATCGCTCTCCGCGCGGATCGTCCCCTTGTGGACGCGGACGATCTCCCGGGCCAGGGCCAGCCCGATCCCCGTTCCCTCCTGGGCCCGCGACTTCGAGCCGTCGACCTGGGAGAAGCGGTCGAAGATCGTCTCGAGCATGTTGGCCGGGATGCCGATGCCCGTGTCCTCGACGGTCATGGTCGTCGTGCGGTCCTGTTCCTCGATGTAGATCGTGATCTTGCCGCCCTTGTTGGTGAATTTCAGGGCGTTGGAGAGAAGGTTGAAGACGACCTTCTCGAACTGGTCGGGGTCGAGGATGAGCTCGATGGGATGGGGCGGGTGCTGATAGAAGAGACGGATCTGCTTCTGGTCGGCCAGGGGCTTGACCGAGGCCAGGAGCGGCGGGATGAACTCGACCAGGTTGACCGGCTTGACCTTGAGCCGCATCTTGCCTTCCTCGAGCTTGTTCAGGTCGAGGAGGTTGTTGATCAGCTTGAGCAGCTTGTAGCCGTTGCGCTGCATCGTCTCATAGGTGTCCTTGAGGACGGGGGGGCGGCTCAACTTGCCCTCGAGGAGCGACTTGAGAGGGGCCAGCATCAGCGTGAGCGGCGTCCTCAGCTCGTGGTTGACGTTGGCGAAGAACTGGGTCTTGAGCTCGTCGAGGCTCTTGAGCTTGACGTTGGATTCCTTGAGCTGGGTCGTCGTGGCCTCGAGCTGGAGGCGGCTGCGGAGCTCCCGTCGTCGGAGCTTGTCCATATAGTAGGCCCCGATGCCGCCGATGACCAGGATAGAGATCAGGAAATAGACGTTGGTCACGATATCGCGCCAATTGACCCGGCCGCGATTGAGATTGACGAGGCTGGGGATGAGGTAACAGGCCCCGGTGATCGCCAGCACGAGGCTGGTGTCCCGGAAGGACAGGGGCAGGGCGATGAACGAGCCGATGATGATGATGTAGAGGCCCTGGACATAGGCGGAGGCGAACCCGCCGAGGAGGTAGATCATGGCCCCGATCCCCGCGACGTCGAAGAAGCCCACGATCATGATGATCCGCGCCCGGGCGTGATTGGTCTTCATCCGGGTAAGAAGAAGCAACAGGACCACATGGGCGATGAGGACGGCGACGCGGATCACGAGGAACACGGTGAAGAGCGGTTTCGGGGCGTGGACCCAATCGAGAAAGACGAAAGAGGCGTAGAGGAGGGCGCTGAGGGCGATAACCAGTCGGCCCCGGCCCTTGAGGTCATACTCCTGATAAAGGCGCTCTTCGAACTCCGGATCCCGTGGGGACCTGGGGGGCTTGGTCTTAATCATGGGTCAGCCTCGGCTTGGCGACGACGATATAGCCTTGCGGCGGGTCGCCGTAGGTCGCGATCCTCCGCAGCGGGACCCAGCCGGCTTCGTCCAGCAGGGCCTGGAGCTTCTCCGGGTCAAAGAAATCGAACGTCCCCGCCTCTTCGAGCTCGTTGAGCTCTTGGACGCTGTTCAGGAACGACCTCAGGGAGTCGAGCAGGAGGGACTTCGGCATGTCCGATGGCAGCGATTCTTCGGGCATCGCTTCGATCCGTTCCAGCAGGCGGGTGAACGGCCCCGACGCGTCGGTGTCCGGCCGCATGCTCGAGAGGACGAGCAGGCCTCCCGGATCGATGACCCTTCGGACCTCGCGGAGCGTTTCCGTGGGGTCGAAGATGTAGGAGAGGACAAGGCTCATGAGGACCTTATTATACCAGCCGGCCTTGACCGGCAGATGATAGGCCCCTTCCAGGGTCCCCGGCAGGATGAGCCGCCGAAGCTCCGGCGGGACTGCGGCCAGGCCCCGGACGTACCGGGCCGCGGCATTGAAGTCGGTGACGATTCGGTATTCGTGAAGGTCAAAGCGGGTTTTGAGCCAATCGTCATGGTCCGGAGTGATCCGTTCCCCGCGCAGGATGCGGTGGAGGCGCGGCGAGTAGTCCTCCTGGATCCTCCTGGCGCTCTCGAGGGTCAGGTTCTCGACTTTGACGGCCATCTCCTCGAAGGTGCCGATCTCGCCGTCGAGGAAGCGGCGGATGGCCAGGTAGCGGTTCATCTCCAGGTCGAGGGCCAGAAAATCGACTCGCCCCCGCTTGTCTGCCGGGATCCCGAGGGTCTGAAGCTTCATTCGGGCCTGCTTCATGGCCTCCGGGACGAGGTCGGCGACGGTGATGTCGATGGGGATGTCCCCCAGGTTCTGGACGAGGTGCTCGATGAAGTTCCCCGTTCCGCCCCCCAGGTCGAGGAGCCGGTCGCCCGGCCGGATGTCCAGGGCATGGACTTGGTCGCGCATGAGCTGTTGGTACTCCTCGGCCATGGCCATGATGCCGAAGCCGAGCAGATTGCCTTCGCCGACGAGGTAGTGGCGCCAATAGCTCTCCTTGTTCTTGAGGTCGCGGGGCGGAAGACGGTCCTTCTCGGCCCGGCGCATGACCTCCATATCCTTCCGGCTCGGCACCAGAGGCTGGACCATCGAGCCTCCGAGGAACCTGTGGATGAGCGAGGTCACCGTGCCGAACATTCGCAGGGCCTCCCGAGACGTCCGGGCGTTGTGGCCTATCGGCACCGAGAGGACCTCCCGCGGGGCCTCGACCTGGACGCTCATCACGTCGCGGATGAATTCCGGCCTGATCCACATGTCGTGCTGGCCGTAGATCCAGGTGACGGGCAGGGAGATGCGGCCCATATCCTCGCGGGCCTGTTCGAGCGTGGCCACGCCGTTGGCGATGATGTCCGCGGCGTACGGCACATGCCGGATGTAGTTGCCCAGGATGGGGTAGACATCAAGGTTGATGCCGAGCTGGTACTGCTCCAGAAGATCGAGGCCGCAGTTGATGCGGTTCATCATGTGCCTGAACTCGAGGGCCCCCATGCAGGATATCCAGTAATGGACCCGCGCTTGGTAGACCGGATCCCTCAGAACGACGCGGGCCTCGAGGGCGGCCAGGGAGAACGTGACCAGGATGACGGCGTCGGCCTTGAGCTTGGGATTATCATGGACCCAGTCGATGACCGCCCGGAGATCCTCGACACCTTGGCTCGTGCTGGAATTGAGGGTCTCCCAAGGGGGCTCCGACGCCTCCGGGTCCTTGTGGCTCTCGCCCTTTCTCCGGATGCCGTCATAGCGGAGGACGGCCAGGGGTTTCCCCAGGGCCTGGAAGTTCTGAACGAGGGTCAGGGCCAGGCCGAACAGGACCTCCTTCGTCTTGCCGAAGGCCGGCGGCACGATGACGACGGGCATCGGCTCGTCTTCGAGCGGCAGGGCCGTGTTGAGCAGGCCGACGATCTCCTCTCCGTGCGAGTTCTCCAGACGAACGATCCGAGGGTTGGCCAGGTCCGCCTTGGACGCGCCCGCCGGGAGGGCCGGCGCCGCCCGGGCCTCGCAGTCCTTGGAAGTCCCTTGTCCGCGCCGGGCGAAGTCCGCGTCGGGGGCCTGGACCGACTGGATGCTCATGCGGCTGATGCCGAATTGGATCCCGTATTTCAGGCCCAGGCCTTCGTCTCTCTCCGCCCGGGCCACGTGACGGACCTCGCCGGTCTCCTGCCAGAGGACCTGGTCGCCGTCGAGGATGGACAGGGACTCGAGCGGCGTGCCCTTGAGCAGGACGGGCGTCTCGCCGTTGGCGACGAAGCTCATGCCGTTAGGGCTGATGTCGGTGACGCGGCCGCGGACCTTGCGGTCGTACGGCGGCGGCAGGGGGATCTCGACCCTCAGGTCGCCGGCCGGGGTGATCCGCCTCTCGGCCCGCTTCTCCGAGTAGAACATGATCCGGGGATAGAGGCAGAGGAGGGTCCGGCCGTCGGGCGCGATCCGCGAGATCATGGTCTCGAAGTTGTAGGTCGCGTAGCCGATCTGGTAGGAGACGAAGAGGAGGTCCGAGGTCTTGAATTTGACGTCGAGCTTCTCGCCGGCGAGCAGGCAGACCAGGGGCGGCTTGATCTCGGCGAACGACAGGATCTCGGGATGGCCCGACCGGGCCGGGACCGCGGCCACCTCGACCTTCCGGGCCAAGGCCTCGCGCATGAGCGATTCGATCTTGACCGAGTCGGTGAACAGGACCATCTCGTCGGTCTTGAGGAAGGGGTAGCGGAGCTTCAGCTCGTCGAGGTCGCGGATGGCGACGTAGTCCGACATGAACTGGAGGATCGACAGCCGGCTCGCGTCGTCGAGCGACAGGAACTCGACGGCGACGCCGCCCTGGTCGGCGTCCTGGCGGACGACGCGGCCGTCCACCGTGTACCGGCGCCCGTCGGGGAGGGCGATCGTCAGCGGCACGGCCGAGCCCTCCGGGGAGGAGGACAGGGTCTTGAGGAACACGCCGCTCTCGCTGAGGTTGACCAGCTGGGCCTCGCCGTGGCGGCCCATCTCGATGCGGATGTCCCGTTCGCCGTCGAGCGTGACGCGCATCGACGAGCGCTTTTCGCGCGAGCGCTGGGCGATGAGGAAGCTGATCTTGCGGCGGATGGCCGCCGGGTCGGTCGGCTTGGCCAGGCAGCAGTCGATGCGGCCGTAGCTCGCGAGATCGATCGTCGCGCCGTTCGAGGCGTTCTCCGTCAGCAGGATCTTGATGATGGCGTCGGAGCTCTTGAAGATCTCGTTGAGGAACCGCAGCAGCTCGGTGCCCTTCATCCGGGGCAGGTCCTCGTTGACGACGAGCACGTGGACCTCGGGCAGGGCCTTGATCAGGTGGATGGCTTCAATGCCGCTGGTCGTGGTGTAGACCGCATAGATGTCCCGCAGGGCCCGCTGAAGCTTCTCGAGATAGCCGAGGTCGTCGTCGACGACGAGGACGACCGGCTGGGCGCCTCCCTTCGGCTTGTCCATGTTCTCCCGGGCCATCTAGGGTCCGACCTCCCTGACGGATAATCCCCTTTTTAGTCGTGCGGCCCGACCAAAGAACGGCTCGCCGGCCGCCGGCAGACAACCCCAACAATTGTAGCGGCCCATGCTAATCCACACAAAATCTAGTATATAACCGAGCGGGGTGTCAAGGATTTATTGGCTTGAGGCCCCTGACGCCCGTGTCCAGCGTCGGGCTCATGGGCGGCTCCTATTTCTTCCTGAAGCTCAGGGAGATCCCGCCGCTCGAGGCCGCCTCGATGGTCGTTTCCATATAGTCGAGGCCGCGGACGGCCTCGAGGAAATCCCGGATGCCCCTCATGTAGCCGAGGCTGGTCACGTTGTGGACGGCGAAGCAGCCGCCCGTCGCGAGCTTGGGCAGAAGGGCCTTGAAGTACCCCAGGGCCCAGTTCTTGTCGGCGTCGATGAAGATGAAGTCGAACGGCCCGTCAAGCCGGACGACGAGGTCCCGGGCGTCGCCGAGGCGGGCGTCGATGAGGCCGTCCAGGCCCGAGGCCTTGAAGTTCCGGACCGCGGCGAGGTGGCGGAACTCCTCGATCTCAATGGTGATGAGCGCGCCTCCGGTCTTGCTCAGGGCCCAGGCCTGCCAGATCCCCGAATGCCCGGTCGACGTGCCGATCTCGAGGGCCCGGGTGTAGCGCTTGCGGAGAATGAGGTCGTAGAGGAGCTTGCCGTCGGCCTCGGTGATGTTCTCCTCCCGCCACCGGCCTTTCTGGGCTTCGAGGAACTGGCGGACCCGCTCGTCGAGCGTCCGGGCGGGGGCCTGGCTGGCCGCGGCCGTCGGCCATGAGCAGAGAAGAGCGGCCGCGAGAAGGAAGGAAGCGAGCGCTTTTCTCATCGTCAGCCGCCTGACGGCATCATAAGGGAGCCCCTGGGGGTTGTCAAACCGGGGACCGGCAGGGAGCGGAGGGAAAAAAGGGGACATGCCCCGGAGGGGCATGTCCCCTATGGGATCGATGCGGCTCTACGGTCTGGCCGGCGCCTCGGGCCCCTTGGCCATGGCTTCCTTGATCTGCTTGACCAGGTTCTCGTACTGCTGGACCGGGAACGTATCATACTTGGCGGCCACGGGCTTGACCTGCTCCAGGGCCAGCTCCGCGGCCTTGAGGGCTTCGGGATAGTTCTTCAGCTTGAACAGGATCTGGGCCAGGGTGAAGTTGCTGTAATAATCGGATGTGAGCTCGACCGACCTTCTGGCCGCCTCGAGGGCGCTCTCGAGGTTCGTTCCCTGGCGATTCCAGAAGCCGGCGTAGCTCGCCAGAGCCGATTGGTCGTTCCGGCACTTCTCGGCATACCCGGGACCGTAGACAGCCAGGGCCTTGTCCTGCTTCTTGAGCTTGGTATAGACACCGGCGACCTGGCTGCACATATAGCCCGGGACCTCCTTCTTCGCGCCGAGGGCGGCGGCCATGATGTCGGCCATCTCTTCGGCGCTCTCGAGGTTCGCGTTCTGCTCGATCCAGAAATTGGCGTAGGCGTTCAAGGCGAAGATGGCGGCGATAACGTAGCTGTCCGCGAAGTCCTTTCCGTATTCGTCCTGAGCCTTGCCCCTGTCCTCTTTGAGCGCGTAGAGCTTGGCCAGGTATTCCTGGTAATCGGGGTTCCGCGGGTAGCCGACGATCTCCTTAAGCTTCTCGGCCAGGGCGAGGCCCTTGTCGAGCGGCTCCTTGTCCCGGATGATGCGCTCGATGTAGGCGCTGAGCGCCCTCCGGTCGTCGGGGAACTTGGCCGTGTACTCCTCGAAGAACGCGGCCGCGTCTTCTTTGGGGGCCATCTGGCCGTAGTAGTAGCCGAGGCTGGAATAGGCGTTCTTCAGGAGCTTGCTCGTCGGGTGCTTCTTGATGAAGGCCCGGAGCGGCGCCGGATCGGGCTTCCGCCCCATCGCGGTGGTCTGGGCCAGGGCGTACTCCGCGCCCTCGACATAGGGGATGGAGGCCTTGAGGCCCTCGTCATAATAGGAGCCGGTCCGGCCGCCCAGATCGAGCGTCAGGACCTTCTCGTAGAGCTCTTTGGCCTTGGCTTCCATTTCCGGCGAGTAGCGGCTGGCGCACTTCCGGGCCAGCTTGAAGGCGGTCTCGACGTTGTTCGGGTCCTTGGCGTAGCGGGCGCTCAGGTCGCCGTAGGTGTCGACCCCGGCCAGGGACTTCTTGACCTTCTCCAGGAAGGCGTCGGCCGGCGGCCCGTAGCCGACGATCCAGTCGACCTCACGGCCGTTCTTGTCGACGAAGAGCTCCGTCGGCGTGGCGTTGATCTTGAATCTTTCGTAGACGGCGTCCCCGATCTTGTCGCCCCGGGAGGCTCTGTAGAGGATGACGCTCTGGTTGAGGAAATCGGCGTACTTGGGATTGTCGTAGAACTGCTGAACCAGCAGTTTGCAGCTCCCTCAGCCGCTCGAGTAGAAATCGATGAGGACGAGCTTGTTTTCCTTCTGGGCCTTGGCCAGCGCCTCTTCGAAGGGTCCGGAGAGGACCGTGGCGGTCTGGGCGGCGGCGAAAGCGGCCACAAGGAGGAGTCCGGTGAAGGCGGCAATCTTTTTCATGCGGGCCCTCCGTTTCAGGTCTTGACGACCGTTGACTCCCTCAGGATACCGCAAGCGGCGGCGGATTACAAGCGGCATTGATTCGTCTTCCGGCCGGTGATACTATCGGCTCTTGCCCGGGGACGACAAACCCATGCCTCTTGAAGAAGCGACGTCCATTGACCCGGCCGGGAACGAGAAGAGACGGGCGGCCCTGAGCTCCGTCCTGGCCGCGGCGGGCTTGACGGGGATGAAGCTCGCCGTCGGCCTCCTCAGCGGCTCGCTCGGCCTCCTGGCCGAGGCCGCCCATTCGGGGCTCGACCTTGTCGCCGCGGTCATCACACTCGTCGCCGTCAGCGTCTCGGACCGACCGGCCGACGAGGCCCACCCTTACGGCCACGGCAAGGTCGAGAGCTTCTCGGCCCTCATCGAGACGCTGCTCCTCTTCGTCACCTGCGCTTGGATCGTCTATGAGGCCGTCCGGCGGATCTTTTTTCGCGACGTCCACGTAGAGCTCAGCCTTTGGGCCTTCCTTGCGGTCGTCATCTCGATCGTCGTCGATATCAGCCGGTCCCGGATGCTCTCCCGGGTAGCCAGGAAGCACCAGAGCCAGGCCCTCGAGGCCGATGCGCTCCATTTCTCGACCGACATCTGGAGCTCGGCGGTCGTCCTCCTCGGCCTGACCCTCGTCTGGGCGGGGCAGAAGTTCTTCCCCGGGCGGTCCGACTTCTTCAACCGGGCCGACGCCGTGGCCGCCCTCGGCGTCGCCATCATCGTGTTCTTCGCCAGCTACCGTCTCGGGAAGCGGACGATCGACGTCCTTCTCGACTCCGCCCCCGACGGGCTGAAAGAGCGGATCCTGGCCGCCACGGCGGAGGTCGAGGGCGTCCTCGCTCCGGGCCAAGTCCGGCTCCGTCGTTCGGGCGCCCGGATCTTCGTCGACATGACCATCGAGGTCGACCGGAACCTGTCCTTCGAGCGGACCCACGCCATCGCCGAAGGCGTCGAGGCCCGGATCCAGGCCCTCGTCCCGGATGCCGACGTAATCATCCACACCGATCCGCGAGAGCCCGAAAGGGAGAACATGGCCCGGCGCATCCGGGCCGTCGCCGGGCGCAACCAGATCCCGGTCCATAACATCAGCGTCCACGAGGACGGCGGGGAGGCCCACGTCGATCTCCACCTCGAGGTCGACGACCATCTGCTCCTCCACCAGGCCCACGACCTGGCCACCCGCATCGAGCGCGACCTCCGGGCCGACATCCCCAAGATCGTGCGCGTCAACACCCACATCGAATCGCGCGGCACGGGAATCGGCAGAGGCAGGAATGTCACGGCCGAGGAGGGGGCCCTGGTCGAGAAGGTCCGGGCGATCACGGACGCGGTCGCGGGCCGGGCCTGCTGTCACAATATCCTCGTCCGGCGGCAGGGGGACCGCGTTTCGGTTTCGCTCCACTGCGGGTTCGCGCCGAACCTGCCCGTCATCGAGGCCCACAGGCTCTCGTCCCGGATCGAGGAGACCCTGCGGCGGGAGATCCCGGAGATCGAGCAGGTCCTCGTCCATACCGAGCCGGAATTCCAGGGCTGACTGAGAAAACCGGCGTTTTTATGAGCCCAGGCTAGACGACGATCTCGCCGCGGATGACCGTCACGGCCTGCCCCGCGATCTTGACCCGGTCGCCCTCGAGGGCGAGGTGGAGGATGCCGCCGCGGGCTGAGGCCTGATAGGCCGTGAACGTCCTCTTGCCGAGCCGCTGGGCCCAGTAGGGGACCAGCACCGTGTGGGACGAGCCGGTCACCGGGTCCTCGTCGATGCCGACCGCGGGCGCGAAGAAGCGGGAGACGAAATCGAAGCGCCTGTCGGTCGCGCGGCTGGTGACGATGACGCCGCGGGCCGGGAGCGAGCGCAGAGCGGCGAAATCGGGCTGGACGCAGCGGACCGCGCCCTCGTCGTCCGCCTCGAAGAGGATGTCCTCGGCGCTCAGGCCGATATGGACCGGCTTGATCCCCAGGGCCCCGACGACGGCCTCGGCCCACTCCGGCGGCTCGGGACGGGGCGGCCGGGCCGGGAAGTCGAGCTCGATGAGAGCGCCGTCCTTGCGCGCGGTCAGGAGCCCGCTCAGCGTCCGGAAGCGGGCCTCGCGGCCCGGGGGAAGGAGGCCCTGCTCCCAGAGGACGTGGGCCGTGGCCAGGGTCGCGTGGCCGCAGAGCTGGACCTCGACCTTGGGCGTGAACCAGCGCAGGCGGAAACCGTCGCCCTCCGGAAGCGGGAAGGCCGTCTCGGCCAGGTTCATCTCGGCCGCGACGCTCTGCATCCAGGCCGCGTCGGCCGGGCCCGGGGGGAGACAGACGCCGGCGGGATTGCCCTTGAACGGCTCCTCGGCGAACGCGTCGACCTGAAAGATCGGGATGGCCATCATCCGCCTCCTCGGAGAATTCGGGAGCCTCAGGATATCATATTTGCCAACCCCGCTCATCTCTCTTATCATGGGAACAGGAGACAACATGGCCGACGGACCGCATCCCTCCCCCTACGAAGCTCCGGAGCTCTACGATCTCCTGTTCGACTCGCTCGACTTCGACGTCCCGTATTGGGTCGAGACGGCGCGGACCGCGTCCGGGCCGGTCCTCGAGCTCGCCTGCGGCACGGGCCGCCTGCTTCTGCCCATCCGCGAGGCCGGCCTCGACGCCGAGGGCCTCGACGCCAGCCCGGCCATGATCGGCCGCCTGAGGGACAAGGCCGCGGCGGCCGGCCTCCACGTCCGGGCCGAGGTGGCCGACATGCGGAGCTTCGACATGGGCCGCCGCTACAGCCGGATCTTCTGCGGCTTCAACGGCTTCGCCCACTGTGAGACGATCGACGACCAGCTCGGCTGTCTGCGATCGGCCCGCCGTCATCTCGAGCCGGGCGGAACGCTCGTCCTCCACATGTCCTATCCCGGGCCGGCCTACTGGTCGGAGCCGGAGGGGAAGGCTGTTCTGGAGCACGAAGTGCGCCTTGCGGACGGACGCAAGCTCCAGCTCTGGGACAACCGCGCCAAGGACGTCGTCGGCCAGAGGCAGGATTCGGAGGTCGAGATCTGGGAGCTCGACCCGGCGGAGCGCCCGAAGTCGGTCCACAAGTACAGGACGGCCCAGCGCTGGGTCTATCGCTTCGAGCTCGAGCTGCTCTTCGCCGCGGCCGGGTTCTCCCGCTGGGAGCTCCTCGGCGGCTTCGACGGCCGGCCGCTCCGGGCCCCCGACGACCAGATGATCGCCTGGGGGTACCGGTGATAAGTCTCCGTTCCGCCTTCATGGTCCTTTGCGCGACCGGCTCCCTGATCCTGACGTCCGGGTGCCAGTCGACGGGCGGGCCACCGGACGGAGAGCCGGACGCGGTCGTCACTGTCAGCGGGGGCACGGTCCTGCGAACGGTCGAACCCGGCCGGATCTTCGGGGCCAATTTCGGGGCTTGGGTCTCGAACACCAAGCTCGGGGCCTCGACCCGGGACCTCGTCAAGGGCCTCCGGCCCTCCGTCGGCCGGTTCCCCGGCGGGAACATCTCCAACAACTACTGCTGGGAGGACCAGAAGGTCAGCGGCAACGATCATCTCGTCTGGGAGGACTGGAGCTGGGGCACGGACGTCGCCCGGTACCTCGCCTTCCTGCAAGACATCGGGGCCGTGCCCCTTTTCTCCCTCAATCCCTTCGATCATACGATCGACGGCCGCCTGCACGCCGCGGCGTCCGAGGCCGCCGCGCTGGCCCGGCTGTTCGTCGCCGAGGGCTTCAGAGGCGCCTATTACGAGGTCGGGAACGAGAACGACGGCTCCTGGAACCCGACGCTCAGCGTCAATGACTACACGGACCGGTTCGTCCTGCTCATCCGGGCGGTCAAGGCGGTCGACCCGACCGCTCAGTCCATGGGCCCGGTGGTCTCGGGCTACAACATGGCCTGGATCACGGGCTTCCTCGACCGGCTGGCCGCGCTCGGCGAGACCGGGCTCCTCGACTGGATCAGCTACCACCACTACGGCGGCTGGATCTCCAACAGCAACACGAACACGATCGATCTCAATGACCCGCAGGACCTGCGCGAGGAGCTGCGAACGGTCCGGGACGCGCTGGCCTCGCGGGGCCTCGGCCGGGTCCGGATCTCGGTAAATGAGCTCAACGCGGCCATCTGGGACATCGGCTGCACCCGGGACCAGTTCACGATCCGTCAGGGCCTGTGGCTGGCCGACGCCCTCGGGGTTTTACTGGCCGCGGCCGATGCGGCCAACGTCTGGATCCATCTCCACCCGGGGACCGATCCCCACGCCCTCATCGACAGCGAGACGACGCCCCCGCGGCCGACCCGGAACTACTGGCCGGTCGCGCTCGCGGCCCAAACGCTCTCGGGCGACGACCCGGCCGTTCCGGTCGATGTGTTCGCGGTCGGCCTCGACTCCGGGCCGTCCGTCCTTACGGCCTACGCCGTGGGCAAAGACGAAGGGATCGGGTTACTGCTCGTCAATAAGTCGGGCCGGCCGCTCGACGTCGAAATCCGGCTGCCGGCCTCGCCTCAGAGCGTCGCGGGGCGCGTTCTCGGGCCGGCGGAATACGGGGCCGCCGCGGGGCCCGCGGCTATCGCCGTATCGCTCGAGGCGCGGCGGGCGCGCCTGACCGTCCCGGCGACGGCCGCCGTCGGGCTCGAGTTCCGGAACCCGACAGCGCCCGCCTATTTCTTTGCCGCTTCCCCCGGCCTGTAGAGCGGGCCGACGTCGCGCGTCCCCCGCTCCAGGAAGGGAACGCCCTTCTCCATCCACTCCGGCTTGGGCTTGCCGAGCAGGAAGTGGTCGAAGAACTCGTCCTGGTGGACGGTCCAGTGCTTCTGGTTCTCCCGCTCGCGGAGACCGTGCTTCTCGCCGTTGTAGTTGAACATGTAGGCTTCCTTGCCCAGGCGGCGGAGGGCCGAGAAGAACTCGATCCCCTGGTACCACGGCACGGCGTCGTCCTCGTCGTTGTGGATCGAGAGGTAGGGCGTATCGACCCGCTCGACCCAGAAGAGCGGCGAGTTCTCGAGATACTGCAGGGTCCGGTTCCAGAGCGGCTCGCCGATGCGGCTCTGCGTCTTCTCGTACTGGAAGGCCCGGGACATGCCCGTGCCCCAGCGGATGCCGCCGTAGGCGCTGGTCATGTTGGTGACCGAGGCCCCCGCCTGGACGGCCGCGAAGATGTCGGTCTGGGTGATGAGGTAGCTGATCTGATAGCCGCCCCAGCTGTGGCCCTGGATGCCGATCCGCTCCGGGTCGATGAAGCCCATGTCGAGGACCTTGTGGACGGCCGGGATGACGCATTTGAGCGCGCTCGCCCCCGGATAGCCGACCTCATAGACGATGTCCGGGCTGAGGACGACGTAGCCGTTGCTGACGTAGCGGGTGAAGTTGATGCTCGTGCCGGGGGACGGCGGGTAGTACCGGTGCAGGCCCAGGGCCTGGGTCTCGTAGATGTAGACCATGAGCGGGTACTTCTTCGACGGGTCGAAGTCCTCGGGCTTGATGAGCACGGCCGGCAGGCGCTTCCCGTCGGCGTTGGTGTACTCGATGCGCTCGGCCCGGCCCCAATTGTACTCGGCCTGCTGAGGGTTGGCGTCGCTGACCTGGCGGGCGGCGGCCAGGTCGGGACCGCTCACCCAGAGGTCAGGGAACTCGTCGAAGCGCTGTTCCGTGCGGACGTAGACCTCGGCGTTCTTGGCTTTCTGCAGGCCCGTGAGCTGCTTGTCCTTCATGACGATCCGGACCGGATCGGCGGCCGGGGCCGCGAGGTCGATCCGATAGGCCCCCGTGGCCAGGGTCTTTTCGTTGGAGGCCTGGAGTATGAGGGGGCCGCTCGCCGGGACGGTCGTCTGGTCCGGGTCGAGGCGGGCGTAGCGGAGGACGAGCTTGTCGCGGCGGCCCAGGCCGTTCGTCGCCATCCGGCTCCTCGCGCCGTCGGGCGAGAGCTCCCAGATGTCGTAGCGGTCGTAGAGGAGAACGGCCTTGTCGCCGTCGGTCCAGCCGGCCGCGCCGTAGGGCCTGTCGTCGGCCGGCATGTCGTCCTCCTCGTCGACGAAGCTGACGCCGAGCTTCCCGGTCAGGTTGAAGGTCTTTCCGTCGGCGACGCGGCAGGTGAAATAAGCCATGTCGGCCTGGCTGAAGTAATAGACCCAGGACCCGCCGGGCGAGAGGCGGGCCCCGCCGGACGACTTCTCGAGGACCCGCTTCCTGGAGCCGTCGTTGACGTTGACGATGTAAACGTCGCGGTAGCCCTGGTCCCAGGAGACGAGCTGGCGATAGGGGAGGTCGGACGTGCCGAGGGCGACCTTGGCGTCGTCGGAGAGCGTGATGTCGGGCATGTCCTCGGTCGCCAGCCGGACGAACGTCTTGGCCTTCGGCCCGAGGTGCAGGACGCACAGCAGGGTCTTCTTCCTGTCGGTCTCGGCCTGGGCCTTCTGCATGGGCTGGAGATAGGGGTCCTTCCAGCTCCAGATGTCGACCTTGACCGGCTCGGGTGCATCCTTGGGCTCGGGCCGGGGGGCCGCGGCGATGCCGAAGAAGAGCCGCCCGCCGTCCTTGGAGAACTGGAGCCGGCCGTTTTCGCTGACGGCCATCCCGGCCGGGAAGCCCTTGGTCGCGGCCGGGGCGATCTCGGCGGCGGCCGCGGCCGTCGAGGCCCAGTGATAGAGCTTGGAGGCCGACTTCTCGGCCTTGTAATCGTCGCGGTCGCTGGTGAAGGCGAGCTGGAGGCCCTTCTCGTCGAAGGTCAGGTTCTTGTAGTTGCCGAGCCCCTTGAGCAGGGCCACGGTCCGGCCGGACGCCGTCTCGAGGGCGAAGGCGCCGTCGTTTTCGGGGGTCTTGGAGGACACGCCGTAGGCGAGCCAGGTCCCAGGCTTGTTCCAGACGTACTCGACGACCTCGGCGATCCTCGTCTCTTGGCCCGAGGCGAGCGTGCGGACGACGAGATCGTTGCCGGGCTCCTTCTTCTTCTCTTCCTTCTTGGGCTCCTCGGCCCCCTTCTCTTCCGGCTTGGCGGCCGGCTTCGTTTCGGGCTTCTCCTCGGGCTTTTCTTCAGGCGCCTTCTTCTCCTCCGGCTTCTTCAGCGGCGGCTCGAGGAGGTAGGCCGCGACGGCGCCCGATTCCTCGGGGACCTTGAAGCTCTTGACCCGGTCGATCGTCGTCACCTCGCCGGTGGCCAGGTCCATGATGCCGAGGCCGCTCTTGGGCTGTTCGTCGGGCTTCTTCTTGTCCTTCTTGGCCTTGTCGACGTCGGCCTTGAGGGGGGCGATCGCGAACACGACGAACTTGCCGTCGACCGTCAGGACGGGCTGGCGGCCGCGCGCGGCGCGATGCTCTTTGTTCGTGCCCAGGTTCAGGGCGATGAGCTCGCCGTCCCCGTCCTGGGGCGTCAGCGCGTAGACGAGCCACTGACCGTCGCGCGAGAGCTGGGCGCCCTGGATCGAGCGCCAGCCGTCGTAGGCTTCGTAGGTGATCGGCTTCTTCGCCCCGGCCGGGGCGGCCGGGCCTGTCGCCGCCGTCGCCGACGCGAGCGGCAGGACGAGAACGGCGAGAAGGACGATTCTGATGGCAGAGAAGCGGACGGTCTTTTTCATGGGGCCTCCTAGATGTTGCGGACGGAGGGGCGCCCCCTCCGGTCAGATATCGGCGGGACAGGCATGAGACGCGAATATACCAGCCCTTCGGCCGAGCGTCAACAAAACGCGTCGGCCGGGCCTTCTCGCCCGCTCACCCCGTGAAGTAGAGGTAGGCGGCCAGGATGAGGGCCAGGACGATCCCCGAGGTGACGAGGTCCATCGTCTTCCAGCTGGCCCGCGATTCCTTCTTGTGCTCGGCGGTGATCGTGCCGTAGGTCAGTCCGCTGATCTTCTCGTAGGACGGCGCTTCGGTCAGGTAGCTGACGACGATCATGACCACGACGCTGACGAGGAAGATGATCAGGCTGAAATACTGGAAGAAGATGTTGTTCACGACCCAGAGGAAAGAGCCTTGGGCGTAGGCGAAGCCGGGGACCAGCTTGACCGGCGTGTCCACGGCCAGGCGGAAAAGGCCCAGGCCGAAGCCCGTGCCTAGAGCGGCCAGACAGCCCTTGGCGTTCAGCCGCTTCATGAAGATGCCGAAGAAGAAGACGACGAAGATGGGCGGGGCGAGATAGGATTGCACCCCTTGGAGATAGTCGTAGAGGCCGCGGCCGCCGCGGATGACCGGGATCCACAGCAGGCCGATGAGGACCATGATCCCGGTGGCCCAGCGGCCGATCCAGACCAGGCGCTCCTGGGTGACCTTCGGCCTCAGCCGCTGGTAGAAGTCCATGGTGAAGAGCGTGGCCGCGGCGTTGAAGGCGCCGGCCAGCGAGCTCATGAGCGCCGCGAGCAGGCCGGCCACGACCATGCCCCGGACGCCGACCGGAAGGACGGTGGCCACGAGCATGGGGAAGGCCTTCTGGGCGTTGGCCCGGACGAGCTCGGTCCCGCCGGCGAAGAGCTCCTGCTGGAGGGGCTGGTTCAGTCCGCTCTTGGCCAGGGCGAAGGCGATCATGCCCGGGATGATGAAGAGGAAGACCGGCAGGAGCTTGAAGAAGGCCGCGGCGATCGAGCCCCGCCGGGCCTCCCGCTCGTTGGGCGCGCCGAGGACCCGCTGGACGATGTACTGGTCGGTGCACCAGTACCACAGGCCGACGATGGGGGCGCAGAAGAGCATGCCGATCCAGGGGTAGTTGTCGTTGAAGTACCAGGCCATCCGGCCGGCTTCCTTGACCGGCGCCCAGGTCCCTTCGATCCCGGCCGGGACGAGGGGCTTCCACAGGTTGAACATCTCCGAGCCGGCGATCTCGCGGAGCTGGCCCCAGCCGCCGAGGGCCTTGAGGCCGAAGTAGGTCACCAGGGCCGAGCCGATGATGAAGATGAGGGTCTGGATGGCCTCGGTGTAGGCGACGGCCTTGAGGCCGCCGAGGACGGTGTAGAGCCCGGTGATGAGGATGACCAGGATGGAGCCGATCCAGAAGCTGTCGAGCCCGAACCAGTTGAGCTCGGGCAGGAGGACGCTGAAGACGATGCCGCCGGCGAAGATGCCGACGGCCATCTTGGTCAGGACGTAGGCGACGAGCGAGATGAGCGACAGGACCGTCCGGGCGGCCGGCGAGAAGCGCCGCTCCAGGAACTCGGGCATGGTGAAGACCTTGGAGCGCATGTAGAACGGGACCATGACCCAGCCGAGGACGAGCAGGCACCAGGCATGGAGCTCGTAGTGGGCCATGGCCACGCCGTCGGTCGCGCCCGAACCGGCCAGGCCGACGAGGTGCTCGGCGCCGATGTTCGAGGCGAAGATCGAGGCGCCGATGATGAGCCAGCCCAAGTGACGCCCGGCCAGGAAGTAGTCGGTCGAGGTCTTCTGCTTCTCGCGCATGACCTTCCAGGCGATGCCGAGGACGATGACGAAGTAAGCGAGGATGATGATCCAGTCGAGGGGTTTGAGTACGCCCATGTCCGCTCCTTGGCCTCAGATTGAGCGATCGGCCTCGATTCTACATCAGGTCTGCCGCCGCTGGGAACGGTTTTAGTATATCCTTCTCGGAAGGATAGATATCTTGGGCTTGACATTAACAATAACCCTGCTATTATTTATGATAGCGCTATATTAGCAGGGGTAAATTATGTATATTCCGAGAACGATTGAAACGACTCTCAAGAAATACCTCGACGGCCCTGAGTACATCGCCCTCATCGGCGCTCGGCAGGCGGGGAAAACCACCCTTCTTCGCCATATCCAGGGACATATCGAGGATTCGGCCTTCCTGACGTTCGAAGACGTCGAGCTTCGAGTTCTTTTTGACCAGGACGTCAAAGCCTTTGTCCGGCTCCATGTCGAACCGCATCGTGTTATTTTCATCGATGAATTTCAATACGCCCAAAAGGGCGGACAATCCCTGAAATTCATCTTCGACACGGTCCCCGGTAAGAAGATCGTCGTCTCGGGCTCGTCGGCTCTCGACCTGACGGTCTCCGCCGTCAAATATCTCGCCGGACGGATCCTGTCGTTCAGCCTCTATCCCTTGTCGTTCAGGGAATTCTTGAGCTTCAAGGATCCCGCCCTCTTCCGGTTGTGCGAGGAAAGGGCCGGTCATCGCCTCGAAGCTCCGCTCATCGAAAGGTTTCAGGCCGTCCTCGACGAGTTCATCGTTTTCGGCGGCTATCCGAGAGTGGCCCTGGCCAGGGACGATGACGAGCGGCGAACGGTCCTCAAGAACATCTTCAGCATCTATCTGATGAGGGACGTCCGAGACATCCTCGGCCTTATCGACGACTACCAGCTTCTGGCCTTGGCCAAGGCCCTCGCTCTCCAGATCGGCAATCTCGTTTCGTATCATGAATTGGCGACCCTTCTTCAGGGAAAGATCCCTCTCGTCAAGAAGTATCTCAACCTGTTCGAGAAGACGTTCATTCTGCGGCTGGTCAGGCCTTTCTTCTCCAACAAGCGGACGGAGCTGGTCAAGAATCCCAAGGTCTATTTCCTGGACAGCGGCTTGAGGAACTCGATCGCCAACGATTTCAGGCCGCTTCGGGAGAGGCCCGACAGGGGCGCCCTCGTCGAAAACCACCATTTCTCGGAATTCCTGAAGGCCGGCGCGGAGGTGAAGTTCTGGAGGACGAAATCCAAGGCCGAAGTGGACTTCATCATCGACGACCTCTATCCGGTCGAAGTCAAGTCCGCGCTCTTGCGGCCCGTCGTGGGAAAATCGCTCCGGAGCTACATCGATAGATATGCCCCGCGGCGCGCATTTGTCTTCAACGACAATCTGTTCGAAACCGCGAAGATCGGGAAAACATCCCTTCGATACCTGTACCATTTCGCAGAGCTCCCGAAATGACCGGTTTGAGAGGACAGCCATGAGCATCTTCGATCTCCGGGCCCGAGGGCGGCAGAGGAGGATCGCGTCGGTCCGTTCGAAGGTTCAGTCGTCGTCGTCCTCGACCAGGGTCACGGCCCAGGCGGGGTAGGGCGCGGCCGAGCCCTTGACGGCGTGCCAGAGGATGCGGTTGAGCGTGTCCTCGGGGCAGGCGTCGATCTGCCGGAAGTTGAGCTTCGCCGACTGGATGGCGTGCCGCCGGAGCAGGGCGTCGGCGATCTTCTCCTTGGGCGGGTTCATCGTGTCGAGCGGGATGTTGTTGGCCACGGGCTCGAAGGGCCGGAAGTCGGGCGTCTCGGTGAAGCAGTCGAACATCGGCGTGGCCGTGGCGTCGAACTGGTTCATCGGCGGCAGTCCCAGGATCTGCTCGATCGTCCGCAGGATGCTGGTCGTGTTGTACTGGGTCGAGACGACGGCGCCCCGCTTGGTGTAGGGGCTGGCGCAGTAGGCCGTCGTCCGGTAGCCGCTGACGTGGTCCCAGCCGTTCTGGGGGTCGTCCTCGATGCCGAAGATGACCGTCTCCTTCCAGAAGGAGCTGCGGCTGAAGGCCTCGACGATGCGGGCGAAGGCGAGGTCGTTGTCGGCGACCGAGGCCTCGGGCGTCGGCGCGCCTTCCGACGTGCCGCTGGTGTGGTCATTGGGCAGGCAGACGAGGATGAGCTGGGGCATCCGGCCCGCCTTGTCCCACGCCGCGACCTGGTCCGCGATGTAGCGGGCCCGCCAGACGTCCGGGACGGCCATGTTCCAGCCGAGGGTGTCGGTCGGGGAGAAGGGGGCGATCGAGGGGATGGCCGGCGCGCTGGCGATGCGGACCAGGCCCCGGCCGTTCAGGTACTCGTCCCAGTAGTCCGCCCATTTCGGCTTGCCTTCGCGCTTCGGGTCCGCCCAGCCGCAGGTCTCCATGGTGAACTCGCCGAAGTTCCAGAGCGAGACGCCGTGCTTCAGGGCGTTGTCCCAGATGAAGCCACTCGGCGCGTAGGCCAGGGCGTCGATCTCGTCGGGGCCCATGCCGTCGGGGTAGCTCCGGGGCCAGCCGGCGAACGACCGCTCGAGGTAATCGGTGCCGAAGGCCGTCGTGGACCACTGGTGGCCGTCGGCGCTGAGGATGCCGCTGCAGTAGGTGTTGTCGAGGAGGACGAAGTCGCGGACGAGTTTGTGCTGGTTGGGCGTCACCCTCTCGCCGAAGACGCAGAGCGCCGGGTCGCCGTTCCCTTCGGGGACGTCGCCGAGGACCTGGTCGTAGGTCCGGTTCTCCTTGATGACGTAGATGACGTGCTTGAAGACGCTCGGCTCGCCGATCCGTTCTGGGACGGGCCGGGGCGGCTGGTCGGGCCGGGGCTTCTGAAGGGCCTGGGCGATCCGCTCGCCGCGGTAATTGTCATAGACGATCCCGGTCAGGTTCCGGAGCTCCCTCGGGCGTGGCTCGGGGAAGATGGAGACCGAGCCGTGGTACTGGTGGGAGTTGAAGCCCGGCGCTCCGTCCGGCTTCGATTCTGTGGGTTGCGTGGCGTGCCCCTTGACGTTGGCGACGTAGAGCGTCCCCTGCCTGCCGTTCAGGGCCAGCGCGCCCGGGAACCAGCCGACGGGGACGAGCCCCTTCAGCTTCGATCTCCGCTTCTTCGGGCTGAACGCGATCGCCGCGACGGCGTTCTGCGTGCCGTTGGCGGCGTAGAGCGTCCGGCCGTCGTGTGAAAAGACGAGGGCGTTGGGCGAGGCGCCGAAGAGCTCGGCCGGGCTGGCCTTGGCCCAGATCGTCTCGGCGACCGTGTCGGTCGCGGTGTCGATGACGCTGAGGTTGTCGGAGGCGGCGTTGGCGCAGACCACCCAGCGTCGGTCCGGCGAGACGGCCAGGGCCGAGGCGTGGAGACGGACGAGGATTTCCCTCTTCAGGGCCCCCGCCGCGAGATCGATGACGCTGACCGAGCCTTCGCTGGCGATGTGCCGGACCGGATCGACCCGGACCTCCGTGCCCCGCCCCGCCGGCCCGGTGAGATCGCCCGGCCCCGGCCGGCGGCCGCCCCAGTTGCTGACATAGGCCTTGCCGCCGGCCAGGACGACATCGAAGGGCGCGACGCCGACGTCGAAGGTCCGCAGGACCTGGCCCGTCGCCGTGTCCAGCTCCAGGAGGAGGTTGGACAGGTTGCCGCAGACGTAGAGCCGCGTCCCGTCGGACGTGACGGCCAGCCCGGCCGGGATCTCCTCGGCCCGCCTCGGGGCGGCGGCGGGCGGGAGGGGGATCGTGTGCGACGGCTCGACGGACCCGTCCGGGCCGACCGCGAAGACCTTGACGCTGCCCCGGACGTTGCTCATGTAGATGCGCCGTCCGTCGGGCGCGAAGAGGAGGCCGGTGAAGCTCAGCTGGCCCTCGTCGTCGGGGTCAAGGATCATCGGGGAGACGGCTTCCGGGCGCGGCTCCCCCTGATTCTCCGCCGGGAGGGCGACCTGTTGGATGATCCGGCCGGTGAGGGCGTCGAGGATGACCAGCTCGTGCGTCTTGCCGGCGACGGCCAGGCGCTTGCCGTCGGGCGCGAGCGCCAGGGCCTGGGGCCGGAGCCCCGGCAGGGTCGTCTGGGTGCCGTGCGGCGTCACGATCTGGTTGACGGGCAGGACGGTCCGGCCCGGGCCCTTGGCCCCGACCGTTTCCTTGTCCTGGGCGGCCGGAGCGCCGCTCCCGCCGGACGACGCGGCGACGACGACGACGACGAGGGCGGCCGCGGCGGCGGCGCGGAGAGACCGTGGTGCCATGAGGCCCTCCTATTTGATGAGTCTTTTGCGCATCATGCGGACGGAGACGGTGAAGGCGACGGCCGCTACGGCGACGAGCAGGCCCAGGCTCCGGCCGGCTCCGGCCGACGGTCCGCCCGTGAACAGCGCCCGGGTGATGCGGACGGCGTGGGTCAGGGGCAGGAACTCCGCCAGGACTTTCATCCAACCCGGGAAATTGTCGAGGGGGAAGAAGACCCCGGAGAAGAAGAACATCGGGGTGATGACGAGCTCGGTGTAATAGCTGAAGAAATCGAAGGTCGGCGCGACCGAGGTCACGATCATGGCCAGGGAGCCGAAGAGGAGGCCGATGAAGACCAGGAAGACGAGGAGGAGCAGGGCCCGCCAGAGAGAGGCCGGGGCGACGCCCATGAACAGGGCCACGACCATCATCAGGGTCCCGCTGATCAGGCCGCGGAACGAGGCCCAGACGATGTCGCCGGCCACGGCCTCGTCGGCCGAAACCGGGGTGGCGATGAGGGAGTTATAGACCTTCTCGTGGACGATCTTGACGAAGGTCCCGTACAGGCACTCGAACGAGGCCGACATCATCGCCGCCGTGGCCAGGACGCCCGGCACCAGGAAATGGAGGTAGGGCTTGCCCCCGAAGGCGCCCATGTAGGCGCCCATGCCGATGCCGAAGGTGACCAGGTAGAACAGGGGCTCGATCAGGGTGACCAGGAAGGTCGGGACGACGAACCGCTTGTAAGAATAGAGGTTGCGCAGGAAGACGTAGGCGATGCGGTAGGACAGGCTCATTCGTGGAGGCTCCGTCCCGTGAGCTTGAGGAAGACGTCTTCGAGGGTGGCCGGCCGGATCAGGGTGTTGGCCAGCTCGAGCTCGAGGAGCCTCTTCATCACAGCGTGGCCGTCGGGGCAGTAGAAGTACAGGGTGTCGCCGACGCGCTCGTGGGCGCAGTCGAGGCCGGACAGGCGGTCGAGGATCCGGGCGTCGTCTTCGGGCGCCGTCCGGACCTCGATGACCTCGCGGCCGATCTCGTCGGCCACCAGGCGGCCGGGCGTCCCTTCCTTGAGGATGCGGCCCTCGTGCATGACCACGATCCGGTCGCAGAGCTGTTGGGCCTCCTCCATGTACTGGGTCGTCAGGACGAGCGTCGCGCCCTGGGTCTTGAGCTGGCGCAGTCTCTGCCAGATGAGGTGGCGGGCCTGGGGGTCGAGGCCGGTCGTCGGCTCGTCGGCCACGATGAGCCTCGGCCGGTTGATCAGGGCCCGGGCGATGAGCAGGCGCCGCTTCATGCCCGTCGACAGGTCCGAGATCTTGCAGGGGGCCTTGGCCTCGAGCTCGACGAAGCGCAGGAGCTCGGCGATGCGGGCCTTGGCCTCGCGGCGGCGGATGTCGAAGAAGCGGGCGAAGACGATGAGGTTCTCCTCGACGGTCAGGTCGATGTCGAGATCGATCTCCTGGGGAATGACGCCGGCGATTTTCTTCAGGGCCCGGTTGTCGATCCCGGACGGCAGGCCGCCGACGGTGAGCGTCCCCGAGGTCACCGGGGAGACGCAGTGGATCATGCGGACGGTCGTGGTCTTGCCCGCCCCGTTCGGCCCGAGGAAGCCGAAGCACTCGCCTTCGCAGATCTCGAAATCGATGCCGGCCACGGCGACGAGATCGCCGTACTTTTTGGTCAGCCCGGAGGCCTTGACGAGGACGCCCATGCTCGGTTCTCTCCCCAAGACACTACAGGAACCCCGGCGGACCTGTCAATGTCGCGGCCTCGGATGGCTCGAGGTGAACAAAAGGGGGAAATCCGTGCGGAATACGGGGAAGAACTGATAGAACGCCTATCAGCTGATCTGGCCCGCCGTTTTGGCAGGGGCTATTCTGTGCGCTATGTCCGGCAAATGAAGGTCTTCTATCTTGCGTGGCGGATTCTGCAGACAACGTCTGCAGAATCCGCTTCAGAGATACCGCCCTAACAAGGTCATGGCCGCCGAGTATCGTACGGCCCTACCGGACGAGAAGGAACTGGCTGCCGAGATCGAAAGGACCCGGGCTTTGCTGGAGTTACGCAGAACGACGCGCAGACGGTTGAGGCGACGGGGGGGAAGGTGCTAAGATAGAGGAGAAATCGGACTACGGACGGAGGAGGGCCCATGAACGGCGTGACCTACAGATGCTCGATGTGCGGCGCGGAGCTCAAGGTGGAGGCGGGCCAGGCCGTCCCCGTGTGCTGTCAGAAGGAGATGGAGCGGCTGCCGTTCTGCACGACCCAGCCCCACCCCGAGATGGCCAGGAACTACGACGAGGACCTGCCCTGCGACGACGGGACGCTCCATCACGACAAGCCGGAGCCCCGCCAGAAATAGGCCGGGCTCAGGCCTTGGACGGAGCCTTGACGACTACGCGGTCGTAGATCCACAGCCCGACGACGGAGAGGACGCCGATCCCGACGATGATGAGCCACATCGTCACGGTGTCGACCGGCCGTCCCTCCCGCAGGGGCGTGTTGATGAAGCGCTCGAAGAGCCGGCCCCCGATCGGTCCGCCCACGATCGAGGCCAGGGCGATCGGCAGGCTCTGGTAGCCCAGGTACAACCCCTCCTGCCCCTTTGGGGCGATGGCCCCGATATACTCGAAGACGCGCGGCGAGGCCATCATCTCGCCCACGGCCATCGAGGCGATGGAGACGATCATGAAGATCCCGGCGATAGGCAGGGTCAGCCCGGCCAGGCCGGTCTTGGCATTGGGGTCGGCGAAGAGGAGGGGCGGCAGGATGTTGACCAGCATCCCCAGGGTCACGACGATGGCCCCGAGCATGATGGTCTTGACCGGCAGCCAGCGCCGGACGAGTTTGGTGATGAGGAGCTGGAAGCAGACGATCATGATCGGATTGGCCAGGGTGTACAGCTCCATGGGGGCGTTCGGGTCGACGTAGCGCATGAACAGCGGCATGAGGTTGTAGAGCTGGATGTAGAGGAACCAGAACATCGCCAGGACGAGGATGAGGAAGAGGAACTTGACGTTGCCCAGGACGATGAAGATGCCCCCGAGGGCCTGGCCGAGCGTCCGCTTCCGGACCTTCTGCCCGTCCTTGATGCCGTCGCTGACGTACTCCGGCTCCTTGTAAACGAACAGGGTGACGAGGAGCCCGATCAGGGCGAACGACGTCGCGGCGTAGGTGAAGATGGCCGGGATGCCCAGGCTCGTCCGGATGAAATAGGACACCCCCCGGCCGGTGATCGAGCCGATGTTGATGACCATATAGAAGATGCCGAAGGCCAGCGTCGCCCGCGTCCCGGCCGTCTTCTGGACCGTGCCGGCGATGCAGGGCTTGACGATCGAGCCGCCGACGCCGATGAGGACGGCCCCGAGGACGACGGGCACGGTGAAGTCGACGGCCTCGGCCGCGCCCCGGCCGATGAGGCCGGGCCAGAGCCGCTGGACGTTGCCCATGACGAAGTAGCCGAGCGAGATCAGGACGAACGAGATCGACAGCGACCTCTTGAAGCCGAACTTGTCGGCCAGGGTCCCGGACAGGATGGGCATGAAATAGATGAGGCCCCAGAGGAGCGAACCGTTGAGGAAGGTGGCGAAGCTCGGCGTCATCCCCAACGATTCCTTCAGGTAGATGACCATGAATGAGGCCATCGAGTAATAGGCGGCCCGCTCGAAGAGCTCGATGGTGTTGGCCGTCCAGAACGTGGCCGGGAATTTCGGCTTGGGGGTCGAGGGGTCGGTCATGCGCGGAACCTCCTTCCGGACGGGGGTCCGGGTCATTTCGCCTTGGCGGCGGATATCTGGTCCTCCGAGCGGCGGAGCAGGCCTTCGCACGTCCCGCGGTCCGGCGCCTCGAGCACGACGATCAGGAAGCGGTCCCGGCGCGCGGCCCCGGCCCAGTCGCCGGTCTCGATCCTCTCGACGACGCGGGGGGACATCGGGTCGAAGTCCCCGGAGAAGAAGTCCCCCCCGAACCGGCCGTACATGCGCCCGGCCTCTTCCGGGGAGGGATAAGCGACCACGAGAAGGAGGGCCTCACCGGCCCCGGCCCGATAGCGGGCGAAGACCGCGTCGGTCTTCGGGCCGAGCCCGAGAGCGGATTCGTCGGCGATGTAGTAGCGGGCGTCGAGCGCCGCCTGATCGCGGATGACGGCGACGCTCGATCCGATGAGGTCCCCGGCCGGCAGGACGTCGCGGGCGCGGAGGGCGGCGGGCGCCTGTCCCGCCACGGCGGCCCCGGCGGCGATCCCGGCCGCGCCGACGATCAGGACCAGGAGGACCGCTCTCTTCACGCTCAGATCACATGCCGGTCGATGAGATCGATCAGGAAGAACGAGACCCCGGCCACCAACGCGGCGCCGGGGATGGTGAAGACCCAGGCCCAGACGATCTTCAGCGTCACTCCCCAGTGGACGGCCGACATGCGCTTGGCCGCGCCGACCCCCGAGATGGCCCCGGTGATGACGTGGGTCGTGCTGACGGGGACCCCCGAGTGGGTGGCGAAGAAGATGCTGATGGCGCTGGCCGTCTCGGCGCAGAAGCCGTCGATCGGCCGGAGCTTGGTGATCTTCTGGCCCATGGTCTTGACGATGCGCCAGCCGCCGGACAGCGTCCCCAGGGCGATCGCGGCGTGGGCCGAGAGGACGACCCAGAGGGGGACGTGGAAGGACTTGGTCCAGCCGGCGGCGAAGATCAGGCTGGCGATGATGCCCATCGTCTTCTGGGCGTCGTTGCCGCCGTGGCCCAGGCTGTAGAGGGCGGCCGACAGGAGCTGGAGGCGCTTGGCCTGCTTGTTGACGCGGGCCGGGTTCCAACCCCGGACGATCCAGGTGGTCGCGGTGATGAACAGGACGCCGAGGACCATGCCGAGCAGGGGGGCGACGAAGATGAAGAGGAGGGTCTTGAACCAGCCGTGGGTGATGATGACGCCGGGCCCGGCTTTGACGACGGCCGCCCCGGCATAGCCGCCGATGAGGGCGTGCGACGAGCTCGTCGGCAGGCCCATGAACCAGGTGAAGATGTTCCAGCCGATGGCCCCGATGAGCCCGGCGAAGACAACCTGGGGCGTGACGACCGAGATGTCGATCATCCCCGACCCGATCGTATGGGCCACCCCGGTGCCGAAGATGAGGAAGGCGATGAAGTTGAAGAAGGCCGCCCAGATGACGGCTTGGCGCGGCGTCAGGACCCGGGTCGAGACGACGGTGGCGATGGAGTTGGCCGCGTCGTGCATGCCGTTGGTGTAGTCGAAGGCCAAGGCCACGAGGATGATGAAGACGACGAAGAGGAGACCGGCGTCGGGCATGAGGCTCAGCCTGGGTTATTCACGAGCCGAGAGGAAAAATAGGGCGTTTTCATGAATGGCCCAGGTCAGTTGGACTTGAGGATGATCTCCTCAATGACGTTGGCCACGTCCTCGCACCGGTCGGCGGCGACCTCGAGCCGGGTGTAGATCTCCTTGAGCTTGATGAGGTCCTTGATCTCGGCGGCCGTCTCGGCCTTGTCGAAGAGCTCGGCGATGGCCTCCCGGCAGATGACGTCGGCTTCGTACTCGAGGATGTTGATCTGCTTGCAGAAGGCGTGGATGTGCCCCAGCGCCTCGAGGTGGTTGATGGCCTCGAAGATCTGCTCGACGGCCCTGACGATGACGTCGACAAGCTTCTTCACTTCGGGCGTCGGCCGAGCCAGCTTGAACGTCCACATCCGGCTGGCCACGCCCTCGATGCAGTCGAGGACGTCGTCGAGGCCGCTGGCCAGGCCGTGGATGTCCTCCCGCTCGAGCGGGGTGATGAAGGTGTCGCGGAGGCGGGTGAAGAGCTCGTGGGTGATGTTGTCGCCCTGGTGCTCGATGGCCTTGATGCGCTCGTATTTCTTCCCGACGTCCTCGTAGTGGTCGACGAGCTCCTGAAGGGCCAGGGCGCCCTCCCGGAGGTTGGCGGCGTCTTCGCGGAAGAGATCGAAGAACTTGTGGTCCTTGGGAAAGAGCCTGACTTTCATGGGTGTTTTCCGGTCTCCGAGGGGCCCATACTATCGGAGCCCGGGGATGATGTCAATGCCGCCGCGAGCGGCTATTCCTGGGCGACCTTGATCTCGAATATCTGGCGGATCTTGCCCTTCATGCCTTCCCGGCCCGTGACGATGATGTCGACGTAGCTCGTCCCCGGCTGGAGCGCGCGGGCGAAGCGGAAATCGACGGTCCCCCGGGTCTCGAGCTCGGCGTCGGTCAGGACGACCGACCGGGCGTCGGCGAAGCTCTCCTTGCCCGTCCCCTGGTCGGCGTAGATGTAGATGAGGAACCGCAGGTCGATCTGCATCCGGCCCTCGGCGTTTTCACGGAACATCAGGCTCTTGACGGGAAGACGGACCTCGATCTCCCGGGCCTCCCGGTCGTAGCTGGCCTGGAACTTGACGAACTTCTGGGCGAAGACGTCGTCGGCCCGGACGCCCTGGCCCAGCTGGGCCAGGTCCATGGCCCCGAAGAGATCGCCCTCGGTGTCGGTGATCCGATACCGGCCGTCGCCCCTCTCGTCGGTGAACTCGACGGCCATCCGGTCGTCGAAATAGCTCCACCAGACGACAAAGCCGCGGGCCCCCCCGGCCCCGGGCGGGGGCGGGAACTCCTCGACCTTGTCGGGCGGACCCATGAAGATATAGACGCGGCCGCGGTCGGTGTTGTGGGCCGGGACGCCCTCCTTGTTGAAGCGCTTGGCGACGAAGTCGATCCGGGCCTGGAACTCCTCGCGGTATTCGTTCCGCGGCGTGTCGGGATCGGGATCCCGCTTGAGCCAGAAGTCGGCGATGAACTCCTTGCGGCTCTCGGCGTCCGGCAGTTTCTGGAAGATCCTCGTCTCCTCCTTGGTCATGATGAGCCGGGCGGTCTCGTAGAACTTCGCGCTCTCGGGTTCGAGCTTGGGCTTGGCCCCGGAGCAGGCCGCCGCTTCAAGGGCCGCCAGGGTGCACAGGACAGCCAGGACACATCCCTTCGGTATCGTCATGCCGTTCCTCCCCGGTCCGCCTCCCGGGACAGACCGTCATTTGCCACGGGACCATTTTACACCCGGCCGGGGGAAATCCCAAATGCCTCTCGGGCCTGGATAATTCACGAGCCGAGGCGGCTGCAGATGCGAGGCGTCAAAGGGTGAAGCTGTACTCCTGGTACTGCGAACCCTTTGCAACGAAGCAGATGCGGCCGGATCGGCTTGCCCGAAGGTAAAAACGCCGGTCTTGGGTTTTCTTGTCTTATGAGAAAACCGGCGTTTTTATGAATAGTCCAGGCGAGAGGATTCCCGAAAAGAAACCGAAAAAGATGGAAGTGAAGTTATGGATGATGTGGTATAATAAAAACAAAAGGGCCCGTTGAGGAGTTGAGCATGTCCAATGCGCTCAGGTCTATGACCATCCTGGCTGTCGTCATCTTCGGCGTGTCGGCGCTCGCCGCGCCCCCCCAGGAGGCGGCCGCCCCGGCGCCCGCGTTCATCGAGGTCCGGGCCCATGTCACCGCGGAGGGCCGCTTCGTCGAGGACCTCACGCTCGCGGATTTCCAGATCCTGGAAGACGGCCGGTCCCAGCCGCTGATCTCCCTGGAGCTAGTCCGGGGGGGGCGGGTGGTCCGGTCGGAGGGCGGCCCGGGGCGGCCGTCCCCCGAGATCGGCCGGACCTACACCCTGCTCTTCCAGGCCGTGGATTGGGACCCCAAGCTCGCCGAGGCCATCAGCCATCTCTTCGGCACGGTGCTCAAGCCCGGCGACGCCCTGAGCCTCGTGACCCCGGTCAAGCCCTACAACCTCCAGAAGGACGCCCTGGCCGAGAGGACGAAGTCCGAGCTGTCGAAGAGCATGGAGGACGTTCTGCGCAAGGACATCCTGCGCGGCGGCGGCGAATACCGGGAGCTCATCCGGGACCTCCGCCGCCTGATCCGGGCCATCAGCGGCCAAACCTCGAGCGGCGGTGAGGACCTGGATACCGACGTGACCATGGAGTCCGGCGGGCTGGGACTGGAGATGCAGATTGACCGCTATCGGCAGGCCCTCATGAAGCTCGAAGGCATCCGCCTGGTCGACGAGGCCAAGCTCCTGACCTTCGCCGATTCCCTCAAGGGGGTCCCGGGCCAGAAGACCGTCGTCCTCTTTTACCAGCGGGAGTATCGCCCCGAGATCAGCGGGGCGACCCTGAACCGGATGATGTCCCTCTATCAGGAAAATTTCGACATCATCGGCAACCTGATGGACCTGTTCCAGTTCTACAACCGCGAAAAGGCCTTCGACGCGGACCGGGTCCGGAAGGCTTTCGCCGATTCCGGCGTCGATTTTCATTTCATCTTCATGGAACAGAAGAGCCAGCGGATCTACGGCGCGACGATGAAGGAGCAGTCCGAGGACACCTACGCGGGCTTCGTCAGCACGGCCTTGGCCACGGGCGGGACGTCGGCCAGCTCCGTGAACCCGGCCGAGGCGTTCAAGTCGGCGGCCCGCGTCTCGAGCGATTATTATCTGCTGACCTATATGCGCGGGGAGTCCGATCTCCCGCCCGGCTTCAGGACCTTCGACGTCCGGGTCAAGCGCGACGGGGCCAAGATCACGGCCCCCCTCGGGTATTTCTCGAAATAGCCGGCCCCTCCGGGGGTCCCGCGTCCGTCACAGCTTCAGGACCAGCCCGGCCCTGGTGAGGGCGGCCGTGAGCAGAAGGATGAGCCCGGTCATGACCGCCGCGTTGAGCATCCCGGCCAGGCCCCCCGTCCCGTAGAACGGCCAGAGTAGGCGGCCGACGTCGGCCTGGAGGAGGGAGCCCGCGAGCCCGGCGATGTTCGCGACGAGCCCCGGCAACAGGTAGGCCAGCAGGGGGTTCCGGCCGGCTGGCCGGATGAGGGCCGCGGTCCGGCGTCCCGTCTTGAGGACATCCAGGGCGGCATAGAAGAGCATGAAGACGAGACAGCAGATTCCCGCCGTCGCCAGGCAGTAGGACTCCGTGCCCCTGATCTTGCTGAAGCCGTGGAGCGGTCTGAGCAGGTAGCCGGCGAGGACAAGGGCCGCGCCGGTGAAGCCCAGGAAGCGCAGGCGCCGGCCGGGCGAGGCGATGTCGGACCCCGGGACGAAGACCGTCCCCGCCAGCATCCCGGCCGTGACGATGGCCGTGTGGGAGCCGAAGAGACTGCCGACGTTGACGAAGTCGTTGACGGGACCCAGAAAATCGAGCGCCCCGTGCCGCGCGCCGATCGAGAGGGCGGTCATGACGCCCACAGCCCCGGCCAGGACGGTCCGGTTGCCGCGGCAGGCCAGGAAGAGAAGGCTCCCGGCCAGATAGCACCAGCCGATCATGCCCAGGATGCCCCACCAGGAGGTCTGCAGAATCGTCACCCGGCCGTCTTCCCCCTGGCCCCGGAAGACGAGGACGAGGACGATGAGGGCGAGCGCCGCGGCGATCTTCAGGCCCAGGAGGACGCGCCGTTTCTCCGCGGACGCTTCCTTCGGCACGACGGTCCACAGCGCCAGGACGGCCACGGTGGCCAGAAAATACCAGAGGTCCCGGCCGAGGCCCGTGGCCGCCGCCGAGAACCGGCCCTCGTTGACGAGCAGGACGCCGAGGAAGAGGAGGGCCAGGGTCCGGACGAGGACGTGACCGGCGAGGGCGAGGGAGGTCCGGCCCTCGGCCCGCCTCTTCGACAGGGCCAGCGGGATGGAGACCCCGACGATGAACAGGAAGCCGGGGAAGACGACGTCGGTCAGGGTGAAGACGTCCTGGTCCGCGGCGGCGTGCCGGAGGATGAACGGGATGGCCTTCATCCCGGCGATGTAGTTGACGAAGACCATCGTCAGGATGTCGAAGCCGCGGAAGGCGTCGAGGCTGGCCAGCCGCTCGGGTCTTTCCATGCGGCGGCCTCAGCCCCGGGCCGGCCGCGCGGCTTCGGCCCCGCGGAGGGCCGCGACGGCGCCGCGGACGTAGCCGACCGATTCGGCCAATCCCGGAAGCGGGTCCCGGCCGTCCTTCTCGTGCTCGAAGGCGAGCGTCCCGTCGAAACCCAGGCCGGCCAGCGTCTTCAGGAACCGCGGGATGTCGATGACGCCGCGGCCGATCTCGACCGTGCCGCCTTCGGCGGTCGCCGACGAGACATCCTTCATGTGGACGTCCAGAAGGCGCGAGCCGCAACCGGCAGCCTCCTCGGAGGGATCGAGCCCCGAGCGTGCGCAGTGCCCGATGTCGAGGCAGACGCCGATCCGGGCGTCGAGGGCGGCGACGCGGTCGAGGATCGATCGCGGGGTGGGGTAGCGGCGGTCCCCCGGGCCGTGGTTGTGGACGGCCAGCCGGATGCCGGTCTCCCGGACCTTTTCCTCAACCCGGCCGAGCAGGCCGTGGTCGGGAACGCCGATGATCATCGTCAGGCCCCCGGCCTTGGCGTACTCGAAGGCCCGGTCGACCTCGGCCTCGGTGCTCATGTACACGACGCCGCAGGCGTAGGCGACGAGGCCGTGGGCCCGGGCCTTGCCGATCGTCGTCCGGATGGTCTCCGCGGAGCTGTCGAGCGGCAGGTGCATGTCCTTGAAGGCGATCCGGCCCAGGCCGAGGCGGCGGGCCATGGCCAGGGTCTCGTCCAGGCCGAACTCGCGGAAGGTGTAGGAGGCCAGACCGAGCTCGAAGCCGTAGGTTCCGGCCGGCGCGGCGGCCTGCCGCCCGCCACGGGACGCGGCGGGCGCCAGAACGGCCCCCGCGGCGACGGCCAGCGAGCCCCCGAGGAACGCCCGTCGTGTCGTCTTGTCCATGCGGGGACTTTAAGGCTTTCCCCGGCCCCGGTCAATCCCTTCCTTGACTCCCGTCCGACCCTGCATTAGCATCGGGACTGCGCCCGGCGGCCGAAGCGGCGCGGGTGAAGTCGACCGAGAGAAGGAGGCCCCGATGAATCCACGACGCGGATCCCACGGCTGTGCGGGCTGTCCCCTGAGCCGGCGCCGCTTTCTGACGGCGGCCGCCTCGGCGGGAGCCCTGGGAGTCCTCGCCCCGGCCGGCCTGTTCCAGGCCTGCGGCCGGCCGGAAAAGCTCCGCCTGCGCATCGTTTACGCGCTCCACGACGTCGTCCAGCCGGGGCCCGATTGGCCCAACGTCGGCTTCGATTTCCGGCCGGTCATGGACCGGACGACCGCGACGCTGGTCAAGGCTTTCCCGAGCTGGGAGTTCACGACCTCGATGGCCAAGGGGCCCGAGGAAGCCCAGAAGGTCCTGGACGCGGACGCCGCGGCGCCCGTCGACGGCTACATCGTCGTCCAGCTCAATTGCTGGAACCGCGTCGTCCAGACCATCGCCGCTTCGGGCAAGCCCACGCTCTATGTCGATTTCCCGTACGGCGGCAGCGGCGGATTTCTCGTCTATACCGCCGAGTTCCTGCGCCGGAAGACCGGCAACCTCGGATTCGTCGCTTCGTCGCGGTCGGAAGATCTCGTCGTCGCCTGCCGGGCGTTCGGACAGGTGAAAAGGAGCGGCGCCGCGAACGATTTCGGGGCCCTGGTCGCCGCGGCCAGGCGCGCGGCGACCCCGGCGCCCGGCGACTTGGCCTGCGCGGCCGACGACCCGGACGTTTGTTCGGCCGGGGATTGCCTGAAGAAGATGAAGGAATCGAAGATCCTGGCCGTCGGCGGCGCCTGGCCCGGCATCGCCCCGGCCATCAAAGAGGGAATGGGCATCGAGGTCGTCGACGTCCCCTTCGCCGAGGTCAACGAGGCCTGGGCCGCGGCCGACAAAGACGAGTCCGCGGCCATCGCCGACCGCTGGATGACGACGGCGACCAAGGTCGAGGACGTCAGCCGGGAGACGCTTGTCGCCTCGGCAGCCATGTACCTCGGCCAGAAGGCGGTCCTGAAGAGGCACGGCGCCAACGCCATCACCATCAACTGCCTCGGCGGCTTCTACGGCGGCCACATTCACGCCTACCCCTGCCTCGGCTTCCACGAGCTCAACAACGAAGGGCTCGTCGGGGGGTGCGAATGCGACGTCCGCTCGGCCGCGACCATGGTCACCGTGAC
Source organism: Candidatus Aminicenantota bacterium (assembly GCA_034679465.1). GTDB lineage: Bacteria > Acidobacteriota > Aminicenantia > Aminicenantales > Saccharicenantaceae > RBG-16-66-30. The sequence continues at coordinate 15,694 of JAXDAV010000066.1, read as the reverse complement.
CGCCCTGACGGGCGGTCGCCCCGGCTACATCTCCGACCCGGTCATCGACACGGCCTCCCGCCGGATCATCTATGCCCACTGTGTCGCTTCGAACAGGGTCTTCGGCCCGGCCGGCCCGGTCAACCCTTACGAGATCCTGACCCACTCGGAGGACCGCCAGGGCGCCGCCGTCCGCTCCATCCTGCCTCTGGGCTACATGACCACGACCGTCGAGTTCGCGCCGGAGCGCCGGCTCATCCTCTTCCACCAGGGCAAGGCCGTGGCCAATTCGCCCGACGACCGGGCCTGCCGGACCAAGCTCGTCGTCGAGCCGGTCGGCGACATCGAGAAGCTCTTCGCCGAGTGGGACCAGTGGGGCTGGCACCGGGTGACCGTCTACGGCGATCTCAAGAAGCCGATCTTCGAGCTGGCCGAGGCCCTCGGTTGGCAGGTCCTTGAAGAGGCCTGAGAATCCGCATCAGGGGGATCGGCCCTGAGGGGGCGATTGAACAGGCCTGTCAAATAGGCTAAGATAAATCGGGAATCGACCGCCGCAGAAGAAAGGACACCTCCATGGCCGAGCCGTTCATCGAAGAAAAAACCCGCAAGGTCGCTCTGCTCATCGACGGCGACAACGCCCAGCCCTCGCTCATCGGGCAGATCCTGACCGAGGCGGGCAAGTACGGGCTCGTGACCATCCGCCGCATCTACGGCGACTGGACCACGGTCAACATGTCGGGCTGGAAGAACGCCCTCAACGACAACGCCATCCAGCCCATCCAGCAGTTCCGCTACACCATCGGCAAGAACGCCACCGACAGCGCCATGATCATCGACGCCATGGACATCCTCCACGGCCATCTCGTCGACGGCTTCTGCATCGTCTCGAGCGACAGCGACTACACGCGGCTGGCGACCCGGATCCGCGAGATGGGCTTCTTCGTCATGGGCGTGGGCAAGCGCTCGACGCCCAAGGCCTTCGTCAACGGCTGTAACATCTTCATCTACACGGAGAACCTCCAGCCGAGAGGGGGACGGGAGCGGGAGGCGCGGGAGGCGCGGGAGCCGCGACGGGGCGCGCGCGGCGGCGCGGGCCGGAAGGGCGGCGGCAAGGAGACCCGGGCCCAGAAAGAGGAGCGCGAGGACCACGAGGACCGGGAGGACCGCGCCGACGCGGCCGCCAAGTTCGATCCCGTTCCCCTGCTCAAGGGCGCCTTCGACATGGCCGTCCACGAGGACGGCTGGGCCAACCTGGGCGAGATCGGCTTCTACCTGCGCCAGCTCGATCCCGGCTTCGACCCCCGCACCTACGGCTTCAAACAGCTGTCCCAGCTCATCAACAGCCAGACGACCCTCTTCGACGTCCACTCGCGGGGCGAAGAGGGCGGCGGGGCGGCGATCTACATCCGCCTGCGCGAAGGCCGCGAATAGCGCCCGGGCCGGCGGCCGGCCCTATTGTCCGGCCTTGCCCCTCTTGAGGAAAGCGGTCAGCAGGAACCCGGCGCCGATCGCGAGCATGAACAGGCCCCAGATGAGGTTGACGTTGATGCCCAGGGAGATGGCGTACATCTCCTTCCCGGTCACCAGGCCGTATCCGGTGAGCAGGAGGCCGTAGGCGCCGAGGAGCCAGCCGATCGGGAGCTTGAGGTCGAGGACGTGCTCCCGCGTCGGGCCCGCCGCCCGGTCCTTTGTTTCGTCGGTGTCGTTCATGGCTCTCTCCTTGGGTCGCGGCCCGATCACCAGAAGATGATGTTGAGGACGACGGCCGCGATAATGGCCAGCGTCCCCCAGACCGCGGGCCGGGCGTACCAACGGGCCTCGGCCTTGGGCTTCGGCGTCAGGCCGAAGACGAGGCCCACGAGCTCCTTCGGGTCGCGCTTGGCCGTGAACAGGCTGACCCCGATCGTGACGACGAAGTCGGCCGACCAGGCCCAGATGGCCTGGTAGAAGTTGGCGGCCATGTCGCTGTGATAGGTCAGGACGCCGGCCTTGTAGAGGATGTAGTGGCCGGCCGCGGTCAGGATGCCGACGAGCAGGCCCCAGAACCCGCCCCAGGCGGTAGCCCCCTTCCAGAACATGCCCAGGAGGAAGGTGGCGAAGAGCGGGGCGTTGAAGAAGGAGAAGATGAGCTGCATGTAATCCATCAGGTTGGGGAAGGACCGGACGATGTAGGCCGTGCCGACGCTCGCGGCGATGCCGATGACGGTGGTGTATTTGCCGACCTTCAGGTAATGGGCGTCGGGCCGGCCCTTCCGGATGTACGAGCCGTAGATGTCGTAGGTCCAGATGCAGTTGAAGGCGGTGACGTTGCCGGCCATGCCGGACATGAAGCTGGCCAGAAGCGCCGTGATGGCCAGCCCCAGGAGCCCGTTCGGCAGGTAGTGCTTCATGAGCAGGATGAGGGCCGAGTTGTAGTCGGCCGTGGGCAGGGCGGCCTGGCCGAACTCGGGCAGGACGAGCAGGGCGACGAGGCCCGGGATGACGACGATGATCGGGACGATCATCTTGGGGAACGCGGCGATGATCGGGGTCATCCGGGCGGCGTTGATGTTCTTCGAGGCCATGGCCCGCTGGACGACCAGGAAATCGGTCGTCCAGTAGCCGAAGGACAGGACGAAGCCGAGCCCCATGACCACGCCGAACCAGTCGACGCCGAGGGGGTTGGCGCTCGTGCCCAGGTACTTGAACGAATGGAGGAGGGTCTCCTGGAGCCTGGCCCCGAGCCCGGCCAAGCCGCCGACCTCCTTGAGGCCGAGGAAGACGATGGGCAGGAGGCCGAGCCAGATGAGGAAGAACTGGATGACCTCGTTGTAGATCGAGGACGAGAGGCCGCCCCAGAAGACATAGAGGAGGACGACGATCGCGGCGAAGAGGATGCTCTGCGTGAGCGGCCAGCCGAGCATGATCTTGAAGAGCAGGGCCATGGCGTAGAGGCTGATGCCGCTCATGAGGACGGTCATGACGGCGAAGGAGATGGCGTTGAGGCCGCGGGTCGCCTCGTTGTAGCGGAGCTTGAGGTACTCGGGCACAGTCCGGACCCGGCTGCCGTAATAGAACGGCATCATGAAGATGCCCAGGAAGACCATGGCCGGAATGGCCCCGACCCAGTAGAAGTGGACCGTGGCGATGCCGTACTTGGCCGAGTTGGCGACCATGCCGATGACCTCGAGGGCGCCCAGGTTGGCCGAGAGAAACGCCAGGCCGGTGATCCAGCCGGGGAGGGACCGGCCGGAGAGGAAGAAGTCCTCGCCCGTCTTCATGTATTTCTTGAGCGAGTAGCCGACCAGGACCATGACCAGGATATAGCCGGCGATGATGGCGTAATCGACGACGTTGAGGGTGATGACGGGGGCCATCGCGCACTCCTTTCGGGCGGGACGAGCATAATTCACGCCCCGGACGTTGTCAACGCCGGGTCCCGCCTTCTTGCCCGAAGGGTAAAAACGCCGGTCTTGGGTTTTCTTGTCTTATGAGAAAACCGGCGTTTTTATGAATAGTCCAGGCTTGATGTATAGTAAGGATAGCGGAGAGACCATGACAAACCGGATTCGCGGGAGCCGGACCACGCTGGCGGGGGCCTGTGTCGTGATCGCGCTCTGGCCCGGATGCTCGAAGCCGCCCGCCCCCGGCGTCGGGACCGCGCCCGCTCCGGAGGCCCGGCCCGCCTTCGGGCCCGTCGGGATCGGGCCGGCGGACACCGTCGCCGAGCTCGAAGCCAAGGCGGCGCGGGTCGTCCCCTCGGAGCGGCAGCTCCGCTGGCAGGCGCTCGAATTCCAGGCCTTCGTCCACTTCGGCCTGAACACGTTCACCGACCGGGAGTGGGGCGAGGGGACCGAGGACCCCCGGCTCTTCAACCCGACCGATCTCGACGCGGACCAATGGGTCGAAGCGGTCAAGGCCGCGGGCATCCGGGGCCTCATCGTCACGGCCAAGCATCACGACGGCTTCTGCCTCTGGCCGAGCGGGCTCACGGACCACTCGGTCGAGAGCTCGCCGTGGAAGGGCGGACAGGGCGACGTCGTCGGGGAAGTCGCCGAGGCCTGCCGCAAGGGCGGCCTGGCTTTCGGGGTCTATCTCTCGCCCTGGGACCGCCACGAGCCGTCGTACGGCGATTCGCAGCGCTACAACGAGCATTTCAAGAACCAGCTCCGCGAGCTCCTGACGCGCTATGGCGAGGTTTCCGAGGTCTGGTTCGACGGCGCCTGCGGCGAAGGCCCGAACGGCAGGCGCCAGGTCTACGACTGGGCCGGATACTTCGCGCTCATCCGCGAGCTCCAGCCGGGGGCGGTCATCTCCATCATGGGCCCGGACGCCCGCTGGATCGGGAACGAGGCGGGGGTGACGCGGGAGAGCGAATGGAGCGTCATCCCGGTCACGGGCTTCGACGACCTGCCCGACGAGAAGAGCCCCGGCGGCATCGCCCGTCTGGACGCCCAGGCCCCGGACCTCGGCTCGTTCGGGCGGATCGCCGAGGCGGCGCGGTCCGGCGGCCGGCTCCTCTGGTATCCCGGCCAGGCCGACGTCTCCATCCGCCCGGGCTGGTTCTACCACGCCTCGGAGGACGACAAGGTCAAGTCGCTCGACCGTCTCCTCGATATCTATTACACGTCGGTCGGCGGTAATGCCCAGCTCCTTCTCAATGTCCCCCCCGACAAGCGGGGCCGGATCCACGAGAATGACGCCCGCCGCCTGAGGGAATGGGGGGACCGCCTGCGGGCGACCTTCTCGGTCAACTTGGCGGGGAAGGCCGGGATCCGGGTATCCGGTCCCGGGTCGGCCGATCGGTTAGGCGCTCAGGGCCGGCGCGTCACGTCGCGGTCGCTTCCCCCTTCGTTCACATGGGACCTCGGGACGCCCGCGCGCTTCAACGTCGCCATGTTGAAAGAAGATCTGAGGCTGGGCCAGCGGATCGAATCCTTCGCCCTCGATATCCGGGACGGAACGGGCTGGAAGGAGATCGCCGCGGGAACGACGGTCGGCTGGAAGAAGCTCCTGCGCTTCCCGGCCGTCGAGTCAACCGGAGTGAGGGTGCGGCTCTTGGGCGCCCGGGGCCCGGTCGATCTGGCCTCGCCCGGCCGCTTGGGGCTCTTCCTCGATCCGGGACGGTGAGCGGATTTTTCTGAACCGGGCGGCCGGTTTGAGGTATAATGCCGCCATCCACTCGAGGGAGGCCCCGCATGCTCCGAGACATCATCCGCAAAGAGATCCTGGACAACATCACTAGCCCGAAGTTCGTCTTCACCTTCCTGCTCTGCACCGTTCTCATCCTGCTCTCCGTCTACACCGGGGTGGCCAACTACCGGGCCGAGAAGAAGGAATATACGGCCTCTCTGGCCCTCAACAAGAAGAACATGGAGAGCCAGCCCAACTACAACTCGCTGGCCGGCATCGGCGTCAAGATCAGCAAGCCGCCCCAGGTCCTGGGGACCGTGGTCACGGGCATCGAGGAGGCCGTCGGCCGCGTCGCCCCGGTCAACATCGCCGCCGACCCCAACCTCGTCGATTCCAAGTACAGCAGCAACCCTGTCTTCGCCGTCTTCGGCGCCCTCGACCTGATGTTCATCGTCAAGATCGTCCTCAGCCTCTTCGCCATCCTCTTCACCTACGACGCCATCGTCGGCGAGAAGGAAAAGGGGACGCTGAAACTGGCCCTGTCGAACGACGTGCCCCGCGACCGGCTCATCCTGGGCAAGGCCATCGGCGGCTACATCAGCCTGCTCCTGCCTCTCCTCATCCCGCTCCTCCTCAGCCTCCTCTTCCTCCTCATCATGCCCGACATCTCCCTCGGCGGGGAGGAGTGGGGCCGGCTGATGCTCATCTTCCTCATGTTCTTCCTCTACCTCTCGGTCTTCTTCTGCCTGGGCCTGCTCGTCTCGGCCCGGACCTCACGGTCGTCGACCTCCTTCCTCGTCCTCCTCTTCGCCTGGGTCCTCATCGTCATGGTCATCCCCAAGGCCGCCGTTATCACGGCCGGGCAGGTCCGGCCCATCCCCTCGGTCCACGAGATCACGGCCAAGAAGGACGCCTTCCTCCAGCAGGTCCAGGTCGAGGGCCAGAAGGGCGCCCGGGAATGGGTCACCAAGAACCAGGCCGAAGCGACCAAGGACCCCAAGGCCTGGCAGGACAAGTTCAAGCAGTTCCTCCAGGATTACCAGCAGTCCCTGACGACCAGGATCGACGAGAACAACGCCGCCCTCGAGCGGGACTACCAGCAGAAGAAGCGGGCCCAGCAGAGCCTGGCCGTCAGCCTCTCGCGGATCTCGCCGGCCTCGGCCCTGACCTTCGGCTCGATGACCCTGGCCCGGACGGGGGTCGACGAGTTCGACCGCTTCCTGGCCTCGGTCCGGACCTACAAGCCGATCTACACCAAGTGGATCAACTCCAAGATGGGCGAGAGCATCAACTTCCAGACCGGCGAACAGACCAATATCAGGATCGACGACATGCCCCAGCACGTCTACGAGCCGGAGTGGCTGAGCCGCTCGCTCGTCCGGGCCATCCCCGATTTCGGCCTGCTCCTGGTCCTGATTGTCGTCTTTTTCGTCGGCGCCTACGTCTCGTTCCTGCATTACGACGTCCGCTAAGGAGGCCCCCATGCTCGAAGCCATCAACCTGACCAAGCGTTACGAGGACGGCGAGCTGGCCCTCGACGGGCTGACCTTCAAGGTCGAGCCGGGCGAGATCTTCTGCATGTTCGGGGCCAACGGCGCCGGCAAGACGACGACCATCAACCTGTTCCTGAACTTCATCCCGCCGACGTCGGGGACCGCCCTCATCGAGGGGATCGACGTGGCCAAGGACCCGCTCAAGGCCAAGAAGCACGTCTCCTTCGTGTCCGAGAACGTCATGCTCTACGGGAACTTCACGGCCATCCAGAACCTGGATTATTTCAGCAAGCTGGCCGGCAAGAGGGACCTGACCAAGAAGGACTACGGCCAGGTCCTCGGGCGGGTCGGCCTCCAGAAGGAGGCCTTCGATCGCCGGGTCAAGAACTTCTCCAAGGGCATGCGCCAGAAGCTCGGCATCGCCATCGCCCTGGTCAAGGACGCGGCCAACATCCTCCTCGATGAGCCGACCTCGGGCCTCGACCCCCAGTCGGGCCGGGAGTTCCTGGAGATCCTCGTCCAGATGCGCGACCAGGGCAAGTCGGTCTTCATGTCGACCCACGACATCTTCCGGGCCAAGCTCATCGCCGACCGGATCGGCTTCATGCGCCGGGGCCGGCTGGTCATGATGAAGACGGTCCACGACCTGGCCCACGAGGACCTGACCGACCTCTACATCCAGTACATGGAGGAACAGCCGGGGCCGGCCCCCGCCCCTCCGGCCGGGATGTGACGCCGGGCGCGAGGGCGCCGGCCGGCCGTCCCATCCGTGTCCCGTTCCCCGGGATGGATTCCTGCCTGGCCGGATATCCGGCGGGCCCCGCGGAGCGCTCTTCACCCCTTCCCCGGGGCGGCGGCCCTTCCCGGGTCCCCGCCGGGCCTTGGCACGTTTCGTGGAGTAGAGAGGGCGGACAAGCCTGAAAAAGCCCCCAGGAGGCCCGATGTTCAGCAAGCCGTTGACCCTGTTCCGCATCTTCGGTTTCGAGGTGAAGGCCGATTGGAGCTGGCTCATCCTCGGCACCCTGATCGTCTGGAGCCTGGCCCGGGGGCTCTTTCCGGCCTGGCACCAGGGCCTGGACCCGGCGGCCTATTGGATCATGGGCGTGGCCGGGGCGATCGGCCTCTTCCTGTCCATCATCTTCCATGAGCTCTGGCATTCCCTCATCGCCCGAAGATTCGGCCTCGACATGCGCGGCATCACCTTGTTCCTGTTCGGCGGCGTGGCCGAGATGGGCGACGAGCCCCCGAGCCCGAAGGCGGAGTTCTTCCTGGCCCTGGCCGGCCCCGTCTCGAGCGTCGTCCTGGGTTCGGTCCTCCTGGCCGCCGGCCATTTCGTAGCCGGCGGAGGGCCGACGACCCCCGTCACCGGCGTCCTGAGCTATCTCGGCTATCTCAACTTCATCCTGGCCGCCTTCAACCTCATCCCGGCCTTTCCGCTGGACGGGGGGCGGGTGCTGAGGGCCATCCTCTGGGGGACCTGGAACGACCTGCGCCGGGCGACCCGGGTCGCGTCCTCCGTCGGGGCCCTCCTCGGCGCCGCCCTCATGGCCCTCGGCGCCCTCCAGTTCTTCCTCGGCCGCTCCGTCGGCGGGCTCTGGACGCTCATCATCGGCATGTTCGTGCGCAACGCGGCCAAATCGTCCTATCGCCAGCTCCTGTTCCGGCGGGCCCTCGAAGGCGTTCCGGTCCGCAAGCTCATGGCCGCGGACGCGGTCGCCGTGGCTCCGGGAACGACCGTCACCAAGCTCGTCGAGGACTATATCTACAAATACCAGTTCAAGATGTACCCCGTGGTCGAGGGGGACGACCTCGTCGGCTGCGTCACCCTCGACCAGATCAAGGGCCTGGCCCCGGAGGACCGCGCCTCGCGCACGGTCGGGGAGCTCGCCCGGGGCTGTTCCCCGGACAACACCATCGGCCCGGACGAGGACGTGCTGAAAGCGCTGTCTCTCATGCAGAAGACCGGCCGCAGCCGGCTCATCGTCGCCGAGGGAGGGAAGCTCGCCGGCGTCATCGCGCTCAAGGACCTCATGGGCTATATCGCCCTCAAATTGGACCTCGAGGAGATGTGAATGGCCAAGAAGAAGAGAACGACGATTGCGGATGCGGCGGCCTGTCCCGAGGGGCTGAACATGCCCCGGCCCACACGGGAAGAGCACACGGCCACCGTGCTCCAGCAGATCGCCGCTTTCGAGGAGCGGCTGGAGGGGCTCGAAACGGACATGGAATCGTCCGGCTGGGACGATATCGGCGATTATCGCGGCCGGCTCGACGACCTCCGGGCCCGGCTGAAGGCGCTGAGCTCGAGAGCCGAGGAGCTCGAGGCCGTATCGGACAAGGCCTGGCCCGCCGCCAATAAGGAGATGGAGGAGTCGCTGGTCGATGTCGCGGAAGGCATCGACGACCTCGTCGCCGGACTGAGCCTGGTCCTGCCGGAATAGACGGTCCCGTCACGCCGGCCGGCCGGAGCGCGAGGCCATGCTGATCATCATGACCGGCCTGCCCGGGACCGGGAAGTCCACGGTCGCCGCGGCCTTGGCCCGCGAGACCGGGGCCCGGGTCCTGAGCACGGACAGGATCAGGGCGGAGTCCGGCCGCCCGGGCTTTTCCCGGTCCGCCAAAGGGGGGGTGTACGAGCGGCTGTTCGACCGGGCGGAGCGGGCTCTCGGGTCCGGAAGGAGCGTCATCCTGGACGGGACCTTTTATCTCCAGCGCCTGAGACGGGCGGGCGCCGCGGTCGGGCGGCGGGCCGGGGCGCCGGTCTTCGTCGTCGAGGTCGTCTCGCCCGTCCCGGTCGTCAAGCGCCGGATGGAGAGGCGGCTCCGCGCCGCCCGAGGGACCCGCCCGGCCGCTTTCGCGGTCCACGGCTTCATCAAGAGGTCCTACGAGCCCGTTCGGGGCCGGCGCTTCGTCGTCGACACGGCCGATCCGGCCGCGTGGAGGAGACATGTCGCCTCCCTGGGGAACTCGATCCGGGTCGTCGAGCGTCAGCGCGAGGTCATCGATCCGCTCCGGCGATCGCGGGACCTGCGCCTCATCCAGACCCACATCAGCTGGGTCCTGCTCGACGGCGCTCACGCCTTCAAGATCAAGAAGCCCGTCCGGTTCAGCTTCGTCGATTACCGCAGCCTCGACCGGAGGAGGCGCTTCTGCCGGAGGGAGGTCGAGGTCGGCTCGCGGCTCGGCCCGGGGCTCTATGCCGGCGTCGTCCCCGTGCGCGAGCGCCGCGGGGTCTTGAGCTTCGGCGGGCCGGGACGGACGGTCGAATACGCCGTCAAGATGCGCGAGATGCCGCAGGCGGCGCGCCTGGACCGGCTGGTCGCCCGGGGCGCCGTCGGGACGGAGGACGTCCTGCGGATCGTCCGGGCCCTCTGCGACTTCCACGCCCGGACGCCGGCCGCGCCGCGGAAGTACGGCACGGCCCGGGCGATCGGAGAGGGGTTCGCCCACGCCTTCCGCCTGAGGCCCCTGATCGAAAAGGAGTTCGGCGCCGGGCGGACGCTCGACCGGATCGAGGAGAAGGTCGAGGGCTTCAGGCGCTCCCGCGGCGGGCTCTTCCGGGAGCGCGTCGAGCAGGGGAGGATCCGGCGGTGCCACGGCGACCTGAGGATGAGCAACATCTTCCTCGAGGGGGACGGCGTTCGCATCTTCGACGCCATCGAGTTCAACCCCGCCCTGGCCACGACGGACGTGGCCGCGGACGTCGCCTATCTGGCCATGGACCTGATGTTTTGCCGCCGGCCGGACCTGGCCGAGCGCTTCGTCGACGCCTACATCGCCTGCTCGGGCGACGAGGGGATGCGCGGCGTCGCCGACTTCTACATGTGCTATCGGGCCCTGGTCCGCCTTCTCGTCGAGGCCTTGATCCTGGCCGACCCGGCAGTCGGGGCCGGGCGCAGACGCCGGGCCCGGCCGGCCTTCCGGAGATACCTCGAGCTCGCGGCCGTCCTCGCCCGCCGGCTGTGAGCCCGCCCCGCCTCAGGTCTTTTCGAGCAGGCCCATCTTCTTGAGGGCCATGTCGCCCCGGCTCATCTCCGGGCCGTCGCCGGGGAGATAGAGCATGACCCCGCCCTTGACCGGCCGGAGGACGATCTTCCCCAGCCGGGCCAGCTCGTCCGTCGCGTCGATGGGATTGGCGCCGTCGAAGTAGCTCTTGAACGCGTCGTTGAAGCCGCTGTAGACGGAGTGGATACCCTTGTAGTTCTCGAGGCGCAGACGGGCGATGGCCAGCTTGACGAATTCTTCAGGACCGAGCTTGTTCTTCATGGGACCTCCCTGACTGTCGTGTCATAAGAGAGGACGCGCGGCGGCGGCCGTTTTTCTCACCGGACCGGCCCCCGTGGCGAGGCCATCGCTGGGCTACTTGATCCCGGTCTCGGCGAGCTCCAGGTCGAGGTCGATCGGTCCCTTCGAGCGGAAGTATTCGCTCGCTTCCCACAGGGACAGGGCCCGGGTGTTGGTCCGGCCGTAGCGGCCTTTGTCGAACGCGTAGCGGGAGACGATGGACATGTTCCCGCCCTGCCGCCAATAGGTCTCGAGCCGGGGATAGCCGCCGTCGGTCTCGCGGCCGACGAAGATCAGGGCCCCGGTGATGACGCCGCGGCCGGCGCCGGAGGCCGGATCGAAGACAAGCCATTGGTAGCCTCCGGCCGCGGAGGGCACGCCGCAGAGGACGAGCTTCTCGGTCCGGCCGTCGCCGTTGAGGTCGATCACGACGGACCTGAGCGGGGCGCCGTCGTCCTTTTCGAACTGCTCGCGGAGGACGTCCGGGATGCTCGCGTCGGGTCGGGCCGAGCGGACCGAGAAGAACGTGCGCACGGGGAATTCGGACGGCGGGGCCGCAACCTGGCCGGAGGAGGGGAGCCCGAGGCCGGCCGTCGCCAGGAGGACCGGGGCGAGGAGAAGGGACGTCCGTCTCATGATCGACAGGGAGTATAGCGCCGGGGCGGGAAATGTCAAACCGCGGCGTCGGGCCGCGCCGTCCCGTTGACATTCGGCCGACCTCCGCTACAATGGATGGCGGCATGACCGGGAGCCCCGCGGCGGGCCGGCCGCGGATCGGCCGGCGGACCGGTCGGATCGAGGAGGGACCATGAGGACAAGGGCGGTCGTCGGGGCGCTGATCGTCCTCAGCGCCGCCCTCCTGGCCCAGGTCCGCGGCCAGGGCGGGGCGGCCAAGCTCACGGCGATCGAAGAGCTCGGCAAGAAGCTCTTCTTCGACGCCAACCTGTCCTCGCCTCCGGGCCAGAGCTGTGCGGCCTGTCACGGCCCCGGCGTCGGCTTCTCCGGTCCCGACGAAAACGTCAACAAGGCGTCCGGCGTCTACGGGGGCGCGGTCGAGGGCCGGTTCGGAAACCGCAAGCCGCCGGCCGCGGCCTACGCCGGCTGGAGCCCCAAGCTCCACCGGGCCGACGGGGAGTTCGTCGGAGGGATGTTCTGGGACGGCCGGGCGACCGGCGACGCCCTGGGCGACCCCTTGGCCGAGCAGGCCCTGGGCCCGTTTTTCAATCCCCTGGAGCAGAACGTCGCCGACGCGGCGAGCCTCGTCCGGCTCGTCCGGGGGTCGGCCTACGCGGGCCTCTTTGAGAAGGTCTTCGGCCCCGGCTCGCTCGCCGCGAACAGGGACCCGGCCCTGGCCTGCGCCGACATCTGCCGGGCCGTCGCCGCCTATGAGCGGTCGGCCGAGGTCAATCCCTTCAGCTCGAAATTCGACGACTTCTGGCGCGCGGCCGCGGCCAAAGGGCTCGAGGTCGAGAGAATCGCGGCGGCCAACGTCGAAAGCTTCCGGGACCTGGGCCTGAGCGACCGCGAGCTCTTCGGACTGGTCGTCTTCAACGGCCGGGGACTGTGCTCGAAATGCCACGTCCTGACGTCGGCCGGGGACGGGAAGCCGCCCGTCTTCGCGGACTACAAGTACGACAACCTGGGCGTGCCCCGCAATCCCGGGAACCCGTTCTACGGCCTGGACAGGTCGCTGAACCCGGACGGACAGGCCTGGGTGGACAAGGGTCTCGGAGGCTTCCTCGAGACCGTCGATCGCTACAAGGCCTATGCGGCCGAGAACATGGGCAAGCATCGCACCCCGACCCTGAGGAACGTCGACAAGCGGCCCGCCCCGGGGTTCGTCAAGGCCTTCCTGCACAACGGCTATTTCCGGAGCTTGAAGGACGTCGTCCGCTTCTACAACACCCGCGACGTCGCCGAGGCCGGCTGGCCGGCCCCCGAGGTCGCCGCGAACCTCAACACAACCGAGATGGGGAACCTCGGCTTGACGGACGACGAAGAGGCCGCCGTCGTCGATTTCATGGCAACGCTGACCGACCGGCGCTGAACCGGTCGAACTTTCGGACGAGGAGCAGAGAATGACCGGAAAGACCAACGAACTCAAGAGACGGAGCTTCCTCAAGCAGGGACTCACGGGCTTGGCCGCCGTCGGCGCCGTGCCCGGCGTCGTCAAGGCCGCGGCCCTGGCCGCGGGCGCGGCCGGGGCCAAGCCGATCATCCGGACGCTGGGCCGGACCGGGCTCAAGATCCCGGTCGTCAGCATGGGCGTCATGACCGCCGACAATCCGGCCGTCGTCCAGGCGGCCTTGGAGGCGGGCGTCGTCATGCTGGACACGGCCCACGGCTACCAGCGCGGCCGCAACGAGCAGATGATCGGCGAGGTCATCAAGGACCGCTCCCGCGAGTCCTATATGATCGCCACCAAGGTCCCCGGCCCCCAGAGGGACCCGTCGCTGCAGGGCGTCTCAGGCGAACCCCTGCGGAAGGCCTTCCTTGACCTGTTCGACGTCAGCCTGAAGCGTCTCGGCCTCGACCACGTGGACATCCTCTATCTTCACAACAACTCGACCGCCGAGCACGTCCAGAACCCGGACATGATCGAAGCCCTCCAAACGGCCAAGAAGGCGGGCAAGGCCCGCTTCATCGGCGTCACCACGCACTCCAACGAGCCGGAGGTCATCCGGGCGACCGTCGCCGCCAAGGCCTACGACGTCGTCCTGACCGCCTTCAACTTCCGCCACGACCGGCGCGACGAGATCAGCCGGGCCATGGCCGAGGCGGCCGCGGCCGGGCTTGGCCTCGTGGCCATGAAGACGCAGGCCGGCGTCTATTGGGACAAGGAAAAGCAGGACAAGATCAACATGCGGGCGGCCCTCAAGTGGGCCCTCAACGACCCCAGCGTGACGACGGCCATCCCGGGCTTCACGACCTTCGACCAGCTCAATGAGGACCTACCCGCCATGACCGACATCGCCCTCACGGCGGACGAGCTCAGGTCCCTGCGCCTCGGGGAGCAGGTCGCCGGCGGCCTCTACTGCCAGCAGTGCGGCCAATGCCTCCGGGGCTGCCCGAAGGCCATCCCCATCCCCGACCTGATGAGGGGCTACATGTACGCCTATGGCTACAGGAACCTCGGGCTGGCCCATGAGCTGGTCGGCTCGCTCGACCTGGCCGAGAACCCCTGCGGGTCCTGCGCCTCCTGCACGGCCGTTTGCGCCAAGGGCTTCGACGTCGCCGGCCGGGTCAGGGACATCAGCCGCCTGAGGGCCGTCCCGGGCGATTTATTCGCCTAGTCAAAGATTCTAAGGTCTTTAAAGGCCGCCGGGGAAACCCGGCGGCCTTTTTCATGGCCTGAAAAAACTTCTTGACAGCAATATCGTATTGATATTATAATGATATTATCAAGGAGGCCCAAATGAAAGACATCCGGGAAAAGATCGTTTTCCACGTCAACGGCCTGGTCACGGCGGCCATCGACCTCATCGTCTTCTTCTTTTGCGCCCGCTACATCGTCGTCCACGCCGACAGGGCCGGCTCGACGGCGCCGATGATCGGTGCGGTCGTCGGCTGCATCCTCGTCTTCATGACCTTCGGCGGGTTCTTCCTCATCCACCCGAACGAGGCCAAGGTCTTCACCTTCCTCGGCAAGTACGTCGGCAGCGCCCGGACCTCGGGCTTCTTCTGGACCAATCCCTTCGTCATGAAGAAGAAGGTGACCCTGCGCATCTTCAACTTCAACAGCGAGACGATCAAGGTCAACGACGCCATGGGCAACCCGATCGAGATCGCCGCCGTCGTCGTCTGGAACGTCGTGGATTCGGCCAAGGCCCTGTTCAACGTCGAGAGCTACCAGAACTTCGTGGCCATCCAGAGCGAGACGGCCATCCGCCAGCTGGCCACGCACTATCCCTACGACGCCCACGACAAGGACACGGAATCGCTCCGGGCCAACCCCGACGAGATCGCCGGGAAGCTCAAAGAGCACGTCCAGAACCGTCTCCAGGTGGCCGGCATCCACGTCGTCGAGGCCCGGCTGTCCCATCTGGCCTACGCGCCCGAGATCGCCCAGGCCATGCTCCGCCGCCAGCAGGCCGAGGCCATCATCGCCGCCCGGGCCAAGATCGTCGACGGCGCCATCGGCATGGTCGAGATGGCCCTGAAGAGCCTCGAGAGCCAGGGCGTCGTCAAGCTCGACGAGGAGAGGAAGGCCGCCATGGTCAACAACCTCCTGGTGGCCCTCGTCTCGGAAGCCGAGATGCACCCGATCGTCAACACGGGGTCGCTCTACACCTGAGGGGCGCGCGCCGTGACCGAGAAGAAGAAGTTCCTTCTGCGGCTCGACGCCGCGCTCTACGACGCCCTGGAAAAGTGGGCCGCCGACGAGATGCGCAGCATCAACGCCCAGATGGAATACGTCCTCAAGGAGGCGGTCCGGAAGGCCGGCCGCCTCAAGAGGGGACAGGAGGATCCGCCATGAAGATCTTGATCCGGGTCATGGTCCTGGCCGCCGTCGTCGTGGTCGCCCTAATCCTCGTCGTGTTCTAGCCTGGACTATTCATAAAAACGCCGGTTTTCTCAGTAAGACAAGAAACCCAAGACCGGCGTTTTTACCCTTCGGGCAAGCCGATCCGGCCGTATCTGCTTCGTTGCAAAGGGTTCGCAGTACCAGGAGTACAGCTTCACCCTTTGACGCCTCGCATCTGCAGCCGCCTCGGCTCGTGAATAATTACTCATGACGGGGCGACACCCTCTAAGCATGAAAATTGATTTTTGGTATAGTCGTTGCGGTCATCTTCAGGTGAAGGTCGGCCTGGAATTGGTGCCTG
>JAXDAV010000065.1:0-16118 GCA_034679465.1 Candidatus Aminicenantota bacterium | reverse complement strand
CGCTTGGCCTCGAGCTGCGGAAGGGTGTCCCTGGTGTTCCTCCTCTCTAAAGTGTAGCCGTATTGCTACATTATCAGTTCCCATCCCCCCTGTCAAGACTCGAAACCCACTTCTGTGACGTAGGCCCACCAGAATCTATTGACAGAATCTATTGACTATGCCTAATGCGCTGAAAATGATATGATTACTCAGTCCATGCATACACTTGACCGCATTCGTAAATCCTTCAATGGCTCAACAAGCAGAGCGGACCGCTCCGAAATTGGTCAGTTCCTGACGCCTGTGGCGATAGCCAAGTTCATGTCGTCTATGTTCGAAAGCGAGCCTCAACGAGTGCGGATTTTGGACCCAGGGGCGGGGGCGGGAGTACTCTTTACGACCTGTGTGGAAACTCTGATTTCAAGAGCAGAGCGCCCCCAATCGATAGAAGTCGTTGCCTATGAAACAGATAGTGCCATTTTACCGTATCTTGAAGATACCCTGAAAAACTGTGAATCCCTTTGCGTATCCAAGGGCATCGAATTCCACGGAGTTATAAAAGCCGAAGATTTTATCTCTGCTGCCCTTGGCGAAATGGATGGGTCTCTATTTCTCGCGCCGGGCAAACGATTCACCCATGCCATTCTTAACCCTCCCTACAAAAAGATCAACAGCCAGACGGCTATGAGCAGAAAGCTCTATTTGTCCGGCATAGAGGTGGCAAATCTTTATGCGGTATTTGTCTGGCTGTCTATGGCCCTGCTTGAGCAGGGTGGCCAGATGGTTGCAATTACACCCCGTAGCTTCTGCAACGGCCCGTATTTCAACAAATTCCGTTCCGTCTTGTTGCGCATGATGAGTTTGAAACGGATTCACGTCTTCAAATCCCGTAAAAAGGCCTTCGGAGACGACAATGTGCTGCAGGAGAACATAATCTATCACGCAGCGCGGGGGCTTCAGAAACCTCAGTCTGTCTTTATCTCAGTCTCAGAGGGCCTTGACTTCGACAGTGCAAGTACCTTGATGGTGCCGTATAGTCAAGTTGTCAATCCGGGTGACGGGGATATGTTTATTCGTCTTGATACTAAAGAATCAGATGTTGCCCCGTCGGAACATATGAAATGCTTTACCTCATCTCTCGGTAGGCTGGGGTTGAATGTTTCTACCGGGCGCGTTGTCGATTTCAGAGCACGAAAACAACTCAAACAGTCTCCCCAATATGGAGATGTTCCTCTCGTCTATCCATGTCATTTCGCCAACGGCTTTATCGACTGGCCCGCAGAATCCGGTAAGAAACCGAATGCTATCGCGTCAAACGCAGACACCTCACCCCTTCTTGTTGAAGCCGGATTCTATGTTCTTACCAAAAGGTTTTCGTCTAAGGAACAGCAGAGACGCATCATGGCGGCCGTTTACGACCCTACACGCATCGATGCGGCCTATGTTGGTTTCGAGAACCACCTGAACTACTACCATCAAGACGGTAGAGGCCTATCGGCCGATTTGGCAAAGGGGCTTGCCCTATACCTCAATTCCACAATGGTTGACCACTATTTCCGACTTTTCAGTGGACACACTCAGGTGAATGCGACCGATCTTCGAAAGATGCCGTATCCCACCCGCGAGCAACTCATGCGTCTTGGCGCGTCCGTCGCTGAAACTATGCCTGACCAGGAAGCCATAGATTCCATCATGGAAAAGGAGTGCTCGAGCCTTGGCAAATGAGACCAGTAAACAGAAGGCAGGAAAACGGATCAAAGAGGCTCTCACCATCCTAAATGATATTGGCCTTCCGAAGCAGCAACAAAACGAGCGCTCCGCTTTGACCCTGCTCTCCCTGCTGGGTCTCAAGCCCACGAACAAATGGGAGGACGCGTCTGATCCACTCATGGGCATTACTCCCATGATGGATTTTTTTCAGGAGCACTATAGGAAGAAGTATGCGCCAAACACCCGCGAAACAGTACGTCGTCAGACAGTCCATCAGTTCTTGCAGGCGGCCTTAATCGTCGCAAATCCTGACAAACCTTCGAGACCGACCAACAGCCCCAAAGCAGTGTATCAGATCGAGCCGTCTGTCCTCAAACTGCTTCGAGGTTTTGGAAAACCAGGATGGAAAAACGAATTGCTTCGGTATCTTCGGACCGTGGATACGCTGAAGAAGCTGTATGCGAGTGAAAGGGAAATGAGGCGATTGCCTGTCAAGCTTGCAACCGGCCAGGAAATTAAGCTTTCTCCGGGCGGCCAGAACGTTCTGGTAAAGAAAATCATGGATGATTTCTGCCCGTTATTCGCGCCAGGAAGTTATGTCATTTACGTTGGCGACACTCAGATGAAATGGGCCTACTTCGATTCAGATGCTTTGTCGCGGCTGGGCGTCACGATAGAGGAACACGGGAAAATGCCCGATGTAGTCGTGTATTGCGCAGAAAAGAACTGGCTGGTTTTAATTGAGGCCGTAACGAGCCACGGACCCGTGAACCCTAAACGAAGGCAGGAATTGGAGGCGTTGTTTTCCGCATCAACGGCTGGCCTTGTTTTCGTAACCTCGTTCCTTGATCGAAAAGCTATGGTGAAGTACTTGAATGACATCTCTTGGGAAACTGAAGTCTGGATCGCCGAGTCTCCGACACACCTCATACACTTCAATGGTGAACGTTTTCTTGGGCCCTATGAAGACTGAATGACCCAATCGGGTAAGGGGCGGCGTTTAGCCGTCCCTCCCCACACGCGCAGCATGGAAGCGCCAGCTCCATTCCTGCCTAACGGCATACCTTCCGCCTGTATCGCCGGGGCGTTTCCGAGATCCGCTTCAGCCGCTTGTCGCTGTCCTTGCGCCGGGCGACGGCCAGGACGACGACCTCGCCGCCATGGATCCGATAATAGGCCCGGAAGTCACCGCTCCTCAGCCTGTAAAGAGGGGGCTCGAAGCCGGAGAGTTTCTTGATGCGGGGCTTTCCGATCGGGATTGGCCGGGTTTCAAGATAGATCATGATATCTTTGACGAGCGGGATGGCCACGGCCGAATCGAGGCCCTCGACGTCCCGGACCGCCGCCGGGCTGAAGACGACCTTAAGCCGTCTTTCGCGCATGCCGCCTCTTGAGCCTTTTCACGAGATCACCGGCCTCGATGCCGCCGACCGCCAGATATTCCGCATAGGCCTCTTTGATCCTCGACCGGAACTCCGGATCGTTCTCGACAAGATAGTCCGCGAGATCTTCTTCCCCGACGTGATGGAGGACCGCGGCCGGCTTGCCGTAGGCGGTGATGATGATGTCGCCCTTCTCGGATTCCTTGAGAAGGTCCATGGTTCTCTGTTTAAGCTCTTTGACCCCGGCATATCGCATCTGGCCCTCCGATAAATGTTATACTATAGTGTAACTATTTTAAATGTTCAAGTCAATCCTGTTCTCTCATCATAAGGACGATCTGAACGTTAAGGGATTCTCATGCCAGACCGAGGCGACAGGGCTCGAGATGGGCGACGTCGCCGCCATCAGAACGAGCCGGCCCGACAGAGCATACCGTTCAATCCTCGAGCGCAATCTTCAGCCTCCTCAGCGGGCTCCAGAACTTGACCTTCGCGGGATCGAAGCGATTCGGCTGCTTATCCGCAAGGGGCTGCTGGTCCCAGCATTTCGGCCTGATGCAGGGTATCAGCCAATCATGGGCCGGGCGTGGCGATGCGACCCTATCCGCCGGGGAGTGGATCAGGAAGCTCCGGAGTCTCCCTCAGGCCGATGTCAAGATCCCGCTGGCCGAGGTCCTGCTGAGGGGGAGCTATCCGGAGATCGCCAGCGACTCATCCGGGATCCCCGACCAGGTCTATCGGGGACGGGAGTTTCCGTTCATCTACTGATCACGAGGGGACATGTACCCCTGGTACGTGTCCCCGTAGCTGACTTTATTCGAACGCCTAAGGGCGGATGTCCCGCAAGGGGCCTCCGCCCTTTTTTTATTTCCGGGAGATTTTCCGTTATAATCGGGACAGGTTGGCGTCAATGGAGAAAGCTCTCTGCATCATCGAAGAGATGGTTCGCCTGGGGGTCATCAAGGCTTACGCCATCGGCGGAGGGCCGAGTACCTGGCTGCGATCGCCCTTCAGACCGGTCGAGCCAAGGACCGCGAACGGGTCATCCGGCTCTTGGAAGACGCGGACATCGACAGGGAGCTCTTGGCCAGGATTGTGGGTCCGCATGGGCTGGGGGACAGGCTCAAGAAGCTCGAGGAGGCTTCCCATGAAGGATGAGCCGTCCAAGACGGTTTTCGAGAAGAAGCGCGACCGGCGCCGGGAGCTGGCGAAGCTCCCTTTCGAGAAGAAGATCGAGATCGTCGTCGAACTTCAAAAAGCGGCCGCCGGGATCAAAAAAGGCAACGTCCCGCCGGGTCTGGTCGATCTAGCGGCGGCTGAAAGAAAGATAACGCCTCCTTTGGAGCAGTGTCAAGGAAACGGAGAGCGCATCCCCATTGACAGGCCCTCCGTTCTTCCGATATCGTAATTCAGACATGCGATCCGTTCTTTGGCCGGCCATCGCCGCCGTTCCCGTCCTGATCTCCCTTGCCGGAGGCGCCGTGAACCTCAAGGATTTCGGAAGCCGGATCCCCCAACAGATCCTCGAATGGAAGGCCACGGGCGAGGACGCGGTCTATGACCGGAAGACCCTTTATGACTATATGGACGGCGGCGCCGAGGTTTACTTGGCTTTCGACTTCCGCCAGGTTTTCGTCCGCAAGTTCGCCAATGCCGCCGGCGACGAGCTCGTCCTCGACATCTATGACATGGGCTCGCCGGCCGAGGCCTTCGGCATGTTCTCCTGCGACCGGCAGGACCCCGAGGCCGGGATCGGCCAGGGCTCCGAGTACGGGCCCGGCCTGCTCCGCTTCTGGCGCGGCCGCTATTTCGCCTCCGTCACGGTGTCCGGGAACGAGGACAAGGCCGAGGCGGCGGTGCTGGCGCTCGGAAGAGCCGTCGCCCCGCTCGTCGGTCCCGACGGTTCCCTCCCCGACATGCTCGGGCTCCTGCCCGCGGCAGGCTTGAACGCCGAACGGACGGCCTACTTTCACAACAACGTCCATCTCACCAACAGGTACTATCTGTCCTCGGAGAACATCCTGAACCTCGACGAAAAGACGGTCTGCTTGCTCGCCGAGTACGACGACGGGCGCGGCGGCGCCGCCAAACTGCTCTTGGTCCGTTATCCCGGGCCGGCCGAAGCCGCGTCCGCCGCCCGGTCGTTCCGTGCCGCCTTCCTGCCCGGGGCCGGGACAGAGGGGATCGCCCATACGGCCAGCAAGGGCTGGGCGGCCCTGCGCACGAGCGGGGACCTCCTCGCGGCCGTCTTCGAAGGCCCGTCGCAGGACTATGCGGTTCAGCTGGCGGCCGCGGCTGTCGCCGGACCCGTCCCGAAGAGGTGACCCATGACAACGCCCATGACCCGCCGCGATTTCATTTGGGGGACAGCCGCCGGCGTCCTCGGAGCGTCCGCCGTTTTTGGCCAGGCGCCGGCCGGGCCCGCCGGCCCGAAGACCCGGGTCGTGATCATCCGCCATCCCGACGCGCTCGACGCGAGCTCGGCCTTCAACGGGCCGGTCATCCAGCAGATGCTCGACGAGGCCGTCATGAAGCTCCTGGACGAGGCCGATCCGGTCGAGGCCTTCAAGCGGCTGGTCAAGCCCGGCGACGTCGTGGGGATCAAGACCAATGTCTGGTCGTTCCTGCCGACGCCCGCCCCGGTCGAAGCGGCCATCAAGCGCCGCGTCCTCGACGCCGGCGTGGCCGAGGCCGACGTCGGCCTCGACGACCACACGGTGCGGACGAACCCTCTTTTCCTGCGGGCGACGGCCCTGATCAACGCCCGGCCGGTCCGGACCCATTACCTGGCCGGCATGTCGGGCTGCATCAAGAACTACATCATGTTCGCTGAGTCCCAGGAGGCCCATCATCCCGACAGCTGCGCCTCGCTCGGGTCGAACTTCCTTCTGCCCCAGGTCAAGGGCAAGACGCGCCTGAACGTCCTCTGCGCCCTGACGCCGCAGTACCACGGCCGGGGCCCCCACAACTTCAGCCGCCGTTACGTCTGGAACTACAAGGGCCTGATCGTCGGCCGGGACCCGGTGGCCGTGGATACGGTCGGCCTCCGGCTGATCATGGCCAAGCGGCGGATCGAGCTCGGACCGGGCCAGGAAGTTCCGCCGGTCCCCAGGCATATCCAGATCGCGGACACGAAATACGGCATTGGCACGTCGGACCCGGCCAAGATCGAGCTCGTCAAGCTCGGCTGGCTCGACGACGCCCTGATTTGACCAAGACCGCGGAGGCCGCCATGTCCATGCCCAAGTCCCGCCTTTGTCTCCTGCCGCTCCTGGTCATCGCTCTGGCCGCTGGTCCGGCCAGGGGGCTCCCGGGCGCCGGCCGCCTGGCATTCCTCGGCTCCTCGCTCTGGACCAAGGCTCACGACATCGAGCTCCGCGGCGACAAGGCCTATTGCGCCTTCCTCGACGGTCTGATGATCCTGGACCTGTCCGATCCCAAGGACCCCGCGACGCTGGCGACACTCCATCTGGGCGGCGGGCTGGCCGTGGCCGTGTCCGGAACGACCGTCCTGGTCGCAGCCGGCGACAAGGGGCTGGTCGTGATCGACGCCGGCAATCCGGGATCGCCGCTCCTCAAGAGCGTCCTCGACACGGCCGGCGAGGCCCGGGACGTCCTTGTCTCCGGGTCCATGGCCTTCGTCGCGGACGGCCCCGAGGGCGTGCTGGCCGTGGACATCGCCGACCCCGCGGCCCCCCGGATCGCCGGGGCCTGGGATTCTCCCGGCGAGGCGACCGGGCTGGCCCTGGCCGGGACGACCGTGTACCTGGCCGACGGCGGCGCCGGCCTCCAGGTCCTCGACGTCTCGAACCCGGCCCGGCCGGCACCGGTCGGGAGCCTGGACACCGACGGCACGGCGGAGGCCGTGGCCCTCAGCGGCCATTACGCCTACTTGGCGGACGGCTCCGGCGGGATCAAGGTCGTCGATGTTTCTGCCGCCTCGGCCCCCAAGCTCGGCGCCGCCGTCGCCGCCTCCGGCTATGCCCACAGCGTCGCGGCCGACGGCCGGCTTCTCCTGGCCGGCAGTCTCTATGACGGCGGCTACCAGGTCTTCGACCTGGCCCAGCCGGACGCCCCCGCGCTCGTCTCGACCAACAAGTACACGATGTACAACGAGGGCTGGCGCGTCGTCCTGGCCGGGTCCCGGGCGGTCGTGGTCGATTATTTCTCGGGCCTTTTCTTCGTTGACCTGGCCGAGCCCCGCAAGCCCGCGGTCACAGGCTATCTCCCGGCGCCGAGCTCCATTGTGGCCGTATGCGGCCGCGGCGGCACGGCCTTCGCCGTCGGCGAGCTCTCCGGCGTCCTGGCCGTGAATGTCGCCGACCCGGTCCGGTCCGTTCTCGTCGGGGCGACGAACATCTTCCGCGGCGTTCAGGGGATCACGACGAACGGAAACTTCGTCTATGTCACCGACCGCTGGTCGATCCGGGTCTATGACGCCGCCGACCCGGCCAAGATCAGGGCGGGCCGGCCGTTGACATTCCAGGAAGGCATCCCCCGGACGCTCGTCGTCGCTGGGAAAACGGCCTATCTCACGGCCGACAATTTCGGCTTCTACACGCTCGACGTCGCGGATCCGGCCGCGCCCAAGGTCGTCGGTTCGTTCAAGATCCCGGGCTTCACCTACGGTTTGGCCGTGTCCGGGGATCGGGTGTTTCTCGCCAACAGCGATTCGGGCCTGCATGTCCTCGACGTGAAAAGGCCCGAGGCACCGGCCGAGATCGGCGCCGCCAGGATCCCCGGAGAGCCGGCCGGCTTGGCCGTCCGAGGCGATCTGGCCTATGTGGCGTCAGGCCCTGCCGGCCTCGTCATCGTCGACATCAAGGACCCGGCCGCCGTGAAGGTCCTGGCCACGGTCGCCTCGGACGACTTCGCCGGCGCCGTCGTCCTCGACGGGTCGTTCGCCCTGGTCGCAGACGGACTGGCCGGCGTCAAGCGGATCGATGTCTCCGATCCCCGGGCGCCCCGCCTCGTCTCCTCCTACGATACGCCCGGCGAGGCGCAAAGCCTGGCCCTGCTGGGCTCGACGATCCTGGTCGCCGACACCTATTCGCTGATCCTGCTCAAGTAGGGGGCCGGTACCGATCTTCTTGCCGAGCCGGGAGTTACGCCACTCGCCTTACCATACGATCCGCGTCGGTCTTCCGGCGCGTAGGGTAAGCCAAGGGCAAATCAGCGGAGAAGGGCCATCAGCCGTTCGACGACGCCCTGCTCGAGCGGCATGATGTCCTTGGCCGTGGCCAACGACCTCCCGATGAGGGATTTCCACTTTTTGGGCAGTCCTTCCCAGAGAGCCATCAGCCGCGCCGTTTCCGGCGCGTCCGCCAAAGCATATCGACCCGTATAGACGGCCTGCTTGATGTCCTTTTCGCTCTTATCCCGCCGCTCGGAGCGAGCGGCCAGGAACAGCTTGTGTAGGAGGAACGCCGACGGGCTGGGCACCTGGGCCCGAATCCCCCGGCTCAATCTCAGCACGATGGGATCGGCCAGGAGGATATCCAGGCGCCTCAATTCCTGCGGCGTAAGGGCGATCTCCTTGACCGGGCGCGGCGGGCGTGTCCCGTCTCTCCGCTCTTTCGTCACGAACTCGACCTTCATCCTGTTGCCCGTGAAGTACATGGAACCATCGGCGTTGAAATGCTGGCTGAAGCCCAAACGCTGCATCATTCCTGGGAGGTCGAAAGCTCGCCCCTTGAAGGGGCGGGGCACAAGGATGTCCAGATCCTCCGTTTTCAGCGGATACCGCTCCATCGGCAGGTGCTTTTGATAGAGAAGGAAACACCAACTGCCGATGATCTCGAAGCCGGACTCCCAGAGTCGGTGCTGGGTCATGGCCCGCAGGATGGCCAGGATGGGCTCTGTGAGGTCGACCTCCTCTTTTCGTCTCGACCTGAGGAGACGCAAGGCGTCCCGGACGGCGAGCAGTTCCTTTTCCAATCGGTCTCTCTCCGCCAGGCGATCGCGGAGATCCGCAGGGACGGCTCTGCCGATGTAATCGGACTTGACGAATCGGCCCTGGCGGTACTGGAGATAGAAATAGGCCGCGCCGCCGATCGTCTTGGACCGAATGCGGCCCTTGGGCAGCAGGGCCAGCCGCGCCGTGATCTTGCGTTCCTGCTCCCGATAAAAGGCGGCGTTTTCGTTCAGGGTGTCCTTGAGGTCCTCCATGGACGCACTTTACCCAACAATATTCCAGATGTCAATTAATTGTAGGGTAATGCGTGGGCCGGGCCGGCGGCCTTCCAAGCAGCGGGCCGAATTCATCCGTCACCTGGAGTTGACGTTCGTCGCCGAGAAGGCTCCACCTGCCCATGCTTCCGGGCAAATCGCCCTGACGGCGGCCGATTCAGGGCTCCAAAATGGATAATAAGACCCCTGAACTGTCCAAAGAATGGGGAGAGGGTCATCCCCGGGTCAGGATCATGGCATTCGGGCCGCCGGGGTTTTCGGACGACGGAGGAAATGGCTGATCATGAAGAGGAGGCCCACGACAACGAGGGGGGCGCCGAGCCGGTCCTGACCTACGATCTGCACGTCTTTTTCATCCCGGCTTACAACGGCCTCGTCCGAGAGGCCGTGGCGGAGGCTTCGACCCTGAAATATCGCGACACCGAGGCTAAAATCGTCAAGGCCGAATACCTGGCCGCGATTGCGCTTCAGACCGGCCGGGCCAAGGACCGCGAACGGGTCATCAGGCTCTTGGAAGACGCGGACATCGACAGGGAGCTCTTGGCCAGGATTGTGGGTCTGCATGGGCTGGGGGACAGGCTCAAGGAGCTCGAGGAGAAGATCGAGATTATTGTCGAACTTCAAAAAGCGGCCGCAGGGATCCAAAAGGGGACGCCCCGCCGGGTCTGGTCGCCGGATCTCAAGTTCCGGGGGGGGGTGGACTTGACAGTCGTGGCGGCAGGGTCTATTATTCTATTGACCAATAAAATGGTCCGATAACAGACCATTCAAGGGAGTGCGCGATGGCCGAGTACACAGAAATTGTGCCTCTGAGCCGGGCCAAGGCCCGGCTATCGAGTCTCGTCCGGAAGGTTAGGGAGGAGCGCGGAACTTACGCCATCACTCACCGGGGAAAGCCGGAGGGAGTCCTGCTGAGCGTCGAGGAGTACGAGTCGCTCATCGAGACCCTTGATATTCTCGGCGATCGCGATCTCATGGCCCGGCTCGACCGCGGGCTCGCCGACGAGAAAGCCGGCCGGCTCCACGCTCACGACGAGGTCTTCCCGAAAAAATGACAAGCCCCGCCCACCGCATCCTCTACACAAGGGAAGCCAAAAGGAACATCGACAAGCTCGATCCCTCCATCAGGAAGCTCGTCCGAAAGGCCGTTGAGTCCTTGGCCACCGACCCGGAAAAGGGAAAGCCCCTGGCGCACGAGCTGGCGGGACTGCGTTCGCGAAGGACGGCGGATTACCGGATCATCTACCGGGCGCGAAGCGGCGAGCTGGTCGTGCTGGTCGTGGCCCTCGGCCATCGCCGTGAGGTCTACAAGCGCCTCGGCGAGTTGCTTCTTTGTGATAAGGGGACGGTCGGGCGCCGCGGGAGAAGGAGGATAGAATGGAACGGCAAAAACATCCGATCTACGGCCTGAGCTTCTCAAGGGTTTATCCCCTCTATGTCGCTAAGGCAGAGAAGAAGGGACGCGCGAAAAAGGAGGTCGATGAGATCATTCGTTGGCTAACAGGATATGATCAGGAAGAACTGGAAGCGCAGCTGGAAAAGCAAACTGACCTTGAGACCTTCATCGCGGAAGCTCCTCATCCGAATCCTTCGAGGGTCTTGATCAAAGGCGTGATTTGTGGCGTCCGGGTGGAAGATATCAAAGAGCCAACGATGCGGGAAATCCGCTACCTGGATAAGCTGATTGATGAGTTAGCCAAGGGAAAAGCCATGGGGAAGATATTGCGGAAGGAATAGACGCACCCATGAGAATCCCTTGCTGACTGAGCATGCCCTCACTGAGCATGCCCTCCATCCCGCTCGATCCGGAATACTCGTACGAGGGTTCTCTCGTCATCAGCTTGGTAATTAAAGAGAATGTAATGATCACCGACGAATTTCGTGGTTTTGAAAAAGGAAGGGAAGGCGAGATAGAAGCTCCCTTCATAATGTAAATCTGGAAGCCGAAAGACAAGTGCTTCGTTCTCTTGGGCTCGCCAGTTCCGGTTCCCGGTGATAACCAGAAGTCGGTCGTCAATAACAGCTATCCTCATGAGAGCCGGCGCATGTTCGGGAATAAAGGAATTAATCTCCATCCTATCCCGGATAAGGGGCTCAGAATTATCCAGATTGTATTGGAGCCAACGGTCCATTTCATCTTTATCGATTTTGAACCGCTCGGGATGGATGTCAATCTGTATGCGGCCTTTATTCCCGCCATCGAAATCCACCCATTCTATTTCAGGCTTGTCGATGTCTGGAAGGATATAAACGACACGGCGTTTCCAGTCCACAGCGAACGTCCGCTGGAGTCGTATTCCCTGGTAGTAATCCGTATATATTATAATCTTCCCCGCCCGCCTTTTTCGTTCCTCGTGCTTATGCCATGTCCATGGTTTCTCTTTCTTAAGCTCTGAGAGGACGGATAGATCCTGGAAATCACTGCCGAGCTTGACCACATAGTAGGTCAGATTCCTATAAAAGCCTGTGGATTCAAACGTCGTGATGATCTGTCCGTCTTTCTCCTCAAAGAATGTGCTGCTTTGGCGGCCAACGTCGAACTTGCTTCCGTATCCCTTAACCACGTTAAACAGCTTGGTGAGTGTCGTTACCTGGAAGGTCTCAGGATTAATCGCCTTGATATAATCGTTGTCGACACAATGGATTTGTCCCGAAGACGAGAGCCAAACTGAGTCCATGTTGACCACCTTGATCTCGTCTGGCCCGTCGCCTGATAGGACACGTTTTTCTTTGACCAAGTTTCCGGAGGAATCGTAATGATTGAACCGGTATTCCCTATAGCCTTTATCCAGGAGCTCCAGGCAAAGGATGCTTTCAGGGAACGGCAGGCAGAACTTCACCCAATCGAATTCCTTCCTCCAAACCTCGACGAATCTAAACCCTGTGAATTGTTTGCCGTCTTCCACGGCCAGTTTAGCGACCTCGGCCTCTCTCCCGCAGGCACTCATCAAGAGAATGGACAGCGCGGCCGGCGTGATCAGTGTTTTTGCTCTCACAGTAATCTCCCCGACGTGTCGTAGAAGCATCATAAAACACTTGGTGTGACATCTTCAATTCAGCTGGAGCGTTTATTGATAGAAAACCATCAGAACGGGACAATCTTCATTCCCGAGCAAGCGGATGACGGCCTGGTTAGTATTGGCAAATATCGCCTGCGGGATATCCGGGCAATTCCCAGTTTAGCACTCTGATAAGAGCGTGGTACTCCCTAAGGGCCAAGGAGTGATTGACAAGTCGGTACACGCCGATTCGGGCCCTGCTCGTCCTATCTGCCGCAACGAAATATCAAATGGTGGGAAAGCGGTATTAGGTTCGTGGACCCCGCTTCTTTAGGGTTGAAGAACCTTGCAGGCTTATTTTTCTTTATAACGCCGTGGTCGGTTTCCACAGCAAAGAACTTATAATCGTCATAAGTAACCGTGACTTCAGATTTGAGGCTCTTCTTTGTTGATAACAGGCCCGAGTATTCGACGCGCGTTTCTGTTCGACTCGGATACAGAAGCCCGTCTTTATCGATTTCATAATAACATGTTGAGGTGAAGTGGGGCTTGAAATACAGTTCCCGACACTCTTCAAAGACCTCTTCATATCCTTCCTGGAAGTCTGTCCTGAGCTCCAACACAGCAATGCGGCCACTCAATTTGTCGACCCATACTTTAGCGCTCTTAAAGGCCCCGCTGTGTTCGGCTCTTGGGATTACCTCCAAGGCATATGCCGGCCGGCCGTTGATCTCTTTCCCGCCAAGCAGCTCAAAGTGAAATTGTCGTCTCTGCTCTGCCCCAAAAAATCGTATGGGCAGCAGAATGGGTTTAAGCGAATAATCCAGCGTTCCATCCTGCTGGTCCTCGTTCTCTCTGATGCTTTTGCTGTCGTTGGCCAACGGGAAGCGCAGTTCGAGGATATCTTTATCCTGCCGAGCCAACTGGTAGCCGTTGCTGGAACGATAGGATTTTCCGCCTCTGAGCTCAAGGGTCTTGATATTTGTGGCTATCGTCTCGCCTGGGCCCAGGTCTGCTCCACCGACTGCCCCGAGGACGATTTCGTTTTCTTTGAGCTCTCTTGTCTTTTTGATGGTTCTTTCTCTACAGATATACAAAAGCGCGGACTTAAAGAGGCGCTCGGCATAATGCGTACAGGTATTAAGGAGTGTCTGTAATTCGTCATCCGAATCAGCCTCGGCTTGCGCTTCAGGAGTAGTCTGCGTGGAATTGAGATTCCTGTCCGAAGGCTGAAGGTCTCCGGGGTGAAATATCAGCACGATGGGGCCATAGTAGTTCATGGCCTCCCCTTTATGCATGAGTGGCTCAAACTTCCATTTCTTAACCATATCCAATACCGGTTCCTTGAGCTCCGGATAAGTACAGGTCGTCATCAGCGCTCTTTTAACATCGCCCTTTCTGCTGATGCTTACGAAGACCCTCACTCGGGCGGCGACACCCTCCTTCCTGAGAACTTCGGGATAATCGATTTGGACCATCTTGAGAGGCTTTAGCGGGGTTTCCACAATCACTCTTTCCTGGCCGGCACCAAGCGCACATAGACCAACCAGCGAACCGAAAAAAACAAGAGCTATTCGGTCCATTCTTCGATGATCCCTTTGTCATTCCCCACTGCAAGTTAAGGATATCCCGGCCCCGCGCGAGAGTCAAGAACCGGAACCGGCCCGCTTGGTCACGTCCGAGAGATCCAGCACGAGAAGCGTGTCGTCCTCAATCCGCGGCGAGGCCTGTTCGATCAGCCAGCGCTGGAGCTTCCGCTCCAGGCCCCAGCGTCCGAGCTGACGACTCAACCGCTCCTCGGTCTTCTTCAGCGAGATCCGCTCGCCCAGCGCCTGACCGACTTCCGTCAGTTTCACCGATCCCCGGGCCTGGATCCCGAAGATCATCTCGGCCACGAACCGTCGTGTCACCCTCGGCAGCCCGGCGGAAAGTTCCCCCGAAAATCGGACCATCTGCTCTCGCAATTTATGGGCGGTTCTGGCAAAATGCATATGGGGTTTCCTCCTTTATACATAAGTATGCGAGTTGGCAAGACTCGGCATGGGAGAGGCTCCATTTTACTGAAAAGTACCCCAATTCTCGCGATTCCGCTTGGAATCGCATCATATAACAAATCGTCCGATAACGAACACCGTTGTCGTGAAGCCGGACGATTATCAAGCAGTCCCCCACATTTCCAGAAGAATCCTCAGGAGGAAGTTCTGGCACGAAATATGCACTATATAATCACGATATGAACTATGGAGATGGAGCGGCCAATCGACAAGGAAAAATATCCGTAAAAAAGAATCGACACGGCGGCCAGCGCCGCGCTGTTCGCCATCGTTGTCGCTTACCTCTTTCATTTCAAGCTCAAGAGAATGACACTAGGCGTCGAGAAAGGCCGTATTACGATCTCGACCATCACAAGGTATGTGTATCTCGAATGGAAGAATAAGGTCGACGAAGTCCTTGAACCGATGGCGCTGATGCCGCGAAGGAACCACTTCTCCCAACATCTCTCGGGCGGCCGGAGAATATCAGAAAGAAATTCGAGATGTGATCATGCTGGACTACCTGGATGGGCCGTCGATGCTTACTCGGTTCTTCCAGCAAGGGGGATGCGAGATAAAAGGAAGGAGATCATAGCGAATACAATGACCGTTCTGTCGATGAGCGTCACGTTAGCTGTGGACAGCACCAATAAGGTCGGAAGAAATGTCCCGATTTAGCTATAAAGTTGCCTGGAGATCAATTCGAAAGAACGGATCATATTCCCTGATTAATATTCTCGGCTTGTCGCTCGGCTTGGCGTGCTGCTTTCTGCTTCTCCTCTGGATCCATGACGAGCTCAATTATGACCGGTTTCATAAGAAATCCCGTTTGATTTACCGCGTGGAGTTCACTGATTTCCAGGATGGGCACGAAATTCGAGAAGCGAGGACACCTGCTCCTCTTGCCCGGGCGTTGACGGCCGAGTTCCCTGAGGTCACTAAAGCTGTACGCTTTGGGCGCAATATCTTTCGATTGGCCTATCAAAATCGGGAATTCACCGAGGAGATCTTCTTCTCCGATCCTGAAGTCTTAGATGTCTTTGATCTGCCGCTCGTCTCGGGCGATTCCCGGACCGCTCTGGCCGGCCCATCGGACATTCTCATCTCGGAGTCAGCAAGCAGGAAGTACTTTGGCAATGCGAATCCGCTCGGGAGGACACTGACGGTCAAAACCTACAAGGACTTCATCGTTACTGGCGTTTTTAAGGATATCCCCCCCAACTCCCATATACACTTCGATTTCCTGGGGCAGTTCGAAACTTACGCCGGCCGAACGCTGAGCCAATGGGGCATTTGCAACTACTATACATACATCCTTGTGCAGCGCGGCTTCAGCATGACCAATTGGCTTGGAAAAACGGCTGCCTTCATAAAGAAGTATCAGGTCAATATTCCGGCCGACTCCCGGTTTCGTTATCAGCTTCAGCCGTTGACGAAGATTCACCTCCAGGGCCATGCCCGGGGCGAGATCGAGCCGAACGGGTCTATGGCTTCGATCTACATCTTCATGGTTGTCGTCTTGTTCGTTTTGCTTGTCGCCGCTTTCAATTATGTGAACTTCAGCACAGCCCAGTATGTTTCGAGAATACGCGAGATAGGGATTCGGAAGGCCATCGGAGCCTCACGTCTCGAGATGGCGATCCAGTTCCTGAGCGAATCAGTCATAGTGAGTATGATCTCCCTGGCCGCGGCGGTGGGCTTAATGTCTCCCTCGGGGATGGTTGAAATCCCTCGCCTTGCAGGCGAAGGGAAGGATCGTGTAATGTGATCGCATGCGACGCTACCAAATCGGAGCGCACACGAAGCATGACCTGAAAGTGCATCTG
>JAXDAV010000064.1:0-14763 GCA_034679465.1 Candidatus Aminicenantota bacterium | reverse complement strand
CAAGATGGCCGAGCTCCTGGCCTCGGTCGAGGCGGTGCTCGGCAAGCCGGAGCCCAAGCCGGCGGAGGCCCGCGCGGCCGCCGAGCCGCCGGCCGCCGCCGTCCGCGGGGCCCGACCGGGGGCCGCGCCCGCCGAGCCCCGGAAGCGCGAGAGGCCGAAATCCGACGACAGCATCTTCTCGCTCCCGGACGACCTCGATCGTCTGAGCCGGGAGATGCCCAAGGCCCGCAAGCCGGCGCCGGCCCCGGCGCACCGCGAGCCCTCCGCCGAAGCAAGATTCGAATCGCTGGCCGACGACCTGCTCAAGACCGTCATCGTCGAAGCGACGGCGCCCAAGACGGTCCAGCCGAGGCGCACGGGCGGTAACGGCAACGGGAACGGCAACGGGAGCGGCGCCGAGATCGACCGGTTCCTGAAGTCGGCCCTGGCCGGCCTGGAGCTCGAAAAGGAAAAGATCAAGGTTCCGGCCAAGGCCAGGCCCGCGGAGCCGAAACCGGCGCCGCCTCCGCCGCCGCGGCCCGAGTCGCTCTTCACCCCGGCCGCCGAGAAGGACATGAAATCCATCCTGACGCCGGGCGATCCCGGCTCGGATGTCTCCCCTTTCTTCAGCCCCGAAAAGCCCAGGCCCGAGGCCCCGGTCGAGAGGCCGAGGTTCCACCCGGCTTCCGTTCCTCCGGCGGCCCCTCCGAAGCCGGCCAGGCCTGTCCCGCCGGCGGCCGAACCGGCCCGCCGCGAGCCCGTCCGTCCCGAACCGGTCAAACCCGCGCCGGCCCCGCCGGACACAAGGGACCGCGAGGCCGAGGCGATCGCCTCGGCGGGGATCTTCGACGACATCGCCGAAACGAAGGACGGGAAGGGCTTCACGAAGCTCGTCCTCGTCGCCGTCGTCGTCGCCGTCGCGGCCGCCGGATTCATCCTCATGCGGCCGAAGAGCAAGGCCCCCTCCGTCGAGAATCCTCAGCCCGTCGCGCAGGCCGTGGTCCCAACGACGGTCCCGTCCGAGCCGGTCGAGGAAGCCCCTCTGCCCGTGGTCAAGTCCGCGCCGGCCAAGCCGAAGCCCCAGCCCAAGACGGTCGATCCCGGACCGACGGGCGCCGACGCCATCCTGCCCACGGGGGCGCCCGCTCCCCTGGTCGGGACGACGCCCGGGCCGGCAGGCGCGGACGGCCGGACGGCCTCCGCGTCCGACCCCGCCCAGGCCGACCCGGCGCCCGCGAAGACGGAAGGGGTGGCGCCGGCCGCGACGGAGGCGAAAGCCGATCAGCCGGCGGTGACGCCGCAGAGCTCCGCCGCCGGCTCCGGAGCGGACCCGGGCGCCGGGACCTCGGTCCCCGCGCCGAAGCCGGCCGCCCCTCCCGTGACCGAGGGGGCCCTGGTCGAGCTCTCGGCGGTCACCGAACCCCCGGTGCTCATCAAGAGCGTCGAGCCCGTCTATCCGCAGACGGCCCAGCGGCTCGGCATCGGCGGGTCGATCACACTCAACGCCCTCGTCGACGAGAAGGGCAACGTCATCGACACCGCCATCCTCAAGGGCATCCAGGACGACAAGGGCCTCGGCCGGGCGGCCCAGAACGCCGTCAGGAAATGGAAGTTCCAGCCGGCCCGCAAGGACGGCGTCGCCGTCATGGTCTGGAAGCCGATCGTCGTCTCATTCAAGGCCGAAGCCAACCCGGCCGACAAGATGGAATAAAAGGAGCCGCACATGGGTCTCAGCAAGGAACAAGAGGATCTGTACAAGAAGACGATGGCCGAGGTGAAGCACCAGCTGGAACATCTCGATGAGGAAGTCGAGAAGGAGCTCCAGAAGGTCCGCAAGCGTCTGGCCGAGCTGCAGGAGTCCAAGAAGTCGCTCAAGATGGTCTATGAGGGCACGGCCAAGCTCCTCGGCATCGAGCTCGAGTCCGAGGAGGACGGCAACGACGAAGCCGCCTCCATCGCCAAGATGTAAGGCCCCTCGCCGGCTCTCCCCCTCCCTCTCGATCGCCCCCTTCAAGGTTCGTTGACGGATGGGGGCGGTTTTTTGTAAACTCGGCCCACTATGTTCGTCTTCCTGGGAGTTTTTTTCGGACTGCTGGCCGCAGTGCCGGTCGGACCGGTCAACTTCTTCGTCGCCTCCCAGGCGCTCAAGCGCGATTTCGCCCACGGGCTCCTGGCCGGCCTGACGGCCTCCTGCCTCGACGCGACCTTCTGTTTCGTCGCCCTAGCCGGGTTCTTCACGGTCAAGCTGAACCTGCCGCCCTACGCCATGTCCGTGATGAAGGTCGCGGCGGCCGTCATCCTCCTTCTCCTGGCCCGCAAGCTCATCCGCGACTCCCGGACGTTCGAGCTCCCGACCGACCGCGACAGCGTCCCTCCGCCCTCGCCCAAGCCGGTCCTCGGCGTCTTCCTGCTCTACGTCGCCAATCCGACCCTCTACATGTATTGGATCTTCGTGGCCGGGTCTGTGACCGGACACAGCCTCCTCGGCGACAACCTGGTCCGCTACGGCACCTGGACTGCGGTCGCCTTCGCCGTCGTCGTCGGCCTGAGCTCGCTCGGCTGGTACCTCGGCCTGGTCCGGTTCGTCTCCCGCCATCAGAGGCGCATCAATCAGGAGACCTTCCGCAAGGTCCTCTATTACCTCGGGCTGGCCCTGGCCGCGTTCGCCATCTACACCCTGGGCAGCGTCTTCATCTGACCCATGACCAAGCGTGAGCGGGTCGAGCGGGCCCTCGCCTTCGAGCCCGTCGACAAGGTCCCCTTCGTCCCCGCCGTCTACGAGCACAAGGCCCGGCTCATCGGCCGTTCGCCCTCGGAGGTCTGCCGAAACCCGGACCTGCTCCTCGAGGCCCTGGAGGCGGAGCTCGAGGCCTACGATCCCGACGCCCTCACGGTCGGCCTCGAGTTCTACAACGTCGAGGCCGAGGCCGCCGGCTGTGAGGTCCGGTATTTCGGCCGCTCGCCCGACGTCCCGGCCGTCGCCGGGCCGATCCTCGAGGGCCCGCAGGGGCTCGGCCGGCTCCGACGCCCCGACCCCGAACGCGACGGCCGGATGCCGCTCTTCGTCGAGGCGGCCGCCCGGTTCGAGCGGTCGAGGGGTCGCGACCTGGTCGTCCGCGGCGCCGTGACCGGCCCGTTCTCGCTGGCCTGCGCCCTGGCGGGGACCGAGGAGGTCCTCGTCGCGACCGTGGAGGACCCGGCCTTCGTCCGGGAGCTCCTCGGCTTCGCCGCCGGGGTCGCCGTCGATTTCGGAAAAGCGTTCCTGGCGCGAGGCGTCGAGCCCATCCTCTTCGACTCCAAGGCCACTCCCGGCGTCGCTTCGCCGCGCGTCTTCCGCGAGCTCGTCCTGCCGGCCTATCGCGACCTCGTCATCCCGGCCCTGCGAGGGGCGGGCGCGCGCATGCTCCCGCTCATCATCGGCGGCGATACGACGCCCATCCTGGAGGACCTGCTCGCCACCGGCGCGGGCCAGCTACTCTGCGACGCCGGGGCGGACCTGGACCTGTTCCTGAAAAGGTGCGGGGACGAACGGCGGCCCTTCAGGGCCAGCGTCGACGCCAGGCTCGTCCACACCGGGCGGCCGGACGCGGTCCGGGGCGAGGCCCGGCGCCTCCTCAGCCGGATCGCGGGCCGGCCGGGCCTTCTCTTCGGATGCGGGGTCGTCGCCTACGATTGCGATCCCCGGAACGTCCGGGCGCTCCGGGAGGCCCGCGACGAGGCGGCCGCCCCCTAGCCTGGGCTATTCATAAAAACGCCTAGGCCAGCCGGCCTCCCTGCCGCTCGATCAGGGCCGCGACCTCGGCGGCCCGGACGGCGGTCGTCGTTCCGATGCCTGTCGCGCAGACGGCGCCGCAGGCCGAAGCGTAGAGGAGGATGTCCCTCCAGTCCGCCTCCGTCAGGTCGGCCGCCGTCCGGCCGCGCCGGGCCAAACGGCGGTGGACGCTCAGGATGACCCCGGCCGAGAACGCGTCGCCGGCGCCGGTCGGATCGACGACCCGGACCGCGAAGGCCGGCAGGCGGATGACCGATCCGGGGGCGGCCGCGACGCACCCTTTCCCGCCGAGCGTCACCAGCGCGGTCTTCGCCCCGAGCCGCCGGATCGCGGCCGCGGCCCGGACCGGATCTCTCTCGCCCACGAACGAGCGGGCCTCGTCGGCATTGCAGTGGAAGATGTCCGTCCAGGGCAGGGCCCGGCGCAGGAACGCCCAGGTCTTGCCGCAGGGGCTGACGGCGTCGACGAAGGTCACGGCCCCGAGGGACTTGGCCCGGCGCAGGACCCGGGCCAGGTCCGCGTCGAAACGGCCCAGGAGACCGACGCCTCCGGCGTAGTAGACGCGGGGCCGGTGACGCTCGAGGAGCGCCAGGACGGGGGCCGCGGTCATCTCGACGTTCGCGCCGGGGTCGGCGTGATAGCGACGGTCCTCGCCGCGGGCGACAAGGATGAGGTCGAGGGAGGTCGGGGCCCGCCGGGCCGGGACCGGCTCGACCCGGATCCCCTGGTCGCGCAACCGTCCGGCCAGGTAATCCCCGAAGAGGTCGCGGCCGGCCGGGAAGACGGACAGCAGACGGGACTTGGGGAGCCCGAGACGGACGAGGTCGGTGGAGACGTTGCAGGCGTGGCCGCCGACAGACGGCCGCACCGAGCAGAAGGCCAGCTCGCCCGGCCGGGCCACCCGGTCGAGCCCGCTGGCGATCAGGTCGACGACCGCGATGCCGCTGACGAGGACCACCGGGACCTCCTTTCCGGCTCTTCCGCCCTATTGTAGCCGACCCCGGGTCCGATGCCAACGGGCGGTCCGGTGAACTTTTGGCCGCGGCCCTCCGTATTGATAATCGAGGAGAGAGGAAACCCATGTCCAAATTCCTTCTGTGGCTCATCCTTCTCGTGGTCTGCTGGCCTTTGGCGTTGCTGGCCCTTCTGCTCTATCCGATCGTCTGGCTCCTGCTCCTCCCCTTCCGCCTCCTGGGCATCACCGTGACCGCCGTCTTCGCGCTCTTCAAGGCGGTGATCATGCTTCCGGCCCGGTTGCTGCGCGGGCCGGCCCGGATCTGAGCCCGTCCCAGCGCTTCGGTTTGCTTTCCGGCCCTCCAACTCCCTATAATCGTGGCTCGTCATCCCCTGAGAAAGGACGCCCATGCCCGCACGAAGGATCCACCTCGTTTCGAACGCCCATCTCGACCCGGTCTGGCTCTGGGAGTGGCAGGAAGGGGCCGGCGAAGCGCTGTCCACCTTCCGCCAAGCCGCTGAGTTCTGCGAGACCCGCCAGGGCTACGTCTTCTGCCACAACGAGGCCGTGCTCTACGAATGGGTCGAGGCCCACGAGCCGGCCCTCTTCCGCCGGATCCGCAGGCTCGTCCGGGAGAAAAAGTGGCACGTCATGGGCGGCTGGTACGTTCAGCCCGACTGCAACATGCCGAGCGGCGAGTCCTTCGTCCGCCAGATCCTCCTCGGACGGCGCTTCTTCTCCGCGAAGCTCGGGGTCGAGCCGCGGACGGCGGTCAACCTCGATCCTTTCGGCCACACCCGGGGGCTCGTCCAGGTCCTGGCCAAGAGCGGCTACGGCGCCTATCTCTGCTGTCGCCCCGGGAACGCCCAGTGCCCCCTGCCGCGCGACGAATTCGTCTGGGTCGGCTACGACGGCTCCGAGGTCCTGGCCAATCGGGCCTCGGCGCACTACTGCTCGACCGGCGGCCGGGAGCGCGAGAGGCTCGAGAAGTGGCTGGCGGAGAACCCCGGCGGCGACCTCGCGATCCACCTCTGGGGCATCGGGAACCACGGCGGGGGCCCGTCGCGGAAGGACCTCGACGATCTGGCCGCCCTGGCCGGGGAACGTCCCGACCTCGAGCTCCTGCACTCGACGCCCGACGCCTATTTCGAGGAGCTGGCCGAGCGGAAGGACGAGCTCCCGCGCCGGGCCAAGGACCTCAATCCCTGGGCCGTCGGCTGCTACACCTCGATGTCCAGGGTCAAGCAGGGCCACCGGCGCCTCGAGAACGAGCTCTTCTCGGCCGAGAAGATGGTCACGGCCGCCTGGCTCCAGGGCCTCATGCCCTACCCCCGTGAGGCCTTCGAGGAGGTCCAGCGCGATCTGGCCTTCGTCGAATTCCACGACATCCTCCCCGGCTCGGCCATCCCGGCCGGCGAGGAGGGCGCCCTGCGGCTGATCGGCCACGGGCTCGAGACGCTGTCGCGGCTCAAGGCCAGGGCCTTCTTCGCCCTGGCCGCGGACGAGCCCAAGGCCGCGGCGGACGAGATCCCGGTCTTCGTCTTCAACCCTCAGCCCTACGCCGTCCGGACGCTCGTCGAATGCGAGCTCGAGCCCTGGGAGATGAACTCCGAAAAGACCCGTTGGGTCCCGCGCGTCAGCGCTCGCGGAAAGGCCGTGCCTTCGCAGGCGGAAAAAGAGGAGAGCAACCTCAGCGTCGAATGGCGCAAGCGCGTCGTCTTCGAAGCCACGCTCGCGCCGGGCCGGCTGAGCCGCTTCTCCTGCCGGCTCGGGAAAGAGACGGCGAAGGAGAAGGCCGGCGCTTCGCCGGCCCTGAAGGGCGGCGACATCACCGTGGCCACGGCCGACCTCACCGCCGCGGTCAATTCCCGGACGGGCCTTCTCGACGTCTTCAAGGCGGGCGGGACCGACTTCCTCGAGCCGGGCGCCTTCCTGCCGCTCGCGGTCCGCGACAACGCCGACTCTTGGGGCATGAAGGTCCGCGGCTTCCGGAGAGTGAAGGCGGCCTTCGCCGCGGCGACGCCCGAAGCGGCGGCCCGCTTCTGCGGCCTCCGGGAGGGCTCCCTCGACCCGGTCCGGGTCATCGAGGACGGCCCGGTCCGGACGGTCGTCGAGGCCGTCCTGGCCCGCGGCGATTCCCGCGTCCTCCTCCACTACAAGATCCCCAAGCGGGGGACCGAGATCGAGATCGGCGTCCGCGTCTTCTGGGCCGAGCGCGACACGATGCTCAAGCTCGGCCTGAGGCCCAAGCTCCGGGCCGCCCGCTTCCTGGGCCAGGTCGCCTTCGGCGCCGACGAGCTCCCCTCGAACGGCGACGAAGCCGTGGCCCAGAAATGGCTGGCCCTCGTCTCCGAGTCCGACAGCGCGGCCCTGACGGTCGCGAACGACGGCGTCTACGGCTCGGACTGGGACGGCGCCGAGCTCCGCCTGTCGCTCCTGCGATCGCCGGCCTACGCCGCCGACACCTGGGAGGACGAGTTGGCCGTGGCCCGGGACAGGTTCGTCGCCCGCCAGGACCTGGGCGAGCGGACCTTCCGCTTCTGGCTGAACGGCGGTCCGCTCGAGGAGCGGATGGACGCGATCGACCGGGAGGCCCTGGCCCGCAACGAGGCGCCCTACGTCCTGGCCTATTTCCCTCCCGGCGGCCCGAAGAGGGCGGTCCCGGGAGTCGTCGTCGAGGGAGCGGCGGCGGTCGTCACGGCCTTCAAGAGGTCCGAGGCCGGCCGGGACGTCGTCGTGCGGCTGTTCGAGCCGACGGGCCGGCCGCGCCGCGTCACGGTCAAGCTCCCGGCGCTCGGCGCCCGCGCCTCGCTCCGGCTCGAAGGGTTCGAGATCCGGACCCTGCGCTACGACCGGCGCAAGAGAGCGTTCGTCGAGACCGACCTCCTCGAAAAAAGGCCGGCCAAGGGGTGACCTTGAAGGCGGGCCGTCCGGCTGGACGAACATCCCGAACTGTGTCAGTATGAGACCGAAGGAGCGCAGGATGGGCGAGCCCGTGTCCCTGGTCATGGTCGGCGTCGGCGGCATGGGCGCGGTCTATCTGCAGGCGCTCCTCGAACGGAAGGACGACGGCCTCTTCCGGATCGCGGGCGCCGTCGATCCCCAGCCCAACCGCTGCCGGCAATACGTCGAGATGCGGGCCATGGGCGTCCCCTGCTTCGTCAGCCTCCAGGATTTCTACAGGAACCGGAGGGCCGACCTGGCCGTCCTGTCTTCGCCGATCCAGGCGCACATGCCCCAGACCTCGCTCGCGCTGGCCAAGGGCAGCCACGTCCTCTGCGAGAAGCCCGCGGCCGGGACGATCCAGGAGGTCCGGGTGGCGATCGAGGCGGAGAGGGCGGCGGGCCGCTGGGTGGCCGTCGGCTACCAGTGGTCGTTCAGCCCGGCCGTCCAGGCCCTCAAGGCCGATGTCCGGGCGGGGCTTTTCGGGGCGGCCCGAAGGCTCAAGTGCCTCTATCTCTGGCCCCGCGACGAGGGCTATTACGCCAGGAACGACTGGGCCGGGAAACGGCGCGACGCCGAGGGGGCCTGGGTCCTCGACAGCCCGGTCCAGAACGCCATGGCCCACGACCTCCACAACATGTTCTATATCCTGGGCCGGGAGACGGAGACGAGCGCCCGGCCGGCCGAGGTCGAGGCCGAGCTCTACCGGGCCAACGCCATCGAGAACTTCGACACCGCGGCCGCCCGCGTCCGGACGGAGGACGGCGTCGAGCTGCTCTTCCTGGTGAGCCACGCCTCGGACGGGGACCGGGGCCCGGTCGTCCGCTACGAGTTCGAGAAGGCCGTCGTCCGCTGCGACAGCCGGACCTCCGGCCTGTGGGCGGAATTCCCGGACGGCTCGCGCAAGGATTACGGGGTCCCCGACGACGAGCCCATGAACAAGCTCTGGCAGTCGATCGCCGGGTGCCGCGGGGAGGGCGCGCGGCCGCTCTGCGGGCTCGAGGCCGCGGCCAGCCAGACCCTGTGCATGAACGGGATCCAGGACTCGATGCCCGAGGTCCGCGATTTCCCTCGGGAGGCCGTCCGCGTCGTCGAAGGGCCCGGGGAGCGGCGGCTGGCCGTGGGGACGCCCGGCGCGAAGCGGCGGGTCGTGGACGGCCTCGACCAGGCCTTCGCGGCGTGCTACGAGGCCGGCCGGCTGCCCTCGGAGATGGGCCTGCCCTGGAGCGCCGCGGGGGCGAAGATCGATCTCAGGGAGTACGGGTCGTTCCCATCGCGCTGAGGGCGCGGACGGAGTCGGAAGACATGCTGATCCGCATCGAGAAGATCGTCTATCCGGGACGGCGACTGGGCCTCATCGAGGGCAAGGTCGTCTTCACGGACCGCGGCCTTCCGGGCGAGCTGGTCGAGGCCGAGGTCTTCAAGGACCGCCGGAGCTACGCCGAGGCCCGGACGGTCGGGATCGTCGAGCCCTCGCCGGCCCGGGTCGAGCCGCGCTGCGGCCATTATCTCGCCTGCTCGCCCTACCAGGACATGGAGTACGGCCTCCAGGTCGAGGTGAAGCGGAAGCAGGTCGCCGAGATCCTGACCCGCGAGCTCCGGCGGCCCTTCGGCCGCCTGACGATGACGCCGTCGCCCGAGATCTGGGGCTACAGGAACAAGATCGGACTCCGGGTCCTGAGGGAGGACGGGACGGCCCGGCTCGTCTATCACGAGCCGGGCGAGCGGGAGTCGTTCGTGGCGGTCGACCGCTGTCACCTCGTCCCGGACCGGGTCAACGCGCTCCTGGGGCGGCTCATCGAGTCCATCAACGCCGTCCCCCTGACGACCGTCGAGGGGGTCGAGGTCCGGGCCAGCCGGGCGAGCGGCGAAGCGCTCGTCCTCTGCGAGCTGGGCTCCGACGCGGAAACGGCGGCCGTGGCCGGGGCGCTGAAGGGCCTCAAGCGGGAGTTCGGCCTGGTCGGCGCGGTCGCGTCGGTCTTCGACGGCAAGCACTTCCGCGACGAGCGGCTCTTCGGGCGGGACTTCATCGAAGAGCGGGCCGGCGGGCTGACCTTCCGCATGGGCGCCCGCTCGTTCTTCCAGACGAACGTGGGCATCCTCGAGCGCGTGTTCGAGGACGTGACCGCCGCCGCCGGCCCGACGGCCGATCACGTCATCGCCGACCTCTACGGCGGGCTGGGGACGTTCGGCCTGTACATGGCCCGGCGGTCCCGGGAGGTCTTCGGCGTCGAGCCGGAGGCCGAGAACCTCGATTATCTGAAGAAGAACCTGGAGCTCAACGGCATCGGCAACTTCGCCGTCTGCGCGGGCCGGGCCGAGGAGTGGCTCGAGGAGATCCTGGAACGCGGGCCGAAGATCGTCATCCTCGACCCGCCGCGCCGAGGCGTCCATCCGGAGATCGTGAGCGCGCTCGTCGAGGACCCCGTGCCGCGGATCCTCTATCTGTCCTGCAATCCGACGACGCTCGCCCGGGACCTCAAGGGACTCGTCGAGGCCTACGACATCACGGGCGTCAAAGCCTACGATTTCTTCCCCCACACGCCCCACGTCGAGGCCCTGGCCGTCCTCGATCACCGCAAGCCGCTGATCGTCTCCATTTAATTCGGGGACACAATACCATTTTCCGAATTTATTTTTCTCCCGACTGAGAATCTGACTGGCCGCCCTTCGTCTGCTTAATAGGGAGCAAATCATGCCTCGGATCGCGCGGGTCGTCATCCCGGGATGTCCGCATCATTTAATCCAAAGGGGGAATAGGCGCCTGAGGGTCTTTTTTTCGGATGAGGACAAGGCCTTTTACCTCACTCTGCTCAAGCGTCAATTGGATAAGCGCGGAATCGAGCTCTGGGCCTACTGCCTGATGGAGAATCATGTCCATTGTATCGCCGTGCCCAAGACCGAGCAGAGCTTTGCACTCGGGATCGGAGAAGCCCACCGGCAGTATACGAATGTCATCAATACCCGCGAGAATTGGAAGGGATATTTGTGGCAGGGACGCTTCATCAGCTACCCTCTCGATGAAGGTCATCTGTTCAGGGCCGTGAGGTATGTTGAAAGAAACCCCGTACGGGCAGGAATTGTTCCCGTCGCAGATGCCTATGAATGGTCGAGCGCGCGTTCCCATGTCAGGCAAGAACCTCACCCTTTGCTTTCGGCATGTCATCTGGAGAAAACCATCCCGAATTGGTCGGTTTATCTGGGACAAGCCGACTCCCCGGAAGATATGAAGAAATTCGACCAACACGAGCATACCGGACGACCGCTTGGGAGCGAGGATTTCGTCAAGAGACTCGAGGAATTGACGGGCCGCGTTCTAGCGCCGAAAAGAAGGGGTAGAAAGAAATCGGAAAATGGTATTGTGTCCCCGATTTAGCGCCATATGAGGACGCCGGCGGGGCGGAGCGGGTTCGAGCCCAAGACGACCCTGGCT
The DNA here is from genome assembly GCA_034679465.1 of Candidatus Aminicenantota bacterium. Taxonomy (GTDB): domain Bacteria; phylum Acidobacteriota; class Aminicenantia; order Aminicenantales; family Saccharicenantaceae; genus RBG-16-66-30. Next base: position 3,681 of record JAXDAV010000064.1, on the reverse strand, counting down.
CCGGCCCCGAGGGGGACGGAGAAGGGGCGTGACGAATAGTTGACGGCGACGAAGAAGCCGTCGCGCCACTCGACATAGACCCCCGGCGGATAGGACTCGGGCCCGGCCCCGGCCCGCTCGTAGACGAGGCGCAGGACGGCCCGCTCGAGCGTCCCGTCGATCGTGTCGGCGCCGATGTAGGTCACGGTGCCGCGGCCGAGCCGGCGGCTCACGACGGCGGCCTTCCCGGCATAGAACTGGTCGGCATAGACGGCCAGGGTCTCGGTCCCGCCGCGCGGCCCGAGGACATCGGCCCAGCGGTTCCACGGGTGGCCGGCGCCGCCCATCCGGACGATCCCCCGGTCGCCGGCGAGGAGGACGTCGAAGAGCTCGACCTCGGCCCCGATGAGGGGCGCGATGAGACCCGCCCAGGGCGCCTCCGGCAGCTGGCCGGTCTTGGTCTTCTGCCCGGTCCGGCAGGTCAGGACCAGATGCCCGCCGCTCTCGACGTAGCGCGTCCACTTGGCGACAAGGGCCTCGTCGACGAGCTGATAGGCCGGGGCGACGAGGAACGGATAGGCCGCGAAGTCGTCGCCCTCGCCGACATAGTCGAGGGGCGCGCCGGCCGCCTTGATCGCGGCCATGAGCTTGTTGCGGTGGTCCCAGGTGTTCCAGAGAGCGGTCTGTTTGTGGATCTCGAGGTCCCACATGACGTCGTGGCTCCAGAGAAGCGCGGTCCGCCGGCGGGCCAGCGCGTCGGGCATCCTCGCGGCCGGGTCATAGAGCTTGCGGAGCTCCCTCATCTCGGCGATGACCCGGGCGAACTCGAGGCCGCCGGGAGACGGGGTGACGCCGTCCGGGCCGACGATCCCGGCGTGATAGAGCTCGCTGCCGTAGAGGGGCTGGCGGAAGCGGTAGGTGCAGGCGAAGGACAGCCCGCCGCCGAACGCGTGCCAGAGCCACATGCGGACGGCGCCCGGCTCGGGCTGGGGGTTCGTCCGGGCCCAGTTGACCTGGCCCGGCTGGAGCTCCATGACCCCCGTGACGCCCTTGAAGGACCGGAAGTAGTCGACGGCCATGGCCAGGCGGTGCGGATCGCCCAGCCGAAAGCCGAGCTCGCCCAGGTTCGCTGAGCCGCGGACGGGATACATGGTGAAGCTGATGAAGTCGAGCCGGTCGGTCCGCCTCGGATCGGCCCGATCGGTGACGTTCATGTAGTTCGTCGTGATCCACTGACCGGGACGGACGAGGCCGCGGAGGATGTCGTACTGGAGATGAAGGAACTCGGCCTGCGTGTCCGCGGTGAAGCGGCGGAAATCGAGCAGGGCATGGGGGCTCAGGGCGTCCTCGCCGAAGAGGCCCTCGTTGGGGATGAGGACCTGGGCGAAGCGGTCGTATCTCGTGCTCCAGAAATTCCCGCCCCAGGCCGCGTTCAGCCCCTCGATCGTGCCGTACTTGCGCTCGAGCCAGGCCTGGAACTTGAGGCGGGCCGAGGGGCTGTAGTCGGCCGGACCGTAGGGCTCGTTGTCGAGCTGCCAGCCCCAGACCCGGGGATCGCGGCCGTAGCGGCGCCCGAGCTCGGTGGCGATCCTCCCGGCGTACCTGAGGAAGACGTCGTTCGCGAGCGACCCGTTGGCCCGCGTGCCGTGTTCCATCCGCCGGCCGTCGCCGCCGACGAGGTAGATCTCCGGGTGCTTCTCGCCGAGCCAGGCGGGCGGGCAGGGCGTCGGCGTGCACAGGATGACCTTGAGGCCGGCCCGGGCGGCCAGGTCCAGGGCCCGGTCAAGCCAGGCGAAATCGAACCGCCCTTCCGCGGGCTCGAAGAAGGCCCAGGCGAACTCGCCGAAATGGGTGAACTCGAAGCCGAGCTCGGCCATCTTCCGCAGGTCGCGCTCCCATTGCGATTCGGGCCAGTGCTCCGGGTAATAATAGACGCCGATCGTCATCAGGTCGGACTTGGGGAAGAAGCGCTGGGCGCCGGAGTCCGTTTCCCGGGCGGGCGGCGGGGACGGGGCCGGGACGGAGGCGGCGAGGACGGCGAGCGTCGCGAGGCCCAGGGCCAAGGCGACCGGCCAAACGGCCGGGCGGACAACGGAACGGGCGCGATCCTGTTCGATCATGGCTTCCCCCTGGCCGCGGCGGGCGGACCGGCTTCGTCCGGGAAGCGTCCGGCGAGCTGGCCGCAGGCGGCGGCGATGTCGGCCCCCTTGGAGAGGCGGACGACCGTATTGACCTTGCGCTCCTCGAGCCAGCGCTTGAAGCGGGCCACGTCGGCTTCGGCCGGCGTCTCGAACTCCGGGCCGTCGACGCGGCTGTAGGCGATCAGGTTGACCTTGGCCCGGAGCCGGCGGGCGATCGCGGCCAGGCCGTCGGCGTCGCCGAGCGAATCGTTGAGGCCGCGGATGAGGATGTACTCGAGGGTGATCATCCGCCCGCCCGAGCGGACGTAGGACTCGGCCGCCTCGACCAGCTTCTCGAGCGGGAAGCGGCGGTTGATGGGCATGAGCCGGTCCCGGAGCCGGTCGGTGACAGCGTGGAGCGAGATCGAGAGGTTGATCTGGAGATCGAGGGCCTCGAGCCGCTTGAACGCCTCCGGCAACCCGGCGGTCGAGACGGTGATTCGCCGGGCGGCGATCCCCAGCCCTTCGGGCGCGTTCATGATGCGGATGGCCTTCTCGACGTTGGCCCAGTTGTCGAGGGGCTCGCCCATGCCCATGAAGACGTAGCTGGACAGGGTCCGCCGGAGCTCGCGCTCGAGGAACAGGACCTGGCCGACGATCTCGGACGGGGCCAGATCCCGCTTGAAGCCGTGACGGCCGGAGGCGCAGAACGCGCAGGCGAGCTTGCAGCCGACCTGGGTCGAGAGGCAGGCCGTCAGGCGGCGTCCGGCCGGGATGAGGACCGACTCGACGTGCTCGCCGTCGGGCAGGCGGAAGAGGAACCGCGTCGTGCCGTCGACCGAGGCCAGCCGCTCGACGAGCTCGGGCGCCCCGAGGGCGAACCGCCCGGCCAAGCGCTCGCGGAGCGGCTTCGGCAGGCTCGAGAACTCCTCCAGGCGGCCGGCCTTCTTCTTGTAGAGCCAGTCGAAGATCTGGGCCGCCCGGAACGGCCTCTCCCCCATCGCGTCGATCTCCCGGCGAAGCTCGTCGAACGTCAGATCGCGGAGATCAATTCGGGGACACAATACCATTTTCCGAATTTCATTATACACTGTCCAGTCCCGCCTATTGATCCTCTTCTAGTGTCCCGTCTCGGAAATATATTGACATAGTCTCTTGACCTTGGCCAGGATGGAATCGGCGGTTGCGGTCCAGACGAAGGGCTGGGCTTCGGAGTTGTGGCTATGAACAAAGAGATCGATTTTCGTGGCCAGGTCCCGGACGCTCCGGAAGGTGCCCCGCCGAATCGCCTGTTGGGTGATGAGGTTGAACCAGATCTCCACTTGATTGAGCCAGGAGGCATAGGTCGGCGTCAGATGGACATGAAAGCGAGGATGGGCGGCCAGCCAGCGCCTCACCCGGGGGTGCTTGTGGGTGGCATAGTTGTCGACGACCAGATGGACATCCAGGTCTTGAGGGACGTTCGCGTCGATATGCTTCAGGAAGTCGAGATACTCCTGGTGGCGGTGCCGCTTCTTACACTTGGTGAGGACCTTGCCGGAAGCGATGTCCAGCGCGGCAAAGAGGGTCAGGGTGCCGTGCC
>JAXDAV010000063.1:0-8422 GCA_034679465.1 Candidatus Aminicenantota bacterium | reverse complement strand
GGGCTTCCAGGCACCAATTCCAGGCCGACCTTCACCTGAAGATGACCGCAACGACTATACCAAAAATCAATTTTCATGCTTAGAGGGTGTCGCCCCGTCATGAGTAATTATTCACGAGCCGAGGCGGTTGCAGATGCGAGGCGTCAAAGGGTGAAGCTGTACTCGGAGTACTGCGAACCCTTTGCAACGAAGCAGATGCGGCCGGATCGGCTTGCCCGAAGGGTAAAAACGCCGGTCTTGGGTATTCTTGCCTTATGAGAAAACCGGCGTTTTTATGAATAGTCCAGGTTAGTAATGCTTGTTGATGCCGCCAAAGCCGATGAGGCGGTTCGCCTTCGTCATCTTCAGGAAATTCCGGAGGCGTTTGGCGAATTGCTCAGGGCGGTCGCGGGACCCTTCGAGATAGCCGATGCGGATGCGCTTGTAGGAGTCCGAGAAGGCCCGGAAGTTCTTCCAGGTCTCGGGGTCGGCCTTGAGCGCCGCGAGGATGTCGGGCGGGACGCGGACCGGCTTCTCGGCGAGGAGCGGGCGGACCTTTTCGAGCACTTCCGGCATGATCTTGCCCTTGGCCGCCATGGCCTGGAGCCGGGCTACGTTCGGCTCTGAATAGCTTTTGGCTTTGCGCGGCGAGAACCTCTGGGCGTAGCGGTCCTCGTCGATCCTCTTGGCCGTGCTGTCGATCCAGCCGAAGGCCAGGGCCTCCTCGACGGCGTCGTTGTAGGAGACGCGCGGCCGGCCGGTGTGCTTCTTGTGGAAGACGAGCCAGACCGCTTTCTCGGTCTTGTAGTGCCGGCGGAGCCAGGCCCGCCACTCCCGGCGCTTGGAGACATCGAGAAGGGGCGACGGATCGAGCGGTCTTTTCATTTTTAGGGCCAAAAATAGCGGTTATAAGGCTCGAAACGGTTGAAAAACAATGTTAACTTGATGCAAACAAATGAATTGCTGAGGTCCGACCCCATTGCAATCACTTGATCTCTTTCAGCAATTCGGCGACCGCGGCCGCCAGCTGTTCGTCCCTGCCGGCGACGACGGCCTCCTTCGTGTTCTCGACCCGGATGTCCGGCTCGGTCTGATGGTTGTCGAGGTAGCCGACGCCGGGCGCCTTGACGCCGAGCGGGACGACGCCCCAGCGCACGCCGCTCTCGCCGAGCATCTCCCACCCGGCGAACGAGCAGGTGCCCGGCACGGGCATGCCGACGAGCTTGCCCAGCTTGAGGAACTGGTAGGCGAAGGCGTAACAATGGCCGTCGCTGTACTGGGCTTCGCCGACGATCGAAATGCTCGGCTTGGTCCAGCGGAAGTTCGGCTCGTAGCCGTTGCTGCGCGTGTCGGTCGTGTAATCGAAGAACTTCTCGCCGCTCAGGAACATCGCCAGGTCGGCGACGAGGTCGCCGCCGCCGTTGAAGCGCGTATCGACCACGATCCCGGCCTTGTCGGCGAACTTGCCCATGACCTCCTCGTAGGCCGAGCGGTAGGCGCTGTCGCTCATGCCCGGGACGTGGATGTAGCCCAGCCGGCCGCCGCTCAGGCGGTCGACCTCCTCCCGGTTGCGCAGGGTCCAGCGCCTGTAGAGCAGCTGGCTCTCCTCGCGCCCCGCGACGGGCTTGACGGCGATCTCGCGCTTCGTCGGGGCCACCGCCGCCCCCGTCGAGCTTCCCGCCGCGCCCCCCGCCCCCTTCGCCCCGGCCGCCGGCGCCGGAACCGCCAGCGTCAGCAGGACGTTCTGCCCGGCCTTGCGGTTGAGATGGCTCTCGATGTCCCTGTCGGCGGCGATCGCCTCGCCGTCGACGGCCTCGATGATCGTGCCGGGGACGATGTCGAACCCGGCCTTGTCGAGCGGACCTCCCGCGATGACCTCGACGATCTTGACGCCCGGCCCCGCATAGGCCGGATCGTAGAAGGCTCCGAGCGAGGCCGTCTCGTCGGCGTTCTGGACCTGGCGGCCGTAGCGCGCCCCGCTGTGGCTGACGTTAAGCTCGCCCAGCATTTCGCTCAGGAGCTCGGCGAAATCGTAGCCGTCGCCGACTCCCGGCAGATGCTTCCCATAGACGTCCTTGAGGCCGACCCAATCGGCGCCGTGGTATCCCGCGGTGTAGAAAGTCTCGAGCGTCCGGCGGAAGACGTGCTCGAACTGGGCCGCGCGCTCGGCGGCGAGATCGACGGTCATCTCGCCCTTGATCCCGATCGAGTCGCGCTTGCCGCTCGACGGGTCGATCTTGGAGAGCGCGCCGTCGGCCATCAGGAAGATCGACTTCTGCTCCTTGTCCCAGGCCATCCGGCCGCTGTTGGCGTTGAGCGCCGCCAGCATCTTGGTCTCGCGGGTCTTGAGGTTGGTCGTCCAGAGGTTCATGCCCCGCTCGAAGCGGGCCAGGTAATAGAGCGCGTCGGCGTCCTTGTTGACCAGGGCGTCGCCGAGCGACGAGGAGTGGATGGTCAGCCGGGCCTTCCGGAGCTCGAGGCCGCCCCAATCGACCGCGACGGGCTTGACCTCCTCTTCCTTCTTCTCCTTCTCGGCCGGCTCCTTCTTGTCCTTCGGGGCCCCGGCCTTGGTCTTCTTCTCCTCGATCTCCTTGAGGAGCGCCGCCTCTTCCTTGGTCAGGCGGAAGCGGTCCCAGGCGTCCCGGGTGAAGAACAGGCCGTAGACGTCGCTCTGCGACCCGCCGCTCTGGGCCGCGGACTTGAGGCCGTCGCGGTTGCTGGCCCAGATCATGGCCTGGCCGCCGAGGATCCACTTGGCCCGGCCGTCCTCGAAACCGCTCTCGGTCAGATTGACGGCCCGGCCCGTGCCGTCGGCCCGGATCAGGCCGACCTCGCCGGGGGCGAAGCCGGGGACGGAGTAGTCGAAGAGGATCCAGCGGCCGTCCGGGCTCCACTGATAGTACTGGTTGCCGTTGGCCGACGGGGCGAGCTCCTTGGCCGTGAGCAGGACGCGCGTCCGCTTGGCGGCCAGGTCGAGGACCTTGAGGGTGACGCGGTCCTCGACGAAGGCGAGCTCCTTGCCGTCCGGCGAATACGCGGGCTGGGTGTTCTGATGGCCGTTGACGACGAGCGGGGTCTCCTTGAGGACCGTCGAGGCGTAGAAGTAGGGCTCCTCGGCCCGGGTGCGCCGGGTCTCGTAGACGCCCCAGCGCCCGTCGCGCTCGGAGGCGTAGACGATCGCGTCGCCGTCGGGGGAGAAGGAGATCGCGGACTCCTGGCCGAGCGACGAGGTGACGCGCTTGGTGACGCCGCCGTCGACGCTCGAGGCGAAGATGCCGCCGCGGACGACGACCGCGATCTCCTTGCCGTTGGGGGACACGGCGAACTCACGGGCCCCGCCGCTGACCGGCACGACGATCTCGTTGTTGGCGCGGGCGTCGGCGGCGATCATGACCGGGACGAGGGCGGGGGCGGCCGCGTCGCCGCGCTGGGTGTAGATCGCGCCGTCGTAGCCGAAACAGAGCGTGCCGTCGTCGGCCCTGGTCAGGAAGCGGACGGGGTGGGTTTTGAGCTTGGTGACCTGGATCGAGGCGTCCCCGCCGGCGCCGCTCCCGTCGAGGGCCAGGCGGTGGACGTTGAACGAACCGCTCTCCTCGCTCAGGTAATAGAGGCCCTTCCCGTCGGGCGTGATGACGGGGCTGCGGTCCTCGCCGGCGAATTTCGTGATCAGGCTGTGCTTGCCGGTCCGGGTGTCATAGGCCCAGATGTCGCGGGCGATGGCCGAGCGGTGGTGCTTGCGCCACTCGTTCTCTCCGCCCTTCTTGTCGTGATAGATGAGGAGGCGGCCGTCGCGGCTGAGCCTGGCGTCCTCGGCGGGGGTGGCCAGGACCTGGACGACGCGCCCGCCGGCGGCCGGGACCTTGTAGAGTTCCGGCTGGGAGCCGGTCGGGAAGAGGCGGTTGGCGGCCGTGTCGGCGCGGGCGGCGCCGAAGAGGACCGCCTGGTCGTCGGGGGTGAAGGAGAAGGGGAGCTCCGGGGCCGAATGGAAGGTCAGGCGCCGGGCCTCGCCTCCGGCCGCGGGCATGACGAAGACGTCGAAGTTGCCGAAGCGGTCGCTGGCGAAGGCGATGGACTTCCCGTCGTGGCTCCAGACGGGCATGAAGTCGTGCGCCTCGTGCAGGGTCAGGGGGACGGCGACGCCGCCGTCGGACGGGACGCGGTAGAGGTCGCCCCGGTAAGCGAAGACGATGGTCCTGGCGTCGGGCGATAAGGCCGGGTAGCGCAGCCAGGCCGGGACGTTGTCGGCGACAATCGGGTTCGCGGCGGGGGCTGGGGGGGCGGGGGCGGGAAGGGGGTGGGCGGCGAGCGGGGCGATGGCGCAAAAGCAGATGGCGGTGGCGACGACGGCGGTCCTGAGACGGTTCATGTTGGCTCTCCTTATCCCCGTCTTTATAACAAAAACCGGAAGCGTGCGCCAGAATCGTGCTTCTTCGGCGACATTCACACTTGTACGGGTCCCCGCTGGGTCGCAGACCACCCCCCGCATTTTGCCGGAATAAACTGAAAAAAATTAGTTGACAAACATCTTTTAAAGTTTTATGATGTCAACCGTCAGAGGAAACCACATGACACACGGAAGAGGCCGCAATATCCCGGAAACGCCGTTCGGGGCGCGCCTCAGGGCCGCCCGGAAGATGGCCGGATTGAGCATGGAGGACCTGGCCGCCAAGCTCGACGGCATGGTCACCAAGCAGGCCATCAGCAAGTACGAGCAGGGCCGGATGCTGCCGTCGCCCGAAGTGCTCGAAAGGCTCGTCGAAGTGCTCAGGGACGCCACCCGGGGCGCTTCGCCCCTGCGGCCCGAGAACGGAGCGCGTGATGCGCGTGATATTGTCTCCCGGTTTTCCAGCGCCACCGTTCCAGACGCGCACGACGGCGCGGATCGAGGAGGCTTTTGCGTGCATCTGGTGAAGGACGTCCCGGATGTGGGTTCGAGGCCTCACGAGGAGAAGATCAAGGAGGTCGAGCCGGCCCTAAGGAGCCAGGGCTTTTCGCCGCTCGCGGCGCGGCGGGCGCATCTCGTCCGCGATTGGGGGGGGGCCGGCGCCGGGCTGGACAGGATCCGGTTCCGGGCCGGCGAGCGGCTGTCGGCCAAGACCGAATCGGCGCTCCGATACCGCATCGCCGACCACCTTCACAAGTGCCTGGAGATCGAGTCGGTGCTGGGGATGCGGGCGGCGTTCGAGAACCCGATCGCCGGCCGCCCGGTCAACGCGCGCGAGGATGTCGAAGGGGCGGCGGCCGAGGTGCGGCGGCGCTGGGAGCTCGGCTCCGGGCCGATCGTCAATCTGCTGGGCCTGCTCGAGGACAAGGGCATCAGGGTCTATGAGACGCGGGGCATCGAGGGATTCGAGGGACTGTCGGGCCGGTTCGGGGACGTGCCGTTCGTCGCCGTGAGCATGGAGCGTCCGGCGGACAGGATCCGGTTCACGGCCGCCCACGAGCTCGGGCACATGCTCTGCGACTTCGACGCCGCGGAGAACCCGGAAGGGGAGTGCCACGCGTTCGGCGCGGCCTTCCTGCTGCCGCGGGCGGCGCTCGAGGAGGCCTTCCGGCCGGCGCGGCGCAAGGTGACGCTGGGCGACCTCGCCGAGATCAAGGAAGCGTACGGCCTATCGCTCCAGGCCATCATGTACCGGGCCCACGGACTGGGGCTCGCGAGCGACCGGCAGCTCCGGTCGTTCCGCGAGACCGTCAGGGCCAGGGGCTGGACGGTGACGGAGCCGGTGACGTACGCGGGCCGGGAGCGGGCGACCCGGTTCCGCCGGCTCCTCCGCTATGCGGTCGCGGCGGAGATCATCGACGCGGGGCGGGCCGCGGAGATGGCCGGGGCGGCGGCCGAGGAGATCGAGAGAGAGATCGGACAGATCTTTTGACCTGGATTATGCACGAGCCGAGCCGGCTGCAGATGCGAGGCGTCGAAGGGTGAAGCTGTACTCCTGGTACTGCGAACCCTTTGCAACGAAGCAGATGCGGCTGGATCGGCTTGCCCGAAGGGTAAAAACGCCGGTCTTGGGTTTTCTTGTCTTATGAGAAAACCGGCGTTTTTATGAATAGTCCAGGTTAGGATAGAAAGCCAAGGAAAAGGGAGGTCGATGATGGGACGCTTCGAAACGGGTTAGACCTAGCGGCGGCCGTGCGCGGTGGCCGACGCGCGGCGTCGGGAGGCACGGTTCGCCAGGGTTTCTGAGCCTCGAAAAAACAAAGAAAGGACAAAACGCGAATGGACAAGTCTGTCGAAACCTATCTCATGGAAATGGAGCTCGGCGCGGGCCAGAGCTTCGAGAACATGACCGTCTACGAGCTCCTCAGGCCGAAGAACGGCAGCCCGGAGTACGTCACGCTCCGGGAGGCGATCGAGCGGGGCGTCTTCTCGGTCACAGAGACGAGCGAGGGCGGGAGCGTGCCCGAGCTCAGAGTCGTCAACACGGGCGACGCGGCGGTGCTCCTCCTCGACGGCGAGGAGCTCCTGGGCGCCAAGCAGAACCGCGTCCTCAACACGACCATCCTGGTCGGGCCGAGGTCCACGACCAGGGTGCCGGTCAGCTGCGTCGAGCACGGCCGGTGGAGCTACCGGGAGCGGGAGTTCCGCGAATCGGGTAATGTCATGCACCGGGAGATGCGGGGGCGATGCGCGACGTGTACGAGGCCAAGGGGGCCGACCTCGACGGCTATCTGAAGAGCTTCCGGCCGGCCGAGGGCCAGAACCAGAAGGGGATCCTCGTGTTCATCGACGGCCGGCCGGCCGGGATGGATTTCGTCTCCCGGGAGACGGCCTTCACGACGCTCTTCCCCAAGCTCATCAAGAGCTACGCCATGGAGGCGTTATTGCTCACGGAGCGGCGGAAGAGGGGCCGGGGCAAGGGCGATGCGGCGACGGCGTCGGCCAAGCCCGGGACGGACGAGGCCCGGGAGTTCCTGAAGCGGGCCGCCGGGAGTGAGGAGAAGAAGTATGAGTCGGTCGGCCTCGGCTGGGCGTACCGCTATGCCGGGCCCGGGATCGTCGGGTCGGCTTTGGCCTTCAACGACCAGGTCGTCCACATGGCCTTCTTCAGCATCGACGAGGCCGAAGCGCGGCGCATTTAAATCGGGGACACAATACCAATTTCCGAATTATTCGGCGCCCTTTTTCGTGTAGCCCGGGCCGAACGCCAGCGAGCCCGAAGGCCGGCAGGAGTTGACGCAGACCGTGCAGGAGAAGCAGTCGGGCCGATAGGCCGAGTCCTTCAGGATCTCGGGGACCGTCGGGCACGGGGACTTCGCCGCGCAGACGCCGCAGTCGTTGCACGTCCGCTTGTTCTTGACGACGCGGAACAGGGCGATGTTCTCGACCAGGTTCGTCAACAGGCCGATGGGACAGACGAGATAGCAGAACGGGCGATAGAAGAGGAAAGCGAAGCCCAGGGTCAAGACGAAGGGCAGGAAGTGGACGAGGTTGTCGAGGAGCGTCGGCTGGAGGCCGATCTCGTAGCCGTGGAAGGCGTTGAGGTAGTCGTAGAGCGATCGGGCGACCCTCTGTCCGCTTTGGGCGGTCGAGTGGAGGACGGCCGTGCCGCTGAGGAAGACGAAGAGGAGGAAGAGGCCGACCCGGACGCCCTGGGTCGCGCGGAAGTTCCATTTCCGGCGGCGGATGCGGAGCTTGTCGGCGAGCATGGCGATGAGCTCCTGGGCCGACCCGACCGGGCAGACCCAGCCGCAGAAGAGCTTCGGCCCGACGAGCGTCAGGGCCAGGATGAGCGCGAGGAAGGCGATCATGGGCGGCCGGAAGCCGTAGAGGACGGACTTGGTCGCGGAGCAGACCGGAGAGGGATGCATCGAGAAGCCGGCGAAGAGCTTGACGGGCAGGTTCGCGGCGATGCCGTAGAGGAAGGTCGAGAGGAGCAGGAGCGGCACCTTGATCGAGTTCTTCATCTTCCGGGTGAGAAGCAGGACTAGGGCCACGAGGCCGATGACGAGCATGGTGAAGAACTTGGGGCGGGAGAGGATGGCGATGATGCTTGCCCCCGGCCGGCCCTTGCCCGCGGCGGGCTGGGCGGCCAGGACGAGGGGATGGGCGAGAAGCGCGAGGGCGGCGAGCGCGACGGCGGTTCCGGTCTTTTTCAGTGTCTTCAGGGTCATGTTTCGGTCCTCCCGGTTATTCTCTGAGCCAATCATTCTAACCCAAAACCATCACAAAAAGGACCCGCAGAAATTCCAATGGGGTCGGACCTCAGCAATACTTTCGTTATCAACAAGATAGGCCCAATTTAAGGGCCCCAAAAGCCTTACAACCCGCATTTTTACCCCAATAAATTAAAAAAGCGGTTCCCGGCGCATTTTCATGAAACCCTTTGCAGGATACCCCGTGGCTTGCCACGGGGAGGAATGCATGCCATGCCGAGGGGGTTGATAAGGGGGACCGGAAAGTCCCCCTTATCCGCATAGGCCCTTGCTCGGCAGTGTG
>JAXDAV010000062.1:0-80258 GCA_034679465.1 Candidatus Aminicenantota bacterium | reverse complement strand
AGCTTCCTGATCGAGGAATCCCTGCCCGCCCTGGCCCGGCAGGAGCGCGAGATCATCGCCTGCGTCCGCGCCCCGCAGGACCGGGACGTCGCCAGGGCCCTGTGGCAGACGACGCCGGTCGCCAAGTCCCACTGGTACTCCAGCCTGGAAGTGCGCGACCGCGAGGGCAGCACCCTGAGCCGGTTCTCCCTCAACGTCCCCAAGTTCCTGGGCGGCGCGCCCGACTTCGAGCCCTCCGGGGACGGGGCCATCGTCCGCCACCGTCAGACCTTCATCGATCAGGAAAAAGAGTTCCTGGTCGGCTACAGGGATTTCTTCGAGAACGGCCAGCCTGTCGGCCGCGTCCTCCTGTACGTCTCGCTGGACCCGGAGATGCTGCCGTTCGTCTATTCGGCCAATCCCTATTTCGAGGTCCTCCGGACCGAGTCCCTGCCCTCGCTGAGCCAGCTCGACTTCGGCTGTGAGATCTTCGATCTCGGGGGCCGCTCGGTCTTCAATACCCGCAAGCTGACCTCGGGGCTGGCAGGGCCCCTCCTGGATCGCCTGCTCGAGGACCCGGCCCCGTTCTGGTCGGCGTTCGAGGAGGGCGGGACGACCTACGACGCCTACCTGTTCCGGTGGGGCGAGAGGGCCTACGGGCTCTTCGCGCCGAGGAAGAGCCTCCGGACCCAGGTCGTGGATTTCCTGAGGTTCTTCTTCCTCGGGCTGGCCGTGATCTCGATCGCGGCCGCCGTCTCTCTGGCCCGCCGGAAGACGCCCCTCCGCCGGCCTCTCCGGTCGTTCTCGAACCGCGTCTACGCCACGTTCCTGGCCGTGGCCCTGGTCCCGATGCTGCTCTTCACCGTCTTCACCCAGGACCTCTTCGACAACCTGTTCACCGAGCGCTTCGTCGAGGACTCGGCCGTCCATGCCAGCTACGCCCAGGGCCTCATGGAGGCCTTTCTCATCATCCAGGGCGTCGAGCTTTCGCCCGAGATCGCGCCGTGGGAGGACCTCGTCTTCTGGATCAGCTCGACCCTCGCCAACGACGTCATCGTCTACGGGGACGGCCTGCTCCTGGCCTCGAGCCGGCGGGAGTTCTTCGACAGCGGCCTCCTGCCGGAGATCCTCGACGGGGAGGCCTATCAGGCCCTCGTCTGGGACCGCCGGCCCTTCTTCATCCAGCGGACGCGGCTGGGCGACTACTCGTTCCAGACCCTGACCGTCCCGTACGAGTTCCGGGACAGCACCCACTTCATCTCCCTGCCCTTCCCCTTCGAGCGGGAGCAGCTGGACAGGGCCACCCGGGAGATCGTCGAGTTCCTGACCGTCCTCTCGGCCTTCTTCGTCGTCCTCGTCTTCGTCTTCTCTCGCGGCATCCGGAGCATGATCATCGTCCCGGTGCGCAAGCTCCTGGCCGGGACCCGGGAGGTCGGGCTGGGCAACCTCGAGGTCGTCCTCGAGCATCGCTCCCGCGACGAGATGAGGACCCTCATCGACGGCTTCAACACGATGATCCGGAACCTCAAGGCCCACGAGCAGGAGCTGGCCGAGATGAGCAAGAAGGTGGCCTGGACCGAGATGGCCCGCAAGGTCGCCCACGAGATCAAGAACCCCCTGACGCCGATCCAGCTGTCGGCCGAGCACGTCCTCAAGGTCTACGAGGACAAGCGGGGCGACCTCGACTCGGCCCTCCAGGAATCGATGTCCTACATCATCAGCGAGGTCGAGAACCTGCGGCGCATCGCCCAGGAGTTCATGGAGATCGCCCGCGACACGACGGTCCACAAGGCGCCCCTCGACCTGCGCCGGGTCCTCGACGACGTCCTCGGGCCCTACCGCCGGCTGCTGGCCGAGCGCATCCGCTTCACGGTCGTCGCCGAGGGGGCCGATTTCCGGGCCCGCGGCGACGAATCCAAGCTCCGGACGGCCTTCCGCAACATCATCGCCAACGCCGTCGAGGCCATCAGCCAGCAGGGCGAGATGACGGTGACGATCGGGCGCAAAGGCGGCCTCTTCACGATCGTCGTCCGCGACAGCGGCCCGGGCATGACGCGGGAGGTGGCGGAGCGGATCTTCGACCTCTACTACTCGACCAAGGAAGGCGGCACCGGCCTCGGCCTGCCCATCACCAAGAAGATCGTCGAGGAGCACGGCGGCGCGATCCGGGTCGCGAGCGAGCCCGGGCGGGGCACGACGGTCACGATCGAGCTGCCGGCGGGCGAATGAGGCTTGGCTTTCGGGCCCGATTTCTGGCAGAATAGCGGAAAGGATCGCCGCCATGGCCAAAACGCTCGTGACCTACTTCAGTCGGACGGGGAACACCCGGCTCGTCGCCGAGGCCGTCTTCAGCGCCCTGCCGGGCGACAAGACCCTCAAGCCGATGGCCGAGGCGGGCGACCTCGCGCCCTACCAGCTCGTCGTCGCGGGGTTCCCGGTCCAGACCCACAGCGTCCCCTATCCCGTCGAGATCTTCCTCAAATCGGTCCCGGAGGGGAAGAAGATCGCTCTCTTCTCCACCCACGGCTCGGTCACGGGCAGCCGTCTCTCGCGGGAAGCCCTGGAGTATGCGTCCGTCCTGGTCGCCAAGGCCCGGCTCATCGGGACGTTCTCCTGCCGGGGGAAGGTGTCGATGAAGGCCCTCGAGACCCTGATGCAGTCGCCGGAGCACGAAGCCTGGGCCGACATGGCCGCCTCGGCGGCCACCCATCCCGACGAGAGCGACATCGAGGACGCCCGCGCCTTCGCCCGTTGGATCGCGACCCTGGACGCCCAGGGCCATTACCGCGGCCTTTAGCCTCGTTCCGCCGCCCTTGTCCTCGCGAACCCCGAAGCCCCGACGAAGTCCAGCCGTCCCTCGCGCTCGATCCCGTCGAAGAGAAGGTTCAGCCCCAGCGTGTCGCTGGCCATGTGGCCGGACAAGACGATGTTGAGGCGGGCCTTCTTGGCGTTCTCGAGGGCCTCCTCGCTGATGTGCATGCTGACGATGGTGCTGACCCCGGAGGCGGCGTAGGACTCGTAGATCGTCTTGGCGCCTTCGGTCCCGCCCGTCATCTCGACGGAGATCCGGCCGCAACGGGCGCTCTCCGCGCCGCTGACGATCTTCGGGCCGGCCATCCGGCGGGCGGCCGCCTTGAATTCCGGGATGGTCCTGAGGAGGTCGACCAGATCCTTGAGGCGCGCGGGCCTCTCCTTCCGGAAGAGCTCCTCGAGATAGGCGTTGACGCAGTTGTCGGCGGGCGTGTGGACGCACATCATCGGCAGGCCGAGCAGCCTGGCGGCGTCCACGGCCCGGCCGTGGTTCGCCGGCAGGACGCGCCTCTCCACTTCGCCGATCCGCGTGTCCAGGAGCTGTTCGGCGACGGAGACGTTGACGCCCATCGCGGCCAGCATATCGGCCTGGACGGGCATGACCGCGGCGAGCTGGGCCAGGGCGATGCCCTGAGGATGGTGAGCGACGATCAGGTCGATCCCCGCGGCCAGGTCCCGGTTGAGGGTGTGGGCCAGGAGGACCTCGGCCGCGTCCATGTCGATGCCGACGATCGCCTTCCTCACCTCGACGGACGGATCGCCGTGGAGGATGCGGGTATCGGCGTAGGGATTGAACAGCCTGTCGGCCTCCCAAGTCTCGCGCTCCGCCGCGTCGAGCTTTTCGGACCGGGCCCGCTCGTCGTCGAGGATCTTCCGGATCGCCTCCGGTCCCCGCGGGTCGTGGGCGATGCCGACCGCGACGGCGGTCCGATAGAGGGTTTCGAGCTTCATCAGGGTTTCCTTTCGCCGGGAGTCGGGAAGTCGTCGGCCGGGATGTGGGCCTCGGCCCATGCGTCGCCGAGCAGAGAGTGGGCCACCGAGCGGGTGTCGGCGGCGAGCGCCCGGGCCAGGGCCTCGAGCCCGGCCGCTTCGCGGTCCGCGCGGCCTCTCTCGCCGCGCTCGATGAGTCGGCAGAGCCGGCAGGCCCCGAAACGGACGAGCCCGGCGCCGGAGACGAGTCCCGCCAGGCTTTCCTGGACCTCGCGGCAGCCCATGAGACTGCTGGAAAAGGCGCCCCGCTCCCGGGCGGCGCGGGTGCCCGCCTCGGCCACGTGGGCCGCGGTCCCGGCCGAGCGGCCGAGGCGGCAGGCCAGGTCTTCGAGGGGATCGGCCGGACCGGTGGACGTGGCGCCCCGCCAGGCCGCCAGCTCGCGCCCGAGGCGCGGATCGCGCGAGGACGCCTCTTCGCAAACGGAAACGCGCCCGCTCAGGGCGTCGCAGGGGGACGGCGTCTTCGCGCCCGGACCGGACGCCGCCCGGAGCTCCCGCCAGATCTCCGCGGGTTCGGCTCCGGCGCCGGCCGGACAGGGGTCCGGCCGCCGGCGGAAATATTCCGCCGCGCTCCTGCGGAAGGCCGCTTCGGCTTCGGTCCAGAACCCGTCCACGGCGGCCTCAGCGGCCCCGGCGGATGACGCCGGCCGTCTCGAGGTCGTTCATCTCCGGGCCCGATAGCCCCAGAGCGGACAGGATCTCGGCGGTGTGCTCGCCGTGCCCCGGGCAGGCGGGGTCCTCCCGCTCGGCCCGGTCGCGGAGCGGATGGCCGACCCGGATGACGCCCGGCCCGCCCGGCCGCGGGGCGATGACGAGGCCGCGGTGCCCGATCTGCCGGTCGGCCAGGACCTCGTCGAGGGAGGGCACGACCTCACAGCAGAAATCCGTCCCTTCGAGGAGCCCGGCCCATTCGGCGGCCGTGCGGCCGCCGAAAAGCGCCTCGAAAAGCGCGAAATCCTCGGGCCGCTCGGAGAACTGGAGGGGCAGGAGGTCCTCCCGTCCGACCGTCCTGCAAAAGGCGCACCAGAACTTCGGCTCGAGAGCGGCCAGCGAGACATGGCGGCCGTCGCGCGTCCGATAGACATTGTAGCAGGGGTGCTTGCCGGTGAGCGGCAGACGCCCCCGTCCCCCCCTCTCGCCGGCCGCGTATTCGGCGACCGGCATGACCATCCAGGACAGGGCGCTGTCGAGCATGCCGATGTCGAGCGGGCGGCCCTCTCCCGTCCGCTCGGCCTCCCGCAGATAGGCCAGGATGCCGGCCGCGGCGTACATGGCCGAGCTGAGGTCGGCGATCTGGACGGGCGGGATGGACGGGCGCGTCTCCGGCCAGCCGCTCAGGCCCAGGATGCCGGACCGGGCGGCGAAGTCGAGGTCGTGCCCGGCCCGGTCGCGATCGGGCCCGTCCTGGCCGTAGCCGGAGATCGAACAATAGACGACGCGCGGATTGACGGCTTTGACCGCCGCCCAGCCGATGCCGAGCCGGTCGACGGTGCCCGGCCGGAAGCTCTCGACGATGACGCCGGCCGTGGCCGCGAGCTTCAGGAAGATGTCGCGGCCCGCCGCGGCCTTGAGGTTGAGGGAGAGGCTCTTCTTGCCGGGATTCAGGGCCAGGAAATAAGCGCTCTGGCCGTCGATGAACGGCGCCATGGTCCGGATGTAATCTCCGCCCTCGAGGTCCTCGATCTTGATGACTTCGGCCCCGAGGTCGGCCAGGATCAGCGTGCAGAACGGGCCGGGAAGGAGGCGGGAGAGGTCGAGGACGCGGACGCCTTCGAGCGGCTTGGGGTTCATGGTCGCTTTGTATTTAGCAGAAACGGAGAGGCCGGTCAATCGCGCGCCGAAGCGCGCCGAAGCGCCCGGGCGGACCGGCTCCGGCCCGCCCGGCGTTTGACATCCCGCGCCCGGCCCGCAATAATGGGGATTCGCGGAAATACGCGGCCTGGAGTGAACGCGGATGCGAGTGAGAATCGCCGGGACCGGGAAGTGCCTGCCGGGGACCGATGTCCCCGGGAGGATCGTCACCAATGAGGACATGGTCAGGATCCTGCTGGCCCACGGCGCCGTCAAGCCCGGCGCCGACCGGCCGTGGGGGCCCGACGAGCTGACCCCCCAGAAGATCGTCGACCTGGTCGGCATCCGCGAGCGCCGCTGGGTCGACGACACGATCAACACGTCGGACCTGGCGCTCCACGCCGCCGGGCGGGCCCTGCTTGACGCGGGCATCGGCTGGACGGACGTCGGGATCCTGGCCGTCGGCAGCTCGACGCCCGAGGCCATCTTCCCGTCGACGGCCTGCATGGTCCTGAACAAGGCCATCCGGGCCGAGATCGCGGCCGGACGGCTGACCGAGAAGGACGCCCGGGCGACCATGCGCCTCCCCGCCTTCGACGTCCTGGCGGCCTGCACCAGCGGCCTCTACGCCATCGACCTCGTCCGCAAGCACCTGCTCTTCGGGGAAACGGAAGCGCGCTACGGAATCGCCCTCGGCGCCGAGGTCCTGAGCCGCCTGCTCGATTTTTCGGACACCAACGCCGACCTCTGGGGCGACGGCTCGGCGGCCGTCGTCCTCGAACGGGGCGACGGGCCCGGCGGCATCGTCTGCATGGAGACGGGCACGGACACGCTCGGCCTCGACGCCGCCTTCAGCGTCGGCCACGACACGCGGCGCCACGACGCCCCCGTCCCGCCGAACATCCTCATCAAGGGCCACGACATCCAGAAGTTCGTCCTCCGCATCATCCCCGAGCTCATCCTGAGGACGGTCGAAAAGGCCAACCGGGCCCCGGACCGGACCCGGGACTACCGGCTCGAGGACGTCGACCTGTTCATCTGCCACCAGGCCAACGCCCGGATCTTCGAGTTCCCGGCCAAAAAGCTCGGCGTCCCGCTCGAAAAGTTCTACGTCAATGTCGACCGGCGGGGCAACTGCTCGTCGACGTCGGTCCTGCTGGCCCTGCGCGAGGCCGTGGAAGACGGCCGGCTCCCGAAAGGCGGCCTGGCGCTCCTTCTGAGCTTCGGCGGCGGACTGACCTGGGCCTCGATGCTGGTCGAGTGGTGATGGGCTTCCTGCGTCTCGTCCTGTTCGCGCTCGTCGCCTACGTCGCCTTTCTGTTCGTCCGCATCTTCTTCAACGTGAAGCGGGCCATGCGGCCGCCGGGAAGCCGGGCGCCGCGGCGGGTCCAAGGCGAGATGGTCAAGGACGAGATCTGCGGCACCTACGTCCCCCGCGACCAGGCCCTGGTCGAGGTCCGCGGCGGGGTCGAGCATTTCTTCTGCTCCGAGGAGTGCCGCCGCAAGCTCCGGGCCGGCTGAGCGCCGCCGGCCCCGGTCTATCCGGGGTCGACGTCGACTCGGAATCCCTCGAACTCCTCCGTCGCTGGCTCGCGCCGGACATCGAAGCCGTCGATCCGGGCCAGGCTCGGCCCTTCCCTGAGACGGTCGAGGAAGGCCTCGACATCGCGGGCCGGGCCCTCGGCCACGACCTCCACCCGTCCGTCGGGGAGGTTCCGGACCCAGCCGGTGACGCCGAGGCGGACGGCGCTTGTCCGGGCGAAGTGCCGATAGGCCACGCCCTGGACCCGGCCTTCGACCCAGACGTGCGCCCTGACGAGATCCTTGCTCACAGCTTTTCAGTTAATAGCCCAGCCGCCGGACAGAAGTCAACACACGCTCCCGTCCGGCCGGATTCGTGGTAGAATCCGGTCATCCCGGGAGCGGGATGGACGATGGTCAAGAGCTTGGTTTCGATCGCCGGATGGGACCCGTCCGCGGGCGCGGGCGTCTTACTGGACCTCCGGGTCTTCGAGCGCCTGGGCCGGCGAGGCTACGGCGTCCTCACCGCCGTGACGGCCCAGAACCCGCGGCGGGTGTCCCGCGTCTTTCCCGTGCCCTCCCGGGCCGTGGCCGATCAGTTCGACAGGCTGGCCGAGGACATCGCCGTCGCCGGCATCAAGGTCGGCATGCTGGCCACGGCGGCGAACCTCCGCGCGGCGGCCCGCATCTTGGGGAAGCACGAAGGCCGGGCCCGGGTCATCGATCCGGTCCTCCGCTCGACCTCGGGCGCGGCCCTGCTCGAACGGAAGGCCTGGCCCGGCTTTCTCGAGACCGTCGAAGGACGGGCGGACCTCATCACGCCCAACCTCGACGAGGCCGCGGCCCTGACGGGCCGTCCGGTCCGGAACATGCCCGAGATGAGGACGGCCGCGGAGAGGATCCACCGCCGGAGCGGCATCCCCTGCCTCGTCAAGGGCGGCCGTCTCGAAGGCCAGTTCGTCGACATCCTCTTCGACGGGAGCGAATTCTCGGCCTTCGCCCATCCCAGGATCGACCGCGACGTCCACGGCACGGGCTGTTTCCTGTCCTCGGCCATCCTCTGCTATCTGGCCGAAGGGCGGCCGCTCAAAGAGGCCTGCGGGCTGGGCATCTTCCGGGTGGGGCGGGCCATCCGCTCCGCGGCGCCGGCGGGCGGGGGGCGATGGGTCTTCGACTTCAGCCGGGAACGGGGCCGGGTGCCTCTCCCGCCGGCGGCGTGAGCGCTACGGACTTGGCCGCCCGCTCGAGCACGGAATCCGGAAAGACGATCCCCTGCCGGACCGCCGCGTCGGGATTGAGGTAGAGCCTGATCTCGTCCATGGACTGGATGGGGATCCGGCCCGGGTTCTCGCCGTTCTTGACCCGGACGGCCAGCCGGCCGATCTTGAGTCCCATCTCGAAGAAATCGAACCCCAGGCCCGCGCAGGCCCCGAACTCGACCGACCGGAGGAAGCTCGCGAACAGCGGCGTCCGGCTCTCCCCGGCCGCCCGGCCGATGAGATCGAAGGCACTGTTGAGGGTGTTGTCCGACATCGGGAACAGCGCGTCGACCTTCTCGTTGAGGAGGCGCTGGAGCGTGCGGGCGATCTCGGTCGGGCCGGCGACCGGGGCGGCGACGATCTCGAGGCCGAGCTCCGCGGCGGCCGTCCGGGCCAGGTCGAGGTAATGCTCGGAATTGATCTCCGAAGGCGTCCAGAGCGACCCGATGCGGCGGGCCTGCGGCAGGGCCTCCCGGATGAGGCGCACGGTCTCGCGGACCGGCCCGGTGGACACCACCCCGGTGACATGGCCGAGATGATTGTCGGCCGACTTCCCCGCCCCGACGAGATACGGGACCGCCACCGCGCCGAAGACGATGGGCTTCCGCGTCTTGGTCAGGATGGCCGCTTGGAGGGCCTGGGTCGACAGGGGGACGATCATGTCGGTGCCCCCGGCCGCGAGGTCGCGGGCGATCCTCTGGACCTCGGCGATGTCGTTGTTGGCGATCCGGATGGTGACGACGATCTCGCGGCCGTCGCGGAGCCCGGCTTCGGCGAAGGCTTGGAGGAGGCCGCGGCGGAGCTCGTTGGCCGTGGGCGAGTCGACGGACTGGAAGACGCCGACGGCATAGGGCCCCGGGGCGGCCGGCGCGGCCCGGCCGGGGTCGTCCTTCCGGCAGGCCGGGAGCGCCAGGACGAGCGCCGCCAGGACGGCGGTGAGGAACTTGTTGATCATGGCCGGCCTCCTCATCTTAGAGCAAGTCCCGGTCCCCGGGCAAGCGCGCGGTCCGGGGTTCAAGTCCCGAGGCCGGTGAGGGCGCGGAAGCGATCGGGCGCGATGTTGCCGCCGCTCACGACGGCGACGACGGCGCGTCCCGCAAATCGGCCGGCCGCGCCGAGGAGGGCGGCGAACGGCAGGGCCCCGGCGCCCTCGACGATGCGGCCGTGCTTCTCCCGGACCAGGGCCAGGGCCTGGGCGATCGAGGATTCGGGCACGACCTCGATCGCGTCGACCAGGTCGCGGCAAAGGGGGAAGGTGATGGACCCGGGCTCGATCCCGCCGGCCACCGCGTCGGCGATCGTCTCCCGCTCGTCGATCTCGACCAGGCGGCCCGCAGCGAGCGACGCGGCCATGAAGGCCGAGCTTTCGGGCTCGACGCCGACCACCCGCGCGCCCGGCCGGACGGCCTTGAGATAGGCCGCGATCCCGGCGATCAGCCCGCCGCCGCCGACCGGGACGAGGACGTCGTCGAACCGGGGGACGTCGGCGTCGATCTCCAGGCCCGTCGTGCCCGCGCCGAAGACGATGTCCCAGTCGTTGTAGGGCGAGACGAAGACGCGCCCGGCGCGGGCGGCGAAGTCCCGGGCGATCGCCTCGGCCTTGTCGCAGCTGGCCCCCCGGACCTCGACGTCGACGCCCAGGGCCTCGATCCTCTTTCTCTTGACCTCCGCGGCCGTCTCGGGCAGAAAGAGCTTGAGCCCGACGCCTTCGAGCCCCGCGGCGCGGCTGATGGCCAGGCCGTGGTTCCCCGTCGACGCCGAGACGACGCCCCGGGCCCGGTCCTGGCGCGAGAGCGACCGCAGCTTGTTGAGGGCGCCCCTGAGCTTGAACGATCCGGTCGTCTGATCGCACTCCCATTTGACGATGACGTCCGCGCCGAGCTCCCGGCTCAGCGGCCCCGAGCGCTCGACCGGCGTCCGTTGGATATCCTTCCGGATCCGCTCGTAGGCCTCCCGGACCTTGGCCGCATGATCGACCTGCGCTCCGTTCATGCTCGTTCCTCCGCGGCTACATTAGCACAGCCGGACCCAAAAAGGGACTGTCCCCACAGACTGTCCCCACGAATTGTGAATTCCGGATGGCGAATGTAGAATAGGGGCTTATGGCCGAGTATTTCGCCGGCACCGCCGGCTGGAGCTACGAGGATTGGGAGGGCGTCGTCTATCCGGCCTCGAAAGGCCGCGGCTTCCATCCGCTCTCCTACCTGGCCGGTTTCATCGACATCATCGAGGTCAACAGCACGTTCTACCGGCCGGCCCCGCCGGCCATGGTTCGCTCGTGGCTGAAGCGCCTCGAAGGCCGTCCGGATTTCCTGCTCTCTCTCAAGCTCACTCGGGCCTTCACCCACACGCGGGGCGGGTTCACGCGGAAGGACGTCGACGAGGTCCGGATCGCCGCCGATCTCGTCCGCCTCGAAGGCCGCCTGGCCGCTCTGCTCGTGCAGTTCCCCTGGTCTTTCCGGAGCTCGCCCGAGAACGACGAATACCTGCGGCGGCTCCTCGGGCTCTTCGGCGGCTTTCCCCTGGCGGTCGAGGTCCGTCACGCGAGCTGGGACAGGCCGGGCTTCTATGACCTCCTGGGCGAGGCCGGGGCCGCCTTCTGCAACATCGACCAGCCGCTCTTCGACGCCTCCATCAAGCCCTCCGCGGTCAGCACGACGCCCGACTTCGCCTACGTCCGCCTCCACGGCCGCAACCGCGCCGACTGGTTCCGCGAGGGCGCCGGACGCGACGAGCGGTACGACTATCTCTATGCCGCGGACGAGCTGGAAGGCTGGATCGCGCGCATCAAGGAGCTGGGCGCGAAGAGCGGCAAGGTCTATGTCATCACCAACAACCATTACCGGGGACAGGCCCTGGCCAACGCCCTCCAGATCCGGAACATGATCACGGGCGAGAAGGTGGACGTCCCCGGGCTCCTGCTCGAGAAATATCCGGTGCTGGGGGAGATCGTCCGGGCCATCCGGGCCGGACAGATGGGCCTCTTCGACCCAGGGGCCCCGGGCCGGAACGACGACAAGGGAGAAACGACATGAACTGGTGGGAAACGGATTTCATCTCTGTCCGCGCGAACCGGCTCCAGATCGCCGGCCAGGACGCGGCCGCTCTGGCCTCGCGCTACGGGACGCCCCTGTACGTGTACGGGAAGGAACGCATCCTCGAGCGCTACGCCCGCCTCGACGACGCCTTCGAGCGCCACTCGACCCTGCCGGCCCGCATCTGCTATGCCATGAAAGCCAATCCCCACAGGGGCATCCTGCGGTTGTTGCGCACGCGGGGCGCCTGGATCGACGCCGTGTCCCCTTGCGAGGTCGAGACGGCCCTCAAGGCCGGCTTCCCGGCCGACCGGATCCTCTTCACCGGGACGAGCGTCAGCCGGGTCGACCTCCGCTCGGTCTTCGCCGTCGACGGCCTCACCGTCAACATCGACGCCGTCGAACAGCTCGACCTGATGGCCGAGGTCAAGCGCGAATTCCCCGCCGGAGCCATCCGGGTCTCCGTCCGCTGGAACCCGGGCGTCGGCCGCGGCTTCAACGCCCGCGTCATCACGGCGGGCCGGCGCTCGTCCGACGGGACGCCCATCAAGTTCGGGGTCGAAGCGAAGAAGGTCCTGGACGTCTTCGCCCGGGCCCGGAAGATGGGCTTCGTCCCGGTCGGCCTCCATCAGCACCTGGGGTCCGGCTGGGTCCGCGAGGACTTCGGCCTGGTCCGGACCGCGGTCGACCGCATGGTCCGCAAGGCCCGGGAGATCGAGAGAGCGGGCTTCCCGCTCGAGTTCCTGGATTTCGGCGGCGGCTTCGGCCCGCGCTATCTCAAGAGCCGGGGCGTCTTCCCGGTCGAGGACTACATCGCCTATCTCTCGGACGCGGTGGCCAAAGCCGGGCTCTCGGTGAAAGCCCTGGCCATCGAGCCCGGAAAATACATGGTCGGCGACGCGGGGGTCCTCCTCCTCGGCGTCGAATACGTCAAGGAGAGCTACGGCAACATCTTCGCCTGCGTCGACGGCGGCACCTTCAACACCGTGCCCCGGCCGGCGATCTACCTTTCGGCCCACCACGAGATCGTCAACGCCTGCCGCATCGACGGGCCGAGCAAGGCCCGGATCACCGTGGCCGGGAACCTCTGCGAAACAGGGGACATCTTCGGTCGGGAACGGTCGATGCCCCTTCCCGGAAGCGGGGACGTCCTGGCCGTCCTCTGCGCCGGGGCCTACTGCCGGAGCATGGCCTCGAACTTCAATCTGCGCGAGATCCCGCGCGAAGTGCTCGTTTGACCCGTCATCTCTTCAGGACGGCAAAGATCTCCCCGAGGTCCGGAAGCTGGGAGATCTCGTACTCCTTGATGAAGGCGATGCGGCCGGTCTCGTCGACGAGGATGTTGGCCCGGTCCGAGAAGCCGTCCTCCTCGCGGAAGACGCCCAGGGCATGGGCCACCGCGCCGTGCGGCCAGAAATCGCAGAGGAGCCGCGTTTCCTTGAGGCCCAATTCCCTGGCCCAGGCGTGCTTGCTCGGGAACGAATCGACGCTGATGCCGACGGCGATCGTGTTCAGCGCCTCGAAGTCGGCCTTGCGGCTCTCGAGCTCCTTCATCTGCCTGCCGCAGACCGGCGTCCAGGCCAGCGGATGGAACGACAGCAGGACCCGCCGGCCGGAGCAGGCGGACAGCTTGAACTCGCGGTTGTGATGGTCCTTGAGCGTGAAGTCGGGCGCGATGTCGCCTTCCCAAACCGTTCTCGTATTGCCCATCGTGATCTCTCCCCTCCCATGACGCCGGTCGGTCCGTTCGTCCGGCCCATTATGGCATAAGCCGGCGGCCCTGACAAGACGAAGCCCTCGCCCCGCTTCGGGGTTCTCCTGTATAATGCCTGGGATCAAGGAGACGAAGATGCGCGCCCCTAGACCCTTCGCCGCACTGCTGGTCCTGGCTTTGGCCGCTCTCTCGCCCGGGCAGGACCTGCCCGACCCGGAGGCGCCGAGGCCGCCCGAGCCCCTGTTCGTCCGGCTCACCTTCTATCCGACGGCGAGCCTGTCGCGATACGACTACAACAACGACCTCGACCTCTACGAGGTCCGGCTCTATGTCGAGATCCGGCGCGGCTCCCAGGACGGGGCGGCCGTGGCCGACGCCGCCGTCACCTCGCTCGGCGAGAAGCTCGACTTCCATGACGACCACTTCGAAAAGAAGATCGTCTTCGAGAAGGACGCCCTGCCCGTCGAGCTCGACGTCGAGATCGCGGCGAAAGGCCGGCCGGTCATCAGGGAGCGGGTCCCCCTGCCCGACTGGCTCGTCCTGACGGAGCCGCGGCCGGCCGTCATCGAGACCTCGAAGGACCTGGCCGTGGGCTGGCGCTTCATCCGCTTCGCCGCCCCGGTCGACGTCCAGGCCTATGATTTCCGGACCGGCCGGGAGGTCCTGCGCCGGACGAACGTGGCCGGGACGTCGATCGTCGTGCCCGGCTCCTCGCTCCCGGCCCCGACGATCGTCCGGCTCTACATCATCCAGTCCTGGCTCTACAAGCGATATCTCTCGGGCGACGGGTACGCCCGGGGCTCCGAGGTCAACGTCATACCCTGGTCCCAGGTCTTCTTCCGAACGAAAAGCCCCGGCCCGGAGACGGCGCCGTGAGGGCCCCGGCCGCCGCCCGCCTGGGCCTCGTCGTCCTCGCCGGCTGGACTCTCGTCGCGCCCCTCCCCGCGGCGGCGCAGAACGGCGGGGGCCAGGTCATCCCCCCGGACGAGCTCCGCAGCGTCGCCCCGAACGTCTTCCTCGATTGCGACACCCGGACCTGCGACTTCGAATACATCAAGACCGAGATCACCTTCGTCAATTACGTCCTCGACCGCCAGGCCGCCGACGTCCACATCATCGTCACCCGCCAGCAGACGGGAAGCGGCGGCAACGAATACACCATGGCCTTCATCGGCCTGAAGCGACACCGGGGCAAGGAAGCGACGCTCCGCTACTTCTCGAACCCGACCGAGACCGAGGACCAGTACCGCCGCGGCTTCGTCAACGTCCTCAAGCAGGGGCTCATCCCCTACGTCTACGACACCCCCCTGGCCGAGTTCATCTCCATCAGCTACTCGCAGCAGAAGGACTTCCGGCCGACCCCGACCTCCGACCCCTGGCACTATTGGGTCTTCGGCCTGGGCGTCCGGGGCAACGGGGGTTTCGAGGACCAGGCCGGCCGGTTCAGCTACCAGATCAACGCCTGGGCCAACCGGACGACGGAAGCGATCAAGGTCCGGCTCTCCGGCGGCATCAACTACAACCACCGCCGCTACGAGATCCCCGGCGAGGAGCCGATCGTCAGCAACAGCAACCGGAAGAACGCCTCGGTGGCCCTGTTCAAGGCCATCGACGGCCATTGGTCCTGGGGCGGCTCGGCCAGCCTGTACTCCTCGACCTACGACAACGCCCGGCTCTACTCCTCCATCGGGCCGGCGGTCGAGTTCAACGTCTTCCCCTATGCCCAGGCGACCCGGCGCGAGCTCCGCATCCAATACCGGTTGGGCTTCACGGCCCGGGAATATTACGAGATCACGGTCTTCGGCAGGGAGGAGGAGAACATCTTCAACCAGGCCCTCCAGCTCGTCTTCGAGCTCAAGGACCCCTGGGGCTCCGTCGGCGCGTCGGTCCAGGGCGCGACGTTCATTCCCGACCTCGAGTACAACAACCTGAGGGCCGATTTCGGCGCCTATGTCAACCTGTTCAAGGGCCTGTCGTTCAGCGTCGGCGGCAACTTCTCGCGCATCCGCGACCAGGTCTCCCTGCCCGGCCGGGAATACACGCCCGAGGAGATCCTCCTCGAGCTCAAGCGCCTGGCCTCGGGGTACGACATCGGCTTTCAGATCGGCCTCAACTACCGGTTCGGGTCGATCTACAGCAACGTCGTCAATCCGCGGTTCGGGAACATGTAGGCCGCCGTGACCTCGAAAGAGCGGATGCTCCGGGCCCTGGGCCGGGAAAAGCCCGACCGCCTGCCGGCGACCGTCCACCAATGGCAGACGTATCACCTCGACACCTATCTCGGCGGCGTCAGCGACCTCGAGGCCTTCCGCCTGTTCGGCCTCGACGCCTCGATCCAGCATTCTCAGGACATGGGCCAGTTCTGGCTCGCCGACGCCGACTTCGCCAGGTTCTCGACGCCCGAGTGGCGGGACGAGGCCGAGGTCCTGAGCGCCGATCCCGATCACCGGCTCTGCCGGCACACCATCACGACGCCGGGGGGAACCCTGACCTACGTCGCCGAGGGCAACCGGATGACGACCTGGATCGCCGAGTATCTCATCAAGCGCGACGACGACATCCGGCTCATCGAGAAGTACATGCCCGTGCCGCGGCTCGACCCGGCCCCGGTCCGCAGGGCCTATGACCGGGTCGGCGACGACGGCATCCTGCGCGGCTTCGTCTGGGGCGACCAGGCCGGCTGTTGGCAGCACGCCGCCTGCCTCATCGATGTCCAGGCGCTCATCCTGAAGACATTCGATGACCCCGGCTGGGTCCACGAGCTCCTGCGCGTCCTCCTCGAAAAGAAGATGCGCTTCATCGAGTCCATGAAGGGGGCCCGCATCGATCTCGTCGAAACGGGCGGCGGCGCCGCCTCGTCCACCCTCATCTCCCCCGCCCTCCACGCGGAATACTGCCTGCCGTACGACCGGACGATGCACGAGGCCCTCCACGCGCTCGGCTTCAAGGTCGTCTACCACACCTGCGGCGGGACGCGGGGCCTGGAGGAGCACATCGTCGCCAACGGCTGCGACGCTTCGGAGACCCTGGCCCCGCCGTCGATCGGCGGCAACCAGGAGCCCTGGCAGCTCAAGGCCGGGATCGGCGGGCGCCTGGCCCTCATCGGCGGGCTCGACCAGTTCAACGTGCTGACCGAGGGATCGCCGGACGCCATCCGGGCCAAGGTCCGCGAACTCTTCGAGAAGGTCGGCCAGGACGGCGGCTACATCCTGTCCTGCTGCGACCATTTCTTCGATGCGCCGCCAGGGAACATCCGCGCCTATGCCGACGCGGCCCGGGCCTGCGTCTATTGAGCCTGGGGACGGGTCGACCAGGCCGGGCATCGAAAATCGTTGTCCCTGCGTATCTATTTTGGATTAGAATACCGCCTCGCAGAGATCCTCCGGAAAGGAGCCCGCCATGAACAAAGCCCTCTCCCGCGCCGCCCTCGTCCTCTGTGTCCTCGCCCTCGTCCAGACCGCGGCCGCGGCCGGCCGGAACGGCTACTACCGCTTCCCGGCCATCCACGGCGACATGATCGTCTTCACCTCCGAGGGCGATCTCTGGACGGTCGAGGCCCAAGGCGGGACCGCCCGCCGGCTGACGTCGCACGCGGGAATGGAGAATTACCCGGCCATCTCCCCGGACGGCCGGACCTTGGCCTTCTCCGCCCAGTACGAGGGTCCGACGGAGATCTACACCATGCCCCTCGCCGGCGGTCTGCCCGTGCGCCGTACCTTCGCCGGCCAGGGCGCGACCGTCGTCGGCTGGACCCCGGACGGGAAGGTCCTCTACGCCACCCGCAGGTACTCGACCCTGCCGAACGTCCAGCTCGTCGTCCTCGATCCGGCGACGAACGCCGAGACCCTGCTGCCCCTCAACCAGGCCGCCGACGGATCGTTCGACGCGACGGGCCGGACCCTCTTCTTCACCCGGCTCCCCTTCCAGGGAAGCTACACCAAGCGCTACCAGGGCGGCACGGCCCAGAACCTGTGGGTCTACCCGCTCGGGGCCGCGGAAGCCGCCCCCCTCACCGCCGATTACCCCGGGACAAGCAAGAACCCGATGGTCTGGAAGGACCGGGTCTTCTTCCTGAGCGACCGCGACGGGAGCATGAACATCTGGTCCATGGACCTCAAGGGCGGCGGGCCCACCCAGCACACCTTCCACAAGGGGTTCGACGCCAGCTCGCCGAGCCTGGACGCGGGCCGGATCGCCTATCAGCTCGTGGCCGATCTCCGCGTCTTCGACATCGCCTCGGGCCGGGACTCGGCCGTCGCCGTCACCCTGCCGTCGGACTTCGACCAGATGCGCGAGAGGTGGGTGACGAAACCCCTCGATTACCTGACCTCCGGGCACGTTTCGCCGGCGGGCGACCGGGTCGTCTTCGTCTCGCGCGGTCACGTCTTCGTCGCGCCCGTCGGCGACGGCCGCTGGGTGCGCGTCAGCCGCAAGGACGGCGTCCGGGCCCGGGCGGCCCGCTTCATGGGAGACGGCAAGAGCCTGATGGTCCTGACCGACGAGACCGGCGAATGGGAGTTCTACCGCGCGGCGGCCGACGGACTCGGCGCGCCGGAACAGCTGACCGCCGGGGCCAAGGTCATCCGCTTCGACGGCGTCCCCTCCCCCGACGGCCGATGGATCGCCTTCGCCGACAAGGACTACCAGCTCTGGCTGTTCGACGTGACCCAGAAGGCCCTGAAGAGGATCGCCGTGGCTCCGACCGGCATGTTCGACGACCTAGCCTGGTCCCCCGACAGCCGCTGGCTGGCCTACGTCGGCGGGGCCTCGAACGGATTCAGCCGCGTTCTCCTCCACGAGACCGAGACGGGCAAATCGGCGGAGCTGACCAACGACCGCGTCGATTCCTACAGCCCCGCCTGGAGCCCGGACGGGAAATGGCTCTACTTCCTCTCGGACCGGTACTTCCGGAGCGCGGTGGGGAGCCCCTGGGGGCCGCGCCAGCCCGAGCCCTATTTCGACAAGACGACGAAGATCTATGCCCTCGCCCTCGGCGCCAGGGAGATCTTCCCCTTCGCCCCGGCGACCGAGCTCGAGGCGGACAAGACGGGCGACGAAGTGAAGAAGGAGCCCGAGCCCAAAGCGAAGCCGGGGACGGGTACGGCCAAAGACGCCGGCAAGCCGGCCCCGAAAGTCGTGATCGATCTCGCGGGCATCCAGGAGCGCGTCTTCGAGCTGCCGCTTCCGGCCGGGGTGTTCAACGGCCTGGCGGTCGGCGAAAAGGCCCTGTTCTTCATCGACCGGGAATCGAGGGCCGCCGGCAGGCCCAAGCTCCAGGCCGTCGAGATCAAGAACCGCGGCGTCCAGGCCAAGACCCTCCTGGAGGACGTGAGCGGGTTCGAGATGACGGCCGACGGCAAGAAGCTCCTCGTCCGCAAGGGCGGCGATATCTATGTCATCGACGCCGGGACCTCCGCGCCGACGAGCCAGACGCTGGCCGAACGCCGGGTCGACCTGTCCCCGTGGACCTTCTCCGTCGACCCGCGCGAGGAGTGGCGGCAGATGTTCGTCGACGCCTGGCGGATGGAGCGGGACTATTTCTACGACCGCAACCTTCACAACGTCGATTACGAGGGCCTGCTCGAACGGCACCGCCCGTTCGTCGACAGGATCAGCGACCGGTCCGAGCTCAACGACCTCCTGGCCCATCTCGTCGGCGAGCTCTCGGCCCTGCACACCTTCGTCCGCGGCGGCGACATGAGACAGCCGGCGGACAACGTCTCGCCGGGGTCGCTCGGCGCGCGCCTCGTCCGCGACGAAGCCAAGGGCGGCTACCGGATCGAGCACATCTTCAGGTCCGACCCCGATTACCCCGAGAACGTCTCGCCCCTCGGCAAGCCGCTCTCGACGATCCGCGAAGGCGAGATCATCACCGGGATCAACGGCGTCCCGACCCTGAGCGTCGCCGACCCGTCGCTCCTCCTGCGGAACACGGCCGGCCGGCAGGTGCTCCTCGAGATCAGGGCGGCCGCCGGCGGGCCGGCCCGCAAAGAGATCGTCGTGCCCATGACGCCGGGCGCCGAGTCGGACCTCCGCTACGGCGAATGGGAGTACACCCGGCGGCTCGAGGTCGAAAAGGCCGGGAAGGGCGACCTGGGCTATGTCCATCTGAGGGCCATGGGCGGGAACAATTACACGGAGTGGGTCAAGAATTTCTACCCCGTCTTCGACCGCAAGGGCCTCATCATCGACGTCCGGCACAACAACGGCGGCAACATCGATTCCTGGATCCTGGAAAAGCTCCTTCGCCGGGCCTGGTTCTACTGGCAGGGCCGGGTCGGCATCCCGACCTGGAACATGCAATACGCCTTCCGCGGCCACATGGTCGTCCTCTGCAACGAGCGCACGGCCTCGGACGGCGAGGCCTTCGCCGAGGGCTTCCGCCGTCTGGGCCTGGGCAAGGTCATCGGCACCCGGACCTGGGGCGGCGAGATCTGGCTCAGTTCGTCCAACGTCCTGGTCGACCGCGGCATCGCCTCGGCGGCGGAAACGGGCGTCTATGGACCGGAGGGCCAGTGGCTCATCGAGGGCCACGGCGTCGAACCCGACATCGTCGTCGACAACCTGCCCCGGGCGACGTTCGAGGGGAAGGACGCCCAGCTCGAGGCCGCCATCGCGCACCTCCAGGAGCTCATCGCCAAGGACCCGGTCGACGTGCCCAAGCCGCCGCCCTACCCGGACAAGAGGAGGTGAGGCGGGTCAAGAAGCTGGGCTAGGGCCTAGCGTCGCCCCCCCCGGGCCCATTCCGCCAGGACCTTGACGGCTTCCGGGCCGCCGACGTCGCCGATCGCCTCGACCGCCATCGTCCGGATCTCCGTGTCCGGATGCGTCTCGACCAGGTTGACGAGAGGCGCGAGCCCGGCGCGGCCGGGAAGGTCGGCCAGGGCCTGGACGGCCCGCTCGCGGACCTCGCGAGAGGGGTCGGTCTTGATGGTCTTCAACAGCAGGGCGAGGGCCCTGGGATCGTTCTGCTCGCCCAGGCACGCGGCGGCCTCGGCCCGGACCTCCTCGCTCTCCTTGCCGGCCAGGATCCGCTCGATGAACGGGACGACGGCCGAGGCCTCGCGGTGCAGGCCGACGGCCCAGAGAAGGGAGCGCTTGTCATGTTCGCCGGCGGCCTGGCCGTAGAGCGGGATCAGGCAAGCCAGGCTCTCGGCATCCGTCGCCATCCCCGCCCAGACGAACGGCAGCTCCCCGAAATCGAACGGGAGGTCCAGGTTGCTGACCCGGATATCGGCCGGGAACCCGTCCTCCCCCGCGGTCAAGCGGAGGAGGACGCCGAGCTCCTTCAGGACCGGACGCTCGGGCTCGTCGCCTCTCCGCCCCCCGGCGAACGGGCGGGCCAGGTCCGGCATCGACGCCAAAGTGCCGCGGACCGCCTGGTCGGCGGCGACCTTCTTCTCCAAGGCCGTCTTTCGGCCGTGGATGAGGTCGTCCAGGGTGAGGCGCTCTTCTGGGCCTCCCCGCGAATGCCAACCTATCATGGAATGCTCCCCCATGAGCCGGCGGATGCCGAAGCCGAGCCAGAAGCCCTTGTCCCAGCGATTGGTCTTCGCTTCACCGCGCGCCCACGCTATCCGGTCCGCGAGCGGGCCGGAAGGCCGGGGATGGATGAGCGCCCGGACGGGTCCTGAAGCCTGCCCGGGCCGAACGGCCCCAGCCTTTCGCGCCGGCGGCCCGCCCGCGAAGAGGCCCAAGCCGGCCAGCGCCAGGACGGCGATCCCGACGGTCTTCTTATGATCGGCCATCGGCGCTCCGGTCGACGGCCGCGCCGCCGGCCGCGTCCTTCTTTCCCTTGAGCAGTTCGATCAGGGCCTGGCGCGCCTTCGGCGTCTTGATCTCGCCGAGGGCCGAGACCGCGGCCGTCCGGATCTCGACATCGGGGTCGGTCCTGGCCGCGTTGATCAGGACGGGCACGGCCTCGTCGCTCTCGGAGCTCCCCAGCGCGTCGACGATCCGTTCCCGCCAGTCCCGGTCCTTCTCCTCCTTGAGAAGCTGGCCCAGCGCCCTGATCGCGGCCGGATCGCGGCCGTCGGCCATGGCGTCAAGCGCCGCTTCTTTGACCTCCTCATGCTTGGCCCGCCGATAGACGTCGCCGAAGACGGCGGCCTTGTCGAGCTCCTCGATATCCGCCAGGGCCTCGGCGGCCTCCCGGGCCAGCTCCTCGGTCGCGCCGCCCACGGCGACGGCCGCGAGCACGGCCTGGGATTCGGGACCCCCGAGCGCGGCGATCGCCTGAAGGACCTCCTCTTGGCCTTCGGCGTCTTCGGCCGCCGCGAGGATCTCCTTCAGCCGGGCCAGGCTCTCGGGCGTCCGGTTCTCGGCGATCATCCATATCGCCGCGCTGCGGATCTCCTGGTCGGGGTCTTTGAGAGCCAGATCCCGGAGAAAGCGGCCGGAGAGAGGGGCGGCCGGCTCCTCATCATCCGCCAGGGAATGCAGGGCCCGGCGCCTGATCTCCGGGTCCTTGGCCTCTTTGAGGACCTGGATGAGGGCCTCGTCGCGGCCCGGCCGGGGCAAGTCGCGCAAGCCGTCGACGGCCAGCCGGGCCAGGTCGGGGTTCTGGACCGACAGGGCGATCTGTCTGAAGAAGGCGACGAGGCTCGGGTCCTCGAAATCGGTCAAGGCCTTGAGCGCCGTCCGCCGCAGGGACAGCTCGGCGGCGTTCTGGGCGGCGTCCTTGAGGACCGGGACCGCGTCGGCGTGGCCGGTCTCGCCGAGGGCCGCGAGGGCGCGGCGGCGGAGCTCGGGCGAGCCGTCGGTCCGGGCGATCTCGATGAGCTTCTGAAGGGCCTTGGGGCTCTCGAACTCGGCCAGGACGTGGATGATCCGGGACCGGAGCTTCCCTTCCTGGCTCTGGCCGTAGAGATCGATGAGGCTTTCGAGGGCGTTGTCGTCGCCGACGTCGCCCAGGGCCTCGAGGGCGGCGATGGCGACCTCCTCGTCGCTGGTCTTGTCCATGGCCTTGACGGCGGCCATGAATTCGGGCCGGCCGCGGTCGGCCAGCTCCTCGGCGATCTCGATCATCCTCGTCCGGGCGTCGTCGGCCCATTCGCTCGCGGGGAAGGCGGAGATGAAGTCCTGATAGCATTTGAACGCGGCGGCCCGCGGCTGGTCGTTCTCTTCGAGGACATAGCATTTCCAGAAGCGCGCGTCGTCGGTCCAAGGGCTCTTGGGATAGGCCGAGAGGAATTCATCAAGGGCCTTGGCCGCCTGATTCCATTTCTCGTCCATGATCAGGCTGTAAATGGCCTGGAATTTCCTGGCGTCCTCCGTCTGGGCATCGGCGGGCCGGGCCTGGACGGACAGGACGGTCAGGCTCAGGGCCGCGGCGAGGGCCAGTCCGGCCGGCCACAGGGACCTGGTCGCGGCGCGATCGGTCGATCTTCTCATGGTTTCACTCCTTTGATCCGCGGGTTGTGTCTCAGGCCTCCGCGGCCGTTCGGGCTCGGGCCGGAGCACGGTCCCCGCCGGAGGCGGCCGGGGCCTGACGCGAGCTGGATTTCCCGCCCGGGCGGCGGATCTCGCTCAGGTTGATCTTGAAGAGCAGGTCCCGGCTCTCGACGCCGGCCCTGATGATCTCGATATCCGAGGCTTCCGGGTCCGAAGCGAGATTGGCGATCTGCAGCAGGATCAGCTCCAGGTCGGAGACCAACCGCTCGAGCCGGCGGTCCGAGCCCCGGAACCCCTTCTTCAGGACCGCGGCCTCCTGGAGAAGCTCTTCGGACGCTTTCTTCTGGAGCGGCAGATGGAGCCGGAAGGGGTCCTCTTCCATGGGGGCCGAGTTGACGACCGCGAGGAGAAGGACCCGGGAGCGCCTGAGATAGCGCGAGGCCCGGGCGGCGAGGGCCGGCTCGGGGCGGGTCTCGAGCGCGGGCGGTCCGGTCCGCGCCGTCCCGGACGGCATCGTTCCGGCCATCGGGACGATCTCCTCCGGGGGACGATTGAGCGTCCGTCCGATGAAGATCCCCAGGGAAACGAGGAGAACCGCCCCGACGGCGCCATAAGCCCAGGTCGGGACGCTGAGCGTCCGACGCCGCAGGCGGGGCTCCCGGACGGCCTCAGCGGCGGCCATTCGCGCCTCGAGGCGGTCCCAATATCCTTCCCAGAATTCCGGGGCGCGCTCCGCGTCGGGGGCCGGCCGGGCCTCCATCTTCCGCACCGCGGCGGCCGTTCTCCGGCGGAGGCCGGCGCAATCTTCGCAGGCGGACAAATGAAGCTCCATCTTCCGCCGCGTTTCCGCGTCCATGTCCCCGTAGATGGCCTCGGGGACCCTCTTTCGCCAATACCGGCATCTTGTCATGGCCGTTCTCCGTCGCCGGGGCGAGGCTCGGCATCGTCGAGCCCGCGCTGGAGCTTCTGGATCGAGCGGAAGAGATAGCACTTGGCCGCTCCCAGGCTGACGCCCATGGCCCCGGCGATCTCCTTGATCTTGAGGTCGTGGTAGTGACGGAGGACGAAGGCCTCGCGCTCGCGGGCCGAGAACCCGGCCAGGACTTGGTCGATCCGGCGGCGCAAACAGGCGCTCTCGGCCGCCTTTTCGGGCCCGGGGGCAGGATCGGCCGGTTCATGGAAATCCCGCGAAAAAGAGGGCGGCGCCGTCGCCGCCCTGGGGTAGAAGGCCTTCTTCCTGAGGTGGTCGACGGCGGAGTTATGGGTGACCTGGTAGACCCAGGTTCTCAGGCCCAAGCCCGGCTTGAGCATTCCGGCCGCCTTGTGGATCTTCATGAACGTGATCTGGGAGATGTCTTCGGCGTCGGTATGGTTTCGCGTCATCTCATAAGCCAGCCCGTAAACCCGCGTCTTGAAGGCCTCGACGAGCTCGCGGAAAGCGGACGGATCGCCGGCGATAAGGCGGTCCGCCAAGCGGGCCTCGTCTTCGCGACTCATCTAGGCTCCGCAGTAGGAACGCGCGGCGGAGGCGGAAGGATGGCAAGCCGGCCGCGATCGCGCATGTTCCGAGCATACACCGAATGGATGCGGAGCGGCACGAACATGGCGCTGGCCCCTCTCCCCTCATTTCGTCAGGGAGGCCGTCTTGAGGACGTAGCCCCGCCGCGGTTCGAAGGCGTAAACGGCGTCGAGCATCTTCTCGCGGGCGGTCAGCACGGCGCCGAAGCCGTATTTGTCGCGGACCTCGTCGATGGCCCCGCCGAGCCGTTCCGGCTTCTCCGAGTAGGGCTCGAAGAGGGCCAGGGGTCGGACGCGCACCAGGTCCGAGGCCCTGACGCCGACCAGGCGCAGGGCCAGCCGCGAGCCCTCGACGAGCTCGAGGAAGAGCTCCTCGGCCACTTTGTAGATCTTGCTCATCTCCTGGAGCGGCGAGAGGACGAGGCGGCGCTTGACCTCGGTCTTGAAGTCGGCGGTGCGTGCCTTGACCTCGATGACGTGGGCGTAGAGCCGGTCCTCGCGCAGGGCCAGGGTCAGCCGGTCGCAGAGGTAGGCCAGGTGGGCCAGGAGCAGGCGCCTGTCCCAGAGGTCCTCGAGGAAGGTCGTCTCGCGCGAGACGGACTTGGGCAGCGTCCGCGTCACCAGCGGCCGGCTGTCGATGCCGCGCGACTGGAGATAGATGTCGTCGCCGCCCGAGCCGAAGAGCGTGTGCAGGGTCCCCCGGGGCAGATCCCACAGCTGGCCGAGCTTGTGGATGTTCATCAGGCGCAGGACGACCTGGGCCTTGGGGCCGATGCCGGGCAGGGCCTCGATGCCGAGGTCGCGGAGATACGCTTTCTCGTCCCCCTCGCGGATCTCGAAGAAGCCGGCCGGCTTGGCCCGGCCCGTGGCCAGCTTGGCCAGGATCTTGTTCGGCGCGGCCCCGACCGAGACCGTGACCCCGATCTCGTGCTCGACCCGCCGCTTGAGCTCGCGGGCCGCCGCCGCGAACGAGGGATAGATGCGGCCGCAGCGGGTGAGCTCCAGGTAGGCCTCGTCGAGGGAGGCCTCCTCGACGTCCGGGGTCGCGGTGTGGAGGACGCGGAAGAAGCGCTCGGAGAAGGTCTCGTAGACGTGGTAGTTGCCGCGGACGAAGACGCCCTCGGGACAGAGCCGGTGGCATTCGCGCAGGGGCATGCCGGAGTGGACGCCGAACTTGCGGGCCTCGTAGGAGCAGGTCGAGGCCACGCCGCGCTCGTGGGGCAGGCCGCCGACGATGACCGGCTTGCCCGCGAGCGAGGGGTCGAGGAGGACCTCGACGGCGGCGAAAAAGGCGTCGATGTCGACGTGGACGATGTAGCGGCGGGGCACGATCGCCCCCGTTTCAGTACTTTCTCATGACGCCGATGACCCTCCCCAGGATCCTGGCCGACGGGGCCTCGATCGGCTGGAAGGCCGGGTTCTCCGGGACGAGGAAGACGTGCCCGTTGTCGCGGCGCAGGCGCTTGAGCGTGACCGAGCCGTCGTCGAGCAGGGCCACGACCATCTCGCCCGAGCTGGCCAGGTTGGTCCGCTCGAGCAGGACGTGGTCGCCGTCGTCGATGTAGGCGTCGATCATGCTCTTGCCGTCGACCCGGATGCAGAAGACGTTGCCCCGGCGGCGGCCGACCATCCAGGCCGGGACGTCCATGGCCTCGCCCGTCGCGTCGAACGACTCGCGCGGCCCGCCGGCCGGGACGAGACCGGCCACGGGCACCCGGACCTGGCTCTCGACGAGGGCGGGGAACCCGACGACACGGATCTCGCCGTCGGCGCGGCTGATGTAGCCCTTGCGCTCCAGGCTCTGGAGGTGCTTGAGGACAGCCGAGGGGCTGGGGATCTTGAGGGCCGAGCCCAGCTGGCGGATGGTCGGGGCGTAGCCGTGCCCGAGGATGAAGTCCTCGACGGCCTTGAGAACCTTGGCCTGCCGCAGGGTCAGCTCCCGCCTCAGTGTGTTTACCATTTTGTTCACCTTTTATAAAATAAGCCCGCATAGGGCGTTTGTCAAGAGTAAAATCAAACGATTTGAGATACGGGCCGCCCGAAATCTTGACATTTCCTTGACAACTTCTCAACTCAGGCGGACTATCATCATGTCGTTAAAAGAGAGGTCTAGAGCGGCCGGCGCCGTGAAAGGGGACCTGCTCCGATGAAACCCTGGAAGCGTCTCCTGGCGGTCGGGCTCATTTGCATCCCCGCCTCCCTCGCGGCCCAGTGGGCCCACTATGGTGGCATCGGCAGGCCGCATTCGCTCCTCGATTCGCCCGATGGAGGCTGGGTCGTCGCCGGCGAAACCGGGATCCTCAAGCTATCGCCCGAGGGCGCGGTCGTCTGGGGATTGAACCTCGGCTCCGGGCAGAATTGGCTCTGCACCGGAAAGGTCTGGTCGACCCCCGACGGCGGCATCGTCGCCGCGGGGAGCATTAACGAATCCGTGGTCCTGTTCAAACTGTCGGCCGCGGGGAGCGTCGTGTGGCGGAAGACCTACACCCTTGCCGGCGCTTACTTCAACACGCTATTCCCGATGCCGGACGGTGGGACGCTCATAGCCGGGGGGCTCGCCGACGACCTGCTCCTCTGCCGGTGCGGCGCCGACGGCGAGATCGCATGGCAAGTGTCCTTCGGGACCGACCGCATCGACTTGCCCGCAGCCGCGGTCGCGACCTCCGACGGGGGGATCATCGTCCTCGGTTCGAGCGTGGAGGGCGACGGCGGGCCACCGATGACCGATCTCTGGGTCCTGAAGTTCGACGCCGCCGGGGTGGTCGAGTGGCAGAAGGTCATAGGGGGCGCCGCGGACGACGTCGGAGAAACGGTGTTCCAGACCGGAGACGGCGGCTGCCTTATCGCCGGTCACTCCGCATCCTTCGCGGCGGACGGGCTGAGCCGGTTCTGGCTGCTGAAGGTCTCCTCGGACGGCGCGATCATGAGGCAGCAGACGCTCGACCACGAATACGCGGGAGATGGCTGGTTCTCGATGCGGCCGGCCGCCGACGGTTCGTTCATCGCCGCGATCCGATCCTCGTTCCCGGGCCGCCCAGACTGCACCGTGGTCGCCACGGTCCTCGCAGACGGCACGGTCACCCGGGAGACGCCATACTCGCCGGCGGGCGGAGGCATCGTGATGCCGACCGAAGACGGAGGATGTCTCCTCACGATAGGCAGCAGGGACTCGCAGGTGATGAAGCTCCTGCCCTCGGGCGAGATCGAATGGCAGAGGACCTATGGGAGCCGGTACTCGGACGACTCCGTCTATCTCCTCAGGCGTTCCGGCGACGGCGGTTATATTCTCGCGGGCAAAACGGATTCGTGGGGAGGCTTTGACTGCCTCAACGGCCTCTGGATCATGAGGACGGCGCCGGACGGATCGATCGGTCCGAATTGCTATTTCATCAGGGAGGCGGACGGATCGCGCCGGGATGATCTGTCGACCCGGGCCGAGGTCGCCGCGGCGATCGAAGATACGGCGGTCATCCCCCAACGCGCGGGGCTCGTCGCAGAGAACTTGAACATCGAGTTCGTGCCCATGGGCCAGACGACGCTCCCGGCCCTGGGAGGGGCCACGTCCACGCTGACGGTGAGGCTGACGGTCGTCCGGGAAGGTCCGTTCACCGGCGAGGGGACTGATCCCGGGAGCTTCGCGCCGGGGGTGGGTTCTCACTCATACGCGACGGGGGCCGGCGTCAATATCAGCGTCACCCCGAACAAAGGGTACACATTTCTGAAATGGTCCGGCAATATCAGGCTTGAAGAGCGCTCGGCCACGATCATTATGGACGGGGATAAGACCATCGACCTGTGGCTGGGGTATACCGGCAAGGGCGTCGAAGAATTGCTGAATGATTGCTTCGTCGCCACGGCCGCATATGGCGATCCCTCGCACCCGGACATCGAGGTCCTGCGGCGGTTCCGGGACCGGTATCTGATGCGGAGCCGGGCCGGGCGGGCTTTCGTGAAGCTCTATTACCGATATTCGCCGCCGCTCGCGGAGTTCGTGGCCAGGCGCCCGATGCTGAAGGCGATGAGCCGCGCCGCCCTCTCCCCGGCGGTCGCGCTGAGCCGTCTCCTGCTGGGGCTCGACCCCGGGCCCCGGCAACCGCCCTGCCCCTGACGACTCCCCCCGAGGATTTCCGGAATATCCTTCCTGATTTCACCCCGTGCGGTGATTCAGACTGGTCAGGCCAGCGGGGCCACACCCATTCCCGTTCCGAACTCTGTTGGTTTTATCATGGGCGTCAGAAAAAGCGCGGCTGGATCTCGGGGGGCTGGCCTATCATTGGGATTGAAGTTACAGCTTTTTTGGGCGGCCGGGTTTCGGAGCGCCGCTACCTATTCTTGGCCGCTGCCCGGAGATACTTGAGATCCTCCAGGTCCTTGGGCCGCCCGACGGCCTTCTTGTTCTTGATCAAGGCAGCCAGGCCTATGTAGCGAACATCGACTTTTTTCCCCCGGATCAGCAATTGTTCAGTGATTCGGTCCTTCCAGGCCTCGTCGAATCCGACGCCGGAGATCGTGTTGTGCAGGTCGATCCGATTCGGGGGAAATCCGAACTGAACGATCTGCCCTCTTCGTGCCAGGTCGCCCGCGGATCCGATCCCGGGGACGTCTCCTGACCAGAATTCCCGGAGAGCGGCATATAGGGCCCGGCAATTCTTGAGGGACGGCTCATAGAACAGGTCGATGTCACCCGTCAGCCGTGCAAAGCCGTGGTAGATGACCGCTTCCGCCCCGACGATGAGAAGACGGACCCCGTGCTTTTGGAGATGGACGAACAGATCCAGAACATCCCGGGAGAAATGAGAGGGAGTCATTTAGCTGCCTCGGCGCTCCGGATCCGGGGAGAATTCTTACCGTAAAATCTCTGGCGCAGCACCCGAGCGATGCGCTGGCGCGCTTCGGGGCTTAGGCCGATATAATATTGGATGTCCGAAGCTTCCTGGTCCTCGAAGCTGCTGAATACCTTGACTTGCTTTCGCCTGTGCTTCATGGCCATTCCCTTGATGGGGATTTCCTTTTCGCGCTCGGCGTAAAATCGCCGGTCCCGGACTCAGAATGAACCTCTCCGCTCATAAATAGAAGATATCCCGGCCGGGGACGAGAGTCAAGAACTCGAGGTTCGGAGGCGGCTTCTCGGCCACGAACGTCAACTCCAGGTGACGGATAATCCGGTCGACGACCGCGTGTTTCGTACGAGCGGCCGAAGCAGTAGCAGTGGAGTTCGTCGAGCAGCGGAACAAGATCCTCAGAATCTTCAAGGCCATCCTCGAGGAGGGGCGCCGCCAGCTTCGTGTCCCGG
Organism: Candidatus Aminicenantota bacterium; assembly: GCA_034679465.1. GTDB lineage: Bacteria > Acidobacteriota > Aminicenantia > Aminicenantales > Saccharicenantaceae > RBG-16-66-30. The sequence continues at coordinate 50,954 of JAXDAV010000062.1, read as the reverse complement.
AACGGCCTTCGTCTCCTCTACGGGACCCCCGAGAACGAGAGAGTCAATGACCCGGGAATCCGACGCGCCTCACAAGATCTTCGAATCTCCTGTCCGAGCGGAGCGTGTCCAGCAATGGATGTATGAGAAGAAAGGGCATATTGACCGATCGTTCTTTATAAGCCTTTTCCAGCCAATCAAAGGCCCTATCGCTGTTGCCAGGAGGCGCGTTCATTAAGGCCATAAGGAAACTCTCCAGATGATGTTCTGTTGATAGCCGGTCCCAGATTTCGATCCACTGAAGCACCTCGGCTTGCTTGCCGGCCTTGGAGTATGGGCCTGCTAGATAAGCGTCGAGTATCTGCTCCTTCCCAGGTGCTACAAGATGTCTTGCCTTCTCCGCAGCAACGATGGAATCGGCATCCGCACCCTTATGTCCATACGCGCCGCCCAATAGGGCCAGCTCAAGAGGCTGGTCCGGCCTAATTGCCAGGGCCTTCTTGAATCGGATGATTGATTCGTCCCACCGGCGCGCCTGGAAATAGATCCACCCTGTTCCCCGGATGGCCCCATGGGACGCCGGGTCAAGTCCTTCCGCCATGAGTTGTTCTTTGATGGCTTCGTCAAACCGCCCCATGACCGACAGGTACTGCGCATAGCCCGCGTGCAGGCCTGCGCTATTCGGACGAAGTGCGATGGCTTTCTTTATTTCGGCCTCGGCACCCTCGAAATCCCAATCGTACCGCCATTTCAAAAAACCGAGGACGCTATGCCCGGCAGCGAGTGAGCTGTCCAGTTCCAGGGCCTTCGTCACCGCTTCCTTCGCTTTGGGCAGAACGATATTTGGCGCTGCCAAGCCCCATATCGCCTGGGAGCAATACTCTCCGGCCAAGGCGGCAAAGCTTGGGGCGAATTCTGGGTCCTTTTGGATCGACTGCTCAAGATAAGCAATGGCCGTCTCAATGGACTCGTTGGTCCAGCTCTCCTCTTGCCTTGCCTTCAGATAGGCTTCGTAAGCCTCGGGGTTCACTCGACGCGAGGATGTCAGCTGGGCCTGTTCTTGGGGCGTCAGTCTGATCCGGATCCCACTCACGATGGCCTGCGCGAGTTCAGACTGCAACGACAGCACGTCGCGCAGATCCCGCTCAAAGGTATCGGTCCATTGGATCTGGTCGCTGGCCGCGTGAATCAGCTTCGCACTGATCCGCACCTTGTCCCCCACGCGCAATACCTCGCCCTCCACGATCTCTCCAACCCCCAGCTCTTTGGCAATTTGCGGCAGCGGCTTCTTAGCTTCTTTGTATTGCATTGTCGAGGTCCGCGAGATGACCCGCACGACCTTCGATAGGTTCGTGATCAGCGCATCGGTCATGCCGTCGCAGAAATAATCTTGATCTTTCTGTGGGCTCAGATCTTTAAAAGGCAGGACGGCGACGGAAGGCGCACCATGAGGGATAAGGCGCCAGATCCCGAGGCCAATGATCATGACCGCGAAAAGGACGAGTGCGAAAACGATGGCTTTTCTCAAACCAAACTGAACCGTGATCGTCGTTGATGTCGCCGTTTTTTTACTAGGGATATTCTGCTCTATCGTCGGGATCCTTGGCCCGATCTTCGCCAGGTCCGAATCGAGTTCTTCCACGCTTGCGTATCGCGTCTCTCGGGATTTCTCAAGGCATTTCAGGATGATCCCGCTGAGGTCGGTTGATATCTGATCGTTGAGTTCCCTGGGATCTCTGGGGCCTTCGCCCTTCTGCTTCATCCCGATCGTGAAGGGCGTATCTCCCTCGAACGGCACCTGTCCCGTCAGCATTTCATAAAGGATAATACCCAGGGAGTAGATGTCCGAGCGCGGGTCGACCTCCTTGCCCTCGACCTGTTCCGGGCTCATGTACTCGGGCGTGCCGATCATGACCCCCGCCCCGGTGATGCTCCGGCCGGAGAGGGAACGGGCGATCCCGAAGTCCATGATCCGGGCGCTGCCGTCCGCATCGACCATGATGTTCTGGGGCTTCAAGTCCCGGTGGATCACCCCCAACCGATGGGCTTCCTCGAGGCCATCGCAGACCTGCCGGGCGATCGCAACGGCCTGGCCGGGGCTGAGACGGCCGACCTTTCGGATGAGCTGCTTGAGGTCCTCGCCATGGACATACTCCATGGTGATGTAGCGAGTGCCCCGGTCCTCCCCAAGGTCGAACATCTGGCAGACGTTCTTGTGGCGGATCTTGCGCGCCAGCTTGAGCTCGTTCGAGAACCGATCGAGGGACTTCTTGTCCAGGCCGGCTTCGGGCCGGATGAGCTTCAGGGCAACCTTCTCCCCGATCTTCGTGTCCTGAACCTTATAGACCCGGCCCATGCCGCCGTGGCCCAACTCCTCTATGACCTGGTAGCGGCCGGCGAAGACGGAGCCCGTCGTGAGCTCATGAACAGGAACTTCAAGGGTTTCTGTGACCTCTGGACGGATATCGCTCCCCGGGGAGAGCTTCGTTCCACAGTCAGCACAGAACTGCTTGGCCTCGGGATTATCGGCGTGACACTTGGGGCATTTCATGGCTCACTGTTCCCCCTGCTCCGTGACCCGAGGATAACTTCGCAAGCCGAGGAAGTCAATGAGAAACCTTATAGGAATTTCCTTTCCGCGCTCGGCGTGGCAGCCCGGCGACGCGGATGCCGCCCCCGGCCCGGGTGATGTAGCCCTTGCGCTCCAGGCTCTGGAGGTGCTTGAGGACGGCCGAGGGGCTGGGGATCTTGAGGGCCGAGCCCAGCTGGCGGATGGTCGGGCCGTAGCCTCGCCCGAGGATGAAGGCCTCGACGGCCTGGAGGACCTTGGATAAGCCCGCCCCCGGGCTTTGTCAAGCGGATTTTTCAGGGACGATCAATTATCCAGGCGTTGTCTGGACAATTCCCAATTGGGCAGACACCGTCTGCGAATTCCCCCATCTCCGCTGTCCTCCTGGCCCGCAAGATCACCGAGATCGACGCATTCGTCCGTTCTTGACAAATATAGTCTGTTAGACTATATAGTCTCTTAGTGTGCTTTTATGGAGATCATTCCCCTGACCAGAGCGAAGGCGAGATTATCGGAGATCGTCGCTCGTCTTGTTCATCGGAAAGAGGCCATCGTGATCACCCGGAAGAAGGTTCCCGTTGCCGTCGTCGTCCCCTATGATGAATGGGCGAAAAAGGAGGCCTCTGATAAAGAAGGGTTGGCCGCCGCCGCCGGGGCCCTGGCCGACTTCGATATCGCCATCGATGAGATGATCGAGGCGGTACACGCCGCCCGGGAGAAGGCCAAAGACCGGAAGGTCGCTCTCTGATGTACTTGTTCGATACCGACGTTCTGAGCCGGGTTGTCAAGGCCGCCCCGCCGCGAGCCCTCGTCGACCGCCTGTCCCGGATCCCGCGCGCCCTCCAATTCACGACGTCGATCAATGCCGCCGAGATTGTTTATGGGGCCTGCCGGACCGCGCGTCGCGATCAGCTCATCCTGGCCTTTGAGGAGTTGGTCCTGCCACGTCTGACCGTGCTGCCGTTCGATCTCGAAAGCGCCCGGGTTTTCGGCCGGCTGAAGGCCTCGCTCGAGAAGCGCGGCATCCCCCGGAGCGAGCCGGACTTGCGCATCGCCGCGATCGGCCTCCAGCACGGGCTGACCCTCGTGACGGGGAACGTCCGGCATTTCGAGGGCATCCCCGGCCTGGCCGTCGAGAATTGGCTGGATTGATCCCGCCCGAAGCCCCGCCGCCTCTACTGATACTTCGGCACCCGTGCCTTCTTCTGTAGCTTGGCCATGAGACTCTTGACCGCAGGCGGCGACATCTGCGTCAGGTCGTATGTCTTGTCGGCGCTCGACAACCCGGCGGTCAGCCCGCCGCCGAGCGCTCCGAATGCCGCTCCTCCGATCGTATATGCCGCGATCCCGATGCCGCCCATGAATTCGTCCTTGTATCTTGCCGAGGAGACCGCATACGCAACGCCGCTTGCCACCAAGGCGCCCACGGTTGCGCCCAGCGGCCACGCCGATTTTCGATAGAGACGGAGGCGCGAAATGTCCTTTATCGCGACCGTACGGACCTCTCCTTGCCCCGTCTCGATGACGATCGCATCCGCCCGGACTCCGACGACCTCGCCCATGAAGGACACGGCATCTTGATTCGTGACCACGCTGACCTTGGCCCCGGTATTTCTCCCTGCGGCATGCAGCCCCTGAGGAATCGTAAGCAGACCGACCAAGCCAGCCGCGAGAATCCCACAAACCCTTCTGCCGAGACTCTTTCGGATGTTCATGCTAATCTCCTCCGGCCTCCCAGGCCCTATCTCAAGATGGCTCGATTATCGGTGCCGCCGGAGGGAGAGTTGTCAAGGAAATGACAAAATCCTGCCAAGTCTCGGTCAACGCGACGCTTACGCCGATTTCACGCCGTGGTAGAATCAGTTAAAATAAGATGAACAACGACCCTAACGACAAAACCGGCCCCGCCTCCCGATCCCAGCAGGCCTGCTCCGTCCCCGGCCCGACGCCGCCCCACGACTGGGCCGCCGCCCGCGACGCCGCCATCGCCGACTTCCTCCAGGCCGAGGCCTTCGCCCGCCGCATGCGCGAGCGCCGCTGGATGGTCATCACCGGGGCGGGCGACGGCATCATGGGGGCCGGGCAGTGCGGGGCCGGCCGTGCGGCCTCCTTCGGCGGCCATCCGCCTGCCACACGAGCAGAAGACCAACGTCGTCATCCTTGATAGGAATTTCCTTTCCGCGCTCCTTCCTCTTCGGGGCCCGTGGCCAGCGGCCGCTCATCGTCTATGCGCCCGTCCAGGCCGACAAGACCAAGGAATCGATCGCCGAGATCAAGCAGGAATTCGAGGGGGTCCTGGGGGCCAAGCCCGTGACCCCGGACGAGTTCAATAACGTCAAGGCCTCCCGGGTGCTCGGGCTGCCCGGCCAGTGGGAGACGATGTCGGCCGTCATGGGCTCGCTCTACGAGATGGTCCAGTACGGGCTGCCCGACGATTACTTCCAGAAATACCCGGACCGTGTGCGGCAGTTGGCCCTCGACGATGTCGCCAGGGCGGCCAAGAAGACCCTCCATCCGGAGAACATCGTCTGGGTCGTCGTCGGCGACCGGGCCAAGGTCGAGCCGAAGATCCGGGAACTCGGGTTCACCGAGATCCACGCGATCGACGCCGACGGCAACGTGCTCCGATAAGCCGCGTCGGTCCGGGATCGGCGACCGCCCGAGCTATCGGGCGAGGTGCGGCGGGCGGAGGTGCTCCTGGCGACCGTGGATAATGAGGGTGGGAATGTCCACCATCTTAAGAGCCTCGGTGCGGGCGGGCGCCCCTTGGGCATATTCGGGGCTCAATCGCTCGCCGGCCTCGGGGTTGTAGTGCTCCTTCCCGGCCCTCAGGATGGCGATGGCCTGGTGGGCCTTCGTGCGGTCGTAGAACTGGGAGGGCAGGATGGCACGCATTGCTTCAATGGCGGCTCGCATGGGGTCTTTCGATACCACATCGGGTTGGGACCAATATCGCTGAGCGCTCAGGTCATCGGCGCTCATGCGTGCTTTCATATTATCGGAAAAGCCTTTGGCAAAGGCCCACGAGGCCCCGCCGGAGCCCACCAGGATGAGGCCTTTGATGCTAGAGGGGGATTTTGAGGCATAGTCCAAAGCCATCATGCTGCCCCAAGAGCAACCCCATACGGTCCATTTTTCCAAGCCCAACTCCTTGCGCAAGGGCCTCCAGGTCAGCGATTGTAGCGTCCAAGGTGATGGCCTTGGGGTCTTTAGGTATGGAACCCCCCGAACCACGTTGGTCCGGCACGATGGCACGGCCCCGCTTAGCGATTATCTGGGCCACAGGTTCCATGCCCTCTCCGGAAAAACCCGGACCGCCCATGAGCACTAGCACGGGCTCCCCCTGCCCGCTGTCCTTGTAGTGGAGCATCAGGTCGGGGCGGGCCAGGGTCTTTTCCTTCACCGCCGGGGGTGGAGGCGTCTCCGGAGTTTGAGCCGGGGCCGGCAGGCCCAGGCATAGTAAGAGGCAAGCCGCAAGACCGATAACTGGCATGTTCCTAATTCCTTGCATAGTTTTCTCCCGAATTGACCCCTTTCCCATGATGAAACTGTACTGCCGGATGGGAGGCGAAGTAAACGACAAAGTACGGCTGAGTGCGACGAATTGACCTTGACTTGGCTAAGGAACGCAACGACCCTCATCCTCCCCCCGCACCGGGGGCAGGTCATGGTCGAGGTCGGCCTTTTCGCTCTTTGACTGGGCCCTCGCTTTTTGGTAACCTTGGCCCAACCAGGTTGGGGCCTGCAACAAGGGGAGACGATGAGCTCTCTTAACGAAGGGACCGGGCCTCCGGCGAGCCTTCATTCTGATCCTGGAGGAGGGGTAATAATGAAAAGGGCAACCGAACGGCATTGGGTATCGGTATTGATCTGTGTCGTTCTGCTCTTGTGTTTCTCAGTCGCCTGCCAAGACAAGGCGGCAATGGCTGAGATGGAGAAGTCCGAAGCTCAAGCGACGGTCGAGCAGCAAAATGAGGCCCTTGTCAGGAGCGTATTCGACCGATTGAGTAAGGGAGACGACTCGGTCTATCAGGAGGCGTACGCCCCCGAGTATGGCTGGTATTTCCCATCGCTCAATCCGAAGGCCCTGACCCGGGAAGAGGAAACGGGGTTCGTTAGGCTGTTTCGGGCCGCGTTCCCCGACATTCGTTGGGACATCATCGAGCTGGTCACCGGCGGGGACGCGGTCGTGGCCCGGTTCGTCGTCAGCGGCACGCACACAGGAGAATATCAGGGCCTCCTCCCGACGGGCACGAAGGTCAAGGCCGGCGGACTTTGGATGGCCCGCATCAAGAACGGGAAGCTCATCGAGGTCAGGGAAGAGACGGATCTTCTGGGATGGATGCAACAGCTCGGCATGGAGCTCAAGCCGAAAGTGCCGGCAAAGTAGGAACCACGATCCTCTTCCCGCGTCTACTTCTGTGCCGGCTCTGAACATCTCAGTGCCGACGAATCGGTATCTGTGCCATTCTAAACCAGGGGCAAAGTCCGTTTCGCTGTCGATCTCCCCGCCCCCAGGCTCGGCGATCAGGAGCCGGGCTTGCGGCGACCGGGTTCGATTGATTGAGAAGGACTTCCGCCTCCCTCGATCCAGCAAAATCCTAACATATAGGCTGGATCCCTGCGAGGGGGTCAGGTCACTGAAAGCGAAACGCTCGGCTTGCCGGACTCAGCCCGATTTCGCCCGATTTGTTCCCGCCTTGTTCTCTTGACAAGGGGCCTCGAACGCGCTTATCATCGGGCCAAAGGCCGGGGGAAAAGGCCTTTCGAGCTGGGGAAGGCCCATTCCCGTCCAACGACCTTTCGCCCCGACCTCGAAAGAGCATAAATACGTCCAATCTCGATGAAGGGGAGGTCTCGATGAGACACATGACTGGGGTGGTTTGCGTGCTGGCTTTGGCGGTCCTCGCCGGGTGCTCTTCGCGGCAGGGCCCGGCGTCCGCGGAACAGGAGATCCGCGCGCTCGCGGAGGAGTGGATGGCGGCCTATGCCAAGGGTGACGTCGCGACGATCGACCGGATCGAGGCGGCGGACGCCGTCCTGACGGACGCCTACGGGAGCGTCCTCACCAAGGCCGATGATCTGGCCGAGGTCCGGTCCGGCGCCTATGCCCTCAAGTCCTGGGCGAACGAGGAGATGAGGGTCCGTCTCCTTGGAGATACGGCGGTCGCCCACGGCGTCACCCGGACCGAGGGGACCTACAAGGGCAGGGATTTCAGCCATCGCACCCGCTGGACGGACACCTGGGTCAGGAAGGATGGCCGATGGCAATGCGCGGCCAGCCACAACTCGAGGATCGTCGGAGACCCCGAGGCCGCCAAGGCAGAAGTCAACGCGTTCCTCGACCAATGGATCGGGTCCTTCGAAACGGAGGATATGACTCTCTTGCCCAAGCTCATCGCTCGCGACTCCGAGATGGTCTTTTTCGGAACCGACGCGGCCGAAATATGGATCGGATACGATCCGCTCATGAAGGCGCTGGAGAAGCAGTTCGCGTCCACAGAACAAACGAAGGTCGTGCTTCGGGACCGGTTCATCCGGGTCGCCGGGAGCGCTAACGCGGCTTGGTTCTCGGAGGTCTGGGACATGGCCGGAAAGGCCCAAGGCCAGCCCTATACCATCCCGGGAATCCGCATGACGGGGGGCGTGGAAAAGCGGAACGGGACTTGGGTCATCGTTCAAGGGCACGCCTCAATCCCGGTCGCCGGCCAAGCCATTAAATATTAGGCGGGACGTCGCCTGGCCGTCCACTTCGACCGTCATATCGTCGAGGTTGGAGACGAACTCCTCCAGGTTCTGCGGCGTGATCCGGGCCAGGGGGACGAGAGTCAAGAACTTGAGATCCGATGGGCAGGTGGAGGCTTCTCGATCATCAGCCTAGCGCTCGTTAATCTAGGCCTCGAAATTCTCCCAGTCCCGCTTCACGCGCTCCATGAGCGTCTTGAACCGTTCCTCGCCGCGGATGTTGTCAAGGAAGGGGTCAACTCCCATGAAAGGGTAGTTGTAGAAACCCCGATTGATCGCATTCTCCAGCCAATCCAAGGCCTCGTTCGGCTGGCCAAGGAATGAACAAAAGGAGGCCGCATGATAGGATAATTGCAGATCCCTTTTCATGGTCCTGAGGACGTCAGGCGTCTGCAAACGAGAAAACGTGTCTTTCTCCCCCCGTAAGGCAGCCCGCAAAAACTCGCTCGTCTTTTTAAAAGCATCGTCTGAAGTTGCCGCTCCTTTTTCGAGATCAATGATGGACAAGCTCTCCTGGAACCTCCGGCAATAAGCGAGGCCGAGTGCGTACCAAAATTGAATCGCCGACATATGAGGGGCCATGGTATGGGACTCACCCAGTTTCTCGGCCGCACTATCAAAACGGCCTTCAAAGAAATCTATGAGGCCCCGAGCCATATGCCAATTGGGATTGACCGGATCCATCTTAAGACTTCTTTCGATAAGCGGGACGGACGCCGGGGCCTTCCCAACTAATAAGTAAAACCAGCCCAGCCAACCCACCGTGTCGGCGTCTCCCGGGTCAGAAGATATCGCGCTTTTCAGGTGCGATATCGCACTGCGCATATCCCCTTCGAGCATGCCAATATACCCCCGGACGGCGTGACCCTGCGGAGAGCCGGGATCCAGGGCGAAGGTCTTCTGGGCGTATCCCCGGGCTTTTTCCAGATATTCTTCCTGCTTAATCCCGAGATTAACGAGCTGGAAATAGGCTAAACCAAGACCCGCATAAAGGTCCGCGTTTTCTCCGAGGATATCCACGGCGTTCTTAAGGTATTGGACAGCGCGCTCGGTTCCCTCTTTCGTGAACGACCAGATATCGTGTTTCGCTTTGAGATAGCAGTCATAGGCAGCCGCATGGCCAATGGGCCTTTCGGCCATTCGCCCGGCCTCCTCGGAAGTGAGCATGAGCGCGAGGGCCTTGACGACGGAGCGGGACACCCTCTCCTGGATATCGAAGATATCCTCGAGGGTCCCGGAATATTTCTCGGCCCAGATGTGGGCGTCATTTGTCGCATCGATGAGCTGCGCGGTGATGCGCAGGTCGGTGCCGGCCTTCCGGACACTTCCCTCCAGGACATAGCGGATATCCAGGTCTTTGGCGATATCGCGGACCGTCTTCGAGCTCCCTTTGAATGTCATCGCCGATGAGCGCGATATGACCAGGAGCTTATGGACGCGGGAGAGGTCAGCGATGATCTCCTCGGTCATGCCATCGCAGAAATACTCCTGGTCCTTTTGTGGGCTGAGGTCGGTGAACGGGAGCACCACGATGGATTTTTCGGGGACGGCCGGGGCAGGCGTCAAGGCCCCCACGGGAGCCTGGTCGCGCGCAACGGACGATGGGGACGGTGCCGCCGCCCAGTGCGAGAGCTTGAGGATGACCCAGCCGACCCCCAGGCAGACGGCGACAGCGGCCACAAGCAGGATCTTGCCGGGAATGCCGAAGACTCTCAAGAGAATGGCGAAGTCCACGGCCAGAGTCAGGAGTGAGATCAGGGGGACGAGCAGGACTTCGACCCTGATGTTCCCCGGCCGCTTCCCGGCGCTCCGAAACCAGCGCCAGACGAGGGTCGCGAGGAGGGCCCCGACGACCGAAACGACCGTCAGGTCGATCAACTCTCCGGGCAGGCCGTAATGGCTCACCAGGAGCCGTTCGACGACCTCGACGAGAAGCCATCCGCCGCCGATGAAGGCGGCCAGCGTTTCGATGATCCGGCGCTTTCGGAGCTTTTGCAGAAAGTCCGGGAAGGGGGCTTTCTTCATATCCCCGGAAGGTCCGGCCTCCTCTCTGAAGAACTCATTATTGGGTTCCCTGCCTGGTTGGGCAAAGGTTACCAATAAACGGGGGGGCGGTCAAGGGATGGCTGGTCGTGAAATCGAGGTCTCGGACTCGCAATCAACCCTTCTCAACACGAAAAGTAAGATATCGCGGCCTGAAACAAGAGTCGGGTCGAACGACCCGGGTCAGGCGGATAGAACGGCGTGGGCTGAGGCCAGCCTGGCCGGGACATCCAACCCCTGCGGACAACGAGCCCTGCAGGTCCCGCATCCCGAGCAGGCGTCGGCCCGCGATCCGAGATCGCGATAGAGCGCCCTGGCCTTGTCTCGGTCGCCGTCGTCGACGGCGTAGCGCTCGAAGCGCAGGATCTCGGCGATGGGGAGCCGCCGGGGGCAGGACGGCTGGCAGGCCGTGCAGAGACGGCAGGCCGTGGCGTCGGCCCGGTCGGTCATCAGGGAGATGGCTTGCCGGTCGCCCTCTCCCAGGGGCCTCCCCGCCCCGGAGAACGTCTGGACGAACTCGTCCAGGTTGCGGACCCGGATGACGGCCGCGGTGAGGTCGGTCCCGGTCGTCAGCCAGCGGGCCAGGGCATGATGGGGCACCGTGCCCTCGGGAAGCGCGGCCATGAACTCCCGGTCCTGGGTCATCCGGCCCAGACCCCGGGCCGTCTTCATGGCGATCATGCCAAAGCCTTTCCCGCGGGCCGCGTGCAGGACCGCGTTGATCTCGGGGTCATGGCCGTAGGAATAGATGACCTGGGCGTGTTCGAAGAGCCCGTCCTCGATGACGGCCGTCAGGATCTCGGCGGCGCTCTCGCCGCCCGGCACCTTCGGGTTCCCGGCATAGCCGTGCTGGGACAGGCAGAGGTGTTTGACCAGACCTTCCTTTTTCAGGCGTTCGAAGGCCCTGATGAAGCCGTGCTCGGACTTGATCTCGGCCCGGCTGTGGTAGCCGAAGTGGAACTGCATGTCGTCGAAGTAACGGAGACCGGTGCGGGCCAGGACATCCTTGACGAAGCCGTAATGGGATTCCTCGTCGATCCGGCCCGTCTCGTGTCCGCCGCCGATCCGGTCAACGGTGACCTGGCAGAGGTGCGCCTCGCGCTCCCTGAGGATGGCCTCCGGCGCGCCGGATCGCGCCCAGGCGTTGGCCTTGTGCCAGTAATTGACGCCGCAGCGGACGGCCGCCTCGGTCGGGGCGACCGCCAGATCCCCGGCCCCGATGAGCACGGAGATCTCGCGACCGCTCGGGCCGAGTGTGCGGCGCGGCAGGCGCCCGACCTTGCTGACGGCCTCGTCAACCGCGTCCTGGGCCGCGAACAGGGTCCGGCGGGTGAGACTCCCGGCCAGCCCCGCGGCCACGGCCGCAGACGACCGGACCAGGAACTCGCGTCTCCTGAGATGCCGTTCAGCGCTCATCGGTTACTCCTTTTCATCCTGCCGGAGAGGCCCCTGGGACTCCTTTTCTAAGACCTCGGCTGGGGACAACCCGATTATAGGGTTATTGGGCCGAATATCAAAGCCCGGGACCGTCATCATTCCAGGGGCTGATTGAGATCGACCTCCGCGATCCCGGCCGGGCCGTTCCAGATGAGCGGGTACTTCGCGTTGGCCAGCCGGATGTTGAAATATTGGGCCAGGCCCTTGAAGCTGATCAGTCCGGCCCGCCGGTAGCCCCCGGCGAGCGAGATTTTGACCGTTTCCGGATAGCCGAGATGCCTGCGCTCCGGCTTGATCGCCAGCACGTTGGTCTCGGGGTTGAAGGCCAGGCGGACGGCCTCGAACTCCATGTTCTCGCCCATGATCAGCTGGGTGGCGCCGTTGTTGAAGATGGCGTATCCGCGCTCGGACAGGGACATCACCGGCTTGCGGATGTGAAGGGCGCGACGGCCGTCGCCCCGCGATTTCTTGACGACCAGGAACCCCTTGCCAAACGGAAGCCCGGACTCATCCTCGGCCATGGCCTTGTTCTCCTTTTGCCGACAAATCAAAGACCGTGCGGGCGATTCCCGAAATGGATATCAACCCTTCCCCACACGCCCTCAGGATAAACCGGCTTCGGCCGGGTGTCAAGGCCGGGTGTCACGGGGCAGTCAAGCCGGCAGTCAATCGGGCCGGGGGGCCGGCTCGAAGACGGCCGGGCTCACCCGGAGGCTCTGTCCGGCGGCCCGGAAAGCTTCGAGCCACTCCCGGGCCGCGGCCTCGCCCTCGGCCGCCAGCTTCGAATAGTCGGCCCGGACCTGCCGGCCGCAGAGGACATAGAGGTTCTGGCTCTTCCACAGGTCCAGGCCCAGGCCGAGGGGCTTCAGGGCCCTGAGGAGTCCGTCGACGGCGGTCAGCGCCGGATGGTCGCCGGGGTTCTCGGCCCAGAGCCTCATCAGTCCCTCGATCCTCGTCCGGGCCAGGTATTCGAGCCGGGCCCTGTCCGGTTCGAGGGGCCAGGTCCGGTATTCCTCGACGAGGCCGGCGAGGCGGCCGAGGTCGATCTTCGGGGCCTCGACGAGGCGCCGGAAGTCGGCGTCGAGGACGAACTCGGCCGGGCCCCGGAGCGTCTCGGGCAGGGGGATGTCCATCCGCTTCAGGGCCTCCATGAGGGGGCGATTGGTCTCATAGATGCGCCGGAAGTCGGCGTCGAGGGCCCGCAGGGTGTCCTCGAGGAGGATGTCGACGACCTTTTTCCGCTCGTCCTTGAACAGGTGCCAGAGCGAATAGCTGTGGTCCCCGAAGCTCCGGTCGATCAACCGCAGGACCGCCGCCATGTCGCCTTTGGCAAAAGGCGCCCGGAAGGAGAGACACATCGTCCGGAAGGGGCCCTCGCCCTCGAGCTCCTTAACGCCCGCGGTCAGGTTCTGGTCCCCGAGGTGGAGGGCCGCGTAGGCGACCGTCCTCTCTTCCCACGTGATCTCCGACCTGAGCGTCACCCGGCCGACCGCGAGCTTCCTCCGGCCGGACGTCTCGCGTTCGCAGACCTCGGCGCCGGCGTGATAATGGGCGATCTTGGCGGCCCGGGGGTATTCCTCGAAGAGCGAGGACACGGCGTAGTGGGCGGCGAGCCGCGGGAGGTCGACGATCGAGGGCCGGACGAGCGTCTCGTAGATCCGGGCCCCGTCGCCGTGCTCGGGCACGTTGCTCTTGGCCCCGGCCAGCCGGCCGATGAACTCCGCCTCGAGGTCCGAGCCCGTGACATCGCGGACGAGCTGGAGGGCCCGGGCGGCGTATTGGATCACCTGGACCGTCTCGACGTTGGAGATGTCGTCAAAGAACCAGCCGTCGCTCGCGAACATGAGCATCGCCTGCCGCTGGGCCTCCAGGAGCTTGAGGGCCTTGATCTTCTCCTCCGGCGACAGGGGCCGGGCGAAGCTCCGGGCGAAGAAGGCCTCGACGTTCGCCGCCGAGCGGTCGAGGACGACGGAGATGTAATCGTCGCGGACCCGCCAGGGGTCCGCGCCCCATCCGGCCAGGATCGCCTCGAACGGCGCCGCCGCCCTGTCGCGGAGCCAGTCCATGGCCTGGCGCAGGGGCGCCCGCCACTTCTGGTTCCAGCGCGGGTTCGCGCCCGAGCTGTCGCCGCAGTCGCCGCGCCAGCGCTCGACGCCGTGGCCGCAGCTCCAGGCCGTGTTCTCGGCGATCTCGACCTCGTGAGCGGGGGGGTGCCGCTCGAGGTAGTCGGCGTAGACCGTGAGCTCGGCCAGCCCGTTCCGCTCGATGTGCCGCAGGGCGTAGGCCAGGGCCATGTCCCCGAAGCGATGGTGATGGCCGTAGGTCTCGCCGTCCGTGGCGACGTGGACGATCTCGTCGTCCGCCGGCCCGGCCGAGAACGCGCTCACCAGACGGCCGGCGAACCCGACGCCGTCCCGGAGCAGGCCGCCGAAAGCGATGTCGTGGGAGATCCGGCCGTCGTAGAAGAAGAGCGTGATCGCCCGGCCCGAGGGCAGGCGGCAGAGGTAAGGCCGGCGGGGGTCGATGGCCCCGTTCCCGGCGGCCGTCCAGTCCCGGTCCCCCATCTTCCGCGCCCGGGCGGCCTGGGGGGGGGACAGGATGGTGAAGGCGACGCCGAGCTCGGCGGCGATGTCCAGGCTCTCCAGATCGACCGCGGTCTCCGGGAGCCAGAGGCCCTCCGATCGACGGCCGAACCGCGATTCGAAATCCCGGAGGCCCCAGACGATCTGGGTCCGCTTGTCCCGGCTGTCGGCCAGCGGCAGGATGAGGTGATTGTAGCCCTGGGCGATCGCCCCGCCGTGGCCGTGGAAGCGGTCCCGGCTCTCCCGGTCCGCCTCGAGGACGGCCCGGTAGACGTCGGGCGCGGCCCTCTCCATCCAGGAGAGGAGCGTCGGGCCGGCGTCGAAGCTGATGCGGGCGTAGTTGTTGACGATGTCCACGATCCGCTCCTCGCTGTCGAGGATGCGCGACGCCGTGTTCGGCGCGTAGCACTCCGCCGCGACCCGCTCGTTCCAGTCGTGGTAGGGGGCGGCCGATTCCTGGAACTCGATCTCCTCGAGCCAGGCGTTCTCGCGGGGCGGCTGGTAGAAGTGCCCGTGGACGCAGATGTGCCGGCTCATGTCCCCCTGTCCTTCTTGAAGACCAGGACGCCGAGCGGCGGGAGGGTCAGGCGGAGGGAATGGCTCCGGCCGTGGAGCGGCTCGGGGACGGCCTCGACCGCGCCCAGGTTGCCCCGGCCGCTGCCGCCGTACTCGCGGGCGTCGCTGTTCAGGAGCTCCCGCCAGGTCCCGCCGTCCGGAACGCCGACGCGGTAGTCCCCGTGGGCGACGGGCGTGAAGTTGCAGACGACCAGGATGAGGTCCGGCGTCGACCGGCCCCTGCGCAGGTAGCTGACGACGCTGTGGTCGACGTCGTTGAAATCGACCCACTCGAATCCGGCCGGCTCGACGTCGAGCTCGTGGAGGGCCGGCTCGCGGCGGTAGAGCTCGTTGAGGTCCTTGACCCAGCGCTGAACGTCCCGGTGGACCTGGTGGTCGAGGGCGTGCCACTCCAGGCTCTCCTCGTGGGTCCACTCCTTCCACTGGGCGAACTCGCCGCCCATGAAGAGGAGCTTCTTGCCGGGGTGGGTGAACATGTAGCCGTAGAGGGCCTTGAGGTTGGCGTACTTCTCCACCTCCAGTCCGGGCATCTTGCCGACGAGCGAGCCCTTGCCGTGGACGACCTCGTCGTGGGACAGCGGCAGGACGAAGTTCTCCGTGTAGGCATACCACATGCTGAAGGTCAGGTCCTTGTGGCTGAACTTGCGGAAGAGCGGGTCCTTGCTGAAGTAGGCCAGCATGTCGTGCATCCAGCCCATCTTCCACTTGAGGCCGAAGCCGAGGCCGCCGAGATCGACCGGCCGGGTGACCATGGGCCAGGCCGTCGATTCCTCGGCGATGGTCTGGATGCCGGGGCAGGCGCCGTAGGCGACCTCGTTGAGGCGCCGGAGGAAGCTCAGGGCCTCCAGGTTCTCCCGGCCGCCCCAGCGGTTGGGGACCCACTCCCCCGCCTTCCGGGAATAGTCGAGATAGAGCATGGAGGCGACCGCGTCGATGCGCAGGCCGTCGGCGTGGAAGCGCTCGAGCCAGAAGAGGGCCGAGCTGATGAGGAACTCCCGGACCTCGTTGCGGCCGTAGTTGAAGATGGCGCTCTTCCAGTCGGGGTGAAAGCCCTTGCGCGGGTCCTCGTGCTCGTAGAGCGAGGTGCCGTCGAACCGCCCCAGGCCGTGGCCGTCGGTGGCGAAGTGCGAGGGCACCCAATCGAGGATGACCCCGATGCCGTGACGGTGGAGCGTGTCGACGAGATGCATGAAGTCCTGCGGCGTCCCGTAGCGGCTGGTCGGGGCGAAGTAGCCGATCGTCTGGTAGCCCCAGGACCCGTAGAACGGGTGCTCCATGATCGGCATGATCTCGACGTGGGTGAAGCCGGTCTCCCGGACGTATTCGGCCAGGAGCGGGGCCGTCTCCCGGTAGGTCAGCGGGCGGTTTCCCTCCTCGGGGACGCGCCGCCACGATCCGAGATGGACCTCATAGACGGACATCGGGGCGTCGAGGGCGTTGGCTTTCGCCCGCCGGGCCATCCACTCCCCGTCGCCCCAGCGGTAGTCGAGGTCCCAGACGATCGAGGCGGACCGGGGCGGGGCCTCGGAATAGAAGCCCAGGGGATCGGCCTTCTCGGCCCGGGAGCCGTCGATCTTCGAGGTGACGGCGTACTTGTACAGGGCGCCCTTGTCGAGGCCGGGGATGAAGCCCTCCCAGATGCCCGATCCGTCCCAGCGCGGCCCAAGCGCGTGGCAGCCGGCCCGCCAGCCGTTGAAGTCGCCGACGACCGAGACGCGTTCGGCGTTCGGCGCCCAGACGGCGAACAGGGTCCCCGCCCGGCCCTCGACGGTCATGGGGTGGGCGCCGAGCTTGTCGGGCAGACGGAAATGGTTCCCTTCCTTGAACAGATAGACGTCCTGCCCGGACAGGAGCGAAGGGCCCAGGACGACCTCTCCGGCGCTCATGGGCGGGGTCAGTTATCGCGGCGGATCTCGACGCGGTCGAGGCCGTTCTCGTTGAATTCCTTCTCGTACTTCTCGATGAGCGGCCTCTCCCGCTCCATGCCCCGCTCGGTGTGGATCTCCTCCAGGGCCTCCTCGCCGAACTTACGGACATAGTCGCGGTCGGCCATGCGGTAGATCAGCTGGTCCCAGAAGGAATTGTCGTTGTAGAACTCGACCGTCTCGGCCATCTTTTCCTCGAGTTCGCCCGAGGGGACGGCCTTCCCGGACTCCTCGTCGAAATCGACATAGTCCCCGAGCCCGTGCTTCTGGGCGGCGTCGAGGATGAGGCTCTCGACCTCGTCGTATTCCTCGATGACGTCGTCGGTCCGCCAGTCGTTGGCCATGCGGTTGCCCAGATAGACGAGCTTGACCAGGGAGGCCAGCTGTTCCTTCGTCACTTGGATGTTCATCGCAGCCTCTTTCGAGGAAAATATATCATGTCCGGGGGCTTTCTCCAAACCCGGGCCGCCCCCTGCACCTCCCCCGCTCTCCCCCTGTTGGACCGGGATTTCCCGGCCGGGACGACGGCCCCCGAAGGGGAGGCCTGAGCGCCGAGGCGCCGGGTGGGCTATAATGGGGCCATTGGAGTGCCGAACATGAGAGACAACACGCAGAAGACGTTCTTCATCGGCCTGATCGCCCTGAGCCTGGCCCTGTTCGCCTGCGCCGACACCGGGCCCAGGGGTGATGGAAGCCGGGCGGAGGGGACGGCCCTCCCCGCCCAGGCGGGAGAGGGCCTCGCGCCCGCGTCCCTCCCCGCGGCCGCTCCGGCGGCCCAAACCGACCCGCCGGCCAAGGCCGCGCTGACCGAGGACGAGCGGAACACCATCGAGGTCGTCCGCGGGACCAAGAACTCGGTCGTCTTCATCACCAACCTTCAGCACGCCCGCGATTTCTTCTTCACCTCGGACGAGCTGGTGCCCCGGGGCAGCGGCTCGGGCTTCGTCTGGGACGACCGGGGCCACATCGTCACCAACTTCCACGTCATCGACGAGGGCGTCAAGTACATGGTCAGCCTGCCCGATCAGCGGCAGGTCGAGGCCGCGCTCGTCGGCCGCGACGCGTCCAAGGACATCGCCGTCCTCAGGCTCGAGAAGCCGGTCCCCGGCCTGGCCCCGGTCAGGGTCGGGTCGTCGCGGGACCTCCAGGTCGGCCAGAAGGTCATCGCCGTCGGCAACCCGTTCGGCTTCGACCACACCGTCACCCGGGGCATCGTCAGCGCGCTCGGCCGGGCGATCACAGGCGCCGGCGGGCTCACGATCCGGGACATGATCCAGACCGACGCCTCGATCAACCCCGGCAATTCGGGCGGGCCGCTCCTCAACTCGGCCGGCGAGCTCATCGGCATGAACACGGTCATCGTCAGCCCGTCGGGCGGCTCGAGCGGCGTCGGGTTCGCCGTGCCGGTCGACACGGTGCGGAAGATCGTCCCCCAGATCATCGAATTCGGCCATGTCATTCGGCCCGACATCGGCGGGGTCCAGTTCGTCCGGGACGAGGCGGCCCGGCGGGCCCGCATCAGCGGGGCCGTCGTCCTGTCGGTCGAGCGCTCGAGCCCGGCCTACGATCAGGGCCTGCGCGGCGTCACCCGCGACGAATTCGGCCGACTGCTCATCCGCGACGTCATCGTCGGGATCGACGCGGTCAAGGTCGCTTCCTACGACGACCTCTTTGCCGCCCTGGACGGATACAAGATCGGGGACTCGGTGACGCTGACGGTCGAGCGCCGGGGCGAGATCCGGAAGGTCAGGATCCGACTCGCCGGCAACGATTAGGCCTCACATCTTCCAGGTGCCGGAGACGATGATGTGGGAGCCCGTGACCGCGGCGGCCCGGTCGGAGGCGCAGAAGGCCACGGCCTCGGCCACGTCCTCGAAGGTCCCGAGCCGCGATTCGTCGACGGCGCCGACGCGCGGCAGGGTGCCGCCCCTCAGGAGCCCGGGCGAGACCATGTTGACGGTGATGCCGCTCCCCGTCTCGGCGGCGGCGGCCGTCCGGGTCAGGGTGAGCAGTCCCGTCTTGGCCACCGCGTAGGGAACGATCGTCGGGAAGGCGGCGATCTGCTCGGCCCGATGGTAGCCGATGTTGACCACCCTCCCCCACTTGCGCTTGCGCATGCCGGGCAGGGCGGCTTTCAGGCAGAAATAGGGCCCGAGGAGATTGCCCCGCAGGACCCGCTCCCAGTCGGCCACCTCGAGCTGGTCCCAGGGCTTGACCAGCCACGGCCCGACGTTGTTGACCAGGATGTCGACGCGGGCGAAGCGCTCCTCGACCTTCTTGACCAGGCCGGCGGCCTGGGCCTTCTTGGTCAGGTCGGCCCGGAAGACGGCCGCGAGCTTGCCCTTCTCGCGGATGGCGGCGGCCAGCTCCTGGGCCTCGTCGCGGCGGCTGAAGTAATGGACGGCCACGCCGGAGACGTCCTCGGCCAGGCGGAGCGCGATGGCCCGGCCGATGCCGCGGCCGGCGCCGGTGACAAGGGCGATCCGCAGGCTCATGGCCTCACGCCAGGGTTCCGACGGCCTTCTCGACGGCTTCGAGGATCTGGCCCGATTCGACGACCTCCTTGAGCTTGTTGATGTCGTCGTAGAGGGGCCGGTCCTCGTCGAGGCGGGCGACGTGCTGGCGGACGACCTCGTAGGCGGCCTGCGTCCCCCGGCCAGGCTTGAGCGGGGCGCGGAAATCGACGGCCTGGGCCCCGGCCATGAGCTCGATGGCCAGGACGGCCTGGGCGTTGTCGAGAATCTGGCGGGTCTTGAGGGCCGTGGTCATGCCCATGCTGACGAAGTCCTCCTGGTCGGCGGCGGCCGGGATGGAGCCCGTCGCGGCGGGGTGGGACAGGACGCGGTTCTCGCAGATGAGGGCCCCGGCCGTGTACTGCGACAGCATCAAGCCGGAGAACATGCCCGCGCCCTTGGTCAGGAAGGCCGGCAGGCCGGCGCTGAGGTGCGGGTTCATCAGGCGGTTGTGGCGCCGCTCGGACAGGACGGCGATCGTGGTCACGGCCGTGCCGAGGAGCTCGAGCGGGAAGGCCATGGGCACGCCCTGGAAGTTGGCCCCGGTCAGGACTAGGTCCTCGTCGGGGAAGAAGACGGGGTTGTCGGCCGCGCCGTTGAGCTCGATCTCGATCATGGCGCGGGCCCACTTGAGGGCGTCGCGGGCCGCGCCGACGACCTGGGGCGTGCTGCGGAGGCTGTAGGCGTCCTGGACCTTCTTGCCGGGCCGGTCCAGGAGCTCGCTTCCCTCGGTGAGGCGGCGGACGTTGGCCGCCGACTCGAGGGCGCCGGGGTAGCCGCGGGTCTTGTGCAGACGCTCGTCGTAGGCCAGCATGTTGGCGTTGAGGACCTCGAGGGTCATGGCCGCGGCGATCTCGGACATCTTGAGCCAGCGGTGGACGTCGTGGACGATGAGGGCGGACAGGCCGGCGATGACGTTCGAGCCGTTGATCATGGCCAGGCCGTCGCGGGCGTGGAGGACGAGCGGGGCGATGCCGGCCCGCTTGAGGGCCTCGGCCCCGGGCAGGCGCTCGCCTTTGTAGAAGGCCTCGCCCTCGCCCATCGGGACGAGGGCCATCTGGGCCATCGGCGAGAGATCGCCGCAGGCGCCGACCGAGCCCTTCTCGCACATGACGGGCGTGACGCCCTTGTTGAGGAGCTCGGCCAGGGTCTCGGTGACGACGGGACGGAGACCCGAGTGGCCGTGGCAGTGGCAGTTGATGCGGCTGAGGATGGCCGCCCGGACGACCTCTTCGGGCATGGGCTTGCCGTAGCCGGCGGCGTGGCTGTAAATGAGGTAGCGCTGGTACTTTTCGATCTGCTCCTGGGTCAGGACGACGTTGGCCAGCTCGCCGATGCCGGTGTTGACCCCGTACATGATCTCCTTCTTCCGGAGCTTGTCCTCGAGCAGGGCCCGGCACTTCTCGATGCGCTTCTTGGCGGCCGGGTCGATGGCGATGGACAGGCGGTCGCGGGCCACCTGGACGACCTTTTCGATGGTCAGACCTGTGCCGGTCAGGGCGATGGGCATGGGGAGGCCTCCTCGGTGTGATGATCGGGGTCGTGATTCATGGGGGCCCTGTTACTTTAGCCGAACTCCCAGAGGGGGTCAAACCTTAATTCTTACAAAATAGGAAGGGACCGGGTCTTCGCAAGGTCTTCAGACCGGGGGACACCTCCAAAACGGCACATGTCCCGCTTCTTGTTGCCGCCAGGGGGCCGGTGTGCTATAAGTAGGCTTCATTTTTTTCGACCATTCCCCGAGCGGAGACGGCCCTATGATGAAAGAGACCAAGAGAGTCCTGATGACGGGCGCGGCCGGGCAGATCGGGTCCGAGCTGGCCCGGGCCCTGAGGGCCAGGCACGGCGACGCGAACGTCGTCGTCACCGACATCTTCCGCCCCGCCGGGGACCTGGCCGAGGGCGGGCCGTTCGAGCTCCTCGACGTCACCGACGCCAAGGCCCTCGACGCGATCCTCGGGAAATACGCGATCGATACCGTCTACCATCTGGCCGCGCTCCTCTCGGCCACCGGCGAGAAGGACCCCCAGAAGGCCTGGCACGTCAACATGAACGGGCTCTACAACGTCCTCGAGGCCGCCCGGGCCCGCGGCCTGGTCCGCGTCTTCTCGCCGAGCTCGATCGCCGTTTTCGGGCCGACGACGCCGCGCGACATGACCCCCCAGGACACGGTCCTCGGCCCGACGACCATGTACGGCGTCACCAAGGTCGCCGGCGAGCTCCTCGCCGACTACTATGTCCTGAAGTACGGCCTCGACGTGCGCGGTACTCGCTACCCCGGCATCATCAGTCACCTGACCCTGCCCGGCGGCGGGACGACCGATTACGCCGTGGCCATCTTCTACGACGCGATCAAGCGCGGCCGCTACACCTGCTTCCTCCGCGAGGACACCCGCCTGCCCATGATGTACATGCCGGACTGTCTCAAGTGCACGCTCGACCTCATGAACGCGGACTTCGCCCGGCTCAGGCATCATTCCGGCTTCAACGTCACGGCCATGAGCTTCTCGGCCGGCGAGCTGGCGGCCGAGATCCGCAGACACATCCCCTCGTTCGAGGTCCGCTACGAGCCCGACTTCCGCCAGGCCATCGCCGACTCGTGGCCGGCCACGATCGACGACAGCGCCGCGCGGACCGAATGGGACTGGAAGCCGGACTTCGATCTGGCCGCGATGACCGCGGACATGCTCGCCGCGCTGCGCAGGCGCCAGGCCGCCGGCACGCTCGACGCTTAGAAATCTATTTATAGCATGTGGCCCGACCGTCCGGCCCGCGACAAGGCCAAAGCCCGCGATGGCGCGCCGGGCTGAAGCGCATCGAGGGAAATTCACTCAGTAATCCGGTATTTGACGATGGTCCACTCGCCGTCCCTATTGATCCTGACCGTCCAGAATCCGCCCGGCAGGGGAGCCATAATATGGGGGAACGCACCATCCGCGATCCTGACGCTGCTGAGGAAGCGGCCTGCGCTGTCGAAGACATCCATTCTCGGCACCGCTCTATCGGCCTCCAGGGCATATGGCAGGACCCAGATGTTCCCTTCGGCATCGGCCTTTACGCCCTGGTAGGCGGGTTTGTATCGCGGGAACTCGGTGTTTCTAGAGATATAATCGGGAACACCCTTCTGTCGGATAACTGTGCCGTCGGTTCCGGTTACAGTGGCGATAATTCCACGAAAATGGCGTTCCTTGTCTTTGGCCATGATCTCGATGGGCGTATACGTGTGGGAGAACGACAGGATCCGGCCCTTATCCGGGTTATGGATTTCGAATTCGTACCTTCCCGAATAGCCGATGATGATTTCCCCGGCCGGAGTGGTCTCCCAGTGAACCGACGCCGCGAATGGGACCGGGACACTCGCGGGACGGGACGCCGTCAAGTATGTGGCTCTTCGGACCTCGTGCTGATAAACGGTTTTGATGAACCCAAGGTCCCGGGAATAGAGGTCAATAAACATCTCTTGTGGGGCATCCAAGCTATCGCGCTTGATCTTCTCTATCTGTATAAGAATCCGACCATCGGGAAGGGCCTGCATTTTCCACAATCTCCCCCCCGATATATCGAAAGGGACCGACTTAACGAAATGTCCGTTGTCGTCGAATACGGAAACCCGCCCTCGCTCCCGGATGTACAATCGGCCCTTGGACCATTCGACCTCTACGGGAATGGCGAAATCCCCGGGGCCTTGCCCAGGACGGCCTATCGTCCCCAGAAAGGTCCCTTCCGCATCAAACTTCTTTAGGTCACCCCTTGGGTCGCAGGCGTAGATGTTGCCCTGCTCGTCGAGAGCAATGTCGGCAATCCGAGAAAAAAAGGCCTTCCCGCCCATCGCCTCATCAGTAATCGTAACCTCTGGAACGAAGCGGGCTTTTCCGTTCCGGAAGATCTCTGCCAGGCTTTTCTCTGGGGCTGCGGCCGGTGCTACGAGAGCCCCGGCTGCAACATACAGCGTGAGAATGATTGAAACATCGACCCTGCCCCTCACACAAAGAGGATATCCCGGCGCCGGGAAGCAGTCAAGAGCGCAGGGATCGCGTCTTCAGCCGCTCCGCCAGGAAGTTCGGCAGGGCGAAGGCCGCCCGGTAGATCTCCCGGTTGAAATACTTCAGCCCGTCCGGGATGTAGAGCGTCTTGATCTTGGCCGGGTCGACCTTGTCCGAGAGGAAGTTGTAGCACCACATCCCGACCGGGTAGGTCGGCACCGGCCCGAGGTAGAGCGGCGCGTGACGGAAGATCTTCTTCAGGAACACGCTCTTCCGGGCGTGGGAGTCGAGATGGAGCATGAGCGAGCCCGCCTGGGAAGCGATGATCCCGCCGGGGTTGAGCTTCGACTTCAGCTTCCGGTAGAAGGCCTCCTGGTGGAGGACGGTCGACGGCCCGACCGGGTCCGACGAGTCGACGAGGATCGCGTCGAACGTCTCCCGGACCTTGTCGATGAACACGTTGCCGTCCTCGACGACCAGCTCGGCCCGGGGGTCGCGGAGGGCCGCCTTCAGCCAGGGGAAATGCTCGCGGCAGGCCTCGATGACCCGGCCGTCGATCTCGACGAGCCAGGCCTTCTGGACCGGGTGCTTGAGGACCTCGCGCAGCGCCCCGCCGTCCCCGCCGCCGATGATCAGCACGTTCCCCGGCCGCGGATGCGAACAGAGGGCCGGATGCACGAGCATCTCGTGGTAGTAGAACTCGTCGCGCTCGGTCGTCTGGACGAGCCCGTCGAGCAGGAGCACGCGGCCGTAATCCCTGTTGCGGATGATCTCGATCCGCTGGAGCTTGGAGCGGCCCTCGTAGAGGACCTCCTTCACGGTGAAAAAAATGCCGGACGCCGGGGTCTGGTATTCGCGGGCTTCGGTCTTCCGGGCGTTCAAGCCTTTGGCCGTTTTCATGGTCTTCTCCTTCTCTGTGGGGCCTTAAGCGGCCCGATGATGATAGCACAACCCGGTTCAGGATATTATCCGAGAAGAGCCTGCCCCCCTTAGATCTTGTCGATCTTGACGCCGCTGTAGTACTTCTTCAGGATGTCCTGGTACTTGGCGCCGGCCACGGCCATGCCGTAGGCGCCGACCTGGCAGAGCCCGACGCCGTGGCCCCAGCCGCGGCCGGAGAAGATGAAGCGGCCGACGCGCCCGCCCTCGTCGTACGTCTTGTCGATGACAAACAGCGTGTCGCGGAGCCCCAGGGCCGCCCGGATCTGGAAGCCGCGGACGGTCGCCGTCGACTCCGTCCCGGTCAGCAGGATCTCGGTGACGCGGCCGGAAACGCCGCGGCCCTTGACCTCGATGTCGACGAGGGCGCCGATCGCGTAGGACTGGCTGATCCGCTTCTCGAGGTCCTGCCGCGTCATCGGGACCTGCCAGCGGTTGAACCGCGACGACCGGTCGAGGACGTTGGAGTTCGGCGGATAGAAGACCTCGAGATAGGAGACCTGGCCGTCCCGCTCGAGCCAGCGGAGGGACTCGCCGCCGAGGAGCGTCAGCTTGGTGGCGAAGGTCGTCTCGCCTTCGATCGTCCGCAGCAGGCGGAGATGGCTCGACAGGGTGAGCGTCTTGCGGTCGAAGTCATGGCCGACCTCGATCGTGCCCTTCCCCGCCGCGCGGAACATCCCGGTCTTGAAGAAGTCCCGGTGGTCCTTGACGATGCGGCCCAGGGCCATGGCCAGCTCGGCCCGGCCCACGGCCCGGCGCGGGTTGCCGGTCCTGACCGAAGCCGGCAGCAACCCCGACTGGAGGCAATAGGCCAGCGGCCCCCGGTCCCGGCCCTGGACCTGCGGCAGGTCCGAGAGGAGGAAATCCACCTCGCCCGGCAGTACCAGCTCGGCGATCCGGTCCTGCCAGCCGAAGGCATCGACGAGGAGGCGGGCCAGGCTGACGAAATCGAGGGCCGCGGCGTCGGGGACGAAGCCCGTGTCCTTGGCGCCGATGAGCCGCCGGGTGTCCCTGATCCACTCGACGGCCTCGTCGAAGGCCGCCTCCTTGCGGAAATCGAGGGGCGCGGCGCCGATCGGGACGATGCCCAGCCCGACGAGCAGGGCGATGTCGAGGCTGGCGTTCCGGCCGTCGATGGTGATGGGCGCGACGGCGGCGGTGGCCGCGATCTGCCATTCCGGCTGTTTTTCGGTGGCGCATTCGACGCTCTTGAGATAGGGCACGGGCCGGCCCGAGAAGACCTTCTCGGCGTCCTCGGTCTTGCCGCCGCACGTGCTCGTGTAGAGGGCGTTGATGGGCTTGCCCCGGTACAGGATGATCAGGCCCGACGTCTCTTCGACCGCCCGGGTGCTCAGCGGATGTTCCGAGGACATGCCCCTATAGAGCTGGGAGAGCGGCGTGTCGAGGAGGTCGTAGTCGGACTCCGCGGACTGCGACATGTTCCGGATCGCGTAGGTCCGGGCGGCGACCGCCTGGGCTTTGAGGGCCTCGATGGCGTTGAACTGGCCGGGTGAGAGTTCGCCGGGGACGACGCTCTTCAGGTAGTCCTCGAGGTTGAGGTAGTTGACGACGATGAGACCGCGCGGACCGCCCTTCAGCACGAAGAAGCCCCGATAGCTCCTCCCGTTGAGGGTCAGGAAGCTTTGGGGATTGGCCGGGATGAAGTAGAGCTCCGATTCGCGCTGGAGCGATTTGAGCTCGTTCCCGACCAGCAGCCAGATCGGCCGCGACGGCTCTTGGAGGACCTGCTCGCGGTCGATCCAGACGTCCTTGAGGCCGGCGGCCTCCAGCTCCGCGACCTTGGACAGGGCGTCGCCCCGGGTCAGGAAGTCCCCGAGCTTGACCTCGAAGACGCCGGCCGCGCCGCTGTCACGGTCGGTGGCCACGAAGATGTTCCCGCCGACCCGGGCCCGGAAGGCCGCGGCGAGCTGGTCGGCCTCCTCGCGCTCCTTGGCGTGGGCCAGCAGGATGACGTATTTCTCGGTCAGCTTCTCGCCGGCGCCCCTGATCTCGGCCTCGTCGGCGTCCTCATCGAGGACCCTGTAGCCGGTGTTGACCTCGTAGATCTTCATGCCCGAAGACGCGCGGATCCGGATCTCCGCCAGGTTCGTCCCCAGGCTGACGCGGATGACGGGCTTGGGGATCATGAAACCGTGGAAAAAGGCCCCTTCGGTGCCGAACTCGACAGGGATCCCCCCGAAGAAGAAGAACCCCACGAACAGGATAAAAAGGTACTTAAATCTATGGAACATCATAAATCCCGCTGACAACCTTAGGTGATTCCATGCTAGCGGATGAAGAAAGCGTTGTCAAGCCGAGATTCAAGCCGTGGGACCGGCCCCCCGGCGCCCCCACAAGATATGGTATTTGTAAGGCTATTTCTCTTCGAATTCGGCCCGCCAGCCGACGGCCCCCGAGACGGGAGGGAGCCAGCGGACCTTGACCAGAGCCCCTTCCCGGGTCACCGTCGCTCCGGGGGCGTCCGGGGCCTCGAAGCGGGCCAGCCGGAAGCCCTCGGG
Organism: Candidatus Aminicenantota bacterium; assembly: GCA_034679465.1. GTDB lineage: Bacteria > Acidobacteriota > Aminicenantia > Aminicenantales > Saccharicenantaceae > RBG-16-66-30. The sequence continues at coordinate 24,144 of JAXDAV010000062.1, read as the reverse complement.
CTCGGTCAGGACGATCTCGTAGGCGTCGCCGGCGACGACCCGGCTCGTCCCCGCGAGCGACCGGCCGGACCAGCGGACGTCGTCGAGATCGACGGCGCCGCAGGTCACGTGGCGGTTCGTGGCCAGCACCTGGGGACGGGGCAGGCGTTCGCGGATGGCCAAGGCCTGGGACCGGAAGCGCGGATCGAGCGGCCCCGGCGCGAACGTCCCCCGGAAGCTGCCGAGGAGGCGCTGGGTCCAGAACTCGAAAACGCAGTAGTCCCGGGCCGGGTCCAATCCCAGGTCGGCGAAGGCGATCTCGGCCGCGGACTCGCCCGTCCGGCCGAGGACGAACCAGGACTCGTACGGCCGGTCGACCTCGAGGAGAAAAAGGTCGCAGGTCGGACGGAGCGAGGCGTCGAAGACGCGCGGCCCGGAGCCGCTGACCTCCGTGTCGACCCGGACGAGCTCCGCTGAGCGCGAGGGGTCGACGTCGAAGATCTGCCCGGGGACGGTCCAGAGGACCGGGGCGGCGCGGCGGGCCGGCTCGATCGCGTCCGTGCGGTAGAGCTCGGGCTTGTCGGTCAGCAGGAGGATCGATCCGGTGAGCGTGGTCACGAGCGTCGATTTGAAGCGGTCCTCGTCGAGCTCGATGTGGTCGGGATCGTTGCGCCAGACGACGTTGTTCCAGGAATTGAACTGGGCCAGGCCGGCGTAGGAGAAGCCGTCGGTGCCGACGCGGCAGCCGTCGATGAGCCCGATGAGCTCGGGGCGGATGCCCCAGCAGCCGAGGATGAAGCGATCGCGGCCGACCTCCTCGCGGATGGCCTCGACGTAGCCGCGATAGGCGGCGACGAGGTCCTTCTTCGTCCGGCGGAAATGGTCCGCGTGGGCGTTGTAGCCCTCGTAGCGGAGGTGGCGGAGGGCGTCGACCTTGTAATAGTCCCAGCCCATCGCCCGCAGGCCCCGGTAAACCGGCCTGACGACGGCGTCGACGGCCTCGCCGTTCGAGGCGTCGAGGCTGAGCTCGATCCAGCTGCCGCGCGCGGGCTCCCCCTTCGCGTCGGTCACGAACCAGTCCCTGTGCTCCGCGGCGTAGTCGGACTGCTTGAAGGCCACGTTCGTCCAGATGCCGGGCTTCAGGCCCTTGCCCGCGATATACTCCGGCAGGAAGCCCAGCCCGCGCGGGAACTTGGCGTTGGCCGTGAGCCAGAGATCGGGGCGCCCCTCGCCGCTCTGATAGCCGTCGTCGATCTGGAGGAGGTCATAGCCGAAGGGCAGGAGCGTCTCGGCCAGCGTGTCGGCCGTCCGCACGATGTCCTCCTCCGTGACCTCGTCGTAGAACGCGAACCAGGAGATCCAGCCGGCCACGGGGTCGGGCCAGATCCTGTAGGTCCAGGGCTCGTAGAACCCGAGCCCGCGATGGGCCTGATAGAAGCGCGGCCGGAAGCGCACCACGATCTCCGCGCCTTCCGCGCTGAAGGCGTAGGCCCTTTCGTCCGGCCCGGCCGAGACCGGCATGACCGCCGCGCGCGGCCCGGCGTCGATCGAGACGACCCAATCGCGCCCCCGGTCGTAGACGGCCCGGTTGAGGAGACTGCGGCTCAGCCCCGAGACGTGGCGGACCATGGTCAGCCCCCGGTCCCGGCGGTCGGCCTCGCAGGGGAACGATTCCGGGCCGGCGACGAGCGTGCCCTCGACCCAGACCTTGGCGCCCTTTTCGCGCGCCGTCAGGAGGATGACCTGGCTCAGGGCGCCTCCCGTCCGGAAGACGCTCGCCTTGGCCTCGAACCCCGCCGGGCCGGCCGTGACCGCGGCCTCGAGGATCTCGCGTCCGTCATAACGGAGGCTGATCTTCTTCGCTCCGATCTCGAGCCCGGCCGCATCGTTCTCCGGCGCGTCCGCCGACGGCCCGTTCCCGGCGCACGAAATCGACCAGGCGACGGCCACGGCGATCGTCAAGACGGACAGCCCGGCCGTTCCGGCCCGACGGCTTCGGTCGTGTTTCATCGGCGGCTCCTGTCGCGTGCTCTGCGTCCGTCGCCTATTCTATCCGCGGCCCCGCCCCTCCGCAATGCCGAGTCACGGGGAGTGTGATAGAATTCCCGGGAATCCCTGCCGGAGATCGACCATGAGAAAGCCCCTCACATTCGCGCTCGCCGCCGCGGCGATGCTCGGCCTCGCCCAGGCCGCGACGGCGGCCGCGGCCGACGTCGACAGCCTGTCCAGGCTCTTCCTCCCGGGCCGGGCCGTCCTCGACCTCGACGGCGACGGCTTCCCGGAGAAGCCGGCCCTGACCGTCGTCGTGCCCGACAGGCCCAGCGCAGCCGAGCTGGCCCTCGCCGCGGACATCGCCGCGCGGACGAACTTCGAGAGCCTGGCCGTCGAGTTCGGCCTCGTCCGGCGCGAATCGGAGCTCTCCGGGGCCCCGCCCGCCGCGTTCCCCATCCTGATCGGCCGCCGCCTCGCCCGGGTCCGCGAGGCCCTGAAGGAGCGCGGTCTCGATCCGGCGTCCTTCCCCCCGAACCAGGGACGCGTCTTCGTCGACTCGCGGCCGGGCCGGGCCGCGATCGCCTGCGTCGCCGGCTCCGACGACGCCCTGCTCAAGACCGGGCGGGCCTTTTTCCTTCGCTGGCCCTATTTCTGGGAAGTCTGGGGCCGCGAGACCGGCGCGACCTACGAGGGCCTCGAGGAGGACATCCGGTCCTTCCTCGCCGCCTCCGGCCTCGGGCTTCGGAAGACGGTCGTCCGGGAAGCCCTCTACGAGTTCCCGGTCGACCCGCCCGTCGCCGACGGCCTCAAAGCCCTCTCCTTCGAGCAGGGTCAGATCGTCGACCTCAGGGTCGAGGTCCATTTCGCCGCCGACGCGGACCGCCTGAAGGCCCGGGAGGCCCTGCTTCTCCTGGCCGCCGACCGGAACCGGGGCAACCGGACCGAGGTCCTCTCCTATCCCGCCTGCGCCGTCCTGACCTTCGAGCTGAGCTTCGGCGCCGCGCGCTCCGAGGTCGCCCTGCCGAGGACGGGGGCGACCAAGCGGCTCCTGACCCCGGGATTCAAGGAAAGGCCCGCCTCGGGCGCCGTCGGCAAGGAGTTCGATCTCCTCGGCCTCTACACGAACCGGGCCGCGTACGCCGACCAGGACGGCGACGGCATTCCCGATGCCCTCGACGCGGTCATCGTCGCGCCCCGGGACCGGCCGAGCGCGGGCCTCCCCGACCTCGCCAGCCGCCTCGTCCTGGCCACGGCCGGCGCCTCGTTCCCCATCGTCCGGCTGGACTCCGAGGTCGAAAGCCGCCAGGCCCTCGCCGCGCCCATCCTTGTCGGCGCCAACAGCCTCACGGCCGATCTCGTCAAGACGGGCAAGCTCAAGCGGCCGGCGCTCGGGACCGGCTCCGGCGTCGTCAGGGTCGTGCCCAAGGCCTTCGGCAAATCCTCGGCCGTCGTCGTCGACGGCGCGGACGAAGCCGGCCTCGATGCCACGGCCGCCTATCTCTCGCGGACCTTCCCCTACCTGGCCGGCTACGGCGAAGGGAACCCTCAGCTCGCCGACGTCGCCGCCGACGTCGACCGGCTCCTCAAGGGCGAAAAGGGAGGCGGCGAAGCGTTCCTCCTGAGCGCCGTCCGGAAGGCCGCCGACGAGATCAGGGGCCGGGACCTCGAGTCGGTCTCGGCCGAACTCGTCCTGGCCGGGACGAACGCGCCCTTCGAGGCCGCGGTCGGGGAGGCCCTGCGCCGGGCCGCCGGCGGCGCGACGGTCAAGGTCGAAGCCGCCTCGCTCAAGGCCGGCCGGCCCGTGTTCGAAAAGGAGAGAGCGTTCACCTGGGAGGTCGACGACGCCATGGCCCTGCTCAAGGACCGGCTCCGGGCGATCGTCGACGGCGCCGGCAAGGGCGGCGGCGTCGAGGTCAGCCTGGGCGTCAGCGAATCCCCCGCCGTCCGGGACAAGGTCCGCGGCGAGGTCGCGGCCGTGCTGGCCGGGGCGGGCTTCCCCGCGGCCCGCGTCGAGGTTCTCTCGGCCTACAAGCCCGGCTACTTCTGGCTCGTCGAGAAGGTCCTCCCGGCCGTCGTGAACAAGGGCGTCGACCGCCTGACCATCCGGTTCGCCGAAGAACGGGAAGACCTCGCCCGGCCCCAGCGCACTTACGCCGACCCGTCCCGCTGGCTCCAGGAGCTCTATCCGGTCGACGAGATCCTCGCCCGCGGGCTGGGCCTCCCTCTCGACCGGGTCGTATTCGAGAGGACCGCGACGGGCGGGCCCCTCTACGCCGTCGAGGCCGTCGGCGCCGACGGCCGGATCATCCTCGAATCCGCGTTCACGCCCCGGACCCGGGAGATCCCGCTCTCGAGCGTCCTGCCCGAATGGGGGACGGCCACGGCGACGACGGGCTGGCTCCGCGTCACCGCCGGCGGCACGATGGTCTGCGACGAGGCCCTTGAAACGGACCTGGAGAAGTTCTGGGCCTTCTACCAGTCGGACGTCCTCGCGGCGGTCGCCGCCCACGTCCGGAAGAAGACCGGCGGCGAGCCCACGTTCTCCAAACAGCCGTACTTCAAGCGCCTGCTCGTCGACCTGCAGGCGAGCGAGCCGGACTACCGGACCGGCCTCGACGAGGAGATCATCTCTTCGCTCGAAGCCATCCACGACGAGATCTACTTCGACACGCTCGACCTGCTCCGGGGCCTCACCCGCTTCGATCCGGAGGAGGCCGAGGCCGACGCCGTCACCGACGCCTCGCGGTCCTCCGCGCCGGGCAACGTCTTTCCGTCCCTCCATCCGTCGCTCGAAGGCGGGCCGGCCAGGGTCCGCGTCCTGCTCGAGGACTGGCCGGCGGCCGCTCCCGAGATCGTCCTCCGCTGGAAGGAAAAAGGCCGGGACGAGGTCACCCGCAAGGCCGTCTTCCCGGCTCTCAAGCCCAAGGAGACGCGGGCCTCGGAGCTCGTCTTCGACGGCCGGGCCGGCCGCATCTCGAACATCGTCTTCGAGTCCGATTGGGAGAAGGAGGCCGATTACCTGGCCCTGGTCGAGATCGCCGCGACCTGGCGGGAGCTCTTCGAGGCCGGACTCGTCGCCGACGCCTTCCGCTATCCCCGGCTCGACGCCCTGACTCTGCGACCGCGCTGGCAGACCCGGGAAAAGGATGAGCGGCTGGCGGTCGCGGACGTCCGGGCCCCCGCAGGACGGGAGGGAACGTCCCCTCCCGGAGACGGCCCCATCGTGACGACCCGCGAGATCATCTCTCCGGCCATGGCCGGGGACATCGTCCGCCGGCTCGCGGCCCTGCCGGGGGTCCGCGGCTATGTCGGCGGCACGTCGTTCGAAGGCCGCGACGTCCCGGTCCTCGAGCTCTACCTGCCGTTCGCGCCCTACGTCTCCCTGCCGCGGCTGGTCACGGTCAAGCCGGTCCTCCAGGCCGTCGCCCGCCAGCACGCCAACGAGGTCTCGTCGACGAACTACCTCCTGCGCTTCGCCGAGCTCCTGGCCCGCGATCCCGCGACCCGGGAGGCGCTCAAGAAGATGAGCTTCGTCTTCGAGCCGCTGGAGAACCCGGACGGCGCCGAGCTCGCCTACGCCATGCAGAAGAACGAGCCCTTCCACAGCCTTCACGCGGGCCGCTACGGCGCGCTCGGCGTGGACATGGGCTACCAGACGGGGACGAAGCCGCTCCTGCCCGAGGCCGCGGTCCGCACCCGCCTCACCGAGCGCTGGGCCCCCGACATCTTCCTGAACCTCCACGGCTATCCCTCCCACGAGTGGGTCCAGCCGTTCTCGAACTACGCGCCGTACCTCTTCCGCGACTACTGGGTCCCGAAGGGCTGGTTCACCTACTTCACCCACGTGAGCCTGCCGACCCACGAGGACCACCGGGCGGCCGGCGCGGCCCTGATGAAGCTCATCGCCGGCGAGCTCGCCGCAGATCCCGCGATCGCCGCCTCGAACCGCAAGTTCACCGAGCGCTACGGGCGCTGGGCCACCCGATGGGCGCCGCACCTGAATCCCCTCGAGACGACCGACGGCGTCACCATCTTCGCCCGGCGGCGGGGGCCGCTGGAGACCCGGTTGACGCCCCGGACCCGGACGACGTTCAGCCAGCAGACGCCCGAGCTCATGGACGAGACGGCGACCGGCGATTGGCTCGAGTTCCTCTGCGCCCAGGGCCTGGCCTATCTCCGGGCCCACGTCAAGTACCTCGGCCAAACGGACTACCAGACGGTCCGGATCGAGGAGGAGGTCCGCGGCCGGACTCGCCTGACCCTCGTCCGCGGCCGCCCCGGAAAATGAAGGGGATATGTACTCTTTGTACGTGTCCCCCTCCAAGCGAAGCCGGGGTCCTAAGAAAAGAAGAAGAAGAAGAAGGGACCGGGTCTTCGCAAGGCTTAACAGGCTGATTCCTTGCGAAGACCCGGTCCCTTCTGTTTCGCCCTTGCGAAGACCCGGTCCCTTCTGTTAAGATGGCGCCGACTCCGAGGGACGAGGGCGTGGAGCGATGGACGCGCAGACCAACCTGCTGATCATCTCCGACGATTTCTCGCTCTACGAGACCGTCAAGAAATCCCCGGTCGCGGTCGACTTCAACGTCTTTTTCGCCCAGACGGAAGATGCTTATCTGGACATCATCCGCGAAAACGGCATCCGGGTTGTCCTCGTCGACGCCCCCGGCTCGCTCGCCGCGGGCCTCCTGATCATGAAGCGGATCAAGAGAGCCGACGCCCTCGTCGACGTCCTCGTCGGCGGCGAGCCGGTCGGGCGCGAAGCCGCCCTCGACATCGTCCACGCCGGGGCCACGGACTTCGTGCCCAAGCCCTACGAGCGCGACATCCTCGGCGACATCCTGCGCCGCATCTCCCGCAAGGGCGACCTCCGCCGCGAGACCCTGCACCTCGAGAGGAAGCTGGAGCGGAAGTACGTCTTCCAGGGCCTGATCAGCCGCAATCCGGCCATGCTCGAGATCTTCGGCCTGATCGAGAATATCGCCAAGTACTTCTCGAGCGCCCTCATCACCGGGGAGACGGGCACGGGCAAGGAGGTCGTCGCCCGGGCCCTCCATGCCCTGAGCCCCTTCAAGGACAGGCCGCTCGTCGTCTGCGACTGCGCCTCCATTCCCGAGAGCCTCTTCGAGTCCGAGCTCTTCGGCTACCGGAAAGGGGCCTTCACCGGGGCCGACAAGGACAAGCACGGCCTGTTCGAGGAGGCCGACGGCGGGACGATCTTCCTCGACGAGATCGCCGAGATCCCCGTGGCCGTCCAGGCCAAGCTCCTCCGCGTCCTCGAGAACCGCGAGTTCCGCCCCCTCGGGGCCAACGAGAGCACGGCCGTCGACGTCCGGGTCCTGGCCGCGACCAACAAGGACCTGGCCGAGACGGTCCGGGCCGGCGGGTTCCGCGAGGACCTGCTGCACCGCCTGAACAAGGTCGTCCTCGATCTCCCGCCGCTCCGCGAGCGGCTCGAGGACATCCCCCTGCTCGTCCGCCACTTCCTCCAGGCCGCGAACAAGAGCTTCGCCAAGAGCGTGCGCGGGGTCTCGCGCGAGGTCCAGAAGCTCTTCCTCAAGTACGGCTGGCCGGGCAACGTCCGCGAGCTGGCCAACGTCCTGGAGAGCGCGGTCCTGCTCTGCAAGAAGGATTTCATCGACGTCGCCAACCTGCCCAAGTACCTCCGCGATTACGTCCCGTCGCAGGGGGCGATCGCCTTCGGCGGCCGCAACCGCCTCTCGACCCTCGAGGACCTGGAGAAGGACTACATCGCCTATCTGCTCAAGGTGACCAAAGGGAACCTGCGGCAGACGGCCAAGATCCTGGCGATCTCGCGGACGACGCTCTACAACAAATTGGCCAAGTACGGGATCCGGCGCTGAGCGGCGGCGGCCGATCAGGCCGCGGCCGAAGTGCGCTTCTTCGAGGCCTTGTCCTGGTACATCTTCCTGTCCGCCAGGATCAGGAGCTCCGTCAGGGTGCACGGCTTGCCCGGGTCGTAGCGGACGATGCCCAGACTGAACGAGAGCGCATAGGGCGTCCCGGCCCGGGCGTTGCGGGCCTGGAGCCTTTCCCGGAGCCGGCGGGCCAGGGCGGCCACCCTCCCCTCGGCCACGTCGATGGCCAGGACGACGAATTCGTCGCCGCCCAGCCGGGCGATGATGTCAGAGTCGCGGAAGACGTCCCGGAGCACCTCGACGGCCTCGACGAGGGCGGCGTCCCCTTCCTCGTGGCCGAAGGAGTCGTTGATCGCCTTGAGGTCGTCGAGGTCGGCGTAGAAGAGGGACATGTCCTTCTTCGTCCGGTGGGCGACCTTGATCTGCTGTTCGGCCAGGGTCATGAAGCCGCGGCGGTTGTAGACCTTGGTCAGCTCGTCGACGAGCGACATCTCCCGCAGCGCGTCCTCGGTCCGGGTCCGCTGGACGGCGATCGCGTACAGGCCGGCCAGGCGCTCGACGGCGTTGAGGTCCCTCTCGACGTAGGGATTGTCGGCGTTGGCCACGGCCAGGAGGCCCACGATCGTGTCCGCCATGATCGCCGGAACGGCCAGGAAGTGGCCGACCGGCATGTGCCAGTCCGGCATGCCCGTGTAGCGGGGGTCGAGGCTCGGCACGGCGGTCACCAGGGCCCGCTTCTTCTCGATGACCCAGCGCCACATCCCCGCGCTCTCATGAAAAGGGTTGTCGGTCCCCGGGTAGGCGTCGCGCAGGGCGCGGGCGTCCGGCGTCAGGGCCGCCGGGACGAGCCGCCCGGTCCGCTGGTCGATGGTGCCGACGAACGCGGAGGCGCTCGAGGTCAGGCGCCGGGCCCGCTCCATGACCAGGGCCGCGATCTCCTCGATCGGGGTCGGCGACAGCAGCCGCTCGGACACGTCCGCCACCGCGGCCTGGAGACGGGTGGCCCAGGCGTGCTCGTCCTGCATCCTCTTTCTCGCGGTGATGTCCTCGATGACGCCGTCGTAGAAGAGGACCCGGCCGTGGGCGTCTTTGGCCGCGCGGCAGGAGTCCTCGGCCCAGAACTGGGTGCCGTCGGAGCGGCGGAGCCGGGACTCGAAGAGGCCGAGCATGGAGGTCGAGTCGAGGAAGGCCCGCTTGTGATCGCAATCACGCGGGTCGCAGTGGAGGTCCCAGAAATTGACCGTCTTGAGGGCCTCGACCTCCGGATAGCCGAGCATGCGGGCCAGGGTCTCGGAGGCCTCGACGATCTGGCCCTGCGGCGTCGTCCGGTAGATGCCGAGGGGGTAATTGAAGATGCGCCTCACCTGCCCCTCGCCCGAGGCCAGGGCGGCCTCGGCGCCGGCGGCCCGCTCGCGCGCAGTCTCGAGCGCCCGGGTCATCCGGACGGTCGCCAGGGCCAGGCCGGAGATCCGGGCCACGGTCAGGGCCAGGTCGAGGTCGAGGTCGTCCCGTTCGGGCCCGCCGGCCGCGGCCAGCTCGACGACGCCCAGGACCTCGCGCCCGTGGGCGACCTTGATGAAGACCGTCTTCCGGTCGTCGGTCCAGGCATACTCCGCGTTGAGGGCGACGATCCGGTCGAGCGGCGAACCCTCGGGCCCCGGCCGGGCCGACAGGTCCTCGGGTGAATGGAAGGCGACGCCCTGCGGCGTCAGGACGACGCGGAAGAGCTCGAGGACGGCGGCCTCGGCGTCCTCCCGGGTCTTGACGCCGGAGACGGCGCCGAGAAGGGCGCCGACGCGGGCATAGTCGGAGACGCGCCGGCCGGCGACGGCCGCCCGGTCTTCGTTCTCCGCCTTGAGCCTGTCCAGGCGCGCGGACAGGACGACCCGGGCCATGGCCAGACGGAAATGATCCAACCCGGCGAAGTGGGTCTCGCAGGGCAGGCGGAGGAAGCGGCCGAAGGACTTCAGGTCGCGCTCGATGCCCGGGTAGACCCCCGTATCGAGCAGAACGATCCGGCGCGACACTTCGCGGAAGAAGGCCTGGGCCGCCTTGCGGTCGGAAGGCCATCGGGCCTCCACCCGTGCCTCCCACGCCCGCAACCACCCGGGCAGGACCGGCAGCGCTCCGGCCTGAAGGAACAGGTCGAGGAGGCCCCGGTCGGCGATCCACTCGACGCATTGGCCCTTCTGATGGAAGCGGCACAGCCCCTCGGAATCGAGCTCCCTCGCGGTCTTGGCCAGACAGTAGCTTCCGGCCACGGCGACGGGGCATCCGGCTTCCCCGCACGAGGCCACGGCCTCGCGAAGGCCCGTCCACGAGGCCTCGGCCAGGTCGCAATCGACGGGATGGATCTTGAAGCGCACGCTCTCGAAATCGGGCGACCCCTGGATCGCCTGGACTTCGGCGGCCAAGCTCGAACAGGTGATCAGTCCGGAACGAAGGGACATCCGATCTCTTCCGCTGTCTATTTATGTCCTAATTATGAACATTATGATTATATCATCTTTGTTTATCGCAAGTCAATCATTTTGTTAGTATTGCCAACGATATGTTGTCCTCAAATTATACATTATAGATTCGTTAATAATATCTTTTTATATTATAATGAGATAGTTATGAATTTCTCTATTTTTATGAATATTGGTTAGTTTTAAGCCCCGCTCGAGGCTAATCATTGGCCAAAGTCGGGCCTTTGTTCTAAAATGACATCAACACCCTCGAGGAGGCGTTGATGAAAAAACCGCTCATCTTGATCCTCGGCCTGGTCCTGTCGCTGTCGCTCGCGACCCTGCCCGGCCGCGCTCAGAAGGCCCAGCCCGCGCCCGGGACCAAGGAAGCCATGGCCGTGGTCGACAAGCTCATCGAGGCCATGGGCGGGCGTAAGGCGCTCGAATCGATCAAGGACACGACGATCTCCGGGACCGCCGAGGTCGTCGAATACGGCCTCACGGTGCCCATCACGATCTATCAGAAAGAGCCCGACAAGATCCGCCTGGACGTCACCATCGCCGAAGCGAACATGACCCTCATCCAGGCCTTCGACGGCCGGAAGGGCTGGATGACGAACCCCCAGACCGGGAACACGGAGGAGATGCCCGCCGACCTGGCCAGGGAAATGGCCCGCCAGGCCGCCGATACCCAGTCCCTGCTCCATCCTCTGAAGAACGGCGTCACCTATGCCCTGAAGCCCAAGGCGACCCTCGAAGGCAAGGACTACATCGTCCTCGAGCAGACGCGGGCCGACGGTCACAAGGCCACGATCTACCTCGATCCGGAGACCTATCTGCCCTATCGGACCGACATGCGGAGCATCGACCAGACCGGGGCCGAGGTCGACGCCGAGAGCTACGCGACCGGCTATCAGAAGGTCGGCGGCACGATGGTCCCCCATTCCCTGCGCATCCTCCACAACGGCGCCGAGGCCCAGCGCGTCACGATCGCGTCCGTCAGCTACAACACCGGCCTGGCCGACGCGCTCTTCACCCTGAAATGACGAAGGAGGCATGATGTCCCGCACCAGGCTCGCCGCAATCATCCTGATCGGCGCCGCGATCGTCGCCTGCGCCGTCAATCCCGTCACGGGCAGGAAAGAGCTCATGATGTATTCCGAGGCCCAGGAGATCGAGCTCGGCCGGCAGACCGACGCCGAGGTCGCGGCCACCTACGGCCTCTACGACGACCAGGCCCTCCAAGCCTACGTCACGAAGATGGGCCTGGCCCTGGCCGCCAAGGGCCAGAGGCCGAACCTGCCCTGGCGCTTCGCCGTGCTCGACAGCCCGGTCGTCAACGCCTTCGCCGTGCCCGGCGGCGCGATCTACGTCACCCGCGGCATTCTGGCCATGATGGGCTCGGAGGCCGAGCTGGCCGCGGTCCTCGGGCACGAGATCGGCCACGTCAACGCCCGTCACTCCATGAGCCAGATGAGCAAGGCCCAGATCGCCCAGATCGGCCTGGTCGTCGGGAGCGTCGTCAGCAAGGAGTTCGCCAAGTACGCCGGGCTGGCCGGGGCCGGCCTCCAGGTCCTGTTCCTGAAGTTCAGCCGCGACAACGAACACCAGGCCGACGCGCTGGGCATCGACTACGCCCGGGCCGGCGGCTTCGACCCGGCCGAAATGGCGGCCACCTTCGTGGGCCTGCAGAAGATGGGCGACCTCTCGGGCGGCGGGAGCTCCCTGCCCGGCTTCCTGTCGACCCACCCTTTGACGCCCGACCGCATCGCCCGCGTCCAGTCGATGCGGAAGCCCGAGGACGCCTCGCTCGCCCGCCGGCCCGAGGCCTATCTCCAGGCGATCCAGAACATCGTCTACGGCGAGGACCCGCGCCAGGGCTACGTCGAGAACGGCGTCTTCTATCACCCCGGTCTGCGCTTCCAGTTCGCCGTTCCGTCGGGCTGGAAGGTCGAAAACATGGCCAGCCGGGTCACGATCGTCGCACCCGACCAGGGCGCCGGCGTCATCCTCCAGGGCGGGAAGACGACCGACACCGCCGAGGAGTTCGCCCGGAAGCAGGGCGCGGAGATCGCCGGTTCCGGCGGCCGGCTCCTCGGGGAGAGCCGGACGACCGTCAACGGCCTGGCCTGCTACGAGCAGGCCTACGACATCGCCCAGCAGAACGCGGAGGACGTCCGGATGAGCCTGTCCTGCATCAAGAAGGACGACATGGTCTACACCTTCCAGGCCATAAGCCCGGCCAGCGGCTACGCCAAGTACCAGACGGGGTTCCGGAGCCTCGTCACGTCCTTCAGGCACCTGACCGAGGCCTCGAAGATCAACCGGTCGCCGCTGCGCCTGGCCCTGGTCAAGGCCGACGGACGGGAATCACTGCAGGCCATCTTCCAGAGGACCGGGCTGCCGGAGAAATCGTGGCCCCCGTTCGCGGTCATGAACGCGCTGGAGCTCAAGGACGTCCCGCCGGCGGGGAAGCTGGTCAAGACGCTCAGGTCGACGGGGACCTGATCTCGGAGATGTCGAGCACGGTGGCGTAGATCTCCGCCTCGGCGGCCAGGTCCCCCTCGACGAGGGCCCGGCCCTTCATCTGGATGATCCGCCCTTTCTGGCGGTTCCAGACGACGTCCAGGCGCAGTTGGTCGCCGGGGACGACCATCCTCTTGAACTTGGCCTTGTCGACCTTGCTCAGGACGACGAACTTCGTCTCCGGGTCGGGGATCGAGCAGAAGAGGAGCACGGCCCCGGCCTGAGCCAGGGCCTCGATGATGAGGACGCCGGGCATGATCTTCCATTCGGGAAAATGGCCCTGGAAGAACTGCTCGTTGCAGGTCACGTTCTTGACGGCCACGATGGTCTGACGGGGAGCGACCTCGAGGACACGGTCGACGAGGAGGAACGGGAAGCGGTGCGGCAGGAGCCGCATGATCTGCTCGGTCGGGATCACGGTCCGACTCCCCGGGTCATTTCTTGGCGGGCGGCGCCGCCGGCGCCGCGTCGTAGCGGCGGATGAGCTCGGCCGTCAGGTCGACCGCGGGGTCGAAGAACACGACCCCGGGCTTGGCCAGGTCGAAGATGAGGTCGAGGTCCTTGTCCTTCCTCAGCTGTTCGATGAGGGGCATGAGCTCGTCCTGGAGCTTGGTCACCATCTTCACTTGGAGGCCCTGCATGTCCCGGGAGGCGTCCTCGACCGCCCGCTGGCGGTCCGTCTGCTTCTTCTGAATATCGGCCTGGAGGCCCGCGGCCGCTTCGGGCGTCAGGGTCAGGCGCTGTGAGGTCAGGCGGTTCTGGAGCTGCTTGATCTGGTCGTCCAGGCGGGTGATGTCGTCGGTGTACTTCTTGTCGGCCGCCTGGAGCTGGGCGATGGCCTTCTTGCCCTCGGCGGACTTCTCGAAGATATCCTGCGAGTTGATCACGCCCAGCCTGCTCTGGCCGGCCGCGAACCCGGCCAGGCCGGCGGCCGCCGCGGTCAGGAGCGCCGCGAGTCGGATGTGTCGATGCATGGTCGGAACCTCCTAGAATGTCGTGCCGACGGCGAAGCGGAACGCGAAGTCGGGATCGTTCGGATAGATCTTCCGGTTGTTGTAGGCGAAAATCAGCCGGAACGGGACCCTCAGGGCCGGGATGAAGAGGCGGGCCTCGAGGCCCATCGAGGAGTACATGTCCTTCCAGGCCAGGGGCGTGCCGTAGGCCACGGTGTTGCCCCGGTCGTAGAAGAAGATGGCGTAGAGGGGGCCGCCGACCGGGATGATGTACTCGGCGTTCAGGACGAGGGCCTTCTCGCCGCCGATGTTGTAGCCGTTCGCGTCGGTCGGTCCGATCGTGTAGACCTCGTAGCCGCGGATGGAACGCTCGCCGCCGAGGAAGAACCTGTCCCAGTACGGGATCTGGGAGCCGCGCAGGGCCTTGACGAACTGGTACTGGGCGTGGACGCCGACGACGTGGGCCTTGGCGCCGCGCCCGAAGAGCGGGCGATAATGGGTGAACTCGAGCTGCGGCTTGAGCATGTAGATGTCGCCGCCGAGGAAGTTGAAGGCATACTTGACGCTGGCCGAGTAGGACGTGCCCCGGGTCGGCGTCAGGGGGCTGTCGATCGTCGAGCGCCAGATCATGGGCGTGATCGAGCTCTCGTTGTACCTCTGGTTGCTGTAGTACATGTAGTAGGACGTCGGCAGGGAGTAGGTCGGGTCGTCCGAGACCGTCATCTTGACGCTTTCGAACGTGTAGGTCAGGTTGGTCCGCCACATGCCGAACAGCCTCAGCCCGGCGACGAGGTCGATGCCGTCGCCCTTGCGCCAGAACCAGGGATAGTGGAGGTCGCGCCGGTAGATGTTGAAGCCGGCCGAGATGGGCTTGTCGAAGAGATAGGGCTCGGAGAAGCCGAAGGAATAGTTCTTGACGAGCTTGCCCTGCTGGACGCTGAGCTCCAGGGTCTCGCCCGCGCCGAGGAAGTTGACCGTCGAGTAGCTGAAGGCCACGAAGGTTCCCTCGTAGCCGCTGTAGCCGGCGGTGAACTGGATGTTGTTGCGCTGCATCTCCTTGACGTTGACCGTGACGTCCATCTTGGACGGGTCCTCGGCGTTGGGCCGGATATCGGGGTCCTTTTCGAGGTCGACCAGGCCCAGCTGCTTGATCCGGAGGATGCTGTTCTTGAACATACTGAAGCTGAAGCGATCGCCCTCGCGCAGGACCATCTCCCGGCGGATGACCTTGTCCTTGGTGTAGGTGTTGCCGCGGAACTCGAGCCGGTTGAGGAAGGCGACCTCGCCCTCGGTGATGTTGAGGCTGAGGTTGACGATCTTGGACTTGGGATCGAGGTTCTCGACCGGGATGATCTGGGCGTAGACGTAGCCGAAGTCCCGGAAGACCTCGCCGATGGCCTCGATGCTCTTCTCCCGGTCCTTGGTGCTGTAGATCTCGCCGCCCTTCAGCTGGACGAGGTTGAGCAGCCTGTTCGTGTTCAGGGCCTGACTGCCCTCGATCTTGATCGTGCCGGTGCGGTAGAGGTAGCCCGGGGTCACCGGGAAGACCAGCCGCATCATCTTCTGCTTCTTGAAGATGACCGACCGCCGGGTGTACTCCTCGATCCGCGGCTGGCCGACCGAGGCCTCCATGTAGCCGAGCTCCTGGTATTTCTTCTTGATGGCCCCGACGGCCTCCTCGATCTTGTTCTGCTTGTAGACGTCCTTGCCGGCGATCCAGTTGAAGAAGCTGTGGGGCCGGTTGTCCTTCATCGACCACTTCAGGGTGCTGGCCGGGATCTTCGTGCCGCCCTCGAAGACGACGTCGCCGACCCGCAGCTTGGGGCCCTCATCGATGCGGAACAGGACGTCGACCTCGTTGGTCCCCTGCTTGACCGTCTCGGCCTCGATCTCCGAGGCCAGGAGCCCCTTCTCGGTGAGCAGCTCGGTGATGGTGTCCTTGATGCGCTGGACCTTGAAGGCGCTGTAGTAGGAATAGGGCAGGATGGCCTGGTCCTTCTCTTTGAGCTTCTCGACGATGTCCTTTTCCTTGACCTTCTTCCCGGTCTTGTAGGTGACGGCCCGGACGACGGGGTTCTCCTCGACGATGATCTTGACGATCTTGCCCCGATCGCCCTGGGCCTCCTCGAACTTGATGTTCGAGAAGAAGCCGGTCGACCAGAGGACCCGGAAATCCCGGCGGAACTGGTCCGCGTTGTAGGTGTCTCCCTCCCGGACGCTCAGGTAGTAGAGGACGGTTTCCGTCGTGACCCGGTCGTTGCCGCTGACCTCGACCTTCTCCACGATGTCCTGGGCGGCCAGGGCGACCGGGAGGACGAGGAGCCCAAGGATGAGGACGAGCTTTTTCATGTCCGATTTCCTCTTCTTTATACCATATCGCGCCGGAACGGTCAAAACGGTCAAGGCGCCGGCCCTCCGGGACGGCGACGGGCGGGAGGGGCCCCTCTTGGTCAACTCGGGATCGGGCCCAGGAGTTTCATCGTGCCCGCCTCCATCATGTAGACCCGGTGGCAGTAGCGGGCGATCTTCTCGTTGTGGGTGACCAGGATGCTGGACAGGCCCTTCCGCTCGTGGAGGTCGAGGACCAGGCGGAGAACCTTCTCCCCCGTCCTCCAGTCGAGGTTGCCCGTCGGCTCGTCGGCCAGGAGCAGGCAGGGGCCGTTGACGAGGGACCTGGCGATGGCCACGCGCTGCTGCTCGCCGCCCGACAGCTGGCTCGGCCTCGAGGCGGTCTTGTCCTCGAGTCCGACCTCTCGGAGCATCTCCCCCGCCCGGAGGAAGGCCTCTTTGCGCGGGGTCCCGCCGATCATCAGGGGGAAGCTGACGTTCTCGAGGGCGGTGAACTCGGGCAGGAGGTGGTAGACCTGGAAGACGAAGCCGATCTTGCGGTTGCGGACCGAGGCCACCTCCCGGTCGGAGCCGGCGAAGAGGTCCTCGCCGTCGAGCAGGACGCGGCCCTCGGTCGGCCGGTCGAGGCCCCCGAGGAGATTGAGGAGCGTCGTCTTGCCGACCCCGGAGGCGCCCATGACGGCCGCGAGCTCGCCCCGGCGGAGCTCGAAGTCGAGCCCCTCGAAGACGCGCAGCTCGCCCTTGGGCAGGGGGTAGGTCTTGCCCAGGCGCTCGGCGACGAGGACGCGGTCACTCATATTTCAACGCCACCACGGGGTCGATCCTGGCCGCGCGGCGGGCCGGGAAGAGGGTCGAGACGAAGCTGATGAGCAGGGTCACGCCGACGATGACGGCCAGGTCGAGCGGCCTCATCCGGAACGGGACGTGGGAGATCTGGTAGATGTCGACGGGGATCTTGATGAGCTCGAAGGCGTTGGCCAGGCCGCACCAGCCGAGGCCCAGGAGGACACCGAGGGCCGTCCCCACGATGCCGATGAGCGCGCCCTGGAAGAAAAAGACCCGGTTGATCATCCGGGGGGTCGCCCCGATGGCCATGAGGATGCCGATGTCGCGGGTCTTCTCCATGACCATGAGGATGAGCGTGGCGATGATGTTCAGGGCGGCGACGATGACGATCAGGGTGATGGTCAGGAACATGATGTTCTTCTCGAGCTTCAGGGCCGAGAAGAGCGACTTGTTGAGCTCCATCCAGGTCGTGATGTAGACGACGGGCGGCAGCTCGGCCTGGATCCGGGCCCCGATCGCGGGAGCGGCGAAGATGTCCGCGAGCTTGACCTGGATGTAGCTGGCCCGGCCCTCGAGGCCGAAGAGCTTCTGGGCGACGTCGATCGCGACGAGCGCCGTCGAGCTGTCGAACTCGTAGAGGCCGGTGTTGAAGATCCCGGCCACCTCGAACGTCTTGCGCTTCGGCAGGAGGCCGGTCGGGCCCAGGGTCGAAGAGGCGGTGACGATCTGGACCCTGTCCCCGACTTGAGCGCCGATCCGCAGGGCCAGCTCGCGCCCGAGAAGGAGCCCCTCGCGGGCCCCGCCCGAAACGGGGATCGCCCCGGCCTCGAGCCTCTGGAGCCAGTCCGAGCCCGGCCGTTCCCGCTCGAAGTCGAGGCCCTTGACCAGGGCCCCCGAGCTCTCCCCGATCCCGGTGATGAGCACGGTGCTGTAGACGACGGGCGAGACCGACTCGACGCCGGGCAGGCCCCGGATCTTCTGGGCCAGGGCCTCGTAGTCCTCGAGGCCCCGGCCGCCCAGGTCCGAGACCATGACGTGCGAGGTCGCCCCGAGGATCTTGTCCTGGACGTCGCCCTGGAACCCGGTGATGAGGGCGATGGCGATGACCAGGGCGGCGACGCCGATGGCGATGCCCGCGACGGAGATCAGGGTGATGACCGAGATGAAGGCCTGCTTCCTCCGGGCCGTGAGATAGCGCCTGGCGACGAACAGCTCGAAGCTCATGGGTTTATTTCGGCCTCAGGAGGGGGAAGAGGACGACCTCGCGGATCGTCCGCCGGCCGGACAGGATCATGGTCAGCCGGTCGATGCCGATGCCCTCCCCGCCCGTCGGGGGCAGGCCGTACTCGAGGGCCTCGACGTAATCCAGGTCGACGGGGTGGGACTCCTCGTCGCCCCGGCCCCTCTCCCGGGCCTGCTCCTCGAAGCGGGCCCTCTGCTCGGCCGGGTCGGTCAGCTCGGAGAAGGCGTTGGCCACCTCCATCCCGGCGATGAGGAGCTCGAAGCGCTCGGACTCCTCCGGGTTCTCGCGGGAGGTCTTGGCCAGGGGCGAGATCTCCCGCGGCGGGTTGGTGATGAAGGTCGGCTGGACGATGCGGTCCTTGACGAAACGGTCGAAGATGACGTCCAGGGCCTTGCCGTAGGATCGGGGCCTCTTGTCGGGGGCCAGGCCGGCCGCGAACTCGATGAGGCCCGGCCGGTCCTCGAAGCGGCTGGGGGCCAGGCCGCTGTGCTCGACGCAGGCATCGAGGAACTTGAGGCGCTTGAACGGGCGCCTGAAGGAGATCGTGTGCTCGCCGTAGGGGACCTCGTCCCTGCCGAGAAGGTCCGCGGCCAGGCCGGCCAGCAGCTCCTCGGTGAGCTCCATCATGTCGAAGTAGTCCTTGTAGGCCTCGTAGAACTCGAGCATGGTGAACTCGGGGTTGTGCTGGGCGTCGATGCCCTCGTTGCGGAAGCTCCGGTTGATCTCGTAGACCTTGCTCAGGCCGCCGACGACGAGCCGCTTGAGGTAGAGCTCCGGGGCGATGCGGAGGTAGAGGTCCAGGCCGAGGGCGTTGTGGTGCGTCTTGAAGGGGCGGGCCAGGGCCCCGCCGGGGACGGGGTGCATCATCGGCGTCTCGACCTCGAGGTAGCCGCGGGCGTCGAAGAACCGCCGGATATGGGCGACGATGGCCCCGCGGAGGCGGAACACCTCGCCGACCTCGGGGTTCATGATGAGGTCGAGATGGCGCTGGCGGTAGCGGAGCTCGACGTCCTGGAGGCCGTGCCACTTCTCCGGCAGGGGGTGGAGGCACTTGGCCAGGAAGGCGACGGCGTCGCAGAGGACCGTCAGCTCGCCGGTGCGGGTCTTGAAGAGGGTCCCGGAGACGGAGACGATGTCGCCGAGGTCGTAGAGGCCGAACCGCTCGTAGGCCTCGGCCCCGACCTTGTCCTCCCGGACGTAGGCCTGGAGGCGCTCGCGGCCGTCCGAGATGTGGAAGAAGGTCGCCCGGCCCATCTTGCGGATGGACAGGATCCGGCCGGGGACGACGACGGCCGTTCGCCCGGCTTCGATCTCCTCGGCGGTCAGGCAGGCGTAGGCCCCGACGATCTCCGCGACCTCGTGGGTCCGGGCCGCCGTGTAGGGGAAGAGCGGGACGCCGGCCCGGCCGAGCTTCCGGTGCTTCTCCCGCCGGGCGACGTCCTGGTCCAGCTCGACAGGCTCGTTATTTTTGCTCATGCTCACCTTCCGGGTCCGGGCCCCCGGCCTTCGCCGCCGGGCCCCGGAGCCGCCGGACGACCGCGTCGAGGACGCCGTTGACGAACACGGCCGATTCCTCGCCGCTGTAGCGCTTGGCGACCTCGATCGCCTCGTCCATGACGATGGCCGGGGCCAGGGCGGGCTCGTACAGGAGCTCGCAGACCGCGATCCTCAGGATGTTCCGGTCGACCACCGCCATCCGGGCCAGGCGCCAGTTCTTCGAGACCGCCTGGATGGCCTCGTCGATCTCGCCGCCGTGGGTCCGGATCGTCTCGACCAGCCAGGTCCCGTGCTCGCGGACCTGCCGGGCCGCCTTTTGGCCCTCCCAGTAGATGCGGACGATGTCGCGGGGATCGCCGGCGTTGAACTCGAGCTGGAAGAGGATCTGAAGGGCGCACTCCCGCGCCTTGCGGCGTTGTCCCATGGCTCGAACAGGTCGCCCGCTCAGCGGAGGCCCGCCTCCTTGATCACGTTCAGGGTCTCGACGAGCGAGAAGGCGGCGTCATAACCCTTGTTGCCGGCCTTGGTCCCCGCCCGCTCGATGCCCTGCTCGACCGTGTCGACGGTCAGGATGCCGAAGGAGACGGGGACGCCGTCGTCCATCGCGATCTGGGCCAGCCCCTTGGTCACCTCGGCGCTGAGGTAGTCGAAGTGGGGGGTGTCGCCGCGGATGAGGGCGCCGATGCAGAGGATGCCGTCGGCCGACTTGGCCTTGGCGATCTTCTTGGCCAGGACCGGGACCTCGAACGAGCCCGGCACCTTGTACACGGTCAGATCGGCCTCCTGGGCCCCCATCTTCTGGAGGGCCTCCAGAGCCCCCTCGAGCAGCCGTTCCGAGATGAAGCTGTTGAACCGGCTGACGACGATCGCGATCCTGTAGCCTTTGGCCTGCAGTTTGCCTTGATGGATCTTCATGGTCCTCACGCCCTCCGACGCGTTTTCGCAATCCGGGATCCGGAGCGGCCTTATTCTAACAGATGTCCGCCGGATTTTCACCAAAAACCCGCGACCGCCGCCGGGCCGGCCGCCGGCCGTCTTGAGGAATGCCGGGGATTGTGATAGGTTGGGCAAAGGAGGGGCTCATGCGAACGAAGAGCGGATTCGCCGAACTCACCCCGGACCAGCTGCGCTGGGTCTGCTGTCCGGAGCTCGTCCCCGTCGAATCGAGCGCGGAGTCCCGGCCCTGCCGGGAGATCATCGGCCAGGAGCGGGCCCTGCGGGCCATCCAGACTGGGCTCGACATCAAGAGCCTCGGCTACAACATCTTCATCACCGGCATGGTCGGCACCGGGCGGACGACGACGATCACCCAGCTGCTCGACCAGCTGGAGAAGGGCGCCAAGACGCCCGACGACATCCTCTACGTCCACAATTTCAGGCACCCCGACGAGCCCGTCCTCATCATGCTCCCGGCCGGCCGCGGCAGGGCCTTCGCCGAGGCCATGGCCCAGCTGATCGAGATGCTGAAGGCCAACATCCCCCAGCTCCTGAAGAGCCCCTACTACGCCGAGAAGAGGGACGCGCTCGTCGAGTCCCAGCAGAAGAAACAGCGGGAGCTCCTCCAGGCCTTCGAGGAGGAGGTGGCCGCGCAGGGCTTCTCCGTCATCCAGGTCCAGATGGGCCTGTTCAGCCGCCCCGATCTCATCCCGGTCCTCGAAGGCCAGCCCGTCCCCTTCGCCAAGATCGAGGCCCAGGTCAAGGACAAGACGATCCCCAAGGAGACGCTGGAGGACCTGCGCGGGAAGTACGAGAAGCTGACGACCAAGCTCGAGGCTGTCTTCGAGCGCCTCAAGGAGATCGACGAAGAGACGCGGGTCCTGCTCCGGAGCTGGGACGAGGAGTCGATCACGCCCGTCATCCGCGGCGCCATCGCCGACGTCCGGGCCAAGTTCGACGGCCCCAAGCTCGCGGCCTACTTCGACGAGGTCGAGAAGTCGCTGGTCAAGAACCTCGAGGTCTTCAAGGTCCAGAAGAAGGAGGAGAAGGAGCGGGAGGCCGGCGAGGATTTCCTCGAATACCGGGTCAACCTCCTGGTCGACAACTCGGACCAAAAGGGCGCGCCGGTGGTCATGGAGACCAACCCGAACTACGTCAACCTCTTCGGCTCCATCGAGTCGACGATGACGCGGATCGGGATGAGCCAGACGGACTTCACCATGATCAAGGCCGGCTCCTTCCTGAAGGCCAACGGCGGCTACCTCGTCATCAACGCCCTGGACGCGCTCGTCGAGCCGGGCGTCTGGCCGGTCCTCAAGCGGACCCTGCGCAACCAGATCTTCGAGATCCAGAACTATCTCCAGATGTACCTGTTCACGACGGCCCGGCTCAAGCCGGAGCCCATCAAGGCCGACGTCAAGGTCATCATGATCGGCGACGCCTACCTCTACAACCTCCTCTACTTCCTGGACGACGACTTCAAGAAGATCTTCAAGATCAAGGCCGAGTTCGACACCGAGATGGCCAAGGACGACGGCTCCTTCGGCGACTACGTCCGGTTCATCAGCAAGATCTGCGACGAGGACGACCTCCTGCCCCTCGACCGGGAGGGCATCGCGGCGCTCATCGAGTACTCGACCCGCATCGCCGGCCGGCAGAAGAAGCTGTCGACGCGGTTCCACATCATCGCCGACGTCATCCGCGAGTCGAGCTACTGGGCCCGCAAGGCCCGACGGGAGGACGTCGGGCGGGAGGACGTCGAGAAGGCGATCGAGGAGCGGTTCGAGCGGGTCAGCCTCATCGAGGACAAGATCCAGGAGATGATCGAGGAGGGCACGATCCTCATCGACACCCGGGGCACCGTCGTCGGCCAGGTCAACGGCCTGTCGGTCTACGATATGGGCCAGTTCATGTTCGGCAAGCCGGCCCGCATCACCGCCCGGACGGGCATGGGCCGCGGCGGGGTCATCAACATCGAGCGCGAGGCCGATCTGAGCGGGCCGACCCACAACAAGGGCGTCCTCATCCTCGGAGGATACATGCGCGGCAAGTACGCGACCAAGAGGCCGATGTCCCTGACGGCCTCGCTGGCCTTCGAGCAGTCCTACGGCGGGGTCGACGGCGACAGCGCCTCGTCGGCCGAGGTCTACGCCATCCTCTCGAGCCTCTCGGGCCTGCCCCTGCGCCAGGACCTGGCGGTCACCGGCTCGCTCAACCAGAAGGGCGAGATCCAGCCGATCGGCGGCGTCAACGAGAAGATCGAGGGCTTCTACGAGGTCTGCCGGGCCGGGGGGCTGACGGGAACGCAGGGGGTCATCATCCCCCATCAGAACGTCCAGAACCTGATGCTCCGGGCCGACCTCGTCGCCGCCGTCAAGGACGGGAAGTTCCACGTCTATCCGGTCAAGACGATCGACGAGGGGATCGAGATCCTGACGGGGGTCGAGGCCGGCGCCGCGGACGCGGACGGGAACTATCCGCCGGACACGGTCCACGGCCTGGTGGACGCCGAGCTCCAGAGACTGGCCAGGGGCCTGAAGGCCTTCAGCGCCCCGGGCGAGCGGGGCGAGGGGCCTTCCGAGGGACCGAAGTAGCCGGCGGAGGGGCCTCGAGGCCGACCAGCTTCTTCAGCCGCCGGACCTCGGCCGCGTGGAGGCGGCGCCACTGGCCGGATCGGAGGCCCTCGAGGGTCAGCCCGGCGAAATCCACCCGGACGAGCCCGGCGACGGGATAGCCCACGGCCTCGAAGAGCTTCCGGATCTCCCGCTTCCGGCCTTCGCGGATCTCCACCTTGAGCGTCGTGTGCCGGCGGCCGCGGCGGACGACCAGGACCCGGGCCGGTGCCGACCGGCGGCCCTCGAGGAAGATGCCGTGCCGGACCTTGTCGAGGTCCTCGTCTTGAGGCTCGCCCTCGACCCGAACCTCGTAGACCTTGACGACGCCGAAGCGCGGATGGGTCAGGCGGAGGGCCAGGTCGCCGTCGTTCGTGAGGAGCAGGGCCCCCTCGGTGTCGAGGTCGAGCCGCCCGACGGGGTAGACCCGGGCGGGGACGTGCTCGAGGAGCTCCATGACCGTCGGCCGGCCGAACGGGTCCTTGACGCTGACGACGCGCCCGGCCGGCTTGTTGAGAAGGATATAGACCGGCTTCTCCTCCGCCCCGCGGACGATCGTCCCGTTGGCCACGATCCTGTCGCGGGCCGGGTCGACCTTCCCGCCGAGCTCCTGGACGACCCGCCCGTTGACGCTGACCCGCCCCTCGGCGATCCAGCGGTCGGCCTCGCGCCGGGAGCACACCCCGGCGTGGGCCAGGAACTTGTTGAGTCTCATGAAGGCCACCGCCAGCCCATTTTCATACCGGCCCTGATCCAAGTCAAGCCAAGAACACAAAAAACCAAAGGGACCAAAGGGACGGGAGGCCTGGACGAACTCGGGCTAGCCCAAGTTCGCCAGTTTTTTTGAAGCGCTTCTTTATTTTCAATGAGTTATGACACTAAGTGGGCGTTTTTCTGGACTACATTTTCGATTGATTTCGGGAGATTGGGCAGGTCGAGCCCAAG
>JAXDAV010000061.1:0-4895 GCA_034679465.1 Candidatus Aminicenantota bacterium | reverse complement strand
AGGTGCTCGTCGCGCTTCCTGGCCGCCTCGATGAAGACGCGGAGGTTCGACTTGACCTTCTCCTGGCCGACGAACTCGTCGAAGGTCCGCGGCCGGAGGCTGTCCTCGAAGAGGACGTCCTCCTTGGTGCGGATCGGGCTGAGGATAGCGGGCATGCGGTAGTCTTACTATAGTTTGGCCAAGCGCTTCAAGCAGTCCCGGAGGAGCTTCTCGAACTCGGTCCCGGGCTTCGTCGCGGCGATCGTCTGGTCGACGGCCCGCTCGGCCTCCTTGCGCCGGAAGCCCATGTTCTGGAGGGCCGAGAGGAGGTCCTCTCTTTCGGCCGAGCCCTTGGCCGACAGGATCTTCTCTTTCTTCTCCAGCTTGTCCTGGAGCTCCATGGTGATGCGCAGGGCCGTCTTCTTGCCGATGCCGGGGACGAGCGAGATCCGGGCGACGTCGCCCGCCCGGACGGCGTCCTCGAGGTCCGCCGGCCCGATCCCCGAGAGGACGTTCAGGGCCAGCCTGGGCCCGATGCCCGAGATGCCGATGAGCTTGAGGAACATGGCCTTCTCGTCCCGGGAGACGAAACCGAACAGGGACAGGGCGTCGTCGGAGAGGTGCGTGTGGATGAAGAGCTCCACCGTCCCTCCGACCTCGCCGAGCTCGCCGAAGTCCGAGACCGGCACGGCCGCGGCGTAGCCGACGCCGCCGGTCTCGATCACGACGGAGCCGGGCGTCTTGTGGATGAGGGTCCCTTTCAGGTAGGCGATCATGACGGGTCCTTATCTTCGATCTTGGCCTGATACAGGCGGCAGTTGAGGTGGCAGATGGCCGCGGCCAGGGCGTCCGAGGCGTCGATGGGGATGCGGTCGTCGTCCAATCCGAGGAGGGCGCGCACCATCGTCAGGACCTGCTCCTTGTCCGCCTGGCCGTAGCCGGTGACGGCCTTCTTGATCTCGAGGGCCGAGTACTCGGCCAGGCCGCAGCCGGCGCCGGCGACGGCGACGAGGACCGCGCCCCGGACCTGGCCGAGGAGCAGGGCGGTCTTCATGTTCTGCGCGTAGAAGGCGTTCTCGATCGAGGCCTCCGCCGGGCCGTAGGTCCGGATGATCTCCTCGATCTCCGACTTGATCTCGGCGAGCTTCAGGTGAAGGGGGAGCCTGGCCGTGGGCTTGATGATGCCGAAGGCGACGGGGGAGAGGCGGCCGGCGCTCTCCTCGACGATCCCGAAGCCCGTGGACTGGAGGCTGGGATCGATCCCGAGGACCCGCATGGCGTGCGCCCGGGCGTCACCCGGCCTGCGAGAAGCTGGCGATCTCCTCTTCGGAGATGTCGAAGTTGGAGGAGACCGACTGGACGTCGTCGTGGTCCTCGAGCTCCTCGACCAGCCGCAGGACCTGTTGGGCCTCCTTGCCCTCGACCTTGACGTAATTCTGGGGCAGGAACCCGACCTCCGAGGCGGCGATCTCGATCTCGGCCTTCTTGACGGCCTCGAGCACGGCCTCGTACTTCTCGGGCGAGGTCGTGACCTCGAAGAGCGAATCCTCGTCCTTGAGGTCGTCGGCGCCGGCGGAGAGGGCGATGTCCATGAGGATGTCCTCCGACGCCTTGGCCTTTTCGACGTCGATGTAGCCCATGCGCTTGAACATCCAGGCGACCGAGCCCTTCTCGCTCAGCTGACCGCCGTTCTTCTGGAAGATATGGCGGATCTCGGAGACCGTCCGGTTCTTGTTGTCGGTGACGGCCTGGAGGAAGATAGCCACGCCGCCGGGACCGTAGCCCTCATAGGAAACCTCTTCGTAGGCCGCGCCCTCGAGCTGGCCGGTGCCCTTCATGATGGCCCTCTTGACGTTGTCGGCGGGCATGTTCGCGGCCTTGGCGTCGCTGATGGCCTTGCGCAGGGCGGCGTTCTTGTCGGGGTCGCCGCCCCCGGCCCGGGCGGCCATGCTGATCTCGCGGATGAGGCGGGTGAAGATCTTGCCCCGCTTGGCGTCGGTCGCGGCCTTCTTATGCTTGATAGACGCCCACTTGGAATGTCCGGACATGCTGATCTCCTTGTCTGTTCGAGCCCCAAAAGAATAGCACAAAGGCCTCCCCCGCGCAACCGGCCGGGGATAATGACTACAAAACCGCCGGGAGTCATGGTAGACTCGAAAAAAGACCGGTGTTCGAGACCGAAAAAGGAGGCGGCCGTGCGGCAAAACATGGGGCGTTGGGACAGGACCCTCAGGCTCGTGGCCGCGGCCCTCATCGCCGCGCTTCTCATCGCCGGGGTCCTCAAGGGGACCTTGGCCGTCTTGCTGGCCATCCTGGCGGCGGTCTTCGTCATCACGACCTTCGTCGGGTTCTGCCCGGCCTACAAGCCGTTCGGGATCTCGACGAAGGGGTCCGGGAAGAAGAGCTGATCTGTCCGGGGCGGGTTGGGATCGGGCCTTGAAAGCCGGCCCGGGTCCCGGCGGCAGGCAGGAAGGGCGGACGATGAGCGACAGGCGGGGCGGCGGGAAGACCGGGGCGGCCGATCAAGCGGCCTCCAGGATCGACCTGGCCGTCACGGGCCTGAGCTGCGCCGGATGCGCCGCCAACGTCGAGAGGGCCCTCAGAGAGATCGGAGGCGTGCGCCGGGCCAACGTCAATCTGGCCACGGCCAAAGCGACCGTCGTCTTCGATCCCGGGGCCGTGAAGCGGGCCGACCTCGTCCGGGCCATCAGGGACGCGGGCTACGGCGTCGCCGCCGCGGCCGAGGAGCCGGGGGCCGGCGCGGAACGGGAATACCGGTCGCTCCGGGCCTCGGTCCTCTGGGGCGGCGCTCTGGCCCTGCTCATCTTCCTCGGCAGCATGCGGCATTGGTTCCCCTGGATGCCGCCCGTCCTGCAGAGCTTCCACGTCCTCTGGGCCCTGGCGACGCCCATCCAATTCGGGCTCGGACTGCGGTTCTACCGCGGCGCCTGGAGCGCCCTCAAGCACGGCGCGGCGAACATGAACACGCTCGTCGCCGTGGGCACGTCGGCGGCCTATCTCTTTAGCGTCGTCGCCACGGTCCTGCCCGGGTTCTTTCGACGGGCCGTGGTCGAACCCGAGGTCTATTTCGACACCTCGGCGGTGATCATCGTCCTTGTCCTGTTCGGGCGCATGCTCGAGTCCCGGGCCAAGGGCAGGACCTCCGACGCCATCCGGCGGCTCATGGGTCTGCGGCCGCGGACGGCCCGCCTGGTGGACGGGGCGGGCGAGCGCGAAGTCCCCGTCGAGGCGGTCCGCGCGGGCGACATCCTCGTCGTCCGGCCGGGGGAGAAGGTCCCGGTCGACGGCGTCATTCTTGAGGGACGCTCGTCCGTGGACGAATCCATGATCACCGGCGAAAGCCTTCCGGTCGACAAGGGGCCCGGGGACGAGGCTGTCGGGGCGACTCTCAACAAGTGGGGAAGCTTCCGCTTCCGGGCCGTCCGCGTCGGCGAGGACACGGCCCTGGCCCGGATCATCCGGCTGGTCGAGGAGGCCCAGGGCTCCAAGGCGCCCATCCAGCGGCTGGCCGACCTCATCGCCGGGCGGTTCGTTCCGGCCGTCATCGCCATCGCGATCGCGACCTTCGTCCTGTGGTCTTTTGTCGGCCCCGAGCCGCGGCTCGTCTTCGCCCTGCTCAATTTCGTGTCCGTGCTGATCATCGCCTGCCCCTGCGCCATGGGCCTGGCGACGCCGACGGCCATCATGGTCGCGACCGGCCGGGGCGCCGAGCGCGGCATCCTGATCCGGAGAGGGGAGAGCCTGGAGACCGTTCACAAGGTCGACACGGTCGTTTTCGACAAGACGGGAACGCTGACGAACGGCCGGCCCGAGACGACCGACGTCCTGCCGGTCGCCGGGGTCGACCGGGCCGCGCTGCTGTCCCTGGCCGCCTCGGTCGAAAACGGGTCCGAGCATCCGCTCGGCCAGGCCGTCGTGCGCCGGGCCCGGGCCGAGGCGGCGCCCGTCGAGGCCGTCGAAGGCTTCCGGGCTCTCGAGGGCATGGGCGTCGAGGGCGCGGCCGCGGGGAAGCGCGTGCTCGTCGGCAGCCGCCGCCTGGTCGAAGCCGAGGGCGTCGATGCCTCGGCCCTCGCGGACGAAGCCTCGCGCCTGGCCGGGGAAGGGAAGACCGTGGCCTTCGTCTCGATCGACGGCCGGCTGGCCGGCCTTCTGGCCCTGGCCGACACGCTCAAGCCCGGCGCCCGCGCGGCCGTGGAGGCGCTCCGCCGCTCCGGCCGGCGGGTGATCATGCTGACGGGAGACAATGCCCTGACGGCCCGGGCCCTGGCCGCGGAGTCCGGGATCGACGACGTTCAAGCCGAGGTCCTTCCCGGCGACAAGGCCGAGACGATTCGCCGGCTCCAGGCCGAGGGGCGCCGGGTGGCCATGGTCGGCGACGGCATCAACGATGCGCCCGCCCTGGCCCAGGCCGACGTCGGCCTGGCCCTGGGGACGGGAACGGACGTGGCCATGGCCTCGGCGGACATCACGCTCATCTCGGAGGACCTGGGCGCCGTCGTCACGGCCGTCGAGCTCAGCCGGAGGACGATCCGCACCATCCGGCAGAACCTCTTCTGGGCTTTCGCCTACAACGTCGTCGGCATCCCGGTCGCGGCCGGGGCCCTCTATCCGTTCTTCGGGATCCTGCTCAACCCCATGATCGCCTCGGCGGCCATGGCCCTGAGCTCGGTCTCGGTGGTGAGCAACTCCCTCAGGCTGCGCCGGGCGAAGATCTGAGCCGGACGCCGGTTAGCCTGGGTTATTCACGAGCCGATTTATGAATAGTCCAGGCTAGCCCAAGTTCGCCAGTTTTTTTGAAGCGCTTCTTTATTTTCAATGAGTTATGACACTAAGTGGGCGTTTTTCTGGACTACATTTTCGATTGATTTCGGGAGATTGGGCAGGTCGAGCCCAAG
>JAXDAV010000060.1:0-66462 GCA_034679465.1 Candidatus Aminicenantota bacterium | reverse complement strand
GAATGACTCGGGACGTGATCGTCAAGTATATCCAGCAACATCGGCAACTTGAGCAAGGGCCTGCGCAGCTGGCTTTGAAGCTGCGCTCTTAATGCCCCGCGGCTTGCCGCGGGGATATTTACTTTTGATGGCAAAAACACCGGATATAAGGATTTTTTGCCCTGTTTTTTGGTCTTATCATGTTGATAATATTGTGATTGCTGAGGTCCGACCCCATTAGGAGCCGGCGACGGTCAATTCGGCGACCTTGATGGTCGGGCCGGTGACCGGACTGCGGAACTCGAGGTCGGTGCCGACGGCCTCGATCGAACCGAGGATGTCGCCGAGGTTACCGGAGATCGTGATCTCGGAAACGGGATAAGCGATCCGGCCGTCCTCGATCCAGAGCCCGAAGGCGCCCCGCGAGATGTCCCCGGTCACCGGATTCAGGCCGTGGCCCAGGGTCCGGATGAGCAGAAGCCCCTTTTTCGTTCCGGCGATGATGTCCTCGGCCCGCCGGGCCTCCGGTCCCGGCTCGAGATAGAAGTTGCCCGGCCCGACGCCTCCGCCGTCGGCGTTCCCCGTCGATTGGAGCCCGAGCTTGCGGGCCGCGTAGATGTTGCAGAGGTAGCTCTTGAGGACGCCCTTCTCGACGACGACATTGCGGCGGCAGGGCAGTCCGTCGGAGTCGAAGGGGTGCGAGCCGAGGGCGCCCGGCAGGAGCGCGTCGTCGATGACCGTGACCCTCTCGTTCCCGATCCTCCGGCCGAGCCGGCCCGCGAGGAAGGTCGCTTTCTGATAGACCGCCGTGCCGGTGACACAACCGAAGAGGAAACCCATGAGCCAGGCCGTCTCCGTCGGCTCGAAGATGACCGGGACGTTCTGCGTCGGGACCTTCCGCGGCCCGAGCTGGCGAACCGTCCGCTCGATGGCCCTGCGGGCGATCTCCTCGGGCGATTCGAGGTCCTTGAAGTGCCGTTTGGTCGACGACCAGAAGTCCTCGACCCGGTCGTCCGTGCCGCCGGCCTGGAGCCCGACCCCCAGCCCGCAGACCGTCTTCTCGTACTCGCCGACGAAGCCGTTCGACAGCACCAGGACCGACCGGACCTCGTGGGAGGCGAACGTCGCCCCGTAGGAGTTGGTGATGCGCTTGTCCCGCAGCGCGGCCCGCTCGGTCTCGCGGGCGAGCCGGATCTTTCTCTCCGCGCCGAGGAGCGGGATGGCCGGGTCGTAGAGGTCGAGCGCCGCGGCGTCCACGCGCTCGTCCGAGAGCGGGGCCAGCCCGGCGAACTCGTCGGGGCTGCCGAGCTCGGCCCGGCGCACGGCGTTGCGGACGAGCCGCCGCAGGGTACCCGGGTCGAGGTCGGACGAACCGGCCCCTGCGGTTCTCTTGTCCTTGATGACGCGCACGGCCGCCGACCGGGACCCGGCCTCGGTGAGCGTCTCGATGCGGCCCTTGCGGACCTCGACATTGAACTCGTAGCCGTCCGAGACGGAGACCTCGGCCTCGTCGGCGCCCTGTTTGCGGGCGTAGGCGACGAGGGCCTCGGCGAGGTCGCGCAACGCAGGCGCGGGCGGCGCCGCCGCCCCCCCCGCGGCCCTCCCGGCCCGCCGCCCTTCCCGACCGGTGCCGGGCCGGCGCGCCCGCTTCAGCACGACCGGCCCCCGACCGTCATTCTCGCGACCCGCAGGGTCGGGCAGCCGTCCGTGACCGGCACGTCCTGGCCGTCCTTGCTGCAGGTCCCCGTCTGCATCCCGAACACGAGGTCGGACCCGACCCGGTCGATCCCCTTCAGAACGTCGATGTTCGTGCCGATGAGGGTGGCCTGCTTGACCGGCGCCGTGAGCCGGCCGTCCTCGATGAGGTAGCCGAGGCTCACGGAGAAGGTGAACTTGCCCGAATCCTCGACCTGGCCGCCCGAGAGGCTGGCGACGTAGAAGCCCTTCCGGACCGACCGGAGGATGTCCTCGGGCGCGTCCTCACCCGCCGCGATATAGGTGTTGGCCATGCGCGGGAGGGGCCAATCGGAGTAATCCTGGCGCCGGCCGTGGCCCGTGAGCGGGGCGTGGCCCATGAGCCGCGACGAGAGCCGGTCCTGGAGCAGGCCCCGCACGACGCCCCTCTCGATGAGCAGGGTCCGGCGCGGCCGAGTGCCCTCGTCGTCCACGTTGTAGGAGCCGCGGAACGACGGGATGGTCGGGTCGTCGTAGATCGTGACCAGCGGCGAGCCGACCTTCTTCCCCATCTTGTTCCAGAAGATCGACGTCCGTTTCCGGTTGAAGTCGGCCTCGAGCAGGTGGCCGACGGCCTCGTGGATGAGGACGCCGCTGTGGCCCGGCGCGAGCACGATGGGCATCTCGCCGGCCGGCGCGTCGGCGGCCTCGAGCAGGATGAGGGCCTCCCGGGCGGCCTCCTCGCCGATCGCCCGGGGCGTCAGGACCTCGCGGAAGTATTCCAGGCCGACCCGGCCGCCGCCTCCGTAGTAGCCCGATTCGCGCCGGCCGTCCTTCTCGGAGATGGCCCCGCAGACGAGCTTGACCATGGGCCGGGTGTCGCGGACGAGCAGGCCCTCGGAGTTGGCCACGCAGATATGGCTGAGCGAGTCGGAATAATGCACCGTGACCTTGGCGATGCGCGGGTCGCGGGCCTTGGCCGCGTCGTAGGCCTCGCGGACGAGCTCGATCTTCCGCCCGAGCGAGGCCTCGTGGACGGGCCGCCGGACGACGTACCGGCTGGCCGCCCGCGTCCGGTCGCGGAGCGGCGGGGGCAGGGGCGGGGCCCCTCCCGCCCGGCCCCGGGCGACGGCCGCCGCGGTGAGGGCCGTCTTCCGGATCTTGTCCCCGGCGAGGTCGTTGGTGTAGCCGTAGCCGGTCCGGCCGCCCCGCAGGACCCGGACGCCCAGGCCGAGGCTGACGGCCTCGGCCGTCTCCTTGATGATGTCCTCCTCCATGTGGATGAAGTCGTAGGCCCGGCGCTCCATGAAGATCTCGGCGAACTCGCCCCCGCTCGAGAGGGCGTCCTCCAGGATCCGGCGCAGGTCGGCCGCGGACAGGCCGAAATGATCGACGTAGGGGAGGGGCGTATTCACGCCGCCTATGATGACACAATTCGCCCTTCCGGTCACGTCCGCATTGACGCCCGTCCGGCGGAACGCCTATAATTGATCCGCCGCCATGGGAACGCACGACTTCAAAAGCGCTGTGGACTTCGCCATCGAGGCCGCGCTCCGCGAGGACATGCCCGAAGGCGACATCACCTCGGAGAGCATCATCCCCCCCGACGCCCGGTCCGAGGCCTTTTTCCTGGCCAAGGAGGAAGGCGTCCTGGCCGGCCTGGACGTCGTTGCGCGGGTCTTCGCCAAGATCGATCCCTCGGTCATCTTCATCGAGAGGTTCCGCGACGGGTCCGTCTTCCGCAAGGGGGACAAGCTCGCCAGGGTCAAGGGACCGACGGTCGCCCTGCTCAAGGGCGAGCGCACGGCCCTCAACTTCCTCCAGCATCTCTGCGGCGTGGCCACGGCCACCCGCCGCTACGTCGAGGCCATCGCCGGCACCAAGACCAAGATCCTCGACACCCGCAAGACGACCCCCGGCCTCCGCCTCCTCGAGAAATACGCCGTCCGGACGGGCGGCGGCCAGAACCACCGCATCAGCCTGTCCGACATGGTCCTCATCAAGGACAACCATCTGCAGTTCGTCGGCGGCGTCGCCGAGGCCGTCCGCCGCGCCCGGGCCAAGGCCCGGCCCGGCGTCCGCGTCGAGGTCGAGGCGGGCAGTCTGCTCCAGGTCCGCGAGGCCCTCGCGGCCGGGGCCGACATGATCATGCTCGACAACATGCCCATCGAGATGATGAACCAGGCGGTCGTCCTGGCCGGCGGCCGGGTGCCCCTCGAGGCCTCCGGGAACATGACCCTCGACCGCGTCCGGGCCGTCGCCGAGACGGGCGTCGACTTTATCTCCGTCGGGGCCCTGACCCATTCGGCCCGGGCCATCGACATCAGCATGGATTTCGTCCCTTGAGGCGTCCCCCCGTGAGCCTGAGCGACCGCGACATCCGGACCGACGTCCTCGTCATCGGCTGCGGCATCGCCGGCGCCTCCGCCGCCCTCGAGGCCGCCGAGGCCGGGCTCCGCGTCGTCGTCATCACCAAGGACGTCCGGGCCGAGGAATCCAACACCTATTACGCCCAAGGCGGCATCGTCTCGTTCGCCCCCGACGACAAGCCCGAGCTTCTCAAGCGCGACATTCTCGAGGCCGGCGACAGCGTCGGCGATCCGGCGGCCGTCGACATCCTGGTCGCGGACGGCCCGCGGCTCGTCCAGGAGACGCTCATCGACAAGCTCGAGATCCCCTTCACCCGCAGTTCGCCGGACGCCCTCGACTACGCCCTGGAGGGGGGTCACTCGCGCCGCCGCATCCTCCACGTCGAGGACGCCACCGGCCGCACGATCGAGGACCGCTTCCTCAGCGCCCTCATCAAGCACCCCCGGGTGACGCTTCTCGCCGGCCGGACGGCGGTCGATCTCCTGACGGTGCCCCATCACTCCAAGAACCCGGTGGCCTATTACCGCGGGCCTCTCGCGATCGGCGCCTATGTCCTCGACAACGCCACCGGCCAGGTCGGCCGCGTCTTCGCGCCCTTCACGGTCCTGGCCACGGGCGGCTGCGGCTCGGTCTTCCTTCACACCTGCAATCCGCCCGGGGCCGACGGCTCCGGCTACGCCATGGCCCATCGCGCCGGGGCCCGCATCGGCAACATGGAATACATCCAGTTCCACCCGACCGTCTTCATGCGCCAGTCGGGCGACGGGTTCCTGATCTCCGAGGCGGTCCGCGGGGAAGGGGCGCGTCTCAAGACCCGCGACGGCAAGCCGTTCATGCAGAAGCACTCGCCGCAGGGCGATCTCGCTCCCCGCGACGAGGTCTCCCGGACCATCTACGAGGAGATGATCATCACCAACACGGACTACGTCCTCCTCGATCTGGCCTCCACCGCCAAGCCGGCGACCATCCGCAGGCGGTTCCCGACGATCCATCGGACCTGCCTCGAAGACGGCGTCGACATCACCCGCCAGCCCATCCCGGTCGTCCCGGCGGCCCACTACTGCTGCGGCGGGGTGCTCGCGGACGGCTGGGGCCGGACGTCGCTCGCCGGCCTCTACGCCGTCGGCGAGGTCGCCTGCACGGGCGTCCACGGCGCCAACCGCCTGGCCTCGACCTCGCTCCTCGAGGGCTTGGTCTGGGGGACCCGGGCGGCCCGCGACATCGCCGCCCGCTTCGACGGCTCGCGGCCCTACAGGGCCTCCGAGATCCACCGCTGGTACCATCCGAAGAAAGAGGAAAAGGTCGATCCGGCCCTGGTCAACCAGGACTGGCTGACCATCCGCTCGACCATGTGGAACTACGCCGGCGTCATCCGGACGCGCAAGCGCCTGGAGCGGGCCAAGTCCGACCTGGAGTACCTCAGCCACCGGATCGAGAAGTTCTACCAGGCGGCGCGCGTCGAGCCGGCCCTGGTCGGCCTGCGCCACGGCATCCTCGTCGCCCTGATGATCACCCGGGCGGCGCTGGCCAACCCGATCTCCCGCGGCGCGCATTTCATCAAGAAATGAGGGGGACGCGGGGTCCCGCGCGGGCGACCGCGCGGGCGACTGGCACCGGGCCCGCGTTTATCCTATAATGGCGCATTGGACATAAGAGGGACAGCCCCGCGTGGGGACGGTCCCTTCTGAACGGAGACCCCGATGGCCGACAAGTCCGACGTCAAGGCGACGCTCAACCTGCCCCGGACCGCCTTCGCCATGAAGGCCGCCCTGGCCCAGAAGGAGCCGGAGGCCATCAAGAAATGGGAAGCCGACCGCCTCTACGAGAAAATCCTCGAGAAGAGGGCGGCCGCCCGCCGGCCCCCCTTCATCCTCCACGACGGCCCGCCCTACGCCAACGGCCACATCCACCTGGGCACGTCGATGAACAAGATCCTCAAGGACTTCATCGTCAAGTCCCGCTCGATGCTCGGCCATTACGCCCCCTACGTCCCCGGCTGGGACTGCCACGGCCTGCCCATCGAGATCCACGTCGACCGCGAGCTCGGCGGCAAGAAGAAGGACATGCCCGTGACGGCCGTCCGCGAGGCCTGCCGCGAGTACGCCGAGAAGTTCATCGACATCCAGCGCGACGAGTTCAAGCGCCTCGGGGTCCTGGGCGCCTGGGAGACGCCCTACCTGACCCTGCACCCGGCCTACGAGGCCAAGGTCCTCGAATACCTGGCCGCCTTCTTCGAGCACGGCGAGGTCTACAAGGGCAAACGGCCCGTCCACTGGTGCATCCACGACCGGACCGCCCTGGCCGAGGCCGAGATCGAGTACAAGGACAAGACGTCCCCCTCGATCTACGTCCGCTTCCCGATCGTCTCCGACCTCGCGGCGAAGTTCCCGGCCCTGGCCGGCAAGCGGGCCCATGTCGTCATCTGGACGACGACCCCCTGGACCCTGCCGGCCAACATGGCCATCGCCTTCCACCCCGAGCACGAGTACGCCGCGGCGGAGGTCGAAGGCGACGTCTACATCATGGCCAAGCGCCTGCTCCCGGTCGTCGCCGAGGAGCTCGGCTGGCCCGCGCCCAAGGTCCTGGCCGCGTTCCCGGGCCGCGAGCTCGAGGGTCTCAAGGCCCGCCACCCCTTCGTCGACCGCGAGTCGCTCTTCGTTCTCGGCGAATACGTCACCCTCGACGACGGCACGGGCGCGGTCCACACCGCCCCCGGGCACGGCCACGACGACTATCTGACCGGGGTCGCCTACGGCCTCGACATCTACACGCCCGTCGACGACGACGGACGGTTCACGCCCGACGTCCCCCGCTACGCCGGGCTCCGGGTCTTCGAGGCCAACGCCAGGATCACCGCCGACATGGCGCGGGACGGGACTCTGCTCAAGGAAGTGTCGATCTCGCACTCCTATCCGCACTGCTGGCGCTGCAAGAACCCGGTCATCTTCCGGGCCACCGAGCAGTGGTTCATCTCCATGGACAAGGGCGGCCTCCGGGCCAAGGCCGGCGAGGCCATCGCCACGGCCCGCTGGGTCCCCGAGTGGAGCAGGGACCGGATCGAGGGCATGGTCGCCGGCCGCCCCGACTGGTGCATCTCGCGTCAGCGCTCCTGGGGCGTGCCCATCCCGGCCTTCAAATGCCGGGCCTGCGGCGCCCCCTATGCCGGCGCGGCCGTCTGCCGCCATGTCGCCGGGATCTTCGCCGCGGAGGGCTCCAACGCCTGGTTCGTCAGGGACGCGGCCTCGCTCGTCCCGCCCGGCGCCGCCTGCGCCTCGTGTGGCGGGAAGGACTTCGAGAAGGAATTCAACATCCTCGACGTCTGGTTCGAGTCCGGCTCCTCCCACAACGTCCTCGAGCGCGAGCCGGGCCATTCCTGGCCGGCCGATGTCTACATCGAGGGCCACGACCAGCACCGCGGCTGGTTCCAAAGCTCGCTGCTCATCGGCGTCGGGGCCAAGGGCGCCAGCCCCTTCCGGACCTGCATCACCCACGGCTTCATCCTCGACGACCAGGGCCGGGCCATGTCCAAATCGACGGGCAACGTCATCGACCCCGGCGAGGTCATCAAGCGCTCCGGGGCCGAGATCCTCCGGCTCTGGACGGCCATGCTCAACTACAAGGAGGACGCCCGCTTCGGCCCCGAGATCGAGCAGCGCCTCGTCGAGGCCTACCGCAAGATCCGCAACACCTGGCGCTTCCTCCTCGGCAACGTCTCCGACTTCGCCCCGGGCCGCGACGCGGTGGGGGAGGACCGGCTCCTCGATCTCGACCGCTGGATCCTCCACCGCTTCGAGGAGGTCCGGGCCCGCGTCGTTCGGGCCTACGGCGAGTACGAGTTCCACCCGATCCTCCACGACGTCCTCGACTTTTTCACCGTCGACCTGAGCGCCTTCTATCTCGACGTCGTCAAGGACCGGGCCTACTGCTCGGCCCGGGGGTCGTTCGAGCGGCGCTCGGCCCAGACGGCCATGTTCACGATCCTCCGCGACTCGCTCCTCCTCCTGGCCCCGATTCTGTCGTTCACGGCCGACGAGGCCTGGGCCCATGTCCCGGACTTCGAGGGCAAGGACCCCTCGGTCCACCTGGGCGAGTTCCCGGCGGCCTCCGACTGGCTGAAAACGGCCCCGGCCGGCTTCGTCGCCGGCATGGAGCGGCTCCTCGACGTCCGCGAGAAGGTCCTCAAGGAGCTCGAAAAGGCGCGTGAGTCGAAGCTCATCGGCAATTCCCTCGAGGCCCGGGTGACGCTCCGGGCGCCCGCCGCCGACACCGCCTTCCTGGAGGCCCGCCGGAGCGACCTGGCCGCCCTGTTCATCGTCTCCCAGGTCGAGGTCGAGGCGGGCGCCGGCCCGGAGCTCGCGATCGAGGTCGGCCGGGCCGCCGGCGCGAAGTGCGAGCGCTGTTGGAGCTACTCGACGCACGTCGGCGCCGGCCCCGCAGGCCCGGCCTTCTGCGCCCGCTGTGAGGCCGCGGTCAAGGGGTCCCGCCCATGAGCCTGAGGAAGAACATCCCCTACATCATGCTGGCGCACGTCCTCGTCGCGGCCGACCAGGTGACGAAGGCCATCATCGCCGCCAAGGTCGATCTCTATGAATCCATCCCGGTCATCCCCGGCTTCTTCAACATCACCCGCATCCACAACAAGGGCGCCATCTTCGGCACCTTCTCGCGGGCGGACAACAGCCTCGTCTTCGCCCTGTTGACGGCGGCCTCGCTGGCCGCGCTCCTGTTCGTCGTCGTCTTCTTCATCAAGACCCCGGCGGCGGACAAGCTCATGAAGGTCGCCCTGACCCTGATCATGTCCGGGGCGCTGGGGAACCAGTTCGACCGCCTCAGCCGGGGCTACGTCATCGACTTCCTCGACTTCTACGTCGGCGCCGCCCACTGGCCCTTCTTCAACGTGGCGGATTCCTGCATCAGCGTCGGCGCCTGCCTGATGTTCGTCATCCTGCTCAGGAGGAAACCCGCATGTTCCCCATCCTCGTGAAGATCGGCCCCCTGACCATCCACACCTACGGCTTCATGATGGCCGTCGGCGTCGCCCTGGGCCTGTGGTTCATCTACGCCCAGGCGAAGAGAGCCGGGCTGGAGGCCAACCGGATCATGGACGCGGCCTTCTACACCATCATCGTCTCGCTCATCGGGGCCAAGCTCATCCTGCTCTTGAGCAACTTCTCCTACTACACGTCCTATCCCAAAGAGCTCTTCTCGCTGGCCCGGTCGGGCGGCGTCTTCCAGGGCGGCCTTGTCTTCGGCACGGTCTTCGCCCTGTGGTACTTCCACCGCAAGAGGATCCCGACCTGGAAGACGGCCGATCTCATCGCCCCGGCCCTGGCCATGGGCCACGGCTTCGGCCGGATCGGCTGCTTCAGCGCCGGCTGCTGCTACGGCAGCGAGTGCGCCGCGCCCTGGTCCGTGGTCTTCAGGAACGAGTACGCCGCCCAGCTGACGGGCGTGCGCCTCGACGCCCACCTTCACCCCGTCCAGCTCTATGAGGCCGCCCTCAATTTCCTCAACTTCGCCGTCCTGTTCTTCGTCCTGAAGAAGAAGACGTTCGACGGTCAGGTCTTCGCTCTCTACATCATCAATTATGGGATCATCCGCTTTTTCACCGAATATTTCCGGGGCGACCATGAGGAGAAGATCTATTTCATCCGCGGCTCCTCGGCCTGGTCCAGCCTGTCCCTGCCGCAGCTGTTCTGCCTGCTCGCGCTCATCGGCGGGGCCGTCCTCTTCGTCGTCCTGAAGAGGCGCCGCGTTGCCCAAAGCTGATCTCACCGTCGGGCCCGAAGCCGGGGAGCGCAGCCGCCTCGACGTCTTCCTGGCCGACCGGATCGAAGGCCTCAGCCGGGCCCAGGTCCGCAGGGTCATCGACGCCGGGGGGGTCACGGTCGGCTCCTTCAAGCGCAAGGCGGGCTACAAGGTCAGGCCCGGCGACCGCGTCCGCGTCGAGTACGAGCTCCCCGAACCCGAGCCCGGCCTCATCCCGCAGTGCATCCCCCTCAAGATCATCTACCTGGACGCCGACGTCATCGTCCTCGACAAGCCGCCCCATCTCGTCGTCCACCCGGGGCCGGGCCATCCGTCGGGGACGCTGGTCAACGCCCTGCTCTTTCACTTCCCGGAGATCGCCGCCGTCGGCGCTGAGCTGCGGCCGGGGATCGTCCACCGGCTCGACCAGGACACCTCGGGGGTCATGGTCGCGGCCCGCTCGCCGCGGGCCTGGTCGTTCCTGCACCACCAGTTCAAGAGCCGCGTCGTCTGGAAGACCTATCTCGCCCTGGCCTGGGGCCGGGTGACGGCGACGGAAGGCAAGCTCAGCTGGCCCCTCGGGCGCCACCCGACGGAAGGCTCGAGGATCTCCATCCGGACCCGCCATCCCAAAAGGGCCGAGACCTTCTTCCAGGTCCAGCGGACCTTCCGGGACACGACGCTCCTCGAGGTCAAGCCGGTCACCGGGCGGACCCACCAGATCCGGGTCCATCTGGCGGCGGCCGGGCACCCCATCTGCGGCGACCCGGTCTACGGACGGAAGCGCGAGCCGCGGGAGTTCCCGCGCATCTTCCTCCACGCCCACACGCTGTCGTTCCTCCACCCCGAGACCGAGGAACGCCTGACCTTCGCCTCGCCCCTGCCGCCCGACCTCGAGGCGGTCGTCGCCCGCGAGCTGTCCTTGAGTCAGTGAACAGCCGGTTTTCTGCCCCGCGGCGCCCTGTGCCGGGTCGGGGCCGTCGGCAGAAAGGCCTTGGCATTGAATTGACAGCCTGTCCGGTGGTTGATATCATGCTCGCACCACGACCACTGAGGGGAAAAGAGGGCGGCCATGAAGTGTCCTTCCTGCAAGTCTGAGATTTCTGGGGATTCCCGCTTCTGCAGCAAGTGCGGCTCGGCGGTCCACGCGGCCGGGGAGGGCGAAGCAGCGTTCACCAAGACGCTGACGACGCCGCGGCCCGGATGGGCCTCCGGAAGCCTGCTCGCCGGGAAGTACCGGATCCGGGAAGAGATCGGCCACGGCGGCATGGGCATTGTCTACCGGGCCGAGGATATCAAGCTCGGCCGGCCCGTGGCCCTCAAGTTCCTGCCGCCGGAGTGGACCCGGGATAAGAACGCCCGGGAGCGCTTCATCCAGGAGGCCCGGGCCGCCGCCGCCCTCGCTCATCCCAATATCTGCACCGTCTATGAGGTCGATGACAGCGAAGAACGTCCGTTCATCGCCATGGAATATGTCGAGGGCGAGACGATCAGGGAAAAGACCCGGCGCGGGCCGCTTCCCTTGGAGGAAGCACTGGCCCTGGTATCCCAGGCGGCCGAAGGCCTCGAGGCCGCTCACTGCGAAGGCGTCGTCCATCGCGACATCAAGAGCTCGAACATCATGGTGACGAACAAAGGCCAGGCCAAGATCATGGACTTCGGCCTGGCCAAGCTCCGGGGTGGCTCGTCCCTGACGGGAGAAGGGGCCACGATCGGGACCGTAGCCTATATGTCCCCGGAGCAGGCCCGCGGGGAGAAGGTCGACTACCGTACGGATATCTGGTCGCTCGGGGTCGTGCTCTACGAGATGGTGAGCGGCGAGCTCCCGTTCCGGGGCGAACGCGACGTCTCCCTCCTCTATGCCATCGTCCACGAGGGGCCGCATTCGCTGAAAGAGAAGAAGCCGCCCGTCCCGCCGGACCTGCAGCGCGTGATCGGCCAGGCCCTCGATAAGGACCCGGATTCGCGTTATCAGACGGCCGCCGAGATGAGAAGGGACATCGTCAAGTACCAAGACGTCCTCAAAACCGAATCAGGCGGCGTCATCAATGTCCACAACTTCCTGAAGAAGCTCCGGCGGCCTGTTGTCGCCATCCCTTGCGCCGTCGGCATCCTCGCCATCGCCTCCCTCGCCTTCTGGTTTATCAACCGCCAGGCCAAGATCCGCTGGGCCAGAAATGTCGTCCTGCCCAAGATCAACGAGCTTATCGAGGCCGGAGCCGGGCTCAGGGATAACGCCGAGATCTATCGCCTGGCCGCCGATGCGGAAAGGTACATTCCACAAGATACCCAGCTGGCGGCCGCCTTCGACAAGATCTCCAAACCACTAACGATCATCACGGAACCGGCCGGGGCGAATGTCTATGCCAGAGAATACCAGGATCCGGATGGGGAGTGGGACTATCTGGGCGTGACGCCCATCGAGAATCGGAGGATGCCCATCGAGTACCTGCGTTTCAAGATGGAAAAGGAGGGCTTCGAATCCGTTCTGGGAGCCGACGCCTCGGTGGGCTATGATAGCAAAACGAACAAGGTCGTTCCCGGCAGGATCCTGAGGAAGCTCGACAAGCTCGGGGCGATCCCGCCGGGCATGGTCAGGGTCAGCGGAGGCGAGTACACGGAGAATGTGAAGGTCGGCGATTTCTTCATCGACCGCAATGAAGTCACGAACAGGCAATACAAAGAATTCGTGGACAACGGAGGATATCGGAATAAGGAGCCCTGGAAGAACCGGTTCGTCAAGGACGGAAAAGAGCTCGGCTGGGATGAGGCCGTGGCCGGGTTCGTCGACAGCACCGGCCGGCCCGGGCCCGCGACCTGGCAGGGCGGCGACTATCCGGAGGGCCAGGACGACTACCCGGTCTCGGGGGTCAGTTGGTTCGAGGCGGCGGCCTACGCCGAGTTCGCCGGCAAAAGCCTCCCCACCGGCGCTCATTTCGGGATCGCCAGGGGAGGGTTGACCCTGCTCATCACCTCCAAGGGCTTCGCGGAATTCTTCACTCCTCAGAGCAACTTCGGGGGAAAAGGCCCCGAGCGCGTCGGCAGCCGTCCGGCCATTACCGCTTGCGGCGCGTACGACATGGGCGGCAATGTCCGGGAGTGGTGCTCCAACGAAACGAAGGCCGGACGGCTCGTCCGGGGCGGCGCCTGGAACGACATCCCCTATATGTTCGGCAACTGGAGCCAAGCGTCGCCTTTCGACCGCTCCCCCAAGAACGGGTTCCGTTGCGTCGTTTACATCCATCCCGAGGAGATCCCGAAGTCCTGTTTCGATCCGGTTGAAGTCGAAGAATCCCGGGATCTCTACAAACTGAAGCCCGTGCCCGACGCTGTTTTCCAGGTTTACAAGGAGCAGTATTCCTACGACAAGAGCGATCTCAACGCCCGGGTAGAAGCGCGAGACGACACATCCAAGGATTGGATCAAAGAGAAGATCTCTCTCGCCGCCGCCTACGACAATGAGCGGCTGCTCGCGTACCTCTTCCTGCCCAAGAGCGCCTTGCCGCCTTATCAGACGGTCGTCTATTTCCCGGGTTCAGGGGCGGCCATGGAAAGGTCGAGTGAGCAT
Source organism: Candidatus Aminicenantota bacterium (assembly GCA_034679465.1). Taxonomy (GTDB): domain Bacteria; phylum Acidobacteriota; class Aminicenantia; order Aminicenantales; family Saccharicenantaceae; genus RBG-16-66-30. The sequence continues at coordinate 53,123 of JAXDAV010000060.1, read as the reverse complement.
ATTGAAACCAGCGGTGATTTCGGCTGGCTCACGCCCCTCATCAAAAGCGGCCGGGCCGTCATTTTTCCCGTTTACAAAGCGACGTTCGAGCGCGGCAGTGACGAGCTCCTGGAAATCCACAGCGGGGCCGATAGCCGTCAATACACGGAGTTGTTCATCAAGATGGTCAAGGATCTCAAAAGGAGCATCGATTATCTGGAGACGCGGCCGGAGGTCGACATCAAGAACCTGGCCTACCTGGGATTCAGCTGGGGAGGCAAGTTCGGAGCGATCATCCCGGCTATAGAAGACAGGTTGAAAGTCGGCATACTCGTTGTGGGAGGCATATGGGGTGGGGTGCGACCCGAAGTCGACGAGATCAATTACGTCACCAGGGTGAAGATCCCCATGTTAATGCTCAATGGCCGATATGACATGACGTTCATCTACGAGGTGGAGGTCAAACCGATGTTCGACCTCCTGGGCACGCCGAAAGACCGGAAAGAGCTCATCCTCTATGAGACGGACCATTTCATCCCCAAGAACGAATACATCAAGGAGTCGCTCCGGTGGCTGGATAGATATTTCGGGCCGGTGAAATGAGGAACGCCGCGATCGCGAGAGAGGGGGAGTGGCCTGGCCACGATTTCGGAAAAAGAACGGACCGGGTCTTCGCATAACCAGAAAGGACTGCTGTTTTGCGAAGACCCGGTCCGTTCTTTTTGCCGTTCTTTTTGCTTGAGGACGAGGCTCTTTTTGGGTAGAATACGCTTTCGTTTTTCCGCCGAGAATCCCAGGAGGCTCGAGGATGAAAGACTATTCCGCCGAAAAGACGAGGAATATCGCCCTGGTCGGGCACGGCTCGTCCGGGAAGACCTCTCTCGCGGCCGCGTTCCTGTTCGACACGGGAGCCACCAGCCGCCTGACCAAGGTCGACAAGGGCAACACCGTCACCGACTACGACCCCGACGAGATCGAGCGCAGGATCTCGATCAACGCCACGCCCTGCTTCTGCGAGTGGAGCGACCACAAGTTCAACATCATCGACACGCCCGGCTACAGCAACTTCCTCTGGGACACCCGGGCCGCGCTCCGGGCCGTCGACGGCGCCTGCGTCCTGGTCGACGCGGTGGCCGGCGTCGAGGTCGGGACGGAGAAGGTCTGGGAGATGATCGAGGAGCGGGGCCTGCCCCGGGTCGTCATCATCAACAAGATGGACCGCGACAACGCCAATTTCGCCCGGGCCCTCGAATCGATCCGCGAGTTCTTCGGCCGCCAGGCCGTCCCCGTCCAACTGCCGATCGGCGAGGAGAAGAGCTTCGCCGGCATCGTCGACGTCGTCGAGCGCAAGGCCTTCCTGTTCGAGAAGGACGAGAGCGGCAAGATGACCGAGGGCCCGATCCCGGCCGATCTTGCCGACGAGGTCGAACGGCGCTACAAAGAGCTGACCGAGATGGTCGCCGAGTCGGACGAGAAGCTCATGGAGAAGTATTTCGACAAGGGCGAGCTCGCGCCCGAGGAGTTCCGGGCCGGCCTCAAGAAGAGCATCCGCCAGCACCAGATCTTCCCGGTCTTCGCCGCTTCCGGCGCGGCCAACATCGGCGCCCAGACCGTCCTCGACGGCGTCATCGCTTACCTGCCGTCGCCGGTCGAGGCCGGGGCCGTCAAGGCCTCCGTCAAGGGCGAGGACAAGGGCCTCCCGCCGTCGGCCGACGCGCCCTTCGCCGCCCTCGTCTTCAAGACCATCTCCGACCCGTACACCGGCCGCATCTCCCTGATGCGCGTCTTCTCGGGCCGGACCAATCCCGACGGCACGGTCACCAATTCGACCCGGGACGCCGACGAGAAGCTCGGCGGCCTCTTCTTCCTCCAGGGCAAGGAGCAGGTCGCGGCCGGACAGGCCAAGGCCGGCGACATCGTAGCCACGGCCAAACTCAAGGTCACGGCGACCGGCGACACCCTGAGCGCCAAGGGCTCGGGGATCGTCCTCGCGCCCATCGCCTTCCCCCTGCCCTCGATCTCCTTCGCCATCGAGCCCAAGACCCGGGCCGACGAGGACCGCATCTCCCAGGCCACCCATCGCATCATCGAGGAGGACCCGACGGTCCGCATCGAGCGCGACCCGAACACCTCCCAGCTCCTCATCTCCGGCAACGGCGAGCTCCACGTCCGCATCATCACCGAGCGGCTGAAGAAGCGCTACAACGTCGACGTCGATCTCAAGCCGCCCAAGATCTCCTATCTCGAGACGATCAAGGGCAAGTCCGACGTCCAGGGCCGGCACAAGAAGCAGACCGGCGGCCGCGGCCAGTTCGGCGACACCTGGATCAAGTTCGAGCCCCTGCCGCGCGGCAAGGACTTCGAGTTCGAGGACAAGATTTTCGGCGGGGCCATCCCGCGCAACTTCATCCCCTCGGTCGAGAAGGGGCTCCAGGAGGCCCGCAAGAAGGGCGTTCTGGCCGGCTACCCGACGGTTGACTTCAAGGCCATCCTCTACGACGGGTCCTACCACGATGTCGATTCGTCGGACATCGCTTTCAAGATCGCGGCCAGCAAGGCCTACAAGAAGGGCATTCGCGAGGCCAAGCCGACCCTGCTCGAGCCGGTCATGAACGTCGAGATCTACACGCCCGAGGCCTACATGGGCGACATCATGGGCAACCTCAACGGCCGGCGCGGCCGGGTCCAGGGCATGGAGCAGAAGGGTCCCATGCGCGTCCTCAAGGCCCAGGTGCCGATGTCGGAGATGCTCGACTTCGAGCCGACCCTGACCTCGATCACCGGCGGCCGCGGCTCCTTCCTCATGGAGTTCTCGCACTACGAGGAAGCGCCCGCCGTCATCCAGCAGAAGATCATCGCCGAAGCGGTCAAGGAAGGCCGGGTCAAGCCCGAAGAAGAGGACTGAGGTCCGATCCCAGGGCACGCGCGCGGCCGCGCGTCTCTCTGACGAAGACGAGGAGCACGGCGGCCGCGGCCGTCAATCCCAGCGAAAGGAAGAAGGGCGCCTGCCGCCCCGCCTTGTCCCAGAAGAAGCCCGCGGCGAGCGAGGCCGGGAAGGCGCACAGGCCGATGACCATCTGAAAGCCCCCCAGGACAGAGGCCCGGCGGGGTTGCGGCGCGAGCTCCGCGGCCATCGTCCTTTGGACCGGGTCCAAGGCGGCCTTGTGGACGCCGAAGAGGACGAACAAGCCGACGACGGCCGCCGGTCCCCGGGCGAAGATCACCCCGGCGCAGACCGCGGCCCAAGCGCCGAAGGCCATGAACAGGACCGGCTTGCGGCCGAGCTTGTCCGAGAGCCGGCCGAACGGGTAGGACAGGAACGCCGCGGCGGCCGAATAGATGAGGAAGAGGACCGGGATGGACCCCGTCCGGAAGCCCGAGGACTTGGCGAAGATGAGCAGGAACGAATAGGTGAAGGCGCCCAGGGCGAAGACCGCGTTGAGGATGATGTAGAGAGCCAAGTTCCGGTCGATGTCCTTGAAAGACAGCCCTTTGAAGACCCGGGCCGCGGGAGACCGGACCTCCCGGATGTTCTTGAGGACCAGGGCCGCACCGATGAGCGAGGGGATCGCGGCCAGGGCGAAGAGGAGACGGAAGGGCAGGACGTTGATCAGCGCGATCGAGAGGAGGGCGCCCGCGACGGAGCCGAGGTTGTCCATGGCCCGGAGGAGGCCGAAATGGCCGCCCCTGTTGGCATCAGTCGAGATGTCGGCCAGCATGGCGTCCCGCGGGGCGCCGCGGATCTTGCCGGCCCGGTCGAGGACGCGGAAGGGGATCAGGTGCTGCCAGAGAAACGAGGCGGCGTAGCCGAGCCGCGACACCGCCCCGCACAGGTAGCCCGTCCAGATGAAGACCTTGCGCTTGCGGATCTTGTCCGAATAGTGCCCAGCCGCGGCTTGGGACAGAGAAACGATGGCTTCGCCCAGGCCGTCAAGAAAACCCAGGGCGGCCATGTTGGCCTTGAGGACCTGGGTGACGAAGAGGGGCCAGACGGGGTTTATGATGTCCGAACCCAAGTCGTTGAGGAACGAGGCGATGGCGAAGGTCCGGACGGTCTTCTTCGCTTCCGGGGCGGGGCTGGAGGCATCGCGGGCGACGTGATTTCTTCGGGCATGGGGCTCTTGGGATTTGACCGGCTCCTGATTGTAGCTCTTTCTGTCCCCGCAAATCCACATCCAATGGGGTCGGACCTCAGCAATCAGAATGAATTCAACAAGATAGCTGCGAATTCAAGGGGTCGAAAAGGCTTAGAACCCATGTTTTTGGCCATAAAAATGAAAGAGGTCCTGACCCCATTGCGCGTTGACTCCCGGGGAGGCCGCGACTATGATACGGGGGAATTCCCGCAGGAGGACCCCATGGATCGACCGCACGGCAGGATCGCCGCCTCCCTGATCGCCGCCCTCATGGGCATAGGCGGACCGGCGCTCTTATCGGCCCGGCCGCAGGCGCAGGCGATGCCGGCGGGCCCGGCGCAGACCCAGGACCCGGCCCCCGCCGACAAGCCCGACCCGACCCTGACTCTGGCGATCGGCGACCCCAGGCTCAAGGGCCGAACGATGGAGATCGGCCCCGGCGCCATCCTTTCCGGGCCGACGGGCCGGCCCATCGGGTTCGAGCGGATGATCGACGAGATGCTCGCGGCCCGGATCGTCCACGTCGGCGAGACCCACAACTCGATGCCAATGCACGAGATCGAGTTCCAAGTCATCCGGGCCCTCTACGCCAGAGACCGGCACCTGGCCATCGGGATGGAGATGGTGCCGGTGACGCTCCAGGAGGCGCTCAACAAGTGGACCGCCGGCATCCTGACGAAAGAGGAGTTCATCCGGGAAATCCGCTGGTACGTCACCTGGAACTTCAATTTCGGCTATTACGAGAAGATCTTCGATTTCGCCCGCGAGCACCGGCTCCCGATCTACGCCCTGAACGCGCCGCGCGAGGTCATCACCAAGATCCGCACCGCCGGCTGGGACGACCTGAGCGACGAGGAGAAGGCCTTCTTCCCGGGCGCCCCCGACGTCTCCCATCAGGACCACCGGACCCTCATCCGAACGATCTTCGAAGCCGCGGCCATCCCCCAGGCGATGAGAGGGGCGGGCCTCGATCAGGTCTTCGAAGGGCTGTACCGGTCGCAGTCGGCCTGGGACGAGGTCATGGGCGCGAACGCCGCGCGGGCCGCCGCGGCCGAGGGCCGGCGCGTCGTCGTCTGCGTCGGCTCGGGCCATCTCCTCTACAACCTCGGCCTCAACCGGCGCGCCTTCGAGAGGTCGAAGCTGCCCTTCAAGACGGTCATCGCCGTCGAGGTCCCGGCCGGGACAAAGACCCTGCCGGTCTCGCGGGCCCTCGGGGACTACGTCTTCGGCCTGGCCCCGGAAGCGAAGCCGGCCTTCCCGACGATCGGCCTCGGCCTCAAGAGGATCGAGAACCTGGAGAACTTGGTCGTCGACCCGAAGCCGACCGACGGCGTCGCGGCCCGGTCCGGTTTCGAAAAGGGCGATGTCATCCTCTCGGTCGACGGCCGGGCCTACACCGACATCAACGAGCTGAGGATGGCCCTGGCCCGGCTCGCCTGCGGCGACGAGGCCACGTTCAAGGTCCTGCGGGCCGGCGCGGTCAAGGACATCTCCTTCAAGTGCGAGAAACCGGCGGCCGGACCCTCGGAAAAGGAATAAACACGGAAGAGCGGAGGGAATGGGATGAAGAGAACAAGCTTCCTGGCGGTATGGGCCGTCGCGGTGATCGGGACGTCCGGCTTGGCCTCCGGCATCCCCGCAAGCCCGGAGGGACGACCCCTTCGGAAGGCCCCGGAGCGTCAGACCCTGCGGACTCCGGCCGAAGAAGCGAATTACCTGGCCTATTCCCAGAACGAGGCCATCGCCTCGTTCCTGAGCGCCCTCGCGGCCCGGACGCCCGAGCTTCGCGTGTCGAACGTCGGGCGGTCGCTCCCGGACCGCGAATACGGCGCTCGGGACATCTTCCTGGCCGTCCTCGCCGAGAAGCCCGCCGCGGCGCCGGAGGAGCTCGACCGGACGAAGCCGACCGTCCTCGTCATCGCCGCCCAGCACGGCAACGAGCAGTCGGCCAAGGAAGCCTCGCTCCGGCTCCTGCGGGACCTGGCCGTGGACGACCTCAAGCCGCTGCTCGGGAAGGTCAACGTCCTGGTCATGCCCCAGGCCAATCCTTACGGCAGCTTCCGGGACGTCCGCGTCAACGAACTCGGCCTGGACATGAACCGCGACCACGTCAAGCTCGAGGCCGAAGGGGTCCGGGCCATCCACCGCGTCTTCAGGCGCTGGATGCCCGAGGTGACGATCGACGTCCACGAGAAGGGCGACGACTACTACCGGGTCTCGATCGGCTGTGTCTCGAACGTCAACATCGGTCGGGGCCTCCAGGACTTCTCGCGCCGGGTCATCCTGGCCGAGGTCGATCAGGCCCTGAGGAAAAAGGACATCACCTTCTTCGAGTACCTGGTCACGGAGCCCCTCGGCGTCGACACGTCGTCCGGCGCGGCCCGGATCCCGGGGGGCCGGGAGCCTCGCGAACAGATGAAGCGCTACTCGACGACCGATCTCAACGACGGCCGCAACAGCCTGGGCGTCTTCGAGACGCTCTCGTTCATCCAGGAGGGCGCGTCCCGCCACGACCTCGAGACGCTCGAGGCCCGGACGACCTGGCAGTACCACGGGCTCAGGGCCTTCCTCGAGTCGGCGGCGGCGCACGCCCCGGAGGTGCTGAAGATCGTCGCCGATCACCGGGCCCGGCTCCTCGAGCGGGCCGCCGCGCGGGCGGAGAGCGACCCCGTTCACCTGCGGATGGCCTACGCCCGTGATCCGGCCGCGCCGGTGCTCCATCTGAAGCGGTTCGAGCGGGCGGGCCCCGCCGCGGCCGGCCGCGTCCTCAGGATCGACAAGAAGGCCGGGGAGACCGTATCTGCGTCCGACTTCGTCCCGATCCGGGGCCCCGCCGCCGCGCGGGTCGTCGACGACACGATCAAGCACTGGTTCCCGAACGTCGAGCCGACGCTCTCGGTGAGGCGGCCCCGGGGCTACTTCGTCCGCGGCGACCGCCTGGACATCGTCGAGACCCTTCTCGGGCTCGGCGTCGAGGTCGGGCTGGTCGCCCGCGACGCGATCGTCGAGGCGGAGGTCTACGAGGTCACGGCCGTCGTCCCGGCCCCGGCCGACTACGAAGCGCCGGAGTCGATCGACGTCGCCGCGAAGCCGATCAAGGTCCCGGTCAAGAAGGGCGATTTCTACGTCGACGGCGTCCAGCCGGCGGCCAACCTGGTCCCCTGTCTCCTCGAGCCGCAGTCGGCCTACGGCCTCATCCGCTACCGGAAGTTCAAACTCGTGCCCGAGGCCGGCGGCCTGTTCGAGGTCCTGCGACTGACCGGGGCGGCGGCCCCCGCCGTCATCCCGTACAAGAGCTGGCCGCGCTGACCGCTTCCGCCGGTCACTTCAGGGCCGCGACGACGGCCATGATCTCGGCCGGCGGCTTGGGCCGGGCCAGGAGCTCGCGGGCCTTGAGCCGGTCCTCCCTGCGGCCGAGTTTCTCCAGGACGAGGCCTCCGAAGTACGTGTGGGGCTGAGGCTCGTCCCAATAGGTCAGGGTGTAGTCGCGGATGGACTCCCTCAGAGCTGCGGCCTTGGCCTTTTCGCCCATCCTGTCGAGGCACAGGGCGACGAGATAATCCTGCATGCGGCTGTCGGGGTGGAAGGGCGCGCCGGTGCCGAGCTTCTCCGGGTAGAGCTTGGAAAGCTCGAGCGCCCGGACCGCATCGGCCCAGGCCCCCTTCTTCATGGCCTCGAGGCCGATCCCGACGTGGGCCCGGACGTAGAGGCCGTGGATGCCGCTCGCGCCCTCGTAGGGGAGGGCGGCCACCGTGTCGAGGACGGTCGCGGCCTCGTGCGGCTCGCCGGCGGCGAGGAGGGCCTCGGCCAGGTCGACCTGGAGCGGCGCCTCGGCGGGGAGATCGGCGGCCGCTCGGCGGGCCGCGGCCAGAGCCTCCGCTGTCCGGCCCTGGCGGAGATGGAACGCGGTCAGGGCGTGGCGGGCCCGCCAGCTCGAAGCGTCGATCTCGATCGCCTGGGCCAGGTCGGCGGCGGCCCGGCCGGGGTCCGTCTTCTCGAAGAAGGCGCCGCGGGCGATATGGAACGGCGCGAAATCGGCGCCGTCGATCATCTCCAAGAGGTCGTGCGTCTCCTCGAGTCGGCCCTTGCCCCAGAGGATGAGGGCCAGGTAGTACTTGGGCTTCCAGTCGGCCGGACGGGCCGCGACGGCCCAGGAGAAGACCGCGATCTCCTCTTCGCGGAAGGGGAAGACGAGAAGCGGCGAGGCCGCCGAGGCCTCTTCGAGCCGGGCCGCGCTCTCCGCCGGAGAGGCGTCGCGCTCGAGGTAGGCCAGCCAGTAGAGGACGGCCGGGTGCCAGGGCGAGGCCCGGAGGGCCGCGACGGCGTCCGCCGTCAGCCCGAGGCGCTGGTAGAACGCGGCCATCTCGATCCAGGTCTCGTGCGGCAGTTCGTTGCGGATGAGGGCGCGGCAGGCCTCGAGGTCCTGGGGCGCCCGCGTCCTGAGATAGAGCTCGAAACGGGCCAGGTGGTCGAGGGGGTCGGTCTCGAGGAGCCAGCCCAGGACCTGTCCGGCCTCGGCCTTGCGGCCGGCGAGCCGGTGGGCCACGGCCAGGACCTCGAGGGCGTTGATGTTGAGGTCGTCGGCGACGAGGGCCTCGAAGGCGTATTCGGCGGCCATGTCATAGTCCTTCTCGAGGATGGCGATCTCGGCCGACTGGACGCGGGCGACGCCCTCGAACTGCGGCGAGCGGATCGCCCAGCCGAGCGTTTCCTTGGCGTCGACCAGGCGGCCCATGCGCCGGGCCGCGACGCCGTAGACGTAGTTGGCTTCGGGGTCGTACATGGACACGGCCAGGGCCCGGCCGGCGAGGTCCAGGGCCTTGGCCGGCTCGCCCCGGCGCGTGCAGAGCTCGGCGGCCCGGGCCAAGGCCCGGACGTGGAGAGGCTCCTCGGCCGCGGCGGCCAGGTACTTTTCGAGGGCCTCGGCCAGGCGTCTCTCACGCTCGAGGCCCCGGGCCTGGAGGAAGAGGGCTTCGGCCGAGCTCCCGGTCGGCGCGCTGAACCGGAGCGGACGCTCGAGGTCGTCGGCCTGCGAGGCGCTCTCGTAGACGAGCTTTGCGCCCAGCCGGACCTCGAACGGGGCCCCGGCCGCGACGCCGGCCAGGGCGACGTCCTTCTTCCAGACCTGTTCGGGCTTCAGGACCAGGCGTTCCCGGAAGACCTCCTGGCCCCGGGCGGTCACGACGAGGTCGTCGGCGATCGGCCGGAGCGGGAAGAGCCCGAGGGCGACCGAATCACCGGAGCGGGCGGCGCTGAGGACCGCGTGGGGCGAGGCCCCGGCCATCGGGCCGATGCCGCGGTAGGGGAACCACTGCTCCTTCCAGCGGTCGGCCGAGCCCGGGGCGAAATCGCCGTGGTCGGACTGGTTGAGCAGGCGCCCGGCCTGCGGCTCGGTGTATTGGCCGTCCGTGTCGGTCAGGAGGTCGGCCCAGATCTCGCCGGAGCGCGAGAGGTCCCAGATCCAGACCTTGCGGCCGGGCATGTCCCCGTAGGGCGACCAGTGGCCGAAGCCGGCGTCGGTCTTCTCGTACCAGCCGCCGTAGAAATCGGCGTAGTCGCCGACGGTAAAGTAGCTCTTGGAGCCCGCGGTGGCGTTGTTCCGGTACCAGGCCAGGTCGCACCCCGACCGGTCGACGGGCCAGGGCTCGAGCGGAACGGAATAATCGTGGCCGATGAACCACCGGCCGGGGAAGACGTACTTCAGGTCCTCGCCGGTCTTCACGGCGGCGCAGGACCAGGCGTAATAGGATTGGCTGAACGGGGTCGGATTGACCCACTGGGCGCGCGTCTCGAAGGCCGCGCTGTCCCCGGGCAGGGTGATGGTGACGCTCCAGCGGGTCCGAGAGGGGAGATCCATCGTCCCGACGACGCAGCTGGCACTGCCGTCCTTGTTCCGCCGGACGAGGTAGTCGACCGGCGTCGCCGTCGAAGGGGCGTGGCCGACGACGCCGAAGTTCCATTCGATGCCGCCCGAGGTCCAGGGCCCGCGCAGGGCGATCTGACGGAACTTGAGGACGTGGTTCCAGTAGAGGAACTCCCGGCCGGTCGCCTTTTCGACCGCGCCCCAGACCTTGCCGCCGACCTCGGGCAGGACCGCGACCTCGATGTGCGGGTTCGAGAGCCGGACGACCGTCCAGGGCCTTTCGACCGGCTCGGCGGTGAAGCCGTCGAACATGAAGTAGGGGTAGAGGCGCGCGCCCTGGCCCCACAGGGACGACCGGGCGAAGATGGGCACGGGGTCCGGATCGGCGAAGGGGTAGGTCCGGATGACCTCGTTCTTCTCCTCGACGACGGCCCCTCCAGACGAGGAACGACTGCAGGCCGGGGCGAGAGCCAGGATCATGAGGACCGCCGCGGATGCGGGTGCGATTAGAGACTTCTTCGTCATGTACCACTCCATGATCGGGTCATTTCTTCGCCGTCAACTCGAGGTAAGCGGTCTCGACAAAGCTCAGCCAGCGGCGGCGGCCGCCGGGGGCGTCGGGAGGCCCATCGATGCCGAAGGCCTTCCGGACATCTTCGATGCTCTTGCCCGCCGCGACCATCTCCTTGACCTTGGACAGCTTATTGGCGAGGGACGTCTTCAGGGATCCGATATCGGCCCTGGTCAGGGGATCGGCGTGGCCGGAGAGAAAGGTCTTGATGGCGGGCTTTTCGGCGAGGAGGGCCTCGAGCGTCTTGACGTACCCGAAGACCGTCCCGCCTTTTTGCAGATGGATGAGCGGATCCCGGCCGACAAAAGCGAGATCGCCGACGAACGCAATTCTCTGGCGCCGGAAGAAGACACAGGTGTCGCCGTCCGTGTGGGCCGGTCCGTAATGGCGCATGTCGATCCTATAGCCACGGCCGATGATGGATGCTTCGGACTCATGGATCGCGTACGCATGGATCGCGGTCGACAAATAATCCTTGAGGGCGGGCGAATCGGCGGCGGCTTTTTTGAGGTCCCGCTCGACATTTTTCTGCGCGAAAATCGTCAGGCCCTTAGGAAAGCCGGGGAGGCCGTTGACATGGTCGCCGTCGCTGTGCGTGAGAATGAGCGTCCGCACGGGCTGGGACGTGACCTTGGCGATCTCACGGAGCATTTCGGCCGCGGCTTCGGGAGTCATCTTGGCGTCGATGACGACAACGCCCTGTTTGGGTGTGACAAAGAACGCCGCGTTGGCGCCCGCCCCTCCCCTGACGAGATAAAGGTCCTTGGCGACCGGCTGAACGGACATGGGTTCAGGGCCCGGCTGGGCGGCCCGTTTGACCTGGGGATTCTGGGCCGTGGCTCCAGCCGTGGCGAAGACGAGGATCAGGCCGAGGGCGAGAAACGTGCGCGGCATCGAGGCCTCCTTTGCTCTCCGGGTTCCGGTTAGTCCTTAATATCCGCCTGACTGCATTTTGTCAATCATCAACCTACGCTAAAGGAAGCGGTCCGGCGCGAGGCGGCGAGGGATCTCGCCCCGGCGACAGCCTTCGTCATGCGAGCGGAGGAGGTCCTTTGAGGCGGAGATCAGATGTTGATGCGGATCGGGAGGATGACCGTGGTGATGCCCTTCCAGCGCAGTTCCTGCTGGATGGCGAAGGCGGTCTCGTTGTGGAGGAGGCGGTGGACCAGCCCGGGCCGGCGGAAGACGGTCTGGCCGGCGAAAACGGTGGACCTGGGAAAGTCGCGGGCGGCGCGCTCGCACAGGGCCGTCGCCGTCTCGACGACGTCGATGCCCGCGTCGAAGCGCGACTCGGCCGGGAAGCCCAGGCGCCGGGCCAGGTCGACGTACTTCTTGAGCGCGTCCTTGGCCGCCGCGGTCAGGCGGCCGACGGACTCGGTCTCCTTGAACGCGCCGGCGTCCACCTCGGCCACCGAGATGAACACAAAGTTCCTGTAGAGGCCGGGGAAGCCGCGGATGATCGACAGGAACGTGTGGACCCCGAATCCGGAGTAGCCGCCGACGAGCTGGATGGCCGTCATCTCGCGCGGGTCGGTCGGGTCGGCGTTGTACTCGCCCTTGTGCGCGATGACCGCGGTGAGCATGTCGTCGAGCTCGCGGACGCCTTTGCGGACCCGGTTGTAGTGGGCCTTGATGAGGCCGCAGAGCAGGACCACGATCGAGGTCAGGACGATCGTCAGCCAGCCGCCGTGCGAGAACTTCTCGAGGACCGTGACGATCAGGATGGAGAGGCAGAGGAGGAGGCCGAGGAGATGGACGGGCAGGTGCCTCTTCCAGAGCGGGTCCGTCCGGCGGTTCTTGATGAAGAAGCGGGACATTCCCAGCTGGGACAGGGAGAAGGTCAGAAAGACGTTGATCGAGTACATGATGATGAGCGTCGTGATGCGGCCCCGGGAGTAGAGGAGAAGGGCGAGCGCCGCGCCGCCCATGAGCAGGACGCCGTTCTGCATGGTCAGCCGGCCGGACAGGGAGGCGAAGCGACGCGGGAACCAGTAATCGACGGCCATGTTGGCCATGATGCGGGGGCCGCCGACGAAGCCCGTCTGGGTGGCGACGAGGAGGATGGCCGCTTCGGAGAAGATGGTGACGAGGGCCAGGGCCCGGCCGAACGTCCAGTCCCCGAAGACTTGGCCGGCCAGCACGGCGTTGAGCGTCCGGCCCGGGGCCGGGGACACGCCGAACAGGAGATAGCAGACGAGGATGCCGCCGGCCGTCAAGGCCAGCGAAACGGAGAGGTAGAGCATGGTCTTCTTGCCGTTCTGGACCCGGGGCTGGCGCAGGACCTGGAGGCCGTTCGAGACGGCCTCGATGCCGGTGTAGGTGCCGCCGCCCATCGAGAAGGCCCTGAGGAAGAGCAGGGCCATGCCGCCGAGACCGATGGTGGCCAGCCCGTCCTCGTAGCCGGAGCGCACCCGGCCGGCCACGGCGCCGATGTCGGGGACGTGCTGGAGGACGCCGTAGCCGATGAGGAGCGCGTGGGTCAGCACGAACACGATGAAGATCGGCGCCAGGAACTGCACCGTCTCCTTGACGCCGCGGAGGTTGATGAGGACGAGGAAGACGATGGCCAGGACCTCGAACGGCACCTTGTAGGGCAGGGCCGAAGCCGGGAAGAAGCTGAACAGGGCGTCGCCGCACGAGACGATGGAGACCGTGATCGTCAGGACATAGTCGACGAGCAGGGCGCTTCCGGACAGGACGCCCGCCTTTTCGCCCAGGGTCTCCGCCGCGACGACATAACCGCCGCCCCCGGACGGGAAGTACTCGATGATGCGGGAGTAGGAGTAGGAAATGACGAAGACGGTCAGGGCGGTGGCCACGGCCAGGGCCAGGGCGAGGTAGGTGTGCTGGCCGAGGGCCTTGAAGGCCTCCTCCGGGCCGTAGGACGCCGAGGACAGGCCGTCGGCGCCGAGCCCGATCCAGGCCAGGACGGGGATCAGGGCGATCTTGTGGAAGAGCGACGGGTCCTTGATGTTGCGGGGCCTGCCGACGAGGGTCCGCTTGATCTTCCGGCCGATCGTTCCGTTGTCCCGGCTCATATGATGACCTAAGGCATGGATTCAGGCGGGTTGAGGGTTCTCGGGATGGTCCTGTGGCCGGGGGGTATTATACGCCGGCGACGGCAAAACGCAAGCGCGTTGGAGGCCGCGTCGGAGGCCGCCTCAGATATGCTTGAGGTCGTCGGGCTCCGCCTCCTCTCCGTTCCTTTTGAAGCGTTTCTCCAGGTACTTCCGGGCCAGGTCCTTGCCCCCCAGGCCGAACGCCAGGGCCAGGGCCAGGACGGCCCCGCCGAAGGCGATGGCGAAGGCGGCGATCATGGTCTGGCGCCCGATGCCGAGCTGTTCGAAGGCCATGACGAAGGCGAAGACCATGATCAGGCCCTTGACGCCCTGGCTGACCTGGCCGGCCAGCTTGACGCCGGAGTTGACGGAGGCGATGAGGGCGGTCCGCCCGAGGAAATTGCCCAGGAGCCAGCCGATGGCCAGGATGAGGAGGGCGATGAAGATGTTGGGCAGGAAGAGGAGGAGCTTCTCGAGCAGCTGGTCGATCACCGGGACCTTCATGACCTTGAGGGCGAGGATGAAGAAGATGAAGGTGACGAGCCAGAAGAATGTCCGGCCGATGAGCTTGGCCGGCGTGTCCTTGACGGTCATCTTCTGGAGCGCCTCGGTCACGCCCGTCCGGGAGAAGGCCGCGTCGAGCTTGAAGAGCTTGAGGATCCTGATGACGAGGAGCTTGATGAGCCAGGCCAGCAGCAGGCCCGCGGCGAAGACGACGAGCCCCGTCAGGAGGCTCGGCAGGAAGGCCACGAGCTTCCGGGCGACCTCGCGCAACGGCTCGATGATGACCTTGTCGATGGGGCTGTTCATGGCGCTCTCCTTAGGGGTTCCACCTCTCGACGAGATACCCCTTCTCCCGCTCGAAGGCCAGGCAGAGGTCCTCGAGCCGCCGTTCGACCTCGTCGGCGGTGCAGTCCCAGGTCTCGAGGACGAAGGAAGCGACCCTGCCGAGATAGAGCGGCGTGAGGGACTTGATGATGTGCTCCCGGCTCACGGTCTTGGCGTGGCAGGCCAGGGCGAAGCTCATGATGGTCCTCACCCAGGCGGCGTCCGCGTAGGCGAAGTCCTTGCGGTCCGCGCGGCCCAGGTCGGCCAGGAACGACAGGACGTCCGGCGGCAGGAAGGACTCGTAGAACGGGCCGAGGTCCTTGACGCCGAGGCGAAACATCTCGATCATCCGGTCGACGTTGACGTGGATCGGCTCGAGGCCGACGGAATAGACGAAGCCGTAGGTCTCGACCGGCTTGGACCCGGCGACGCCCTTCCAGACCGGCGCGTATTCCTCCATGAGATCGAAGACCGAGCCGACGACCTGGTGCAGCATGGCGCTGAGGTCGGCCCCGGGGTCCTTGGCGTCGTGGATCTTGGCCCCGAGGTAGGATTGGCAGATCCTGAAGCCGTTGGCCAGGGCCGTCGTCGTCATCCAGATGTCGATGCCGAAGCGGGCGACGTCGCTCTGCCAGACGTCCTTCTCGAGGTAGAACGAGGCCAGCCGGCCCGAGAAGCCGAAATCGCCGCCGATCGGCTGGCGGATCCTCTTGCCGTACAGGGTCCGGGTCAAGGGGTAGACGATCGAGTTGGTGATCGTCCCGTCGTACTTGTGCCGCGCGTAGAGGGGCGAGACGTAGTCGTAGCCCTCTTCGAGAACGGGCTTGACCAAGAGCTCGATCCACTCCGGGGTGATGCTCCGGAGGTCGGAGTCCACGACGGCGCAGGCCTTGGCCTTGAGCTCGCGGGCGATGTCGAAGACCGTCCGGAAGGCGCTGCCCTTGCCCGGGACGCCGTGGTAGGGCGCGACCAGCTTGCGGAAGCCGCCGACCCTGCTATCGAGCAGGATGGAGTCGAGGTCGGCGCTCGCTTCCCGGACGACGTCGGCGGTCCCGTCGGTGGAGCCGCCGTCGGAGTTGACGAGGATGGAGCGGCGCCCGGGGAAATATTTGTGGAGCCCCGCCTCGACCGCCCGGACGACGTGGCCGATCGTCCTGGCGTTGTTGAAGCTCGGGATGCCGACGAGGATGTCGACTTCCTCGAGCCCGGCGGCTATGGTCGGGCCGCTGGCCACCGCGATGGACGGGTCTTGTGTCATGGCCTGATGGCGTCCTCCCCGCGCCCATTATAGGGGAGCGGGGGCCGGGGAGCAATCAAAAACCGAGGACGGACGCGGCGGCCTCGCCGATCCGGGCCGGGTTCCGGACGACGCGGGCCCCGGCCTCCTCGAGGAGCTCGATCTTGCGGGCGGCCGTGCCGCGGCCGCCTGACATGATGGCCCCGGCGTGGCCCATGCGCCGGCCGGGAGGAGCGGTCAGGCCGGCGATATAGGCGACGACGGGCTTCTCATAGCCGGAGCGGATGAGCCGGGCGGCCTCCTCTTCGGCCGAGCCGCCGATCTCGCCGATGAGCACGACGGCTTCGGTGGCCGGGTCCGTCTCGAACAGGGCCATGAGGTCGGTGAAGGACAGGCCGACGATGGGGTCGCCGCCGATGCCCACGGCGGAGGATTGGCCGAGCCCGAGGAGGGAGAGCTGGTTGACGGCCTCGTAGGTCAGCGTCCCGGAGCGGGAGATGACGCCGACGGGCCCGGGCTTATGGATCGGGCCGGGCATGATGCCGAGCTTGGTCAGCCCGGGCGAGATGACGCCGGGCGTGTTCGGGCCGATGAGCCGGGCCGGCGTGCCGCGGAGGAAGGCCTTGACCCGGACCATGTCGAGCGCGGGGATGCCCTCGGTGATGCAGACGATGAGGCCGATCCCGGCCGCGGCGGCCTCGAGGATGGCGGCCGGGGCGGCCGGGGCCGGGACGAAGATGACCGAAGCGTCGACGCCCTCGCGGCGGACGGCTTCGGCCACCGTGTCGAAGACGGGAAGCCCCAGGTGGCGGGTCCCGCCCTTGCCGGGAGTCACGCCGGCGCGGACGTCCGTGCCGTACTCGATCATCTGCCCGGCGTGGAAGGTCCCCTCGCGGCCGGTCAGGCCCTGGACAAGGACGCGCGTCGTGCGGTCGACGAGGATGCTCACGGGGCGGCGCCTCCGCCTGCTCCTCCGCCCGCACGGGCCAGGCGGACGGCCTCGCGGGCCGCGCTCTCCATGTCGGGAGCGGCCGAGAAGGGCAGGCCCGAGTCGGCCAGGATTTTGCGGCCGAGCCCGACGTTGGTGCCTTCCATGCGGATGACGACGGGAATGCGGACGGCGCGCTCGCGGGCCGCCCGGACGATGCCCTGGGCGACGAGATCGCAGCGGACGATGCCGCCGAAGATGTTGACCAGGGCCGAGCGGACGCCGGGACCGGAGGTGAGGATGGCGAAGGCCTTGGCCACGGCGTCTTCGGAGACGCCCCCGCCGACGTCGAGGAAATTGGCCGGGCGGCCCCCGGCGAGCGCGACGAGGTCCATCGTGGCCATGGCCAGGCCGGCGCCGTTGACCATACAGCCGACATCGCCGTCGAGGCGGATGAAGCTCAGGCCGGCCCGGGCCGCTTCGAGCTCCTCGGGCGAGACTTCGTCGGGATCGAAGAGGGCGCGGATGTCGGGGTGGCGGGGGAGGCCGTTGTCGTCGAAGTCCATCTTGGCGTCGGCGGCGACGAGCGCGCCGGCGGATGTGAGGATGAGGGGATTGATCTCGACGAGGGAGGCGTCGGTCGATTCGAAGGCCCGGACGAGCCCGGCGAAGAGCCTGATCGCCTGAGCGGAGGACGCGTCGCCTGAGAGCCCCAGCGCCCACGCCGCGCGTTCGGCTTGGGCGGGGAGGAGACCCGCCGAGGGCGAGATCGATTCCCTGAGGACGAGGTCCGGCTCCCCGAGGGCGAGCGCTTCGATATCGACGCCGCCCCGGGGCGAGACGAGGAGGACAAGGCAGGCCTCCTCGCGGCTGAGCGTGACGCCGGCGTAGAGCTCGCGCACGACGTCGAGGGCCTCCTCGACGAGGATCCGGCGCACGATCCGGCCCTCCGGACCCGTTTGTCCCGTGACCAGCGGCAGGCCCAGCAGGCGCGCCGCCGCCGTCGCCGCTTCGGCCGGGTTGGCCGCTCGGAGAATGCCCCCGGCCTTGCCCCGGCCCCCGGCGTGGATCTGGGCCTTGACGACGACCGGCCCGCCGAGGTCCTCGGCGGTCGTGCGGGCTTCCGACGGCGAGGTCACGGCCTCGCCCCGCGGGATCGGCACGCCGAACCCGGACAGGAGCTTCTTGGCTTGGTATTCGTGGATCCTCATGCCGGGATAACGATATCCGTTTTCTTGGCCTCCGTAAAGCCGGAGCCGTATTGAAGTGGAAAATCAAAAGGACTAAGATTCGGAAGCAAGATGTAACGGGTCTCCAATGAAGACGATGCGGCGAGCGTTCATTCTATTTCTCATTGTTACGGCCGGCCGTGCGTTGATCGCGAATCCTGCGCAGGAAACCGAGATCATTGATGGACTCAAGGTCATCCAAAACAAAAAGGGAGGCAGGTTCGGGCCACAGCTCCCCGTCGCTCTGGTATCAGTCCGGACAATCGGTGACATTGTCACGGAGGATGAGAATCTTGCGTTTAATCTTCCGGAAGACCTCGCTGTGGATAAGGCTGGGAATATCTACATACTCGATTCAGGAAATCACCGCATACAGAAGTTCAGCCCCGATCTCAAGTACCTGATGACGTTCGGAAGGAAAGGGCAGGGTCCGGGGGAGTTCAATTATCCGAGGAGTCTCGACGTGGATTCGGAAGGCAACATCTATGTCCTCGATAGGAACCAAGCGAGGATCGAGGTTCTGAATCCTTTGGGGAAAGAGATTAAGATTATCCGTATAGATCGCAAGCTTCTCGAAATGCGATTCCTGCAGCCGGGACGATTAGTTGTGACCACTTCCCTCGGGTATGAGTATGATTCCAAGAAGATAAGAAGTGAGGGATTTCCCAAGTTGGCCAAAATAATCGATTTTGATGGGAATGCCCTGGCAGAATTTGTCGAGCCTCAGGATTTTGGCGGTCCCCAAGCCAACGACATGGCGAATCAAACGATACTGGCAACGGACAAGAATGGCCATATTTATATAACGTATCTAAGCCGAAACCAGATCAACAAATTTGATTCCGACGGAAAGCAGTTGTGGAGCGCAACGAGAGGTTTGAACTTCAGTTCCGACATAGAACTCAAGGGGAGGACGTCCGGAAAAGGGGCGGCCATGCCTGCTGAGATCATTCAGATCAATCAATGCTCTTCGGGGATCGCCGCGGACAATAAGGGCCGTGTTTGGGTCGTTACGCTTAACAGGCTAAGGAAGAAGGACGAATGGGGGAGTGCCTTATGGCGTTACGGGCAGGGAGGGAATGTCAACTTGACACGGATGGTCGGCGACAAAACCTTCCTGGAACGTCGGGAAACCGACATGTATAAACTCGAAGTCTTCGATCCCGAAGGGATCCTGCTCGGAGAGATTCCTCTCAAGCACTTCGCTGACCGCATTCTGATCCATAAGGATCATCTCTTCATAATGGACAAGATCCACGCAAGCACCTTCTACCAATACAGGATTGTGGATAAGTGATTGGTTTTGCTCCACGATGGTGACAGGTAGAGGCGGTCATGGGAAAGGAAAAAGGGCTATCATGAGGTCCCGCCGCGTCCCTGACTAGACCAAGAGGCGCCCATAAAGGCGGGCGCTGGCCACGGGATGCCTATATCTCTCTCCGGTGCGAGGGCCGTTCATAATCCAAGTCTATCATCACGGGCTCCGGCTCTTCTTCGAACCGAATCTTGTTTCGCTTGTAGAGGAAGAAGACTTGATACGCACGAATTCCCGCAAGGCTGATCAGGCAAACTCCAAAGAAGCATAGGAAACCCAATGGGGATTCTAAGAGTTGCAGCTCTATCCGTCCCGCGATGTTCACGTAAGCGAGAAAGCCAAGAATGTAGGGTAGCCAATAGATTTGAATCTTCTCCTTCCCCGGCAGATAAGAGCAGGCAAAGGGAATTTTCATGTGGTGAATGAAAAGGACTTCCATAACAACGACCGAGACAACCAGGCCATAAAGAGAATGGTATAACGAAGTCCGGGGATCCCAGAGAATGGCATAAACCGTAAAAACAAGGACGAAGAGCGGGCCCAGCTTCATGAGCAAGATGGCTTTCCTCAGTCCCGTGAAATAGGCGCGGATCTTGGGCCTCTCCGTCAAACGAAAGACCCAATTGGACTCGAGAGACACCGGTAGGCTCATCACGGACCTCAAGCCAAGCAGAAGGGCAAAAGACAGGACCAGGGGGATGATGACCAGTGTCAGATTCAGGCCGAGGAGGTGTCCCCTCCGCACAGATCGCATCGTTATGAGAAAAGGGACGAGGGCTATACCGCAGGCCATGTACGTGGCCAATCGCATTCTATGGAACATGCTGCTCTTGAGGGTCTTCCTGAAGAAGTGGAAAATCGCCCGCTGGGTTAGATTCTTGAGAAAAAGACCATTGAAAGCGGCTTCCCAGAACAACCTGACCGTTCGGAGGCGCCCTTTATGGCCTGGATCATCTTTCCGGATCATACGTCCATAGGCCAGTCCCATTGTCAAAGCGAAGACCAAAGCCATGGCGGCCAGGCCGATGAGCGCATATCGATATTGCCCATGGAAGGGCAACCGGGGATGACCTAAGGCTGTCTCGTATAGGTCGGTAAACCAATACGGAGGGAAAAAATCGAAGAATCGGCCTAGTCTCGGAAGGTCCGATCTGAGCTGTTCGGTCGGAATCAGGTTATCCAGGCCGTAGATGAGGATCCTCAGATAAGTCAGAATGAGGAACGCCTGGATGATCAGGAAGAGCGAACGCACGTAAGTCGATGCTTTAGCGAATGACCGTGCTCCGAATAGGACCTGGATGAAACCGAGAAGGACGATGTAGAGGAAAAACCCGAAAAAGCATGCCAGGAACATGATCAGGAAATGGACGAGGGCATGGCCGATGAAGAAGAACGCGCTTGTCGATCTCCACTGAGGGAGCAGGAGGACGAAAGACAACGAAGACAGGATGTTTAAGCTCAGAGCGAACAACCCGACGAAAAGGAGCAAGCTGGTGAATTTCGCCAAGAGGATGGTCCTGATCTTCAGGGGAAGGGGATTGAGATTGGCATGATCGCGCTTGTCCGGGAACATGACGTCCCACTCGAGGATGGCCACAAACCCCAGGACGAGCATGAAGAACGTTATGAAAAGCATCTTCTCGAACGCCGACTGGCCCTGGTCCGGAGTGAACTCGTATTTCCCCAGAAACACGTAGCTGATGAGGCCGGAAAACACGGCCAGTATGGATAGAATCCCAACCACGCGCTCTTTCATCTGGTCTTCGAAGTCCACGAGGTCATTCTTGAAAAGCCTCAGGAAGAAGTGACGGGTCAGGACCTTGAACTGCCTGGCTTCGAGCGCAGCCGGACGGGCGAGGCTCGATTGGAAAGCCATGACCTCTCAGTCCCTTTTTTTGATGGCCGCGGCAATGCCGCGAGCCGTTATTTCCGGGTCTACTTTGACGACGAGGCGATGGAAGATTTCCCCGAGAGAAGGCAGATTCATCAGGTGGCTCAGGTTGCTGACGGAGTCATCGGCGGCGATGGAGCCCTTGTCGATGATGATGACCCTTGAGCAGATCTTCTCGACGACCTCCAAAATATGGGATGAGTAGATGATGATCTTCCCCTCCCGGGACAACAGGACGAGAAGGTCCTTGACGACCAAGGCCGCCGAGACGTCCAACCCGGATAACGGCTCATCCATCAAGATCACAACAGGATCATGGAGCAGAGCGGACGCAATAAGAACCTTCTGGACCATGCCTTTGGAATAGGAGGACATGGCCATGTCCATATCGGAGGAGAGCCCCAGAAGGCGCATCAACGCCGTTACTTTGGTGCGCAGGAGCCGGTCGGAGATGCCCCTGAGACGGCCGACCATGAAAAGATAATCCCAGGCGCTCAAATGCCGGTAGACCTCCGATTGTTCAGGCACATAGCCGATGATCGATTTATAAGCCAACATATCCTTTTTTATCGGGTTTCCCTCGTAGGTAACCTCGCCCTCCGTGGGTTCGAGCAGTCCCGCCATGATCTTGATGGTGGTCGTCTTGCCGGCCCCATTCGGACCCAGATAGCCGGTTATCTCTCCGGGCTTCAGAGCAAAGCTCACATCCCGCACAGCCGGAACACCAGCGTATTTCTTGGTAATGCCCTTGAGCTCAAGCATGGCTGAAGAACGTGCCTGGGCGAATTTTCAAGCGATCTTCATTTCCAGGCGATTCTGTAGCGCTTGATGATCGGAATTCCGTCTTCGTTCTCTCTTATCCGCGAATAGACTTTCGCCTTCTTGACCGCCACAATCTCTTCATTCTCAGGCCATTTAAAACGGGCGATATAAATGCCCTCCTGGTCAAAGACATCATAGCTGGCATGTCCCGAGCCGAAGCCCTCAAGGGTCCTCACGAAGACGCGGCCCTCGTCGTCGCTGATGAGGGCACTGAAGAACGGGAAGTGCTTCGGGTAGTGCGGGGGGACCTTCAGGGAAGCAGGGATCGGCCGGTCCGGATTCCTCTTTCTCATTTCCATGGCCAAGAGATCCCTTGTGACCTTTTCGGGGACGGCCGCCCGGCTGACTCTCTTGAATAACCGGCCGTCGCTGTCCGTGAAGTTCAGCTCGTACTTGGAGTTGACACCCCAGATCAGGGAGCTCTTTTCTCCAATCTGGAAAACGAACTGCTCCATGAGCTCGGGAGGAGGGATCTCGTTCTCCTTCGGCATTTCCAGCGAGCTGACCGTCGAAACCGGGTTGAATTCCGGATCGAACTTGAGGAGCTTCAGACCGACCTTGGCCGAGAATTCCAGAGCGCTGCCATAGCAATTCCCCCCGCTGTCCATCACCGGGGTGTAAGGTTGAGTTCCCTTGAGGCTGACGCTTTTTATGCAGAGGCCGTCCTTCGAATAGAAGGACAGCCGATTATTCCCGGAATCCAGTATGACGATGTCTTTGCCGCCCCACAGCATCATTCCCCTGGGCGTCTGGATTTCGTCCGGTCCCTGCCCTCTTCTTCCAAATCGCCGGACGAATCGGCCGCTCTTATCGAAGACCTTCAAACACATGTCCTTGCCGTCCAAGGCTATGATGTCTTCTTCGTCATCGATGCAGATAAACGTCAGCCTCGCGAACGAAGATTCCTCGATTGAGCCCCCTCCGCCGATAACGAGGTCCTCCGTCAGCGTCGGCTTCAGGATCATCCCGTTATGGGGAACGGGGTCCTTTGCGTTTTTCACCAGACGGACCCCGTTCTCGACCAGGAAATCGGCCTTCTGGGCGGCAGATAATCCGATGCACAAAACGCAAACGAAACAGGCTGTGTCGATTCGTTTTGCCCCGGCGCCGATAGTCTTCATGCCGCCTCGCTATATGTGAACGAGAACCTAGCCGACAGCTTGAAGAAGAGTTACCAGCTGGTCAAGAACCATGCTAGTCCCGGCGAAGCAGCCATGTCAAGGAATACGGACTTCTGGGTCAACGCAGCGGGGATACGTGTCAAGAGGACATGTCCCCTTATGTGTCCCTAAAAAATGAAGAAGGCCGGGAGCGCGAGCGCTCCCGGCCTTGGGGTCGGTAGGTGTCAGCGACGGCTTAGAGCTTGGTCTCCTCGACGGTCTTCTGGACGACGGCGACCGTCTTCTGGAGCATGGCCTTCTCGTCGTCGTCGAGCGTGATCTCGAAGACCTTCTCCATGCCCTTGGCGCTGACCAGGACGGGTACGCCGATGAACAGGCCCTTGACGCCGTACTCGCCTTCGCACAGGGCGGCGCAGGGGAGGACGCGGCGCTTGTCCTTGAGATAGGACTCGGCGATGACGATGGCGCTCCAGGCCGGGCTGAAGAAGGCCGAGCCCTTGCCGAAGAGCTTGACGATCTCGGTGCCGGCCTCGCGGGTGCGGGTGGCCAGCCGGTCGATCTGTTCCTTGGTGGCGATGTCCGTCAGGGGCACGCCGCCGACCGTGGTCAGCCGGGGCAGCGGCACCATGTCGGGGCCGTGGCCGCCGAGGACCGTGCCGGCGACGTCCGTGACCGACACGCCGAGCTCCATGGCGATGAAGGCCCGCCAACGGGCCGTATCGAGGGTGCCGGCCATGCCGATGACCTGGCTCTTGGGGAAGCCGGTCAGCTTGTAGAAGGCGTAGACCATGGCGTCGAGCGGGTTGGTGACGATGATGCAGAACGCCTGGGGGGCGTGCTGTTTGACGCCCGCGGCCACCTTGGTGATGATGTCGAGGTTGACGGCCAGGAGGTCCTCGCGGGTCATGCCGGCCTGGCGGGGGCGGCCGGCCGTGATGATGACGACGTCGGCCCCGGCGATGTCCTTGTAGTCGGACGTGCCGGAGATGGCCGCGTCGTAGTTGCCGTGGGGGGCCATCTCCATGAGGTCGAGGGCCTTGCCCTTGGCCGGGTTCTCGAGCTCGGGGATGTCGAGGATGACGATGTCGCCGAGCTCCTTCTGGGCCGCGAGCATGGCCAGGATCTGGCCGATCTGCCCGCCGCCGATGAGAGCGATCTTCTTGCGCATGGGCGGTTTCTCCTTGTTATCGCGAGCCCGGGCTCAGGCCTTGACGTAGCCTTCCCAGGTCTCCTTGAGCTTGGGGTTCTGGACCCAGTCCATGACGTAGTCGGTGAAGGCCTCGCCGGTGACGCCGGTCGGGCGGCCGGTGATGACCATCTTCTTCTCGTACTGGCCGGTGATGTCGAGGGCCATCTCGAGGTTCTTGCCGATCTCGGTGTAGCCGATGTGGCCGAGGAGCATGGCCGCCGCCCGGATCATGCTGCAGGGGTCGGCGTACTGGGCCCGGCCCTCCGTGACCATGCGGGGCGCGGAGCCGTGGATGGCCTCGAACATGGCGTACTGCTTGCCGATGTTGGCGCTGCCGGCCGTGCCGACGCCGCCCTGGAACTCGGCCGCCTCGTCGGTCAGGATGTCGCCGTAGAGGTTGGGCAGGACCAGGACCTGGAAGTCGCGGCGGCGCTTCTCGTCGACGAGCTTGGCCGTCATGATGTCGATGTACCAGTCGTCGGCCTCGATGCCCGGGTAGTCCTTGGCGATGCGGTAGAAGTTCTCCAGGAAGCGGCCGTCGGTCGTCTTGACGACGTTGGCCTTGGTGACGCAGGTGACTCGCTTGCGGCCGTTCTTCTTGGCGTGCTCGAAGGCCAGCCGGCAGATGCGGTCGGCGCCCGGCCCGGTGATGAGCTTGAAGTCGATGGAGATGTCCTCGTCGACGTCGAGGCCGTTGGAGCCGAGGGCGTAGAGGTCTTCCGTGTTCTCGCGGAAGAAGATCCAGTCGATGCCCTGCTTGGGGATGCGGACGGGCCGGACGTTGGCGAAGAGGTCGAGCTCCTTCCGCATGGCCACGTTGCAGCTCTCGATGTTCGGCCAGGGATCGCCCTTGCGCGGCGTCGTCGTGGGGCCCTTGAGGGTGACCGGGTACTTCTTGATCTCGGCCAGGACGTCGGCCGGGATGGCGCAGCCGTGGGCGGCCCGGTTCTCGATGGTCAGCCCTTCGAGGTCGTCGATGACGACCCGGCCGGACTTGACCTCGTCCTTGAGCAGGAACTCGAGGACGCGCTTGGACTGGGCGGCGATGTAGACGCCGATGCCGTCCCCGGCGAGGATGCCGATCTTGAGCGGGGACAGCTTGGTGTAGTCGATCCAGTCGGGCGCGGCCTTGACCTTTTCCATGCGCTTCATCTGCTGCTCGAGGAGCTTGCCGAAGTGCTCCTTGGCGCGGTTGATCGCGTTGTTGTCCATTCGGTGGTCCCTCCGTGTAGTGATTTTTTGAGATGAAAACCGGACCAGCATTCTAACCTCATTCGCTCCTAAAAGCAAGCCGCTTTTCCAAAAAATGACCCCACTAGGCTTTGACAAGACCGGCGGAAAACCGATAAATTAGACGGGCCAAATCGGACCACAGGAGAGAACGATGCTCGACGCCTACCGCGAGATGGAACGACAACGGGCCAAGGAAGGACTGCCGCCGCTGCCGCTGACCCCGGACGAGGTCGAAGAGGTCTGCCGGGGCCTCGAAACGGCCGACCGGGAGCGGGGCGCCGAGCTCCTCGGCCTGCTCGAGAACCGCGTCCCGCCGGGCGTCGATCCGGCCGCCAAGGTCAAGGCCGAGTGGCTGGCCGCGACGGCCGGGGGGACGGTCAAGTCGCCGGCGGTCGCGCGCCAGGACGCCGTCCGCATGCTCGGGACGATGCTCGGCGGCTACAACGTCGGGCCGCTGGTCGAGGCCCTCTCCGACCCCTCGATCGCCGCCGCGGCGGCCGAGGCCCTGAAGAGGACGGTCCTCGTTTACGGCCATTTCGAGACGGTCGCCGAGCTCGCCGCGACGAACCCGCAGGCCAAGGCCGTCCTCGAGTCGTGGGCGGCGGGGGAGTGGTTCCTGTCCCGGCCCGCGTTCCCCGAAAAGCTCGTCCTCAAGGTCTTCAAGGTCGACGGCGAGATCAACACCGACGACTTCTCCCCGGCCGGCGACGCGCCGACGCGTCCCGACATCCCCGTTCACGCCCAGTCGATGGGCCGGACGCGCTTCCCGGGCGGCACCGAGACCATGAAGAAGTTCCGCGAGGAGGGCCACCGCGTGGCCTTCGTCGGCGACGTCGTCGGCACGGGCTCGAGCCGCAAATCGGCCTGCAACTCGCTCATGTGGCATATCGGGGAGGACATCCCCTTCGTGCCCAACAAGCGCCGGGCCGGCGTCGTCATCGGCGGCCTCATCGCCCCGATCTTCTTCAACACGACCGAGGACTCCGGAGGCCTGCCCCTCATGGCCGACGTGACCGGGATGAAGACCGGCGACGTCATCACCCTCGACTTCGCGGCCGGGGCCATCCTCGACGCCGCCGGGCGGAAGCTCTCCGCGCTCGAGATCAAGCCGCCGACCCTCAAGGACGAGTTCCGGGCGGGCGGGCGCTTGGCGCTCATCATCGGCCGCCAGCTCACCGCCAAGGCCCGCGAGACGCTCGGGCTCGGCGCGGCGGCGTTCTTCACGACCGTCGAGAACCCCGCGCCCAAGCCGAACCAGGGCTACACGCTGGCCCAGAAGATCGTCGGCCGCGCCTGCGGCCTCCCCGGGGTGCTCCCCGGAACGGCCTGCGAGCCGCGCATGACCACGGTCGGCTCCCAGGACACGACCGGACCCATGACCGCCGACGAGCTCAAGGAGCTGGCCTGCCTGGAGTTCCAGGCCGACCTGTTCATGCAGTCGTTCTGCCACACGGCCGCCTATCCCAAGCCGGCCGACGTTAAGGTCCACAAGACCCTGCCGGCCTTCATGGTCGCCCGCAAGGGCGTCGCCCTGAAGCCCGGCGACGGGGTCATTCACTCCTGGCTGAACCGCCTCATCCTGCCGGACACGGTCGGCACCGGCGGCGACTCCCACACGCGCTTCCCCATCGGCATCTCGTTCCCGGCCGGATCGGGCCTGGTCGCCTTCGCCGGGGCCTTGGGCTTCATGCCCCTGGACATGCCGGAATCCATCCTGGTCAGGTTCTCGGGCCGGCGCAACCCCGGCATCACCCTGCGCGACGTCGTCAACGCGATCCCCTACTTCGCCGTCCAGGCGGGGCTGTTGACCGTCGAGAAGAAGAACAAGAAGAACGCCTTCAACGGCTGTGTCCTCGAGATCGAGGGCCTCGAGGACCTGACCGGGGACGAGGCCTATGAGCTGACCGACGCCTCGGCCGAGCGCTCCGCGGCCGCCTGTGTCCTTTCGCTCTCCGAGGAGCGCGTCGCCGCCTATCTCCGGAGCAACGTCGCGCTCATGGAGGAGATGATCAAGGAGGGTTACCAGAGCGCCGAGACCCTCCGCCGCCGCATCGACGCCTGCCAGGCCTGGCTGGCCGAGCCCGTCCTGATCAAGCGGGACCCCCACGCCGAATACAAGGCCGTCCTCGAGATCGATCTCGCGGCCATCACCGAGCCGCTCGTCGCCTGCCCCAACGACCCGGACGACGTCCGGCCGCTCTCGGCCGTCGCCGGCGACCCGGTCCAGGAGGTCTTCATCGGCTCGTGCATGACCAACATCGGCCAGTTCCGGGCCGCCGCCCGCATCCTCGAAAAAGGCGCCCCCGCGGCCCGGGTCTGGATCACGCCGCCGACGAAGATGGACGCCGCCCAGCTGATGCGAGAGGGCTATTACGCCATCTTCGTGGGCTTCGGCGGCCGGACCGAGATGCCGGGCTGTTCACTCTGCATGGGCAACCAGGCCCGGGTCGCCCCCGGGACGACCGTCTTTTCGACCTCGACCCGGAACTTCGACCACCGGCTCGGGGACAACACCCGGGTCTATCTCGGCTCGTCGGAGCTGGCCGCCCTGGCCGCGCTCCAGGGCCGGATCCCCACGGCCGGCGAGTACATGGCCGTCATGAAGGACAAGGTCCTGCCCAAGGCCTCCGAGATCTACCGCACCCTCGAGTTCCACAAGATGGGCGACTTCAGCCTGGGGTACGTCAAATGATCCGCCTCGACGGCCGCAAGGCCCTGATCACGGGCGGCTCGCGCGGCATCGGCCGGGCCGCGGCGCTCCTCTTCGCCGAGGCCGGCGCCGACGTGGCCATCAGCTACGCCAGCAACGAAAAAGCGGCCGCCGAGGTGGTCAAAGAGGTGGAACAGCGGGGCCGCCGGGCCCTCGCCTACAAGGCCGAGATGGCCTCCCGGGCCGATATCGACCGGATGGTCGGCGACATCCTCTCCAAGTGGGGCGAGCTCGACACCCTGGTCAACAACGCCGGGATCTGGACCTATCTCGAGATGGGCCGGCTCGACGAGGCGGTCTATCGCGAGACGGTCGGCGTCAACCTCGACGGGGTCTTCTTCGGCATCAACGCTGTGGTCCCGTCGATGAAGGAGCGCGGCCGGGGCTGGATCGTCAACGTGACCTCGACGGCCGGGGTCAGGGGGGAGGCCCTGCACTCCCACTATGCGGCCAGCAAGGGGGCCCTCCATGCCCTGACCAAGTCCCTGGCCGTGGAGCTCGCCCCCTACGGGATCCGGGTCAACGCCGTCGCCCCCGGGTGGACCGACACGGATATGTGCGCCGGGTCCTTCAGCCGGCCCGGTTTCCGGGAGGAGGTCCGCCTGTCCATCCCCCTGAAGCGCATCCCGCCTCCCGAGGACGTCGCGGGCCCCATTCTCTTCCTGGCCTCCGACCTGGCCCGCCATATAACCGGGGAGATCCTGGACGTCAACGGGGGGGCGGTCCTCTGCGGCGGATAGGCCCTCGAGGCCCGCGGCTAGCCAATCGGGGGGAACATTAATTCCTCCTGAAAAGCCTTGACAGTTTTCGGGCCCGTGTGGTACTAAAGTCGGGTCAATGCCGAACAAGCATCTTTCGGTCATCATCGTCCCGCACACCAAGACCAGCACCAAAACGCTGTGCTTTTCCCGAAAGAAGCTCAAAACGCTGTCCGTCGCCGGGATCGCGCTGGGCGTCGTCCTCCTGGGCGTCCTGGTCGACTACGCCCGGATGACCGTCATCCGGGGCCGTTACAAGGCCCTCCGGGCCGAGGCGGCCGAGCAGAGATCGACCCTCGCGGATTACGTGAAGTCCATCACCGAGCTCCAGGCCAAGATATCCGACCTCGAGAGCTACACCAAGAAGCTCAACGTCATGGCCGGGCTGAAATCCGTCGACGTCCTGACCGCCCCGGCGGGCGTCGGCGGCGGCGCGCCCGACCCCGACGAGCCCGATCCCTACATCGAGTCGCCCCAGGGCCCGGCCCCGGGCGGCCCCCAGGTCATCAACCCGGGAACCGTCCAGAACCTGAACCAGAAGGCGCAAAGCCTCGAGAACAACCTGACCAGCCTGGTCAAGTTCTTCGAGGCCGACAGCCTCCGCCTGGCCTCCACCCCGTCGATCATGCCCGCCTCGGGCTGGATGGCTTCGGTCTTCGGCCACCGGAACGACCCCTTCACCGGGGCCTGGACCATGCATTGGGGCATCGACATCTCGACCAACACCGGCAACCCCATCGTGGCCACGGCCGACGGCATCGTCATCAAGGTTCAGACCGACAAGTACCTGGGCAAGAACGTCACGATCAGCCACGGCAACGGCTTCATGACCGTCTACGGCCACATGAGCGCTTTCAACGTCAAGGCCGGCCAGCAGGTGAAGAGGCGCGACGTCATCGGCTACATCGGCCAGACCGGCAAGGCCGCCGGCCCGCACGTCCACTACGAGGTTTTCAAGGACGGCAAGCGGGTCGATCCGCGCAACTTCCTGCTCGAAGAATAGCCGGGAGCCGGCCCGTCTCACCCCAAGGAATCGCCGGGGGCGATCTTCGTCCCGAGCGAGAAAGCGTGGGCCGACATGACGCCTTTTCCCTCCGGCTGGAGCTCCTCGACGACGTAAGCGGTCCCTCCGCCGCAAACGACCGTCAGACCGGCCTTGCCGGCCGCGGCGATCGTCCCCGGAGCGGAGACCGGGGCGGAGGCGGGGGAAGGGAGCCCGGCGGGCCCGGCCGCGTGTCCGCGGACGATGTTCAGTCTCTTCCCCCGGAAATGGGTGAACACGCCCGGCTTCTCGGCCAGGGCCAGGACTCTCCGGTCGATCGCCGCCGCGGCGTCCGCCCATGGGACGCGGCCGTCCTCCTTCCGGATCTTCGGGGCGAGCGTCGCCAGGGCGTCGTCCTGCTCGACGCGCAGGACCTCGTCGATCCGGGCCAGGGTCGAGACGAGAAGCCGGGCGCCCGTCCCGGCCAGGCGCTCTTCCAGGGCCGGCGCGGATTCGCGGGGCGCCACGGCGACCCGCTCCTGGGCCAGGATGTCGCCCTCGTCCATCCGGTCGTCGAGCTCCATGACGGTCACGCCGGTCTCCGGATCGCCGTTGAGGACGGCCCACTGGACGGGCGCCGCGCCCCGGTACTTCGGCAGGAGCGAGAAGTGGACGTTGAGGGAGTGATAGCGGGGGAAGTAGTGGACGGCGCGGGGGATGATCTGGCCGTAGGCGACGACGACGTTGACGTCCGGCCCGGCCGCCCGGACCCGCTCGAAGGCCGCTTCGTCCGTTCGGATGCGGGCCGGCTCGATGACGGGGATGCCGCGCTCGACGGCCAGGGCCTTGACGGGCGAGGGCGTCAGCCTGCGCCCGCGTCCGGCGGGTTTGTCCGGCTGGGTGACGACGAGCCGCACGTCGTGGCCGGCGCCGAGGAGGGCCTCGAGGGAGGGGAGGGCCGAGGCCGGGCTCCCGAAGAAGACGATGTTCATGCTTTCGGGGCGGCCGCCGCGGTCTTCTTGAGCTTCTTCCGGATCAGCTTGCGCTTCAGGACCGAGAGCTTGTCGACGAAGAGGATGCCGTCGAGATGGTCGATCTCGTGGCAGAGGGCCCGGGCGAGCAGGTCCTCGCCCTCGATCTCGACCTCGCGGCCCTCGAGGTCGGTCCCCCGGACGGTCACGCGGTAGGGGCGGGCGAGCTTCTCCTTGATGTCGGGCACCGACAGGCAGCCTTCCTCGCAGACGGATTCGCCCTCTTTGGCCACGATCTCCGGGTTGAGGAGGACGTGCAGGGCGTTCTCGTCCTGGCCGACCGAGAGGTCGACGACGATGAGCCTCTTGTTGACTCCGACCTGGGGCGCGGCCAAGCCGACGCCGGGGGCGCGATGGACGGTCTCGACCATGTCCTCGGCCAGGCGGACGATCTCCGGGGTGATCTCGCTGACCGGCTCCGATCTCCGGGCCAGGATCGGGTCGCCGATGATCAGGATCTCACGGATCGCCATGGGCTCATTCTACCCGAAAACCCGGGGCCGAGGCAAAAAACGAGGTCCTCTCCAGATTCGGGAAGGCTCCTCTCTCCGGCTTTGCTCGGGATATGCCTCTAGCTCCCCGGCCCCCCGGGAACCAGTCGTCCGGTTCCCCCCGCTTCGCGGGTCCCCCCTCCACGGACGGGGATCGTCGAGGCAACATCCCTCGCCGCCTCGAGGGCGACGTACTGCGTGGAAGTGTGTAAAAAAGAACGGGGACACGGACACGGAGTCCATATCCCCGTTCGAAACGAGATCAGATGACGGCCGAAGGAGGCGGCGGCTCGTCGGCGGCGCCCGCGTTCCTGAGCGGGACCTTGATCAGGTAGAACCCGATCAGGACGAGCACGACCAGGCCACCGACGTAGAGGTCGACGACGCCGAAGTACTTGCCGCTCTTGAAGAGCGTCGGGATATCGAACGAGATGATCTTGTTGAGGAAGAAGAACTTCCAGGCGGCCCGGACCAAGCCCATCAACCCTTCGCCCGCGATCAGGCCGGCGGCGAGCAGGATGCCGACGTTGGTCGCGCGGGCCGTCTGGGCGGCGTTGAACGTCCTCTTGGCCATGGCCTTGTCCACCAGGCCCTTGAACATGCCGCCGACGAAGATGGCGAACGTCGTCTCGAGGGGCAGGTACATGCCGACCGCGACGAGCATGGGTGACCTGACCTGGACGAGGATGAAGGCGAAGCCCATGAGCATGCCGACGATGACGAGCGGCCAGGCCATCTCGCCGCCGACGATGCCCTGGGACAGGGCGGCCATCAGCCCGGCCTGGGGCGCGGCCAGCTCCTTACTGCCGAAGGTGAAGGCCCCGTGGAGGAGCATGAGCGGGAAGTACATGACCAGCGAGGCGATGAGGATGCCGAAGATGTTGCCGATCTGCATCTTGTAGGGCGTGCCGCCGAGGATGTGACCGACCTTGAGGTCCTGGAGCATCTCGCCGGCCACGGCCGAGGAGACGCAGACGACCGCGGCGACGCCGAGGACGGCGGCGACCCCGGTCGTCCCGGTGGCGCCGACGAGGACCATCAGCAGGGCGGCGATGATCAGGGTCGAGAGGGTCAGGCCCGAGATCGGGTTGTTCGACGAGCCGATCGTCCCGACGAGGTTCCCGGAGACGGCGGCGAAGAAGAACCCGGCGATGGCCATGACCACGGCGGCGAGCAGGGCCGAGCCGAACGACTTGGAGAAGGTCTGATAGACGAAGACCATGAGGATGAACGTCAGGGCCATGAGGACCATGACGACCTTCATGTTCAGGTCCTTCTCCAGCCGGGAGACGACCTCGCCCTGGCCGGCGGCCTTCTTGACGTCGCCGATGGAGCGCTTCAGGCCGGCGCCCAGGTTCTTGCGCATCTTGTAGAGGGTGAAGCCGGCGCCGACGAGCATGCCGCCGACGGCGATCGGCCGGATGATGAACTTCCAGACGTTGGTGACCATATCGACCCAGCTGACGTCGGCCGCGGCGACGCCCGGCCCGTAGAACGTGGGGATGAGCTGGGGGCCGAGGAAGAACATCAGCAGGGGGGCGAAGAGGCCCCAGGCCAGGACGCCGCCGGCGAAGTTGAGGGCGGCCAGGCGCGGTCCGATGATGTAGCCGACGCCGATGTAGGCGGGGAAGATGCCGGGGCCGGAGACGGCCACGGTGCCGCCGGCCCCGATCGTCGCCGAGTCCTTCGCGGCGCCCAGGCGGACGAAGCTCGAGCCGATCCGGCCGACCTTGAGGATGAAGTCCCTGCTCGCGGCGAAGAGCTGGACGACGCCGAGCGAATAGAGGAGCGCGCCGAGGCCCATGGCCTGGAAGAGGAACTTCGAGCCCTGACTGCCCTTCTGGCCGGCCTTGTGGATCTCGGCCGCGGCGACCGACTCGGGGAAGACGAGGTCGGGGTCGGTGACCATGACCCGGCGGAGGAAGGTGACGAAGAGGATGCCGAGGAGGCCGCCGACGAACATCAGGGCCGTCGATTTGATGTAGGCGTCGAAGGTGTTGAAGTTGGTCCAGGCGCCGGCGATGACGAAGGCCGGGATGGTGAAGATGGCCCCGGCGGCGATCGACTCGCCGATGGAGCCGATGGTCCGGGCCATGTTCTCCTCGAGGATCGAGCCCTTCATGATCCGGAGGACGGCCATGCCGATGACGGCGGCCGGGTAGGTCGCGGCGATGGTCATCCCCGCCCTCAGGCCGAGGTAGGCGTTGGCCGCGCCGAGGATGATGGTCAGGACGAGGCCGATGAGGACGGCCCGGAGGGTGAACTCCCTCATCTCCGTCTTTTCGGGAACGTACGGTTGATGGGCCAAAGCGCCCTCCTTTCCGAGGATTCCGACTAAAAGGTTCTTATTGTATATGGGAAGTCCGGACGCAAAGTCAAGCCGACGTCAAGCCGACATCAAGCCGACCTCATTTGCGTCCCCGGGGAAATTGTGCTAAAAAGGGCCGGGACGGAGAGAAAGACAACATGAGCCTTATCAGCTGGATGAAAGACAGGTTGTTCTGCGACCTGGCGATCGACCTCGGCACGGCCAACACCCTGGTCTTCCTCAAGGGCAAGGGCATCATCGTCCAGGAGCCGTCGATCGTCGTCGTCAACAAGGCGACGGGCAAGGTCGAGGCCGTCGGCTCGCGGGCCAAGGACATGCTCGGCAAGACCCCGACCAGCGTCATGGCCATCAAGCCCATGCGCGACGGCGTCATCGCCGACTTCGAGATCGCCGAGAAGATGCTCGACTATTTCATCAAGAAGGCCATGAACAACCGCGGCTTCCTCCTCCGCCCGCGCATCGTCATCGGCATCCCGACCGGCATCACCCAGGTCGAGCGGCGGGCCGTCAAGGACGTGGCCATGCGGGCCAAGGCCTCGGAGGTCTATCTCATCGAGCAGCCGATGTCGGCCGCGATCGGCGCCGACCTGCCCATCTCCGAGCCGACCGGGAACATGATCGTCGACATCGGCGGCGGCACGACCGACATCGCCGTCATCTCCCTCGACGGCATCGTCTTCAACCACAGCATCCGCGTCGCCGGCAACGAGATGGACGACGCCGTCATCCACTACCTGAAGAAAAAATACAACCTGCTCATCGGCGAGCGGACGGCCGAGATCGTCAAGATGCAGATCGGGTCGGCCTACCCCCTCGACGAGCCCATGACGATGGAGATCAAGGGCCGGGACCTCCGCGAGGGCATCCCGCGGACGATCGTCGTCGACGATCAGGAGATCCGCGAGGCCATCGAGGAGACCGTGGCCGCCATCGTCAACGCCATCCGCATCGCCCTGGAGCGGACGCCGCCCGAGCTGTCGGCGGACATCATCGACCGGGGCATCATCCTGACCGGCGGCGGCGCGCTGCTGAAGAACCTGGACAAGAGGATCCGCGAGGAGACCCAGCTGCCCGTCTTCATCACCGAGGACCCGCTGACGACCGTCGTCCTCGGCGCGGGCAAGATGCTCGACGACCTGGAGCTCCTGAAGAAGATCTCCCTCATCTGAGGGCCGGGCCGCGGCGGTGCGAGAGGTTCCATGCCCTTTTGGGAGAAACGGCGAAGCGCCTGGGTCCTGGCGGGCCTGACGGCCTTCCACATCCTTCTCATCTCCGTCCAAGTCCCCCCCGGCGCCGGCCGATCGGTCTTCGAGAAGGCCGTGTTCTTCGTCTTCTCGCCCATCCAGAGCCTGGCCGGCGGAGCGGCGCGCGGCGTCGCCTCGGTCTGGAACGGCTACTTCGACCTGCGCGGCGTGCGCCGGGAGAACCGGAAGCTCAAGCAGGAGAACTTTTTCCTCAGCCAGGACGTCCGCTTCCTCGAGGACCGGCTGCGGTCGTCCGAGTCCGAGGCCCGGCTCCGACAGAGCCTGGCCGCGTTCGAGGGCTCGATCCTCCCGGCCCGGGTCATCGGCGTCGACAGCGCCAACCCTCATCAGTCCATCATCATCGACAAGGGCAGCTTCGACGGGGTCCTGAAAGACATGGCCGTCTGCGACCGGAACGGGTCGCTCGTCGGCCGGACCATCCCTCCGATCGGCTTCAAGACGGCCAAGGTCCAGCTCGTGACCGACAAGGACAGCAGCGTCAGCGTCGAGGCGGTCGCGTCCAAGCTGACCGGGTCCATGACCGGCCGGTCGACCGGCGTCTGCGATCTCCGCTACATCCTGGCCACCGCCGAAGGCGGGGCCGAGGGCGAGGAGCTGCGGACGACCGGCTATGACAGGATCTATCCGGCCGGCCTCCGGGCCGGGGTCATCAAGAGCATCGCCCCGGACGAGATGTCCCCGATCTTCCGCAGCATCGCCGTGACCCCGGCCTTCCGCTTCGACACGATCGACGCCGTGGCCGTCCTGACCCGGCGCCCCGGGGGCGGGGAATGAGGGACACGATCGTGCGCGACCTGCTGCAGGCCTTCCTGGGGACGCTCGTCGCGGTCCTGGTCTATTCCCTGGCCGGGGCGGGCGCTCCCGCCCTGCTGGTCGTCTTCAACGCCTTTTCCGTCGTCGTCCTGTACTACTCGATCCGCCGGGGCGAGGTCTTCGGCGCCCTGCTCGGGACGATGTGCGGGCTGGCCCAGGA
The DNA here is from genome assembly GCA_034679465.1 of Candidatus Aminicenantota bacterium. Lineage (GTDB taxonomy): Bacteria > Acidobacteriota > Aminicenantia > Aminicenantales > Saccharicenantaceae > RBG-16-66-30. The sequence goes on along the minus strand of JAXDAV010000060.1, from coordinate 17,183 downwards.
CGCCTTCTCGCTCGGCGTCTTCGGCGTCGCCGGGCTGACCAAGACCCTGCTCGGCTTCGGGACCGGCTTCATCTCCAAGCGGATCGACGTCGGGTCCCTGGCCCGCAACGCCCTGTTCCTGCTGGTCATGTCCGTCCTCGAGACCGCGCTCTGGGTCCTGCTCACGGCCCTCGTCCGGCTGAAATCGGTCAACCTGCACGGCGGGCTCGTCTTCCTGCAGCCCGTGGTCACCGCGGCCGTGGCCAGCGCCCTCTTCGCCCTCGAGCGGCGGGTCCGGGCTCGGGGCTCTCGAGGCGCGTGATGCCCGTCGACGGCATCTACGAGGACCTGTCGCTCGTCCGCCGGCGGGCGAACATCGTCTTCGGGATCGTCGCCGCCCTGGTCGTCCTGGCCCTGTCCTATTATTGGAAGGTCCAGATCCTGGAGCACCGGAAATACGAGGACCTGGCGGCGGCCAACCGCACCCGGATGCGCGTGCTCGCGGCGCCGCGGGGGCTCATCAAGGACCGCAACGGCGTGATCCTGGCCGACAACAGGGCCTCGTTCAAGGTCTCGCTCGTCCGCGAGAACGTCAAGGACGAGGCGGCGTCCTACGCCGCGGTCAGCCGGCTGTTGGGGATCGACGAGTCGACCCTCCGGGAGCGCCTGTGGCTGCACAGGGACCGCCAGCTCTTCGAGCCCATCGTCGTCGCCGACGGCCTGGGGCCGAACGACATCGCCCCCATCGAGAGCCGCCGGCTCGAGTTCCCGGAGCTGGTCGTCGAGTCCGAGCCCCAGCGGTTCTATCCCAAGGGCGCTCTGGCGGCCCACGTTCTCGGCCATCTCCAGGAGCAAACGCCCGAGGAGATCCGGGCCCGGCCGGACCGCCGGATCCGGTCGGGGGAGATGGTCGGCAAGACGGGAGTCGAGCGGGAATACGACGACGTCCTCCGGGGCCAGGACGGTTCCGTCTACGAGATCGTGGACAGCCTCGGCCGGACCCAGCGCGCGACGGGGTGGGACTACCCGGAGCAGGGGAAGGACGTCACCCTGACCATCGACTGGGACCTCCAGGCCCTGGCCGAGGCGGCCCTGGAGGACCGCGAGGGCGTCGTCATCGCCCTCGACCGGGACGGCGCCGTCCTGGCCCTGGCCAGCCACCCGACCTATGACCCCAACCGGTTCATCACCCGGTTCACGCCGGAAGAATGGGGCGCGCTCGTCCAGGACCCGCTCTCGCCCCTCGAGAACAGGGCCATCCGCGGCCTCTACGCCCCCGGCTCTATCTTCAAGCTGGTCATGGGGCTGGGGGGCCTGGGCTTCGGCCACGTCACCCCGGGCGCCACGACCTATTGCTCCGGCGCGACCCAGATCTACGGGGCCGTGCGCCACTGCTGGTTCGCGCCCGGGCACGGGGCCATGGACCTCGCCGACGCGATCAAGAACTCGTGCAACATCTACTTCTACGCGCTCGGCCGGAAGATGGGCATCAACGAGATCGCCCTGGCCGCCTCGCGGCTCGGGCTCGGCCGCAGGACCGGGATCGACCTCGTCGGCGAGAAGGACGGGCTCGTGCCGAGCGAGGAGTGGAAGAAAGCGACCCTCAAAGAACCCTGGTATCCCGGCGAGACGATCTCGGTCGCCATCGGGCAGGGCCAGCTCCAGGTGACCCCCGTCCAGATCGCGGCCATGACGGCCATGATCGCGAACCGGGGCCGGCGGGTGCGTCCCCACCTCACGCCGGACGGCGGGGGGCGCCCCCCGGAGGACGGCGATCCGCCTCAGGCCGGGTCCCGCGGACCCTTCACGGCCTCGACCTACGAGGAGATCATCGGCGGCATGTGGAAGTCGGCCAACGAGGGCGGCACCGGCCAGGGCGCGCGCGTCGCCGATTTCGACGTCTGCGGCAAGACCGGTTCGACCCAGACGATGAGCCGGGAGAGCGCCGCGCGGCTGGCCCAGGCCGGCCGCGAGGTCAAGACCCATTCGTGGTTCTCCGGCTTCGCCCCGCGCGACAGGCCCGACATCATCGTGACCGTGCTCGTCGAGTACGGCGGCGGCGGCGGGGCCACGGCCGCCCCGGTCGCGGGCCGGATCTTCGAGGCCTTCAGGACCAAGGTCCGGGAGGGCGCATGGCGCTGATGCTCGACCGCCGGCTCTTCCGGGAGATCGACGGGGTCCTCCTGGCGCTCATCCTCCTCCAGTCGCTCATCGGGGTCTTTTTCATCTACAGCTCGTCCCACTACCTCGCCGGGGGCTTCCACGTGCGCCAGCTCGTCTGGATCGGCGTCTCGCTCCTGGCCCTGCTCCTCGTCCTGACCGTCGACTACAAGTACTTCGTCTCGCTCTCGTTCTATCTCTACGGGCTCGTGGTCGCCCTGCTGGCCGCGACGCTGGTGTTCGCCCGGCTGATCGCCGGCACGAAGAGCTGGATCTCGTTCGGGTTGATGCAGCTCCAGCCCTCGGAGCTGGCCAAGATCGTCATGATCCTCGTCTTCGCCCGGCTCTTCGCCGAATACAAGAGCGCCTACCTCACGACCGCGCATACCCTCGGGGCCCTGGCCGTCGCCGCGGTGCCCCTGCTCCTCATCGTCGCCCAGCCGGACCTGGGGACGGCCACGACCTTCCTGGCCATCATCGGCGGGGCCTTCATCCTGGCCGGGCTGAGGAGGAAGGCGATCGTCGGTCTCATCCTGGCCGGGATCGTCCTCGGCGTCGGCGGCTGGACCGTCGCCCTCAAGGACTATCAGAAGAAGCGCGTGACGACGCTCATCAATCCGGCCGGCGACCCGCGGGGCTCGGGCTACCAGGTCATCCAGTCCAAGATCGCCATCGGCTCCGGCGGATTCACGGGCGCGGGCTTCCGGAAGGGCACGCAGAGCCAGCTCCGCTTCCTGCCGGCCCGGCACACGGACTTCATCTTCTCCGTCATCGGCGAGGAGACGGGCTTCCTCGGCGTCTTCGCCGTCATGGCCCTCTACTTCGCCCTCCTGGCCCGGATGTTCCTGTCCGTGCCCAAGGCCCGCGACCGGGCCGGGGTCTACATCATCTTCACCGCCTCGCTGCTCATCACCTTCCAATTCCTGGTCAACATCCTCATGGTCATCGGCCTCTTCCCGGTTGTCGGGATCACCCTGCCGTTCCTCAGCTACGGCGGCTCGTCGCTCCTCACGAGCTATGTCGCCTGCGGGCTGGTCATGAACGTGAAGATGAGACGATTCGCCAATGTCTGACCGGGTCCCCCTCGCCCGCGTCCTGGCCCGTGTGGAGAAGCCGGGGCGCTATGTCGGCGGCGAATGGAACGAGATCCGCAAGGACCCGGCCCGGGTCCGGACCAAGGTCGCCCTGGCCTTCCCCGACGTCTATGAGATCGGCATGTCCTACCTCGGCCAGAAGATCCTCTACGCCCGGCTCAACGCCCTGCGGGGCGTCGCGGCGGAGCGGGTCTTCGCGCCCTGGCCGGACCTCGAGCGGGAGCTCCGGGCCTCCGGCCTGCCGCTCGCGAGCCTCGAGAACGGCCTGCCCCTCCGGGACTTCGACATCGTCGGCTTCTCGCTCCTCTATGAGCTCAACGACACCAACGTGCTCACGATCCTCGACCTCGGCGGCATCCCGCTCCGCGCGGCGGAACGGGGCGGGCGCGATCCGCTGGTCATCGCCGGCGGACCCGCGGCCTTCAATCCCGAGCCGGTCGCCGACATCTTCGACCTCTTCTTGATCGGGGACGGCGAGGAGGGGCTCCCGGAGATCGTCCGGGCCGTCGGGGACATGGGCCGGCGCGGCCTCGCCCGGGCGGAGAGGCTGAGGGAGCTGGCCCGGATCGAGGGCGTCTACGTCCCGTCGCTCTACCAGGCCGTCGCCGTGGAGGGCTCGCCGCACCTCGTCGCCCGGCCCGGGCCCGGGGCCTCGGCGGTCGTTCGCAAGCGCCTGGCCGAGGACTTCGCCCGCTCGCCCTTCCCGGAGCGGATCATCGTTCCGGGCCTGCGCGTCGTCTTCGACCGGGTGGCCATCGAGGCCGCCCGCGGCTGTCCGCAGAGCTGCCGGTTCTGCCAGGCCTCGACGATCTACTTCCCGCATCGTCCGAAAGACCCGGCGGTCATTCACCGGACGGCCCTCCGCAGCCTGCGGCAGACCGGCTACGAGGACATGTCCCTGTCCGCGCTCTCGATCGGCGACCACCCCCAGCTCGAGGCCACGGTCGGCGCCCTCATGAGCGATCTCAGCCGCGAGAAGATCTCGCTCTCTCTGTCGTCGCTCCGGCCGGGGCGGCTGTCGCGCGAGCTCGTCGGGAACATCCTCAAGGTCCGCAAGACGGGCTTCACGCTCGTCCCGGAAGCCGGGACCGAGCGCCTCCGGGCCGTGATCAACAAGAAGCTCGATGACCGGGAGATCCGCGACGCCCTGACCTTCGCCTTCGAGGGCGGCTGGAAGCTGGTCAAGCTCTACTTCATGGCCGGCCTGCCGACCGAGACGGACGAGGACCTGGCCGGGATCGTCTCGCTCGTCCGGTGCGCCCTCGATCTCGGCCGGTCGATCCAGGGCGGGGCCCCGCGCGTCCACGTCAGCCTGTCCTCGTTCATCCCCAAGCCGCACACGCCGTTCCAATGGCTGGGCATGGAGGACGAAGCCTCGCTCGCGGCGAAGCAGGAGTTCGTGCGGGGCGAGCTGCGCCGCTTCCGGACGGTCGAGGTCAAGACCCATCCTCTCGCCACCTCCGTCCTCGAAGCCGTCTTCTCGCGCGGGGACCGGCGGCTCGGCCCGGTCCTCATCGAGGCGTGGAGAAGGGGAGCGCGGTTCGACGGCTGGGACGACAAGCTCGACGTCCGCGCCTGGACGGACGCCTTCGCCGCGGCGGGGATCGACCACCGCGACTATCTCCGGCCTTTGCCGCGCGGGGCGGCCCTGGCCTGGGACCACATCGATACCCGGATCAGGAAGAGCCGCCTCGCGGCCGAGCTCGACGCGGCCCTGCGCGCCGAGCCCTCGCCGGATTGCCTCGAGCGGGTCTGCGCCGATTGCGGGGGGTGCGACGAGCGGGCCTGGAGGAAGGCGGCCCGGCCGGCGAAGATCACGCCCCTGCCCGCGTCCCGAGGGCCGGCCGGCGAGAAGGCGGGGACCGTCCTCCGCTACCGGGCGTTCTACGCCAAGCGGGGCAAGGCCCGCTACCTGTCCCACATCGATCTCATCCACATCCTCCAGAGGAGCTTCCGCCGGGCCGGGATCGAGGTCCGCAAGACCCAGGGCTTCCATCCGAAGATGGACTTCTCGTACGGGCCGGCGCTGCCCCTCGGCATGGAGGCCCGGAGGGAGGTCCTGGAGTTCAGGACCGAGCGCCGGATCGAGGCCCGCGACTTCCTCGCCCGGATCAACAGGAGCGTCCCGCCGGGGATCCGGTTCTCCGGGCTCGAGGCGGTCGGGGAGGGGACGCCCTCGCTCCACAAGCTCACGGACAGGCTCGTGTACTCGCTCGACCGGACGGACCCGGCCCTGGGCCCGCGGCGCGGCGCCGGGGAGCTGAGGCGCGCCCTCGAAGGGTTCAAGGCCGCCCACAAGGGCGCCGGCGGCCTCGAGCTCCGACTCGCCGGCCGGCGCCTCGTCCTGCTCCTGCCGCCCGACCCGGTGAAGGGCGCGAGGGTCCAGGATGTCGTCGCGGGCATTTTCGGGATCGAGGACCCGGTGTTCCACATCCGCAGGGACGAGGTCGGCCTGAAAATTGACAGGGGGGGCTGATTCCGCTACGATGCGCCGTGAAATCCCCAGGGGAGACCGCGCATGATCGATTTTGAGCTGACGGAAGACCAGATCGCCCTCCGGGACATGGCCCACGAGTTCGCCGCGGGCGAGATGCGGCCCAAGGCGGCCGCCTATGACCAGGGCCATGACTTTCCCGAGGACGTCATGCGCAAGGCCTTCGAGGTCGGCTTCCTGACCTGCACCGTGCCGGCCGAGTACGGCGGCGTGGGCCTCGGCGACCTCGATACGGCCATCGTCAGCGAGGAGCTGGCCTGGGGCTGCGCCGGGATGTACACGACGATGATGGCCAACTCGCTGGCCTTCACCCCCATCCTCCTCTTCGGGACGCCCGAGCAGAAGAAGCGGCTCTTCGCCCCCTTCATCGGCGGCATGGCCTTCGCGTCCTACTGCCTGACGGAGCGCGAGGCCGGCTCGGACACGTCGGCGATCAAGACGACCGCCCGCAAGGACGGCGGGGATTTCGTCATCAACGGCTCCAAGTGCTTCATCACCAACGGCGGCGTGGCCGGCCTCTACGTCGTCTTCGCCAACTCGGCCCCGGAGAAGGGGCCCCGCGGGCTCAGCGTCTTCGCCGTGCCCCGGGAGACGCCGGGCGTCTCGGTCGGGAAGGTCGAGGACAAGTTCGGCCACCGGGCCTCGAACACGACCGAGCTCTTTTTCGAGGACGTCCGGGTGCCGGCGGCCAACCTCATCGGCCGCGAGGGCCAGGGCTTCATCGTGGCCATGAAGACGTTCGACAAGACCCGGGCCGCCGTCGGCGCGGCCGGCGTCGGCATCGCCCGGGCGGCCCTCGAATACGCCGTCGAATACTCCAAGACGCGGGTCCAGTTCGGCAAGCCCATCGCCACCTTCCAGGCCACCGCCTTCAAGCTGGCCCAGATGGCCATGGACGTCGAGGCCGCGCGGCTGGCGGTCTGGCGCGCGGCCTGGCTCATGGACAAGGGCAGGCCCAACGGCAAGGAGTCGGCCATGGCCAAGTGCCTGGGCTCCGATGCGGCCATGCGCAACGCGCTCGAGGCGCTCCAGATCTTCGGCGGCTACGGCTACATGAAAGATTATCCGGTCGAGAAGCTCGTCCGCGACGCCAAGCTGCTCCAGATCTATGAGGGCACGAACGAGATCCAGCGCCTGGTCATCTCGCGCGATGTGATCGGCCCGATCCGAAGTCGCTAGCCTGGACTGTTCATAAAAACGCCGGGTTTCTCAGCAAGGCATCAAGACCTAAGACCGGCGTTTTTACCCTTCGGGCAAGCCGATCCGGCCGCATCTGCTTCGTTGCAAAGGGTTCGCAGTACTCCGAGTACAGCTTCGCCCTTTGACGCCTCGCATCTGCGGCCGCCTCGGCTCGTGAACAATCCGGGCCGGCCTGGACTGTTCATAAAAACGCCGGGTTTCTCAGCAAGGCATCAAGACCCAATCCGCCCCGGAAGCTGAACAGAGGGGGAGCGTCGGGCCGATGAGGACGATGAGGGCGACGAACGGAAGCCCGCCCGCGGCGGGCCGCGAGAGCCGTCCGGCCGTTAGTTCTCGATGAACTCGGGGATCAGGGCCAGCGTCTCGACCCCGGCGCCGCGGGCGATATCGATGACTTCCATGACCTTGGCGAAGGGGAGCTTGGCCAGGGCGCGGATGAAGATGGTCTTGTCCTGCCGCGTGCTGTAGAGGCGGCGGAGCTCTTCGAGGAGGCCGCGGAGCTCGAACTTGATGCCGTTGATCTCAACGGCTTCGGCTTCCTGGAGCGTCAGAACGATCATGCCCGTGGGCTGGCCGCCGCCGCTCGAAGCGTCGGAGGTCTCGGGCAGCTTGACGTCGATGCCTTTCTGGACGAGAGGCGTGATGACCATGAAGATGATGAGAAGAACGAGAAGGACGTCGCAGAGCGGAACGACGTTAGGCTCGGCGTTCGACATAATAGCCTCCTTGATACAACACTAAGGGAGCTATTCTATGATAACTCCCCGGCCTTGTCAACGGAATTTCGAGGCCTAATTGAGGGTATCGACAGCCTTGCGGTTGTTGGTCGTGTGGAACACGAGCAGGGTCTTGCCTTCCCCGGCCGACGAGCCGTAGGCGTAGCGGATGTCGATGACGGCGTTGCCCAGGAGGGCGCCGATCTCGGCCCCGGCCCCGATCCGGTCGGTGACCAGCACCGTGACGACCTTCTTCGACTTGACCTTGTAGCCCAGCGTGCGCAGGGCCGTCTCGGCCTTCTTGGCGTCCGAGGTGACGATGTGAAAATGCCCCTGGCCGTCCTCGTCGGAATAGACGTAGAAGGCCCTGACGTTGACGCCGGCGTTGGCCAGCGTCCCCAGGACGCGCCCGAAGATACCGGGCTCGTCGGGAGTGGTGACGGTCAGTTCGGTCTCTTCGCTCAGATGGGTCACGGTGGTTCTCCTGACGGAGGGGAATTATACCAGAATCGGGACGAGCGCGACAAATGGGCCTCGGTGACGGAAGCACGGGGCGTCCTCAGCCCCGGCCGGCCTCCGGCTAGCCCGAAGGGTAAAAACGCCGGTCTTGGGTCTTGATGTCTTATTGAGAATACCGGCGTTTTTATGAATAGTCCAGGCTAGCCGCCGGGGGCGAGGGGGGGCGAAAGCGTTGATTTTGCTTGACAACAGGCCCCGGCCGGACTATATATTCCCATGAAGTCGGAAAACTCTGGCCAAATCATCAGGAGGCGTTTGATGAAGCTGCGCAAACCCGTCATTACCTTCGTCGTGATGGCCCTCGTCGTCTTCACGGCGATGTCGTTCGCCCAAACCACCAAGCTCAAGCGGATCGGGCTCTACACGTTCTGCACGGTCAAAGGCCAGGAGCCCACGCCGCCGGTCATGAAGGGGCTCTTCGACGCCCACGCCGCCGAAATCAAGACCGGTTTCGACCTGGCGGGGAACCCCGAGCTCTATCAGCCCTTCATGGACCAGATGAAGACCGCTGAATGGGTCGATACCACCCTGCCGATCGGCGAGGTGCTGCCCTGGATGCTCTTCAAGTCCCGCGACCAGGTCAAGGTGGCCCGGAACATCGAATGGGCGGGCAAGGAGCCCCTTCCGGTGTTCATCGTGCCGGTCCAGAAGGACTGGAAGCAGTACGAGATCGTCATTCCCAAGGGTTGCGGCAACATCGCCCTCAGCAGCAAGGTCGTCGACCTCATCCAGCCGGCCACCTGCAGCCTGGTCGTCACCCCGGCCCGGGCCAACGCCAACGACCCGATCACGGTCGATATGAGCGGCTCGCAGAACGCCAGGTCGATGACCGTCGAGGTCACCGACGCGCAGGGGATGAAGCTGGCCACCCAGGAGCTGACCCCCCAGTCGCCCAAATGGCAGACCAAGTTCGACAAGCCCGGCGAATACACCTTCAAGGGCACGGCCACCGGGATGGACGGCAAGGTCGCCGATTGCGTCAGCACGGTCAAGGCGACCATCAACTTCCCGCCCATCTGCAAGCTCTGGACGTCCTGCATGCCCTGCGAGGATTACGTCGGGCGGCCCATCACCTTCGACGCCTCCGGCTCGTCGGACCCGGACGGCGAGATCACCAAGGTCGTCTTCGAGCTCCTCGACTCCGAGGGGAACGTCATCGACACGTGCGTGACGACCCGCAAGCCCTGGACCTGGGAGAAGGTCTTCACCAAGCCCGGCTCCTACACGATCAACACGACCGTCTTCGACAACGACGGCGCCCAGTCCCCGGCCTCCGATCCCTGCCGGGTGACCTTCGAGGTCACCCAGAAGACGCTCTTCTGGACGGTCGGCGGCGGGCTCGGGATCTACAGCGGCAGCACGGCCCTTTACGGGTTCCTGCGCGGCGGCCTGTTCGCCTGGATCACCCCCGACCAGTGGAGCTTCACGCTGAGCGGCGGTGCGGGCCTGCCCTTCAAGGGCGACCCCTGGAAGATCGTCTTCACGGCCGAAGCGCTCATCAACGGCCACTTCGAGAGCTTCTTCCTGGGCACCGGCGTCGGCGTCAGCTCGGCCACCTGGGCCAGGGATGAGAACCACAAGTTCGGCGTGGACATCCCCGTCCAGGCCGGGTTCGAGCTCTTCGACAACTGGTCGAACAAGGGCCAGCTGTTCTTCGAATTCCGCATGCCTCTCGGCCGGTCCTTCGAGCACAACTGGAAGGCCGGCGCCGGCTTCAGATTCCTGTTCTGAGCCGGGCCTCGAAACGAGTTTTCACGGGCCCGGGAGCGCGAGTTCCCGGGCCCTTTTCCCCTTGGTGTTTCCCCGCTCGAGCCGGCCGTAGACGGTCATCCTGACATCAGGCTTTTCCCATGAAGGTGAGATTGCCCTCTGAACGGCCAAGGGGCAGAAGGGCGGATCAGTCGGAGAGCTTGCCGAGCTTGGCCAGCTCGTCGTTGTAGTACTTGCGGTAGAGGATCTCCCACTCCCGGGAGCCCTCCTCGATGGACTTCTTCTGAGACTGGATCTTGTCGATGGCCTTCTTGTCGATGGCCTCGTAGAGGCGCATCTCCTCTTCGATGGACCTGACGATGATCAGGCGGACCTCGTTCGGGTCGTCGAGGAAATCGACCTGGTCGTCCTTCTCGAGGACATTGAGGACCTGGCGGGAGAGGTAGTTGATCTTCTCGCGGGACAGCCGGTTGCTCACAGGACGATCCCCTTTTCCCGGGCCAGCTTCTTCTTGACCTCTTTGAACATGGCCTGATACTCGATGTTCTCCCGGCGGATCTTCTCCATGTGCTTGGAGAGGAGCTCGCGGACCTCCTGGTCGAGACGGTCCTCCTTCTGGAACTCGTCGAGAAGGATGACCGTGATCTCTTCGAGCAGACGGCCCCTGTTCTCGATGATGATCTTGCCTTCCTTGGCCAGGTTGCGCAGGATCACCGAAGCCAGGTGCTCGATTTGGTTCTTATTGAGCCGCATAACCCCATTACTTTACCTTACCGGCGGGCAAAATTCAAGGTCGTTTTTCCAATGGGGTCGGACCTCAGCAATCAGAATAAATACAATATGATAGCCGCGAATTCGTAGGTCGAAAAGCCTTACAAGCCGTGTTTTTGGCCCAAAAAATGAAGAGTTCGCTTTTCCATCCTCAACAGTTTTTAATTTTTGGGCCCAAAAACAGCGGTTATAAGCCGATCCGAGCCTGTTTTTCGGGCCTATCTTATTGATAATGTTCGTGAAGCTGAGGTCTGACCCCATTGGGTGGGTCAAATGACGAGAAAGGGGTGGAGGGCGGTTCCGCCCTCGGTCGCGCGGGCCAGGGCGAGGAGACGTCCGTCTTCCGAGAACAGGCGGACAGGTTCTTCCCGCTCGCCGGGCCCGGCCGGGCCGGGAAGCGGAACGGCCAGATGGGCGGGCTCGAGAGGACGTCCGTTCCGGACCCTGGCTTCCGCCTCCCGCCGGACCGTGACCGCGGGGGCCCGGGGCAGGAGCTCCTCGAGGGGCCGGAGGTAACGGTCCGCTTCGCCCCGGGCGGCGGCCTCCTCCAGGACGGCGAGCGGCACGGCGCCGTCCAGGCCGTAGGGGCCGACGGAGATCCGGCGCAAGGACGCCAGGTGGGCGCCGCAGCCGAGGCGGGCGCCCAGGTCATGGGCGAGAGAGCGGATGTAGGTGCCGGAGGAGCACTCCGCCAGGAAATCGACGTCGGGCGGGCTGTAATCCCGGAGGTCGAAGCGTTCGATCGTGACCGCGACCGGCGCCAGCGTGAACTCCTTTTCGGCCCGGGCCAGCTCGTAGACCGGCCGGCCGCCGATCTTCTTGGCCGAGTAGCGCGGCGGCGTCTGGGGGATCCGCCCTTCGAACGTCTTCATGGCCGCGGCGACGGCGTCGCGTCCGGGAAGCTCCGCGCACGCCGCCGACGTCGGGCGTCCCGAGGCGTCATAGGTGTCCGTGGCCAGGCCCAGCCGGATGCGCCCCTCGTAGACCTTGGACTCCTTGGAGAGGAAGGGGAAGAAGCGGGTCGCCCGGCCCAGCGCCACGAGAAGGACGCCGGTCGCGCCGGGGTCGAGCGTCCCGCCGTGCCCGACGCGCCGGACGGCCAGGGCCTTGCGGACGCGTTGGACGACATCGTGGGAGGTCGGCCCGGCGGGCTTGTCGACGATGAGGAGGCCGTCGCGCGCCACGGGTCCGTCCGCCGCTCAGCGGGCCGGCCCGGCGGGCCCGCCCGGGTCGGCGTCGAGGAGGCCTTCGACGACCGCCGGCACCTCGCGGATGAGGCGCTCGTAGGGTCCGTAGACGGTGAACCCCGAAGCGTGGATGTGGCCGCCGCCGCCGAAGTGCTCGGCCACCCGGGCCGCGTTGGCGCTGCCTTTCGACCGCAGGCTGACCCGGAACGTCTCCGGGCCCATCTCCTTGAAGAACATGACCATCTCGACGCCCTTGATCGACCGGGCCAGGGTGGTCATGTCCTCGGTGTCGACCTCTTTGAGGCCGAGCGCCTCGGTGTCGCGCTTGAACATGCTGATGACGGCGATCCGGCCCTCGGCGCTCATGGTCAGGGTCGTCAGGACCAGGCCCAACAGCTGGATCTTTTCCGGGGAGTTGTTGAAATAGAGCATCTCGGCGACCCGGGTGGGGTCGGCCCCGAGCCGGGCCAGCTCGGTCGCCGCGGCCAGGGCGCGGGGGGTGGTGTTGGAGAACTGGAACGACCCGGTGTCGGAGGCGATGGCGCAGTAGAGGTTCTCGGCGATGGCCGGGGTCGGCCGGACGCCGAGGGGCCCCGCCAGCTCGAAGACCATCTCGCCGACGGCCGGGGCCTCGGGGTCGATCCAGTTGATGTCGGCGTAAGGGGAGTTCGAATGGTGATGGTCGATGTTGATCTTGAAGGCCCCGTCGAGGCCCTCCTGGCCCGAGCGGGAGACGTCGGCGCACTCGAGGAGGACGACCGTGTCGAAGTCCGCGGCCCGGATCTGGCCGATGCGGATGCCGGCCAGGCCGGGGAAGCCCGAGAACGGCAGGGGCGTCGGGTCCCTGTTGACGATGGACATGTCCTTGCCGAGCTGTTCGCCCATCAGGGCGAGCGCCCGGGCCGTGCAGAGCGAATCGCCGTCGGGCCGGAGGTGGGAGGTCACGGCGATCTTGCGCGAGGCCTTGATCCTCTCGGCGATGAGGGCCCGCGGGTCAGCGGCCATGCTTCTTCGTCTCCTCGATCAGCCTGTCGATCCGGTCCTGGCGCTCCGGGCCCGGGTCCAGGGCGAAAAATAGCTCGGGATTATACTTCAACTTGACCCGGGAGGCAAGCGCGCGCCGGAGCGCGCGCCGGAGCGCGCCCCGGCCGCGCTCGAGGCGATCGAGGAGGACGGCGGGGTCCGGGCCGCCGAAGACCGAGAGGAAGACGCGGGCCGTGAGCAGGTCCGGCGTCATCTCCACGCGGGTGACGGTGATGAGCCCGGACGAGGGGTCCTGGAACTCGAGGAGGAGCAGCCGGCTGAGCTCCGCCCGGACGAGCTCGGCCACCCGGCGCGTCCGGAAGCCCTTCTCAGACATACCGGATCTCCTGGCCGGCGATCTCGGCCTCCTGGAGATTGCGGGCGTCGGCGAGCGCCCGGCCGAGGGTCTCTTCGACGACCGAGGCGTGGCTGTTGAGGGTGACGATGCCGAGCCGGGTCCTCTGCCAGAGATCCTGGTATTCGAGCTCGGCCAGGGCGACGTTGTGCCGGCGCAGGCGGTCCTTGAAGCCGTGGAGGATGCGCCGCTTGTCCTTGAGGGACCGGGCGTAGGGGAAGAACAGCTCGAGCGTCAGCACGCCGACGATCATCGGGACCCTCCCGCGCCGCTAGGTCGGCTGGACCTTTTCGCGGACGAACGCCTCGATCACGTCGCCCGGCTGGAAGGCGTTGAAGCCCCCGACACCGATGCCGCACTCGTAGTCCTTCTTGACCTCGGTGACGTTCTCCTTGAGGTGCTTGAGGGAGGTGATGCGGCCCTGATGGAGGACTTCCCGGCCCCGCAGGACCCGGGCCTCGGCGTTGCGCGTGATCTTGCCGTCCTGGACGAAACAGCCGGCGATCGCGCCGACCTTGGGGATCTGGAAGACCTTGCGGACCTCGGCCCGGCCCTGGAAGGTCTCCCGGATGACCGGCTCGAGCAGTCCGATGACGGCCTTCTTGATGTCGTCGGTGAGCTGGTAGATGATCTTGTAGGCCCGGATCTCGACTTCTTCCTTCTTGGCCAGCTCGAGGATCTTCGGGTCCGGCTTGACGTTGTAGCCGATGACGATGGCCTTCGAGGCGGAGGCGAGGAGGACATCGCCCTCGGTGACGTTCCCGGTCGCCGCGTGGACGATCCGGATCTTGACCTTCTCGGTGCTGAGGGGCGGCAGGACATCGGTCAGGACCTCGATCGAGCCCTGCACGTCGGCCTTGAGGACGAGGGCCAGCTCCTTGGCCTGGCCGCCCTCGATCTTCTTGAACAGGTCGTCGAGGGTCACCCCGCTGTCGCGGGCCGCCTCGGGCTTCTTGGCCAGGGCCCTGCGGAACTCGACGACGTGCTTGGCCGCTTCCGGGTCGTCCATGACCTGGAACGGGTCGCCGGCGACCGGAACGTCGGAGAAGCCCATGATCTCGACCGGCATGGACGGGCCGGCGCTCTTGAGGACCTTGCCGTACTCGTCGAACATGGCCCGGACCTTGCCCATGGTCAGGCCGGAAACGAAGGCCTGGCCCGACTCGAGCGTGCCCTGCTGGACGATGACCGTGGCCAGGGGGCCCTTCTGGCTGTCCAGGCGGGCCTCGAGGACGACGCCCTGGGCCGGGACGTCCGGGTTGGCCTTGAGCTCGAGGATGTCGCTGAGGAGGAGGACCATCTCGAGCAGGTCGCCGATGTTCTTCTTGGCCTTGGCCGAGACCTCGACGCTGATGGTCTTGCCGCCCCAGTCCTCGACGAGCAGGTTCTCCTTGGCCAGCTGCTGCTTGACCCGCTCGACGTTGGCCTCGGGCTTGTCGACCTTGTTGATGGCCACGATGATCGGCACGTTGGCCGCCTTGGCGTGGTCGATGGCTTCCTTGGTCTGGGGCATCACGCCGTCGTCGGCGGCGACGACCAGGACGACGATGTCGGTGGCTTTGGCCCCGCGGGCCCGGAGGCGCGTGAAGGCCTCGTGACCCGGGGTGTCGATGAAGGTGATGGTCCGGTTCTTGACCGCGACGCGGTAGGCGCCGATGTGCTGGGTGATGCCGCCCGATTCCTTGTCGACGAGGTGCGACGAGCGGATCGCGTCGAGCAGGGTCGTCTTGCCGTGGTCGACGTGGCCCATGATGGTGACGACCGGGGAGCGGGACGAGAGCTCGGAGGCCTTGGCTTCGGCCAGCCGGCGCATGGCCTGGTCGAGGCTGATGAACTCCGCGTCGAAGTGCGTCGCCCGGGTGATGGCGGCGGCCATCTCGGCGTCGACGAAGTCGCTGAGGCCGACGGAGACGCCTTTGGCGGCCAGGCTTTCGAGCAGGTCCTTGGGGCGGGTCTTCATCGCTTCAGCCGCGTCCTTGATCTGCCAGCCCTCACGGAGGGCGATAGCCTGGCGGGGCTTGGGCGGCGCCGGAGGCGGGGTGGGCTTGGGCGCGGCGGGCGCGGGCTTCGGGGACTGAGGGGCCGGCGCCGAGGGCCTGGGAGCGGGGCGTTGCCACCCCGGCCTGGCCGGTCCGGCGGGCCTGGGGCCCGAGCCGGGACCCTGTCCGGGTCTCTGCGGCGCCGCGGGCCGGGGGGCCGGCGCGGGCGGATGGACCGCGGGCCTGGCCGCCGGGGCGGGACGCTCCACCCGGGCGGGGGCCGCGGGCTTGGCCGGCGCCGGGGCCGGATGGGGCTTCTCGGTCGGGGGATGCGGCGCGGCCGCGGGCTTGGGCCCGACGGGCTGAGGAGCGGCCGGCTTCGGCGGCGCCTCGGGCGGGGACGCGGGCTTCACCGCTGCTGGCGCGGCGGGCTTGGGGGCCGCGGGCTTGGGCGCGGTCGGCTTCAGGGGAGAGGCCGGCTTGACGGCGGGAGCGGCCTTGGCCGGCGCGGCGGGCCTGGCCCCGGGTCTATGGACGGCGGGCTTGGCCGCGGCCTCTTCGTCCGCCTTGGGAACGGCCCTCTTCAGCGGGGGCGCCTTCCTGAGGACCACCTTGGTCTCTTCGGGCTTCTTCAAACCGGGTTTCTTGACGGGTTCACTCATGAGGCGTCTTCTTGTTTGATGGAGATTTTCCAGCCGACGAGGCGGGAGGCCAGCTTGACGTTGATGCCTTTCTTGCCGATGGCCAGCGAGAGCTGGTCGACGGGAACGACGGCCAGCAGAGCCTTCTCGGACCGGCTGACAACCTGCAGTCGGTCGACCTTGGCCGGGCTGAGAGCGGCTTTGGCGAAGGTGACGAGATCGGGCGACCAGGGAATGATGTCGACCTTCTCGCCCCCGAGCTCCTTGGAAATGGCCAGGATGCGATTGCCCTTGACGCCGATGCAGGCCCCGACGGGGTCGATGTCCCGCTCGCGGCTGGCCACGGCGACCTTGGCCCGGTCCCCGGGCTGGCGGACGATGTCTTTGATCTCGATCGTCCCGTTGGCGATCTCCGGGATCTCCGTCTCGAGGAGGCGGGCCAGGAACCGGGGGGAGGAGCGGGAGACGATGACCTGGGGCCCCTGGTAGCTCCTCAGGACCTGGGTGATGACCGCCTTGACCAGGTCGCCCCGGCGGACCTCCTCGAAAGGCAGCTTCTCGCGGAGGGGCAGGACGACCTCGGTCCGGTTGACCTCTAGGACGATGACCTCGTCCTCGGTCCTCCGGACGATGCCGGTGACGATCTCGCCGATCCGGGGCGCGAACTCGTTGAGGATCTTGTCCTGTTCGGCGTCGCGGACCTTCTGATAGATGACCTGTTTGGCCGCCTGGGCGGCGATGCGGCCCAAGGTATCCGAGGGCAGGTCGACCTCGACCGTCTCGCCTTCCTTGACGTCGGGGCGGATGGCCCGGGCCTCGGCCAGAGTGATCTCCTCGGCCGGGTTCTTGGGCTTTTCGGTCGCCCGCTTGACGGCATAGACCCTGAGCTCGCCCTTCTCGGGCTTGAACAGGACCTGGACGTTCTCTTTCTGGGAGAAGAACTTGGCCGACGCGACCCGGAGGGACTCCTCAATCGCCTGGATGATGACGCGAGCCTCGACGCCCCGCTCTTTGCTGAGCTGCATGATCGTATTCCAGACGTTGACTTTCATCGGCTCTTCTAAATTCCCGGCTCGAGGGGTTCAAGGACCTCGGATTATATCGGAATCCCCGCCAAAGTGCAACGCGCGAAGGGCTCCCTTCTTCCGCGGCGCTGTCAGGTTTCTGCGCTATTCCCGGATCCCCCCAACCCGCCCAGGCCGACTGGACCGTTCGATATGGGGGGGATTAGCCCAACTTCGCCAGTTAGGGAAGGGATCGAGTCTTTTTTGGGCTCATTTCTCGGCATCTTCAGGCGGAGCCATGTGGATATGCGGCGAAAAGGGCTTGTAGTGGCGACCAAGTCCTTGCTTTGG
>JAXDAV010000059.1:0-21397 GCA_034679465.1 Candidatus Aminicenantota bacterium | reverse complement strand
TGACCGAAGCGGAAGCGGCCTTCCGCGAGCTGAAGAGCCCGCTGGGACTCCGGCCCATCTACCATCAGAAGGAAACACGGGTGGAGGCCCATATCTTCATCGCCTTCCTGGCCCTCTGCCTGCGTCGGACCCTGGCGCTGTGGATGGAGAGCTGCGGCTTGGGGACGGCGCCTCAGAAGCTCTTGGAGGAACTCCGTCAGATCCATTCGCTCGATGTCGTCTTGACCGCCAAGGAAAAAATCCCGATCCGGCTGCGGGTGGTTGCCGTGCCGGAAGAATCGACCCGGATCTTACTGCATCGGCTGGGGCTGCGCCTGCCGAATCGGCCCAAAATCATCGAAAATGTAGTGGCGACTTTGGCCTCCTGAAGACCGTAACTGTAACCTTATCAACAAAAGCACTTCCGTAACTGTCGAAGTTGGGTTAAGGGACCGATTCGCCGCGGCCCTATTTCAGGATGAACAGGGAAAAGGAGTCGGGGACGATCACCAGGTCTCCCTCGATCCTGACGCCATCGGGCTCCCCCGGCGTCGGGAACCCGCCGGCCGGGCCGGGCGAGGACGGACGGCTGATGTCGAATCGCCGGACGCCGTAGGATTCGTCCGACACATAAGCGAAGGCGCCCCGAACGGCCACTCCGTTGGCGAAGCCGTCGAAGGGGGCGCTCCCGAGCGGCTTGATCCTGTCCGGGACCGAAACATCGAGAGCGACCAGGCCCCCGGGGCCGTCTGCGACGAACGCCGTCTTTCCGACGATGGCGACGGCACGCGCTTCGCCGGAAGTCCGGAACGAGCCGAGGAGGTCCGGCTTGGCCGGGTCGGAGACGTCGATGACGTGGAACCCCGTCTCGCTGCTGCAGACGTAGGCCCGCGGTCCGTCAAGGGTCAGGCCGTAGGTGAACCCCGGCATCTCCAGGGTGCCGGAGATCCGCGGCCCGTTGGGGTCGCCGACGTCGACGATGAGGAAGCCCTGATGGTCGGAGGTCAGATACGCATACCGGTCGCGGAGGACGACCGCCCGCGGCACTCCGGGGAGTTGGACCTGCTTGACCGGTTTGACCGCAGGCAGCGCGGAAACATCGAAGATGTTGAGGAAGCGATACTCCGCAACGTAGGCGAACGGCCCCTGGACGTCGAGGGCCTGAATCCCCTGCGAGAGGTCCGACGCCCCCTCTTTCCGGGGCGCCGCCGGGTCGGTGATGTCGAAGACCTGGAGGCCCGACAGCTCACCGATCGCGAACAGCCGCCGGTCTTGGGCCTTGGCGGCCGTGACGGAGCTCGGCGTCCAAAAGAGGCCCCGGACGACGGGCTCGGCCGGGGCGCTGATGTCGATCGCGTGGACCCCGGCGAAGTAATCGACGACGTACGCGGTCCGGCCGTCGATCGCCACGCCCCAAGCCTCGTTGAACATCGTATACTTCTTGATGGCCAGGGAAACCGGAGCGGCCGGATCGCGGATGTCCAGCACCTGGAAGCCGCCGTCATAAAGGGTGCCGAGGCAGGCGATCCCGCCGGCGACGGCGATGCTGTTGGCATAGCTCGAGGTCATGAACGACGCCACGGACCGGGGAGCCCCGGGATCGCCGACGTCGATGACGGCCAGTCCTGCGGCGCCGTTGGCGATGAACAGGTGCGTCCCGGCCAGGGCCGTCTGCCGGGCGGTCCCCCGCGTGTCCAGGGCCGCCACGATCCTGGGACTGGCCGGTTTCCCGACGTCGACGATGAGAAGCCCCTTGCCTCCATCAGCCACGTAGGCGGTCGGGCCGGCCAGGGTTATCCCTTCGGCCGAGCCGGGCGTGTCCAGGGTCGCGGCGAGCCTGGGCGCGCGCGGCTCGTGGACATCGAGTACTTGGAGCCCGGCCGGGCCGGCGGCGACGAAAGCGTGCGGACCGGCGAGCGCCACAGCCTTGGCCGTTCCGCCGGTCTCGGCCTCTCCGACCAGCGCGGGAGAGCGGGGATCGGAAACGTCGACGATCTTCAGCCCCCTCTTCCCCGCCGCGACGTAGACGAGCGATCCGGCCTTGGCGATGCCCGAGCCGCCGCCCAAGTAGAACTGGGAGACAAAGGCCGGGGAGCCGCCGCCGCTGACATCGAGGACGACCAGGCCGTTGAGGAACGAGCAATAAGCGAAGCCCCCGTCGACGACCAGATCGTAGGCCTTCGACCAAAGGATGGAGCTGACGTAGGTCATCTCCTCCGCCGGGCCTGGCCCCTCCGGCTTCGCGGCCGCGGGCGGGGCCGCGACCGGAGAAGCCGCCGTGGAGACGGCCAGCAGCAGGAGCGTCGGGAGGACGGTGTCAAGGGTCGCACGGCGCATCGATGTTCCCCATGTCCCGGCCGCGGGGCCGGCTTAAACCAGGATGTCTTCGTCCCAGCCGAGCTTGACGAGCTCGATGGCGTTGATGTCGCTCGTACCGATTCCATGACGGGTATCGGCGAGCCGGATGTGCTTGGGGACCGGCGGCAGCTCCTGATCCGGGCCCAGGACTTCGCGCCGCTTGGCCATGGTCAGCCGGAGCCCGATCGTATCCACGGCCACCGGATCCCGGCCGACGATGAGGCCCTTGTAGCTCCAGACGAACCGCCGGCTGAAGTGATGCGGACCGCGGCCGTGGAACTGCGGCGTCAGGGCGCAGAGGATGTTGAGCCGGGTCTTGTCCTTGACGATGGGCAGCTTGAAGACGGACCCCAGGTCGGCGCAGCTGTCCGGGTGGAGGGCCTCCGGGGACGGGGCGAACATGATGTAGTTCTTGATGCAGCCCGACATCCCGGCCAGATAGTTCGTCCGGAGGGGCCTGGCATTGATCAGGGAGGTCGCCTGGACGAAGAGAGGGTTGGTCGCGACGGTGCGATCGTCGAGGCCGATGCGGTCTTCGGCGATCCCGGCGTCGATGAGCCGCCGCTTGATGGCCGCTTCGAGATCGTGCGGAGTGGGCAGGTAGGGCCAGACGTTGGTCTTGATGCCCACAGTCTCGCCGGGCTTGACCAGCTTCCCGAAGGCCTTGACGGGATCGCTCTCGTCGACGAGCCGGGTCACGGCCTCGTCGAGCATCCCCTGGAGGATGTCCGGGTGGATCGCGGAATTGTCGTCGAGGACGTCCCGGTGCCGGACAAGCACGACCCGGGTCTTCTTCGCCGCCGGCGCGTCCTGGCCGGCCCCGAGCGAGGCGCCTAAAAAGACGACGGTCGTGCCCTTGAGGAAATCGCGCCGGGTGAGCGGGTGGGTCATGGAAACCTCACTTGGCCGGGATCGCGACCGAGGCCGCAAGCCGTCGGGCCCTGTCCGGGCTGGGGGATTCGAGGACGACGAGCAGATACCGGTCCCGGAGGACAGCCAGAACCCAGGCGTTGTTCTTAGTCGGGGCCAGCCCTTCAGGATCGGACTCGGGCGCGTAGGCGGACAGGAACGACCGCCGGGCGGCCGTCGCCCGCTCCGCACCGGGGTAGCGGACGAGGAGCAGCAGGGCGGGCTGGCCGGAATCCGTATCGTATTCCGCGAAGATGCAATCGGTCGTCCGGTCAAGGCCGAGGATGTTCTCGCTGGCCAGGAAATGGCGGTTGTTCAGGCTGACGTCGGCGTGGAAATAGCTCGTCCGGTCCGGCCTCAGGGCCTCCCGCGGCAGGAAGCCGACCATGTCGGGCTCGGGACCGGGCGGGCCGAGCGCCCTGACCACGGCCCGGCCGATCTCCAGGACGGCCCGGCCGGAGCTTTCACCCTCGTCGGCCGCCATGACCGATACGAAATAACGGCCCTGGCGGATCCGGAGCAGGCCGAAGCCGTAGGTCGAATCCTGGCCGATCCCCGCCGGGGGATCCTGACGGTCGCAGGAGAGGATCCCGTAGGCCTCCTCCGGCGAGCCCATGTCGAAGACGTCGAGCGCGATCTCCCCCTTCCCGGGGCTGGCGTATTTCCGGGTCCAGACCTGCCGGAGGTCGAAGGCCAGATAGACTTCCGCGCCGCCGTCCATGTAATCATAAAGGGTTTTCCGGTCGTAGATCCGGTCTTCCCCGGCGGCCTGCCAGCCGCCGATCGCCTTGGGGATCGACCTTCCCAGTTCGTCCACGGCGCCTCCGGAAGGGAGCGATAGCGCGGCCCAGCACAAGATCGCCCAGACCGACCGCCCCGGAGTACTTCTCGGCCCCATGAGACTCCGAAGCATAGCCGTTTTCGGAGCGGAATTCAACACGGCTGCGTGATCTACCCCACGTTCATGACGCAGGCCCGGCGAGGCCCGAGGCTACCCGACGATCTTCTTGACGCCTTTGTACTTGGCCTCGACGCGCTCGCGGGGCAGGTACTCGTTCTCCATGGCCCGGTAGTCCTTGAGCCCGACGAAATCGGTGTACTCCTCGAAGGACGAGACCCACTGGGTCTGGCCCGGGAGCGTCCCGGTCGGCGAGGCCTTGAGGGCCTTGAAGAAGTTGACCAGGGCCTTGTGGGCGACCATGATCGAGGCCACCGGGATGGAGACGCGGCCGACGCCCATCTTCGCCAGCTCGGGGATGGGGATGAGCTCGGTCTTCATGCCCGTGATGGCGTCCATGAGGTTGACCGAGAGCGGACCCTTGATCGACTTAACGGCCTTCTCGATATCGGCCCGGCTCCTGATGCCGTCGATGAAGGCCAGGTCGGCCCCGGCGGCAAGATAGATGTTGCAGCGCTTGATGGCCTCGGAGAGGCCCATCCCCGCGAAAACGTCCGTCCGGGCGTTGATGATGAAGTCCTTGTCGAGCTTGTCGCGGACCGCGGCGCAGGCCCGGATCTTCCCGGCCATCTCGTCGACCGAGATGACCTCTTTGCCGGCCATGTGGCCGCAACGCTTGGGGAAGACCTGATCTTCGATGTTCAGGCCGGCCAGGCCCATGGCGACGAGGCGCTCGGTGATCCAGGCCGCATTGACGGCGTTGCCGCCGCCGGTGTCGATGTCGGCCATGACCGGGACCGAGACGGCCTGGGTGATGTTCCAGGACAGGTCCAGGACGTCCTTCATTCGGACGAGGCCGACGTCGGGCTTGGCCAGATAGGACCCGGCCAGGCCGTAGCCCGAGATCTGGATGGCCTCGAACCCGGCCTTCTCGATGACCTTGGCCGAGAGGGCGTCGTGACAGCCGGGAACGGCGACGGCCCGGCGTTCCATGATGGCTTTGCGCAGGATCTTCGACTTCTTCATGTTCATTGGCTCCTCGAAAAATATGGTCCCCTATTCTACACAATCCCGCCCCCGTCCGGAAGGGGCCTTTTCCCGATGTGTGAGGGCTGGGCGGCTCGGCATGTTCCGTGCAGTAATGAGCGTAGCTTGGCAGATAAGGAGGCAGACAACTTTTCGCCGTCCGCCAGAGTCTTCCTTTAAGAAGAAACCCCAAGGAGTTACCATGAACCTCATCCACCGGACCGTCCTGGCCCTGTCTCTTGTCGCATTCTCGGTCTCCGTCCCGGCCGCCGCCTCCGCCTCCCTTCAGGACCAAGCCCCGGCCAAGCCGGCCCGGCCGGAGTCGGCCCGCTTCGACATCCCCAAGGCCGCCGCGCCCATTCGGATCGACGGCGTCCTCGACGAGGAGGCATGGGCCGCCGCCCCGAAGATCCCCTTGCCCTTCGAGTGGCAGCCCGGGGACAACGTCCCCGCGCCCGTCGATACCGATTGCCGCGTCACCTACGACCTCCACAACCTCTATATCGGTTTCCGCTGTTTCGACCCCGAGCCGAAGAAGATCCGGGCCCATCTCATGGACCGCGACGACACCGACACGCTCATCATGGACGACCACATCAGCGTCATGGTCGATTCCTTCAACGACGAGCGCCGGGGATTCCAGTTCCGGGTCAATCCCATGGGCGTCCAGGCCGACGCCAACTTCAGCGAGCTCGAGGGCTACGAGGACTTCTCCTGGGACGCCATCTGGAACGCGGCCGCGAAGATTACCGACTGGGGCTGGGCGGTCGAGGTGGCCATCCCGCTCGGACAGCTCCGCTTCCGCAAGACGGACGGCCCCCAGACCTGGGGACTCTCGGCCGAGCGGTCCTGGCCCCGCGACGCCCGCCATCGGATGACGTCCCATGAACGCTCCCGAAACGTCAACTGCATCCTCTGCCAGTTCAACAAGCTCACCGGCTTCGAGGGGATCACGCCCGGCCAGAACATCGAGCTCACGCCGACCGTAACGGCCGTCAGGACCGACGCCATGGACATGGACGAGTATCCCGACGGTTCCCTCGCTCGCGGCGGCATCAAGGACGACTACGGCCTGACGGCCAAGTGGGGCCTCACGCCCAACCTCATCCTCAACGGCACGGTCAATCCCGATTTCTCCCAGGTCGAGGCCGATGTCGCCCAGCTTCAGATCAATCGTCGCTTCGCCCTGTTCTACCCCGAAAAACGCCCCTTCTTCCTCGAGGGCGGGGATTTCTTCCTGACGCCGCTCCAGGCGGTCTTCACCCGGACGGTCGCCGATCCGCTCTGGGGGACCAAGCTGACCGGCAAATCCGGCCGCACGGCCATGGGCGTCTTCGCCGCCCAGGACGAGCTGACCAACCTCATCTTCCCGTCGAACCAGGGCTCGAGGCAGGGCTCTCTCGACCAGTCGGCCACAGGCGGCGTCTTCCGTCTCCGCCAGGACATCGGCCGGGCTTCGACGCTCGGCGTCCTCTACACCGGGCGGATGGGGAACGGCTACGGCAACCACGTCGCCGGTGCGGACGGCTTCTTCCGGCTCGATCAGAAGAACTCGGTCATCGTCCAATTCCTCCACTCGGAGACGGAGTATCCGGACGCGGTCGCCTCGGCCTACGGCCAGAGCGAGGGCCGCTTCGGCGGCAATGCCGTCAGCCTGCAGTTCCAGCACTACTCCCGGTATTGGATCGTCAACGCGATGGTTGAAGACCTGTCCCCCGGCTTCCGGGCCGACTACGGCTTCGTGCCGCGCGTCGACACGCGGACGGGCTCGGCGACCGTCCTCCGCCAGGTCTGGGGCAAGCCCAAGAGCTGGTTCAACGTCATCCGGTTCGGGGTCATAGGGGAGGCCGTCTGGGACCACGCCGGCACCCTGACCGACCGCGGCCTGACCCTCGGCCTGGTCTATCAGGGGAACCTGGAGTCCCTGGTCAACCTCTACGCCAATTTCCTGCGGACCTTCTATAACGGGCAGTACTTCGACACCGCCTTCGGCCAAGCCGGCGGCCGCATTCGGCCCTTCAGCGGGGCCGAGGTCAGCGTCAATGCCATGGCCGGCCAGACCATCGACTACGCCAACTCGCGACTGGCCCAGGGGCTGTCGGTCGGGCCCAATCTCTCGCTCAACATCTTCCGCCGGCTCAACCTGGTGGCCTCGCACGCCTACGAGCGGCTGTTCCTCCACGGCGACACCATCTACATCGCCAACCTGAGCCAGCTCAAGCTCGTCTGGAACTTCAGCGTCCGGTCCTTCGTCCGGGCCATCCTCCAGTACAGAGACCAGGAGCAGAACCCCGCCGCCTACACCTTCCCCGTCGACTCGCGGAGCCGCGGCCTCTTCACCCAGTTCCTGTTCTCCTACAAGCTCAATCCGCGGACGGTCCTCTTCCTGGGCTATTCGGACAATTCGCTGGGCGGCGTCTTCGACAGCTGGCTCGGCCCGGACCGCGTCGGCCTCACCCGGACCGACCGGACCTTCTTCCTGAAGATCGGTTACGCCTGGCAGATCTGAGCCCGGGCTGAGGCCGGAGAGCTAGAAGCGATAGCCGGCGACGAGGGCCAGGGCCGGGCTGTCGGCTCCGCTCCCAATGGGGTCGGACCTCAGCAACAATAATAAATTCAATATGTTAACTGCGATTTCTGGGTTCGAAAAGCCTTACAGCCCATGTTTTTGGCCATAAAAACGAAAAAATCGCTCTCCCTTCCTGGCCGGTTTTTCATTTTCAGGCCCAAAAACAGCCGTTTTAAGCCGATCCAAGCCTGTTTTCCGGGCCTATGTTATTGATAATGTTCCTAAAGCTGAGGTCCGACCCCATTGGATTGACAGACCCGCTCAGGCTTGGTAAAAATGGGGGCTGAGGTTTGACATGTCATCCGCCGCCGAACGCTGGGTCGAGGACCAGGAGAGGCTGGCCAAGCCGGCCCGCGTCTACTGGTGCGACGGCTCGGACGGCGAGGCCTGGCGCCTCCTCGAGATCGGCCTGAACGAGGAGCGCCTCCAGGGCCCCGTCTTCCAGGAGCTCAACCACAAGAGCTGGCCGACGGCCTATCTCCATCGCTCCTCCCCAACCGACGTCGCCCGCGTCGAGCACCTGACCTTCGTCTGCCATCCGACGAAAGACGCCGCCGGCCCGAACAACAACTGGATGGAGCCGGCCAAGGCCAAGAAGGTCATGGCCAAGCTCTCGGACGGCTGCATGGCCGGCCGGACGATGTACGTCATCCCGTACATGATGGGCCACCCCGAGTCGCCGTATGCCAAAGCCTGCATGATGGTCACGGACTCGGTCTATGTCGCGGTCAGCATGCGCATCATGACCCGCATCGGGACGGCCATCTTCGAGAAGCTCCGCAACCGCGAGGACTTCATTAAGGGCTTCCACTCGATCGGGACGCTCGATCCCGACCGCCGCTACATCATGCACTTCCCCGAGGAGGGCCTCGTCTGGAGCGTCGGCTCGGGCTACGGCGGCAACGCCCTGCTCGGCAAGAAGTGCGTGTCGCTGCGGATCGGCTCGTTCCTCGGCTACAAGCAGGGCTGGCTGGCCGAGCACATGGTCATCATGGGCATCGAGGACCTCCGCGGCCGGACGACCTACGTCACGGCCGCCCTGCCCAGCGCCTGCGGCAAGACGAACCTGGCCATGATGGAGTCGGCCCTGCCGGGCTACCGCGTCTGGACGCTCGGCGACGACATCGCCTGGCTCAACATCGGGCCGGACGGGCGACTCTGGGCCATCAACCCCGAGGCCGGCTACTTCGGGGTCGCCCCGGGGACGTCGATGAAGACGAACCCCAACATGATGAAGACGATCAAGCGCGGGGCCTTCAACCCGACGCTGTTCACCAACGTCGCCCTCGACACCGACACGAACGAGCCGTGGTGGGAGGGGATCGACGGGCCCGTCCCGGAACACCTCCTCGATTGGCAGGGCCGGCCGTGGACGCCGGCGCTGGGGACCAAGGCCGCCCACCCGAACTCCCGGTTCACGGCCCAGATCATGAACTCGCCCATGCTCGACAAGGAAGCCGGGAACCCGCGGGGCGTCCCGATCTCGGCCATCATCTTCGGCGGCCGCCGCACCCAGCTCATCCCCCTCGTCCTCGAGAGCTTCAGCTGGTCCCACGGCGTGTTCATGGGCGCGCGCATGGGCTCGGAGACGACGGCCGCGGCGACCGGGCAGGTCGGCGTCGTCCGGCGCGACCCGATGGCCATGCTCCCTTTCTGCGGCTACAACATGGCCGACTACTGGCGCCACTACCTCAACATGGGCCATCGCATGTCGCGGCCGCCGCGGATCTTCGGGGTCAACTGGTTCCGGGTCGACGACCGGGGCAAGTTCATCTGGCCCGGCTTCGGCGACAACATGCGCGTCCTCAAGTGGATCATCGACCGGGTGACGGGGGCGGTGCCGGCGCGCGAGACCCCGGCCGGACTGGTGCCGCGGACCGAGGACCTCGACCTGACCGGGCTCGACCTGCCCAAGGACAAGCTGGAGAAGCTCTTCGAGGTCAGGATCAAGGAGTGGAAGTCCGAGGTCGACGGGATCAAGGACTTCCTCAAGCCCTACAAGGGCCGTCTCCCCGCCGAGATCCGCGAGCAGTACGAGAAGCTCGAACGCCAGGTTCGAAACTAGGGCCGGGCTCAGCGCGTCACGTACGATTCGACGATCGACTGATAGACGAGCGCCCGGAACTTCGCCTGGGCGTCGCTCCCGGTCGCCGGCAGGAGCTGGGTCATGAACACGGCCACGAGCTTCTCGGCCGGGTCGACCCAGTAGGTCGTGTGGTAGGCGCCGCCCCAACCGTAGGCCCCGACCGAGCCCGGTTGGCCGTTCCGGCCGAGCGCCGTCGTCACCCAGAAGCCGAGGCCGAAGCCGCTGTTGCCGCCGTAGAGGTGGCCGGCGTGGTCGGCGGTCATGAGCTCGACCGTCTTCGGGCTGAGGATGTGGCGTCCGCCCCACTCGCCGCCGCTCTGGAGCATGAGCAGGAAGCGGGCGTAGTCCTCGGCCGTCGAGAGGAGCCCGGCCCCGCCCGCGTAGCAGACCCGCGGCCCCTTGACGTAACAGACGTCCTTGGGGTCGACGACGGGCCCGGCCTTGCCGTCCCGGCCGATGCCGTAGAGCCCGCTGAGGCGGGACGCCTTTTCTTCCGGCAGGAAATAGGACGTGTCGGCCATGGCCAGCGGCTCTGTGATCCTCGTCCGGACGAAATCGGCCAGGGTCAGGCCCGACACGACTTCGACAAGATAGCCCAGGACGTCGATGTTGTAGCCGTAAACGTACTTCTCGCCCGGCTGGGCGTCGAAGGGCAGACGGGCCAGCCGCTTGACGATCTCGCCGACGGGCTCGACGCGGTCGGCCAGGAACCAGCCCTGGATGCCCGCCTTCTCGTAGAGGTCCTTGGCCGGCCCATAACCGTAGGAGATGCCGGACGTGTGGGTCAGGAGGTCGCGGATGGTGATCTGACGCTTGGCCGGGACGATCCTGTAGCCCGGCCCTCTCTTCGACGCGTCGGGGACGGCCACGGTGGTCTTCTCGAACTCGGGGATGTACTTCGAGACCGGGTCGTCGAGGAGGAGTCTTCCCTCCTCGAACAGGATCATGACGGCGACGCTCGTCAGCGCCTTGGACTGCGAGGCGATGCGGAAGATGGCGTCCGTCGGCATGGGCGCCCCCGTCGCCGGGTCGAGCCGGCCGAAGGCCTGGAGGTGCGCGACCTTCCCGGCGCGGGCGACGAGGGTCACGACCCCGCCGAGCCGGCCCTCGTCGACGTAGCGCTGCATGACCTCGCCGATGCGGGCGAGCCGTTGTGTCGAGAGCCCGACCACCTCCGGCCGCGCCCGCGGCAGGTCGGCGGCCGGCGCCGCGAGCGCCGTCCCGCACACGATGGCTAATATGAAGAATCTAAAGAGCTTATTCAGTCTCATGCGGGCCTCCATCGTTCGCGCGATGTACCCTGTTTATACCAAAACAGCAGACGCCCAGTCAAAGCGCCTCATGACATAGCCTGGGCTGTTCACGAGCCGAGGCGGCTACAGATGTGAGGCGTTAAAAACCCTTTGCAGCGAAGCAGATGCGGCCGGATCAGCTTGCCCGAAGGGTAAAAACGCCGGTCTTGGGTTTTCTTGTCTTATGAGAAAACCGGCGTTTTTTTGAATAGTCCAGGATAAGTCGCGCAAGTGGCCGAGGGACATCGTCGGAGTGAGCATTGCGGCGATTTAGCCGGGCCGCGCGGCGGACGAGGGCAGTTTCTGGGGAAACCGCCAAAACGTTTTTGTGCGAGGCGTAGCGCACGCCGAGCGAGTTGTTTTGGCGCCGAGTCCGGCGTACGGACCGGCGTGAAGAATCGCCGCAGCGAACGGAGACGATTCCCGAGGTCCCGAGCGGCCGAACGACGTCTTGTCTGCGCCTCCGGTTCTCCGTATAATGAGCGGGCCATGCGCCGCCCGGCGTTCTCCGCGAAAGGACGATAACCATGCGCCTTCAGGTTCTCGACTGGATCATCGTCGCGTTCATCCTTCTGATCTGCTTCGGCCCCGCCCTGTTCTTCCGCAAGCGGTCGGGCAAGAACACCTCGGAGTTCTTCGCCTCGGGCCGGGCCGTCCCCTGGTGGCTGGCCGGCCTGTCCATGGTGGCCACCACCTTCAGCAGCGACACGCCCAATCTCGTCACCGACATCGTCCGCCGCAACGGGGTCGCCGGGAACTGGGTGTGGTGGGCCTTCACCCTGACCGGCGTCGCCACGGTCTTCTTCTACGCCCGGATGTGGCGCCGCTCCGAGGTCCTGACCGACCTCGAGTTCTACGAGATCCGCTATTCCGGCAAGGCCGCGAGCGTCGTCCGCGGCTTCCGCTCGGTCTATCTCGGCTTCATCTTCAACTGCATCATCATGGCCACGGTCAACCTGGCCGCCTGCAAGATCGCCGCCGTCCTCTTCGGCTTCGAGCGCTGGCAGACGCTCCTCTTCGTCGGCCTGCTCAACGTCGTCTTCGCCGCGATCACCGGCCTCTGGGGCGTCCTGGTCATCGACATGATCCAGTTCTTCGTCAAGATGACCGCGGTCATCGCCGCGGCCTATTTCGCCGTCCGCGCCGTCGGCGGCATGCCGGCCCTCATCACCAGGCTCTCGGAGACGACCGGCCCGGGCGGCATCAACTTCCTGAGCATGCTGCCGAACTTCAAGAGCAATTGGGACCTGGCCATCGCCATCTTCATCATGCCGCTGGCCGTCCAATGGTGGGCGGTCTGGTACCCCGGGGCCGAGCCGGGCGGCGGCAGCTACATCGCCCAGCGCATGCTGGCCTCGAAATCGGAGAAGGACTCGCTCGGGGCCGTCCTCTTCTTCAACATCGCCCATTACGTCCTCCGGCCCTGGCCGTGGATCCTCGTCGCCCTGGCCTCGATCATCATCTTTCCCCAGCTCTCGGACATCCAGAAGGCCTTCCCCCATCTCGACCCGAGCCTCATCGGCCACGACATCGCATATCCGGCCATGCTCAAGTTCCTGCCCGTCGGCTTCATCGGCCTGATGGTCGGGGGGCTCATCGCGGCCAACTCCTCGACCAACCTGACCCACCTCAACTGGGGCGCGTCCTATCTCGTGCACGATTTCTATCGCCGCTTCGTCAACAAGACGGCCTCGGAGAGGCACTACGTCCTGGTCGGGCGGCTGGCCACGATCTTCCTCTTCTTCTCGGCCGGCGCGATGGTCTTCGTCCTGGACACGGCCAAAGACTCGTTCGACATCATCCTCCAGGTGGGGGCGGGGACGGGCCTGCTCTACCTCGTCCGCTGGTTCTGGTGGCGGGTCAACGCCTGGTGCGAGATCAACGCCATGCTCTCGTCGTTCGCCTTCTCGATCCTGCTCCTCGTCCTGCGCAAGTTCGGCGTCACCGTCGCCACGCACTACGCCCTCATCCTGACGGTCGGGGTGACCACGATCAGCTGGATGCTGACGGCCTACCTCGGGCCGCAGACGGACCGGGAGACGCTGATCAAGTTCTACAGGAAGGTCCGGCCCATGGGCCCGGGCTGGAAGGCGGTCCGGCGCCAGGCGGGCATCACCGAGGCCGAGGGCAAAGCCACCGGCGAGAGCTTCCCGGTGGCCCTCGTGGGCTGGGTCTCGGGGTCGCTGACGATCTGGTCGGCCCTGTTCACGGTCGGCAACGTCCTGTACGGCCGCTGGGCCTACGCGGCCGCGCTCTTTGCCGTGTTCCTCGCCAGCGGCTTCATCCTGCTCAAGATCATGAACCGGCTCTGGCCGAACGGCAGGGAGGCCGCGAAGACGCCCGACGCGGGCTGATCGGTGACACACAACTCAATACACCGAACCCGAGCTATTCACGAATCGAGGCGGCCGGGGATACGCTCAAAACCCCGTGTTGAACACGGGCAGGACGCGGAGTCCCTTGGGGTTGTCCCGGACGATGTTGACGACGCCGATCTGAAGCCCCTTATCGATCGTCCAGGCGTAGTTGACGATGCCGATGCTGACGCCGTTGAGCGCGCCGCGGACCTGGTTGAAGGAGCTCGCGGCCAGGCCCGACAGCCGCCCGCCTTTTTCAATCCGGATCATCGCGCCGCCCACGAAGACCCCCCGGAGGTCCTTTCCGCCGGCGCCGACGCCGCCGATGACGACGCCCCGGATCTCCGGCGCGCCCGCGGCCAGCCCGCAGACCGCGAGGCCGGTGAGCCGCCGGCCGGCCCCCGCGCCCAGGCCCGCGATGACAACGCCGGTCAGGTTCTCCCCACAGCCGGCGCCCAGTCCGCCGATGGCAAGTCCGGTGATGTTCTCGCCGGCCCCCGCGCCGAGCCCGCCGATGGCGATCCCGGTGACGTCCTCCCCGGCGCCCACCCCGAGCCC
Organism: Candidatus Aminicenantota bacterium; assembly: GCA_034679465.1. Classification (GTDB taxonomy): domain Bacteria; phylum Acidobacteriota; class Aminicenantia; order Aminicenantales; family Saccharicenantaceae; genus RBG-16-66-30. Next base: position 7,365 of record JAXDAV010000059.1, on the reverse strand, counting down.
ACCGATCGCGATCCCGGTGAGGTTGTCCCCGGCGCCCGCGCCCAGTCCGCCCAATGTGATCCCTTTGACGTCTTCTCCCGCCCCGACGCCGAGACCGCCCACGTTGAGCCCTATCATGGTGAACTCGGCCCCGGCTCCCAGGATCCCCAGCTGAACCCCGCGGAGCCGGCCTCCCCCGGGCCCCAGGCCGAACGAGAGACCGGTGACGACGGCGTCCCTATTGTCCTCGCGCGGCCGCCACAGCGTGACGTTGGCGCCCGTGATCCTCTCGACCCGGCTGTCGCGGAAGTTGAACCGAAGGCCGGTGAAGTTCTTCGAATTGCCGAAGCTCAGGCCCCAGGTCTTCGAAGGGATATCCAGGCTCTGGGCGGCGAGCCCGCCGGCCATAGCCGGCCCCAGGAATGACAGCACCAAAACAAGGAGTCCGGATCTTCTCGCGAGATCGGCCATGGAATCCATCCTCCTCTCTCTCCTGCGTCATGCCTCTATTCTATCAGCCGGCGCTCCGGGCGGATGACGAAACGCGTCCGCCTTGATAAACGGAGCCGGTCCGCTAAAGGTTCCCGGCCGCACCGCACCTCGCCGGACCGGACCGCGCCCGCGCCCGCCGTCTAATTCGGAAAATGGTATTGTGTCCCCGATTTAATTTCCGTATAGTGGATGCGGATCTCCCCCAACGAATCCGGCATCCGGAGGGAACGATGTCTCAAACCCCGCAAAAATGGAATTGGGCCCCGGTCCTTATCCTGGGGAGCCTCTGGGGGCTCTCGGAGGCCGGCCTGGGCATGTTCCTGCGGCAGTGCGCTTCGACCGTCTCGGGCTCGCTCATGACCGGCGCGGCCCTCTTCTTCCTGGCCGCGGCCTGGGCCGTCTCGCCCCGCCTCAAGACCTTGGCGCTCATGGTCGCTCTGGCCGCGGGCTTCAAGCTCTTCGACGCCCTGCTCCTCGGCCTGCCCGTCCTCCACGGCGCGATCGGCAACCCGATCTTCGCCATCGTCATGGAGGGCGCGGCCTTCGCCCTCATCCTGAGCGTCGTCCGCAAGTCGGTCGCCGGGACGACGGCCGGCCGGGGGCTGGCGGGCGGGCTCTCCGCGCTCGTCGCGGTCAACCTCTTCCCTCTCGTCAAGTACGCGACGGGCGTCGCCCCCTGCGTCACGGGCACGGCCTACCCGCTCGCGCTCTACTACGCCCCCCTCGCCGTGGCCCTCGCGGCCGTCACCGTCCCCGCGGGATCGCTCGCGGGCGCCGCCTTCGCCTCGCTCGAGCGCCGTCCGGTCGCCCTCCGCCGGCTCTCGCCGGCCGCGGCGGCGCTGTCGCTCGGCGCTCTGGCCCTGCTCAGACTGCTGTAGCCGCCCGGGCCGAGGACATCACCATGCAAAAAAAGGCATCGAAAAAGTCTCCCGGCGGCGTCACCCGCCGGGACTTCATCAAGGGGATGGGCTCGGGGGCCATCGGCACGGCCGTCCTGCCGCCTCTCTTCGGCCAGACGATCGCGACGAAGAAAGGACGGGTCCCGGTCTACGAGAAAAAGACGATCGCCCTCGCGGTCAACGGCCGGAAGGTCGAGGTCGAGGTCGCGGCTAACGAGACGCTCCTCGACGTCCTGCGCGACCGGCTCGATCTCACGGGCTCGAAGAAGGTCTGCGACCGGGGCGAGTGCGGCGGCTGCACCGTCCATCTCGACGGCGAGCCCGTCTATGCCTGCATGACGCTGGCCATCCGGACCGACGGGCGCGCGGTCCGGACGATCGAGGGCCTGGCCGAGGGCGACCGGCTCCACCCCGTCCAGGAGGCCTTCATCGAAGAGGACGGCTACCAGTGCGGCTTCTGCACGCCGGGGTTCATCATGAGCGCGTCGGCCTTTCTGGCCGGGAACCCCGCCCCCTCGCTCGACGAGATCAAACAGGCGCTGTCGGGCAACCTGTGCCGCTGCGCCAATTACGCCAAGATCTACGGCGCGGTCGAGGCCGCGGCCCGGAAGATGAGGGGGGCCTGACATGAACAGCAGGCAATATCAGGCCGAGACCCGGGGGGAAGAGGCCGCCGCCCAGGCGCGCCCGGCCAAGGCCACGGCCGCCGCGCCGGCGCCCGAAGCCGAGGCCCCCGAATACAGGCACATCGGGAAATCGACGTCCCGGATCGACGGCCGCGAGATCGTCACCGGCCGGGCCAGGTACACCCACGACATCAAGCTCCGGGGCATGCTCAGCGGCAAGATCCTGCGCTCGCCGCGCGCCGCGGCCGAGATCGTGTCGATCGACCTCGCCCCGGCCCTGGCCGTGCCCGGGGTCAAGGCCGCCCTGAAGCTGGCCGAAGGCAAGGTCCGCTACGCCGGCCAGCAGGTCGCGGCCGTGGCCGCGGTCGACGAGAAGACCGCCGAGAAGGCCCTGGCCCTGATCAAGGTCGCCTACAAGGCGCTCCCCCACGTCGTCGATTGGGAGCGGGCCCGCGACGCCTCCGCCCCGCAGGTCCGGGACGGCCGGCCGAACGTCGAGGAGATCAACACCTACTCCCGCGGCGACGTCGAGAAGGGCTTCGCCGAGGCCGAGGTCACGGTCGAGCGGACCTACCGGACGGGCTTCGAGACCCACCACCCGACGGAGACGCACGGCAGCGTCGCCTCCTGGGACGGCGGCCGTCTCACGGTCTACGATTCGACCCAGAACGTCCATAGCGTCCGCGACGCCCTGGCCCGGGCCCTCAAGGTCCCGGCGGCCGACGTCACGGTCATCAAGAATTACATGGGCGGCGGCTTCGGCAGCAAGCTCGGCCTCAACGACTACACGGTCGTCGCCGCGATCCTGGCCCGCGAGAGCGGGCGGCCGGTCAAGATCCTCCTGTCCCGGCGCGACAACGCGGTCTGCGTCGGCTACCGGCCGTCCTCGCGCCAGACCTACAAGCTCGGGGCCAAGAAGGACGGCACGCTGACCGCGATCCGGCTCACCAACACGGCCTCGGGCGGCCTCGGGGCCGGCGACGACGTCGCCGAGCCCGCGGTCGACATCTACAAGTGCCCGAACTGCCAGGTCTTCGAGGAGACGGTCTATACGAACACGGGCGCCTCGCGGGCCATGCGGGCCCCCGGCCATACCCAAGGGGCCTTCGGGCTCGAAGGCGCGCTGGACGAGCTGGCCGCGGCCCTCGACCTGGACCCGTTGGAGCTCCGCCGCAAGAACTACTCGACCAGGAACCGGGGCGACACGGGACTCCCCTATTCGTCGAAGGGCCTCGACAAGTGCTACGAGCTCGGGGCCAGGGCGATCGGCTGGGAGCGGCGCAACCGCAGGCCCGGCGAAGGGAGCGGGACTGGGCCGTGGCGGCGCGGCCTCGGTGTCGCCTCGAGCATCTGGTTCGGGGCCGGAGCGCCGGGGACGCTGGCCGACGTCGTCCTCTACCCCGACATGTCGGTCGAGGTCGTCTGCGGGACGCAGGACATCGGCTGCGGGACGCGGACCCACATGGCCGTCGTGGCCGCCGAGACGCTCGGCCTCGAGCCCAAGGACATCACGGTCAGGCTCGGCAACTCCGACTATCCCTGGGCCCCGGGCTCGGGCGGCAGCCAGACGACGCCGTCCGTGGCCCCGGCCGTGAGGGACGCGGCGCTCAAGGCGGCCGAGCGGCTCAAGGCCATCGCGGCGGCCCGGCTCAAGATCGACCCGGGCGACGTCGTCATGGCCGACCGGAAGTTCGCGTCGAAGGGCGACCCGGCCAAGTCGGCGGCCTTCGCCGACGTCTACCGCGACCTCCGCCGGGAGACGGTCTTTCACGGCGAGCGCAGCGGCATGCCCACGGACGCGTTCGCCTTCAACACCTTCGGGGCCCACTTCGCCGAGGTCGAGGTCAACGTCGAGACCGGGCAGGTGCGCGTCCTCAGGTACGCGGCCGTCCAGGACAGCGGCCGGATCGTCAACAGGCTCACCGCCGAGAGCCAGGTCGTCGGCGGCGTCACCCAGGGGCTGAGCGCCGGGCTCTTCGAGGAGCGGATCATGGACGACGCGACCGGGAACCCGGTCAATCCGAACCTGCGCGACTACAAGATCGCGACCTCGCTCGACGTCCCGGAAATCACGGTCCTGTTCGCCGACGTCTTCGATCCGCGGACCAACAACCTCGGCGTGAAGGGGCTGGGCGAGCCGGCCCGCGTGCCCGGCTCGGCGGCCGTCGCCAACGCCGTGTACAACGCGATCGGCGTCCACGTCGGGGAGATCCCGATGACGCCCCCACGCGTCCTCGAGGCCCTGAAGAGGAAGGAGGCCCGGTCATGAGAGAATTCAGGATCGCCGAGCCGAAGACGGCCGACGAGCTGGCCGCCCTCCTGGCCGAGACGGCCGAGACGACCGCGATCATCGCCGGCGGCACGGACCTCATCGACGAGCTGAAGAGCGGGGTCGCGGCCGCGGCGCTCGTCGTCGATCTCCGGGGCGTGGCCGGTCTCGCGGGGATAGCGCGGGAAAAGGACGGCGGGCTCAGGATCGGGGCCATGACCCGGGTCGTCGACCTGGCCGGGGACGCGACCGTGGCCGCGGATTACCCGGGCTTGAAGGAGGCGGCCCTGTCGCTGGCGACGCCGCAGCTGCGCAACACCGGCACGGTCGGGGGCAATCTGTGCCAGCGGCCGCGCTGCTGGTATTACCGCGACCCGGAGGTCGTGTGCCGGAAGAAGGGCGGCTTCAACTGCTTCGCCTACCAGGGGCGGAACAAGTATCATTGCCTCTTCGGCGGGAACGGCTGCTTCATCGTCGCCCCGTCGGACCTGGCCCCGGCGCTCGTCAGCCTCGGGGCGAAGGCCACGATCGGGAGCGCCAGAGGCGACAGGACCATCCCGCTCGAGGAGTTCTACACTCTGCCGGACGTCGACGTGACCCGGGAGACCGTGCTCGAGAAAGGGCAGTTCCTGAAGAGCGTCGCGGTGCCCGCCGCGAAGCCGGGGCAGAAGAGTATTTACGTCAAGCTCAAGGAGCGCGGCACCTGGGACTTCGCCCTCGCCTCGGCGGCCGTCACGGCCGTCGTCGGGGGCGGCGCGCTCGCGGAGGTCTCGATCGTCATGGGCGGCGTCGCGCCGGTCCCGTGGCGCCTGAAGAAGGCGGAGGACGTCCTGCGGGGCCAGCCCGCGACCGAGGCCCTCATCCGGCAGGCGGCCGACGCCGCGCTCGCGGACGCGACGCCCCTGCGGGAGAACGGCTACAAGACCGATCTCCTTTACGCCGCGCTCAAACAGGCGGTCCTGGCCGTCGCGGCATGAACTACAGCTTCCCCAAGCTCCTCGAAACGCTGGCCGCGGGACGGGGCGACGGCGCGGGCGAGGACCGGCGGCTGGCGCTGGCCACGATCGTCGAGGCCGAGGGCTCGACGCCGCAGGTGGTGGGCGCCTCGGCCGTGTTCGGGACAGCCGGGCTCATCGCCGGAACGGTCGGCGGGGGCCTTCTCGAAGCGCGGGTCGCGGCGGCCGCTTCTCGAGCGCTCGGGGACGGAGAGCCCCGGCTCGTCCCGATCCGGCTCGACGCCGACCCGTCCGACGTCGAGGGCGCCATCTGCGGCGGCGCGGCGCTCGTCCTCGTCGATCCGGGGGTGGGCGCGGCGAAAGGCGTCTTCGCCAGCGCTCTCGAAGGCTTCCGGAAGCGGCGGGCGGGGGTCCTGGCCGGCCGCATCAGGGCCGGGCACGACGACACCGCCGCCGTCGAGCGGGGCTTCCTGCCGCTCGGAGCGCCGGTCCTGCCGGACGATCCGGTGTTCGGGGCGCTCGCGCCGGGGCTCCTCGAGGACATCGTCGCCGAGGGGCGGACGCGGCTGATCAGAGAGGGCGGACGGCTGATCTTCGTCGAGCCGGTCCGGCCGCTGGCGCGGCTCATCATCGCCGGGGCGGGGCATATCGGCAAGGCGGTCGCGCGACTGGGGAGCCTGCTCGACTTCAGCGTCACGATCATCGACGACCGGGCCGAGTTCGCCAACGCCGTCAACGTCCCGGAAGCGGACGAGATCGTCCTGGCCGGGATCGGCGAGGCGGTCCGGGCCGTCGAGGACGCGCCGGACAATTACTTCGTCATCGTCACCCGGGGCCACCAGAAGGACGCCGAGGCGCTGAGGGCGGCGCTCGGCCGCGGCGCGGCTTACATCGGCCTGATCGGGAGCCGGACCAAGATCGAGATCATGAAATGCGAGTTCCTGGAGAGCGGCTGGGCGACGGCCGAGGAATGGGACGAGGTCCACGCGCCGATCGGGCTCGACATCGGGTCGAAGACGGTCGAGGAGATCGCTGTCAGCATCGCCGCCGAGCTCGTCGCGGTCCGGGCGAAGCGCCGGGAGCCGGGCCGATCGGCGTAGCCATGAAACTTCCTCTCTCCGGCTTTGCTCGGGATATGCCTCTTGCTCCCCGGCCCCCCGGGAACCAGTCGTCCGGTTCCCCCCGCAAGCGGGTCCCCCCTCCACGGACGGGGATCATCGAGGCAACATCCCTCGCAGCCTCGAGAGCTCAGGGAGAGAGGCGCTAGCATGATCGTGGCCATCGTCCTGGCGGCGGGAGAGTCGCGCCGGATGGGGACGCAGAAGCTCCTCCTCCCGTTCGGGGACACGACGGTCGTCGGCGCGGTCGTGAGGGCGGTCCGGGGGTCGCGCGCCGACCGGGCGCTCGTCGTCCTCGGCTCGGACCATGAGGCCGTGCGGGATGCTCTCGAGCCCCCGAATGAGGACCGCAAGAACCCCGGTGCGGGCGAGACCCATCCCGGCCGCTTGGGCTTCGCGGTCAACCCGGGCTTCCGGCTGGGCATGCTGACGTCCATCCAAGCCGGCCTCCGGGCCCTGCCCCCGGAGGCCAAGGCGGCCGTGATCGTCCTGGGCGACCAGCCGTTCCTGGCCCCGCGCGTCATCGACGAGATCGTCGAGGCCTACGGGAGGAGCGCCAAGGGCATCGTCATCCCCGCCTTCAGGGGCCGTCGCGGCCACCCCGTCCTCATCGACCTCAAGCATCGGAACGAGGCGCTCGCCCTCGACCCCTGCGACGGCCTCCGGGCGCTGATGCTCGCCCATCCCGAGGACATCCTCGAGGTCGAGGTCTCCGACCCCAACATCCTCCGCGACCTCGACACGCCCGAGGACTATGAATGTGGGGTCGGACCTCAGTATCTTGAACATATTAAAAAAGATAGGCCCAAAAAATGGGCCTTAATCAGCTTATAAACGCTGTTTTTTGGCCCGAAAACAAAAAACCCGTCAGGATTGAACGTCGATATCTTTATTTTTGAGGCTAACCCAAGTTCGTCAACCCTCCCGTTTTTTTAGCTTTTTTTAAGCACTTGAAGTCGTTGAGCTGACGGATTTCCAGGGATATTTGAGCGCCGCCGACCGATCGCGGTTGGCAGAGAGCGATGT
>JAXDAV010000058.1:0-62058 GCA_034679465.1 Candidatus Aminicenantota bacterium | reverse complement strand
ACCGAATGACTCGGGACGTGATCGTCAAGTATATCCAGCAACATCGGCAACTTGAGCAAGGGCCTGCGCAGCTGGCTTTGAAGCTGCGCTCTTAATGCCCCGCGGCTTGCCGCGGGGATATTTACTTTTATGGCCAAAAACATGGGCTATAAGGCTCCTGGATCCCAAAAACAGGAGTTATCTTATTGAATTTAAATCAATAGCTGAGGTCCGACCCCATTGGACCATTGGAGGTTGACCCGGTCCGGCCGGGGCCACTATAATACCCGTCGTCTGATCCCGTCCAATCCCGCCAGAGGCCGGAAGGCCAGGAGGTGCGAAGCGACCATGACCACAATGAGAAACCTGACTACCACGACGTCCATGAAAGGCAAGACCATGATCCTTCTCTTCATCGGGCTCGTCGCCGTCGCCGCAGCCTTCACGACGATCGCCTGCAAGGGCGGCGAGACGAAGATGCCGGAGATCACGAAGGAGGCGCTGGCCGCCGCCGAGGCCGCGATCGCCGCCAATCCCGACAACCCCTTCTTCAAGCCCTACGGCACCCCGTTCGACGTCCCGCCCTTCGACAAGATCAAGACCGAGCATTTCCTGCCGGCCATCCAGGAAGGCATCCGCCGCGAGCAGGCCGAAGTCGACGCCATCGTCGCCTTCAAGGCCAAGCCGACCTTCGCCAACACGGTCGTCGCCCTCGACCACACGGGGATCTTCCTCTCCGACGTCACCAGCGTCTTCGGCACCCTCCAGGGCGCCCTGATCACCAAGGACCTTCAAGCCCTGGCCCGCCAGACCGCCCCCATGCTGGCCGCCCACAACGACAACATCCGCCTCGACCCCAAGCTCTTCGAGCGGGTCAAGGCCGTCTACGACCGGCGCGCGACGCTCGACCTCGACCGCGAGGAGCTCTTCCTCCTCGAGAACGCCTACAAGGACTTCGTCCGCGGCGGCGCCCTCCTCGACGAGACCCAGAAGGCCCGCCTCCGTGAGCTCAACCAGGAGCTCTCGCTCCTCAGCGTCAAGTTCGGCGAGAACGTCCTCGGCGAGACCAACGCCTTCCGGCTGGTCATCGACAACAGGGCCGACCTCGCGGGCCTGCCGCCCTCCGTCGTGGCCATGGCCGCCGCGGCCGCGAAACAGGCCGGCCTCGCCGACGGCCGATGGCTCTTCACCATCCATATCCCGAGCATGACCCCCTTCCTGACCTACTCCGAGCGCCGGCCCCTCCGCGAGAAGCTCCACCGGGCCTATTTCATGAAAGGCGACAACGACAACGAGTTCGACAACAAGGAGAACCTGCGCCGGATCGCCGCCCTGCGTCTCGAGAAGGCCAAGCTCCTCGGCTATTCGGACCATGCGGCATTCGTCCTCGAGAAGAACATGGCCAAGACGACCGAGCGGGTCAACGGGCTCCTGGCCCAGCTCTGGGAGCCGACGCTCGTCAAGGCCAAGGAGGAGGCGGCCGCGCTCCAGGCCCTCATGGACCGCGACCCCAAGGTCGGCCGGGGAGCCCAGATCGCTTCCTGGGATTGGTGGTACTACACCGAGAAGCTCCGCCAAGAGAAGTACGCCCTCGACGACTCGGCCCTGCGCCCCTACTTCAAGCTCGACAACGTCCGCGACGGCATCTTCGCCCTGTGCGACAGGCTCTACGGCCTGAAGTTCATCGAGAAGCCCGATCTGCCGCGCTACCACCCTGACGTCCAGTCCTTCGAGGTCCAGGAGGCCGACGGCAGCCACCTCGGCATCCTCACCATGGACTTCCATCCGCGCCCGAGCAAGCGGAGCGGGGCCTGGTCGGGCGGCCTCCGCCGCGCCTATTACGAAAAGGGCGTGCGCGTCCCGCCTATCTCGACCATCACCTGCAACTTCACCTCGCCCACGGCCGACGCGCCGGCGCTCCTCTCGATCGACGAGGTCGAGACCTTCTTCCACGAGTTCGGCCACTCGCTGGCGACCCTCTTCTCCCAGGGCCGCTACCGTAGCCGTACCATCGCCCGCGACTCGGTCGAGCTGCCCTCGCAGATCATGGAGCACTGGGTCCTCGAGCCGGAACTGCTGGCCATCTACGCCAGGCACTATCAGACCGGGGCGCCAATCCCGGCCGACCTCGTCGCGAAGCTTGAGAAGAGCAGTCTCTTCAATCAGGGCTTCATCACCGCGGAGTACCTCGCGGCCTGCATGCTCGACATGGCCTGGCACACGGCCCCCGACCCGGGAGCGGTCGACGTGCGGGCGTTCGAGCAGGAGGCCATGGACAAGATCGGCCTCATCCGCGCGATCGTCCCTCGCTACCGCTCGACCTATTTCAGCCACATCTTCAGCGGCGGGTATTCGGCCGGCTATTACAATTACATCTGGTCGGAGATCCTCGACTGCGACGCCTATGAGGCCTTCGAGGAGAAGGGGATCTTCGACCGAGAGACGGCCGCGTCGTTCCGCAAGAACATGCTCGAGCCGTTCGGCACCGAAGACCCGATGGACCAATACGTGCGCTTCCGCGGCGCCGAGCCCAAGATCGACGGCCTGCTGCGTAATCGCGGCCTGGAGGTCAAGAAGTAATGGGGTCGGACCTCAGCAATAATAGTAAAATCAATAATATAGCTTCGATTTCAGGGGGCTTAAAGCCTTATAACCCGTGTTTTTGGCCGCAAAACTGAAGAAATAGCTTTCATTTTCGGGCTGGTTCTTCATTTTTGCCCTTAAAAACCCCGTTTGTAAGGCTTCTGGAAGCCAAAAAACTTAGCTAAATGATTGATAAAAATAATATTGCTGAGGTCCGACCCCATTAGAGGGGGTCCGACCCCATTAGAGGGGGCAGGTCAGTGATGCGCCGCGCGGGACCTTTTTGTAGGCCTTGGCGGCGTTCTTGAGCGCCGCGGCCTTGTCCTTCTTCTCCCAGGTGAAGTCCGGGTCGTTGCGGCCGAAGTGGCCGTAGGCCGCGGTCTTCTTGTAGATCGGCCGCTTGAGCTTCAGGTGCTCGATGATGTCGCTCGGCCGGAGCGGGAAATGCTTCCGGACGAGCCCGGCGATATCGGCGTCCGCGATCTTCCCCGTCCCGAACGTGTCGACGAACACGGCCATCGGATCGGCGACGCCGATCGCGTACGAAAGCTGGATCTCGCATCGCTCGGCCAGCCCGGCCGCGACGACGTTCTTGGCGATGTAGCGGCAGGCGTAGGCCGCGCTCCGGTCGACCTTGCTCGGGTCCTTGCCCGAGAAGCAGCCGCCGCCGTGCCGGCCCATGCCGCCGTAGGTGTCGACGATGATCTTGCGCCCGGTGACGCCCGTGTCACCCTCGGGCCCGCCGATGACGAACCGCCCCGTGGCGTTGATGAAGACCTTGGTCTTCTTGTCCAGGTACTTGCCGCAGACCGGCTCGACGACCTGCTTCCTGATGATCTTGCGCAGCTCCGCTTCCGAGACGTCGGAGATGTGCTGCTGGGCGATGACCACGGCCTCGAGGCGGACGGGCTTGCCGTCGTGATACTCGACCGTCACCTGGCTCTTGCCGTCCGGGCCCATGGCGTGGCTGGCCAGGCCCCTCCGGACCTCGGCCAGCTTCTTGGTCAGCCGGTGGGCGAGCATGATCGGCAGGGGCATGAGCTCGGGCGTCTCGTTACAGGCATAGCCGAACATCATCCCCTGGTCGCCGGCGCCCTGCACGCGCTTCTTGGTCCCCTTGACGCCGCGGTTGATATCGCCGCTCTGGCCGTGCACCGCGACCCAGACGCCGGCGTCCTCGCAGTCGATGCCGTAGCGGGGGTCCGTGTATCCGATCTCCTTGAGCGTCTCCCGGACGATCTTCTGGATGTCGGAGTAGCCCTTCGTCGTGATCTCGCCGGCGACGTGCACCGAGCCGGTCGTCGTCAGGACCTCGATGGCCGTGTGCGCGTCCGGGTCCTGTCGGAGCAGGTCGTCGAGGATGGCGTCGCTAATCTGGTCGCAGATCTTGTCGGGGTGGCCCTCGGTGACGCTTTCGCTCGTGAAAAAATACTTTTCGCTCATGGCAGCACCTCGCACCGGCAAAATACGAAATAGCATTATGGTCCTAAAGGTCAAAATGTCAACAGCGGATGAGGAAAAATTTGTTTGACCCCCGCCCCAGTCTTGGTTTATCGTAAGACCATCGGGGAGGGCGTGCAAGTGGATTGTCCCAAGTGCCTGGCGGCAAACCCTGATTCGGCGCGCTTTTGCGGTCTCTGCGCGGCCCCGCTCCGCCCGGATGAACCCTCGACGGCGCGTTCCCTGCCCAAATCCGCCCGCCCCGCCTCCAGCCGCCCAGTCTCGCATACCCGCCCGCCCCCCTCAACGCCCCCCGTGAAGCCTCCCGCAGTTTCGTTGCCCCCCTCCCCGCACCCCGCCGAGCCCCCATCCTCGACGCCCCCCTCAACGCCCTCCGACGCACCCTCGCTCACGACGACCATCGACCCGCTCTCCCGCGGCCTTCTCCCCGGGAGCGTCGTCGCCGGCAAGTACCGCATTCTCGGCGAGATCGGCCGGGGCGGCATGGGCATCGTCTATGAAGCCGACGACCTCTGGCTCCGCCGCCCGGTCGCCCTCAAGTTCCTGCCGGTCGAGCTGACCGACGACATCGAAGCCCGCGAGCGCTTCGTCCACGAGGCCCAGGCCGCCTCCGTCCTCGACCACCCCCACATCTGCACCATCCATGAGATCGGCGAGAGCGAGCACGGCCAGATGTTCATCGCCATGGCCCTCTGCAACGGCGAGAGCCTGCGGACCAAGATCAAGCGCGGCCCGCTCCCTCCCGCGGAGGCCCTTTCGTTCGCCGCGCATGTCGCCGAAGGCCTCGCCGCCGCCCACGCGAGCGGCATCGTCCATCGCGACGTCAAGCCGGCCAACATCCTCATCACCAAGGACGGGACGGCCCGGGTCGTGGACTTCGGCCTGGCCAAGATCGCCGGCGAGGCCCGTCTGACCCAAGCCGGCCGGGCCGTCGGCACCGTGGCCTATATGTCGCCCGAACAGCTCCGCGGCGATGACGTCGACTCCCGTTCCGACATCTGGTCGCTCGGCGTTGTCCTCTACGAGATGCTGACCGGGGCGCTCCCATTCGCCGGCGCCAACGAACACTCCCTAGCCTACGCCATCGTCAACATCGAACCGAAGCCGCTCTCCGACCTCCCGCCCGGGACGCCCGACGGCTGTGTCCGCATCCTTGAAAAATCCATAGCCAAGGACCCCGACGCCCGGTTTGCCTCCGCCGTGGAGATGGCCGAGGCCATCTCGGACGTGCGAGAAAGCGCCGGCTATTCCGGGCGCCTCCGCGCGGGATCCGGGTCGAGTCCGAGTTCGAGGCCGGGAGAGCGGGCAACGCGGGCCGGGGAGGGGCACCCGCGCCAAGAGGCGGCCCGCCGCCGCCCGGCTCTCGTCCGCTTCGGCCTCCCTTTCCTCTCCGTCGCCGCGGTCTTCTCCGTCGCCTTCGCCCTCGGCCTTCCCCGCAGGGCCACGCAGCTCCTCGGCCTCGCCCGGCCCTCCGGCGCCCGGCACATCACCGTCTTCCCCCCGAACGTCATCGGCGACAACCCGGAGGACCGTGTCCTCGCCGCCGGCCTGGCCGATTACCTCCGTACCAGCCTCGACCGCATCGCCCGCGCCTCCCGCTCGTGGGTCACACCGGGCAGCCATCTCGAAACTTACGAAGTCCGCGAGGCCGCCGACGCCCTCCGCGTCCTCGGCTCCAATGTCGTTCTTTCCGGGACGCTCAAGCGCGCCGGCGGCAGTGTCAGCCTGGTCCTTGATGTCATCGACCCGAAGAGCTACCGCCGCGGCGCCTCCATATCGAAGACCGACCACATCGCCAACATCACCACCTGGCAGGTCGACGTCGTCCTCGAAGCGGCCGCCGCTCTGGGTCTCCCCCTCGCCCCTTCGGCCCGCGGCGCCCTGATCTCCTCCGGAACGACCGTGCCCGGGGCCTTCGAATCCCATGTCCGCGGTCTCGGCTTCATGGCCTCGGCGTACGACGGCGCCGGCCGGAGATCGGCAGGAAACGCCGATCTCCTCGCCTCGGCCGTCGCCGCCTTCGAGGAGGCGGTCCGGCTCGACCCGTCGTTCACCGAAGCCCGGCTCGACCTCGCCGACGCCCTCTGGCGCGGCTCCGCTCCCGAGGAGAGCGGAGAGCCCGCGGCACCGGCCTTGCGCGCCGAAACCATCGTCCGCGACGTCCTCAAGGCCCACGACCTGGCCCCGGCCCACGCTGTCCTGGGCTCGATCCTCCGCAAGCTGGGCCGGGACGACGAGGCCGTCCTCGAGTACATCAGAGCGACCGAGATCGACCCGCTCTACTACTCGGCCCTGATCTGGCTCGGCGATTTCTACGCCGACAAGAACCAGCCGGCCAAGGCTGAAGCGGCCTATCGGGCGGCCCTCCAGGTCCGGCCGGGCTACTGGTCGGCCGGGGCTTACCTCGGCTACTTCTACCTGTATCAGGGCGCTTATGCCGAGGCCCGCGACGAGTTCGAGCGCGTCAGCCGCGCCTGCCCCGGGAATGTCGTCATGCTGAACAACCTGGGCGCCGCCCTTTATTTTCTCGGCGACGTCGACCGGGCCGTGAGCGCGTTCGAGCGCTCCAACGCGGTCAAGCGGAACCCCGACGCGACCTCGAACCTGGCCGTCCTCTATTACTACCAGGGCCGCTATGCGGATTCCGTGACCATGAACGAGACCGCCATCGGCTACGGGCGGAGCGAGCTCGACTATCTCATCTACGGCAATCTGGCCGACGCCTGCCGCTTCACGCCCGGCCACGAGGCCAAGTCGGCCGAGGCCTACGGCAAGGCCATCGCCCTCGCCGAGAAGGCCCTGGCCGCGGACCCCGGCAACCCGCGGCTCCGTGCCAGCCTGGCGACCTACCTGGCCAAGACCGGCGTCGCTGAGCGGGCCCAGGCGGAGATCGAGAGCGCCCGAAAGGCCAAGCCCGACGACAGCTCGATCGCGCTCAAGGCCGTCATCGTCTTCGAGCTCAACGGGGCGCGGCCCCGGGCCCTCGAGGCCGTCCGCGACTACGTGCGGCTCAAGGGCCGGATGGAGGAGATCCAACGGGACCCGTTCCTGGCCGCAATACGCCGGGACCCGGGTTACGCCGATATCACAAAAACGAGAAGGAGGAGATCATGAGAGTTGTAGGAGGCATGACCGCGAGAGAAAGACCGAAGGAGCACGAGGTCCGGGCGCGCATCAAGGCCAAGAGGATCGCCCTGCCCGAGGACAAAGAACACCTCTGCGTCCATCGGGGGGACACGATCACATGGAGGATCGAAAAGGACGTCCCGTTCAGCGTGATCATCAAGTCCCTCGTCTCGCCGCTCGATTGGTCAAGCAAGACGGCCGCCGCCGGCCAGGCGATCGTGGGACGGGTGAAGAAGGACGCCGCGCCGGCGCTCTATCCGTATGCCATCTGCGCGGTTTCCGAGAAAGAGCTCCTGGTCGAGGACCCGGAGATCATCGTCCTGCCGCCCGCGTAGAAGGGCAGGCCCTAGAACTCCCGGTCGTCGCGCTTGCAGTAGTAGGCCGTGGGTCCGGCGATGTAGCCGCCGAGGAAGACCTCGCCGCGCTCGGCTTTCAGGAAGGCCCTGTCCGAGGGGAAGCCGTAGAGGATAGGGATGACCTCGTCTTTCTCCCGGCAGTAGGGACAAACGGGACAGCCGTTCTTTCCGCCGCCCCTTTTGGCCGGCCTGTGGCCGCGAAGATGCCCGTTCCCGGCCCCCGTCACGTGCTCGACATGCGGATTCGACATTATTGCACCGTCCTTCCCTTGGTCCCGCTTCCTTCGCCCCCATCATAGGGGCGCCCTGACTAGCCTCAATCGCCGTCGGGGGTGAATAAAGGGGGGATATTCCCGGGACCGGCGGGGGAGACGCCAGAGGGCGGCCGGCCTGAATCCCCTGAGAAATCCCGGTCTTCCCGCTCGTCTCTATATATGTCGCTATGTATGTCGCAACTTTGGACTTGACGGAGGTTCGGACAATGGTTATACTAAATGAAGTAACGTTCAACCAAACATTAAAGAGTTTAACCATGACGATCGTCCTCACATCGGCGAAGAACCAGGTCGTCATCCCCAAAAAGGAGCGTGACCGGGTCGGCCTCAAGCCCGGGATGCGAGTCTCGGTCTCGGCCGTCGGCGACCACATCGAGATCAGGCCCCTGCCGGAGGACCCCGTCGAGCACTTCCACGGCTTCTTCAAAAAAGGTCCGTCCCTCACCGAGGCCCTGCTCGTCGAGCGGCGGAAGGAGCGTCGGCGTGAAGTCAATAAAGGTGCTTGACGCCTTTGCCCTCCTGACCTATCTCGAGGGAGAAAGCGGCCAGGACCGGGTCAAGGAGCTCCTGGCCTCCGGCGCCGCGGACCTCCTGATCAACGCCATCAACGCGGGCGAGGTCTTTTATATCATCGCCCGGAAGCGCGGCCTCCGGGAGGCCGAGTATTTCCTGAACGTCATCCTGCCCAGTCTGCCCGTCACCGTCCTGGACAATTCCTTCGAGAACGTCGTCGAAGCGGCCCGGCTCAAAGCCGCGCACGCCGTGTCCTTCGCCGATTGCTTCGCCGCGGCGACGGCCATCCGCGAGCGCGCCGCGCTCGTCACCGGCGACCGCGAGTTCGAGAAGTTCGGCCGCTCCGTGAGCATCGACTGGCTCGTCTGAAACGCGGCATCCGGGGATCCTGCGAATTCGGAATTGGGTATTGTGTCCCCTTTTTTCGGGTTCTTGACTTCGCCCCAAGCAGGGACTAAATTGAAGACGATCGAGGGGCACTCGAGGGAAGCATGATCGGTGCGATCGCCGGCGACATCATCGGGTCCGTCTATGAGTTCGGCCGGACGAAATCCAAGGATTTCCCCCTGTTCACCCCCGGAAGCGCCTTCACGGACGATTCGGTCCTGACCGTGGCCGTGGCCCAGGCCATCCTGACCGACGGGGACTACAAAAGGGCCGTCCTCGACTTCGGCCGGCGCTACCCGAACGCGGGCTACGGCGGCTTCTTTTCGGACTGGCTCCGCTCGCCCGACCCCCAGCCCTACAACAGCTGGGGCAACGGTTCGGCCATGCGCGTCAGCCCGGTCGGATTCGCCTTCGATTCGGTCGACGAGGTCCTGCGCGAGGCCCGGCGCTCGGCCGAATTCACCCACGACCATCCCGAGGGCATCAAGGGGGCCGAGGCGACGGCCCTGGCCATCTTCCTGGCCCGGACGGAGTGGGACAAGGACCTCATCCGGACCGAGGTCGCGTCACGGTTCGGCTACGACCTCGACCGGACCGTCGAGGACATCCGCCCCGGCTACGGCTTCGACGAGTCCTGCCAGCGGACGGTCCCCGAGGCCATCGTCGCCTTCCTCGATTCCGTCTCGTACGAGGACGCCGTCCGGAACGCGATCTCGCTCGGCGGCGACAGCGACACCCTGGCCTGCATCACGGGCGGCATCGCCGAGGCCTACTACGGCCCGCTCCCCGACGTGATCATGGGGCAGGTGAAGGGGATCCTCCCGGCCGACCTCTGGGGCGTCGTCGAACAATTCTGCACGAAGTTCGCCCTGAGCTGAACAGAGGCACGCCCCCGGATCCTCAAATCTCCAGCTTATCTCCTCGCCTGACGATCCGGACGTCGTCGTGGATCTTCTTGAATTCTTCGGGATTCTGCGTGTGGACGGGGACGAGGATGTCCGGATCGATCGTCTTGACGGCGTACTCGAGATCGCTCTTTCCGGCATGGCCGGAGCAATGGGCCCGCTGAAAGGTCACCCCGAAGTGGTTGAGCCAATTTTCGAGCACCCGGCGGTGCTCCCGGTTCTCCTCGCCCTCGAG
Organism: Candidatus Aminicenantota bacterium; assembly: GCA_034679465.1. Classification (GTDB taxonomy): domain Bacteria; phylum Acidobacteriota; class Aminicenantia; order Aminicenantales; family Saccharicenantaceae; genus RBG-16-66-30. The sequence continues at coordinate 52,238 of JAXDAV010000058.1, read as the reverse complement.
ATAGTGCTCGCTCGAGCTGTAGATGTAATCCGCCTTGACCGGCCGGATATAGACGAGCTCGATGAGCTTGTTGAAGCCCGTGATCATCACGTACCGGGCCGGGTCCGCCCTGACCTCGCGGAAGGTGATCATGTTGCCCATATAAGGCCGCTCGTAATTGAAGTAGTCGTTCTCGCGGAAATCACAGCTCTTGGACAGCCTGAAATAGACCTTGAGGGTCTCGTCGCTCCTGGGGTCCGGGAGCTTCACTTTCTCCTTGAGGCTCTCCAGGATGTAGGCGTATCTCGTGTCGATGACCAGCTTCCGTCCGGTTTCGCGGGCGGCCTTATAGAAGGAATTGAACCGATCGATGTTGCACATCGAGAACTCCGCGAGCACCAGGCCCGCGGAGGCGGCCATGATGCCCATGACCTTCTCATAGACCTGGTCCTCGCTGTAGTACCGCTCCGGGTCGGGGGTCATGCGCGTGCCCTCGCAGAGAAGGACGCGGGGTTTGGCCAGGGCCGCTTCCCGGATGAACTCATCTGACATCGCGCTCATCGGCCCGTGTCTTCTGAAGTCGCCCGTATAGGCGATATTACCTTTGGCCGATTCGATCACGAACCCGTAGGCCCCCGGGGTCGAATGCTCCACGTGGATCGGCCTGAAGACCAGGTCCTTGACCGGGATCCGGTCGCCGCTCTTGAATAGCTCCATCGTGTTGTGCTCCCCGATGGCGCAGAGCGACGGATAGAGCTTCCCGTAGGCGTCCAGAATGGCCTTACAGCCGTGGCCCATGAAGACCGGCACGCTTTCGTCCAGGAAGGAGAGATGGCCGATATGGTCGCTGTGATGGTGGGATATGAACACGCCGTCGATGTCCGGCTCCTCATAGGCCATGTCCGTGAAGCGGAGCATCGCTCGGCTGTAGAGCCTGGGGACCCGGGGGACGAGGCCGAATTCGAAATAGCATTCGAGTCCGTTGGCCGCCCGGGGCTCCAGCCACTCGACAAAGTAGTCCGCGCCGAAGTCGAACGACTGGCCGAAGTCCAGATAGACCTTGGCTTTCTCGCTTTCCAGCAGGATCTTGTTGCCGCCGATCTCGCCGACGCCGCCGTAAAAGGTCAATGCGGCCATCGTTGTCTCTCCCTTCCGCGACCTCGATCCGGAGCTCCGAACGGCGAGCCCTCAGGACCACAATGTACTATTCCTGAAGAGGCGATATCAAGCAAGAATATATCAAGCATCCGAACGTGCTGAGGCCTCAGCGATGCCTTGTTTGAGTTTTAGGAGCATGGCCCTGATAGCTTCGAGCTTATCCTCTGGGATTCCTGCTTCCCGGGCCATGTCGTAAGCCAGACTGAGCCGCGAGCCCTCCATGGTTTCCTCCTTCAGGATCGATCGGATCATCCCAACCGTCTCAGGGCTGGCGATAGAAGCGATGTCCCGCCCAAGAAGCCTGACAGCCGCCCGTCGGTTGTCAAACTCCTCTTCCACAATCAAGTCCGAGGCCTCGTCATAGAGCCGTTCCTCACCGACCGCTCTCTCGTATTTTTCCATGATCTCGAGGACATCCGCGGCATCCTGTTGACGTTCGGGATATCTCTCTTTCCAAGAGATCAGCTTGAGCATAACAAGCCCAGCCGGCGAACAAACCCTGACCACGACTTCGGGAGAAGCGCCAACCTTGACGGGAACTGAAGCATCAAACGCCTCTGTGAATCCCATGGTTGTCATTTCGCGGGACCCATAGGGTGGCCAACGGATCTTTTGTGCTGCACCGGCGATAGAGCCAAAGGGCACGATGTCGATCAGGACCTTGCCTTTCCGAAGCCGCTGCATTTGGCCTGTTACTTCGAAGCCCTGGCTCTTGATCAGCGTGTTCTTCAAGGCCGAATAGGCCTCCCAGCTCGATAGGGACACGCCGAAATCCATGTCTCTGGTCATCCGGAAATCCCCGAAACCATAAAGATGTTTGAGGAAGATGTCTCTGGCCGTGGCTCCGATAACGAAAAAAGGCGCGTCGAGGGCTTCGGCAGCTGCCTTGATGGCGGCCAGGGCTTGCGTCGCCTGCGCGTCAATCTTCCCCGAGATATCGAGCAATGTATTGGTCATAGATGATTCCGGCGGCGTCGGCGTTGCGTTTGCTACCCGAAGCCAGGAGATCGGCATACACCAGAATGGGGTGGACGGTCTCTTGCCCATGCGCCGGGGCGTCAGGAGTCCAGAACATTTCAAGGATCTCGACGTTGCCCCGGCTGTCCCGGCTGAGCCTGTTCTCGAGCAGGAAATCATTGAGCCGGGATCCCGCCAGATATATGACAACCTCCTGAGGGTTGAGGTAGTCCGTCAGACGCGACGCGGCGACTTCGCCACCCCACTGAGCTTGGACCGGCTGAAGGATCTTCTCATGCCACCAGCCGTGTTCTCCCCGGAACCTGCCCAGAAGAGCTTTCGGCCGCAGATTATCGGGATACGAGGTCACCCAGGACTCGAAGAGGTCCTTCTTGCGGATCAGCCTCCGGATCCCCTGGCTGTCTTCGTGGAGAAAGAGCCGGGCTCTCAGCTCGTCCATGATGCCGGCTACGGACCCGAGAGCAACGCCGCTCGCCTTGGCGATATCACGAAACGTCCCGCTGACAAGCTCGGGGCGGGACAAGAGCGCAAAGATGACCTTCAAGCCCGACGACTTGAACAGTCTGGGGTAGGGGACAGGAGCCCAGCCCTTGGGCCTATTGCCTTTGGAAACGATCTTCAGAAAACCCTGGTTGATGAAGGCATTCCCGGCCGCATCGATAAACTCGATTCCATCGCTGACAAGTCGATCGGCCATATCGGGATTCACATATCGGGCGACCAACAATAAAGGACGCTTCGAGGAAGTCCTTTGCATCACCAGGAGCTGTCTCGCGGCATGAGAAAAATGAAGCTTTATTTCTGCGCGATAGCAGACCTTCCTCTTTCCTGACCTGAGCCCGACCGTGGCGTCCCCCTCGCGGCCGTTGATCGGGCTATCCTGGCCCGAATAGGAGAGATCTAGTCCCTTGAGGTCCTTGAAGCGCTCCATGAACGCGGCAATTGCTTCCTTCAAGATCGCGTTTTCACTCGCCACGATCTTATCCTTTGATGCTGTTCTTTGATTATTAATGTTCATTAATAATGAACATATAAGAATAATGAACGAAAGTCAAGGAGTATTTATCCCAATGTCGCCGTGTGTCGTGCCCCGCAGGGAAACCCGTTAAATATTCATATCTAATCGGGCTGAGGATCGAGCCCATGGGGACCGCGGACGTTCTCGAAGCGATGCGCATCCGGACGGAGGCGGCCTGCTCACGAACGACGCCCTGCTCCTCGCCGTCGCCCGCAGGCTCCACTGCGAAGCCGTGGCCAGCGCGGACCGGCTCATCGCCCGGGCGCCGGGCTTCGCCGTTTTCGCTCCCGCTGACCTCTAAGGCCTCAGCTGAGCCAGTTTTCCACCTTGAGCCCCGGTATTCCTTCGAAGTGGCGGGCATTCCCGGTCACCACGGTCAGCCGGTGCCTCAACGCGATCACGGCGATTTGCAGATCAGGCTCAAAGCGAGGCCGGCCTTTTCGCTCAAGCGTGGCCCTGAGCCGGCCGTAGGCCTGAGCATCCGCCGTCTCGAAGGGAAGGATCGTGAGTCGCGTAAAGACCTGGCCCTCGAAGAAGGCCATAAGACGCTCTCTCGCGCCGTCCTCGACCTCCCGTCGGAACAGGCCGAAGTAGATCTCGGCGACATTGATGGCGGTGGTGAATTGCGCTACCGCGGGTACGGCGGCTAGCTTGGGCAACAGGCCTGCCGGCCGGCGTTTCTTGGCGAGCGTGCTTATGATGTCGGTATCGAACAGGTACATCAGAGGGACGGCTTTCGGGACCGGGACCTCTTCCTCGCTTCATAGACGGCGCCGACCAAGGAGTCGATCTCCGCGTCGAGGTCTTCTGCAAGCGGCGCGACAGAGGCCAGCCCTCCGACATCGGCCGAAACGATCTTCTCCCACTCCTCGAAGGGGATGAGCGCCGCGACCGGCTTCCCGTGTTTGGTGATCACGATATGCTCCTTCAGATTAATGAGACGCTCGACGAGGCCGGATATTCTCGCCTTGGCTTGGGTCAGCGGCATCGAAATCACGATGAGGCCTCCTTTGGGGTTTTGCGCAGCCTCATCAACAATATGGTCAAAATGACCAGATTTGTCAAGTATGGCCGATCCAACCGCGGAAATGGGAAGAAACCCTGCGCGCGTCAGTCCAAATCATCGCCCTCCTCACGAGGTCTCGAGGCCAATGGCAAAGAAAACCGCGAGTCTGTTTGACCGCCGGCATCATAACGTCTATGTCGTCTATCTTCGGAACCCCAACGGGGACGGCAAGGCGGGTTACTATGTCGGCATGACGGGGCTCACCCCTGAGCGACGCTTCGAGAACCACAAGGCCGGGATCAAGGCGGCCTCGGTGGTCAAGAGATGCGGCGAGCGTCTCGTTCCCAAACTCTACGAACACCTGAACCCGATGTCTTATGGGGCCGCCAAGGTCATGGAAGTCGAACTCGCCGACGATCTCCGCAAGCGCGGTTTCTGCGTCTTCGGCGGCCACTGACATCTTGGCGAGACCTCGGCGCTAGTATCTAGATAGTTCTTGACATGCGGCCGGTTTATCAGGACAATCTCCCGTGAATGAGATCAACGGCGGCTTTGCATCGTCCCTAGGGGTATGAGCGATATCATGAAAAAGAAGATCGGCACGATCATCGACGAGGAGATCCTTTCCGGGGCCAAGCGGCGGGCCGCCGCTGAAAAGCGTCCGTTCTCGGGCGTCCTCGAAGACGCGCTGACCGGCTATCTCGAGCGGAGCGGCTCCCACGGCAGCCCGTCTCGGGACGAGGCCCTCCGGGCTGTGGCCAAGTTCGCGTCCCACGGCGGCCTCCTGCCGCCCGATGAGATCGACGATATCCTGGCCGAGGACGCGCTCGAGCCATGAGCCATCCGGCCCGGCTTGCATCGATCCGCCCCGGGGCTTGGGTGGCCATCGACACCAACATCCTCGTCTATGCCAACCAAAGCCGGTCGCGCGAGTGCGTCAACCTGCTGGAGCGGTGCGCCGGGGGAGACCTCCAGGGGATCGTGCCGTCGCCCATGGCCGCCGAGCTGGCCCACGCGCTCATGCTCATCGAGGCCCGCGAGAACAACTGGATCGAGCGCGGCGGGCCGGCCCGGGCCCTGGCGGCCCGACCCGACCTCGTCCGGCGTCTCGTCCGTTACGAGGCCCAGATGCGCGAGTTCTTCGCGATCGGCCTCAGGATCGAGCCCGCCGGGGCCGGCGATATCCTCGAAGCCATGCGCATCCAGAGGGAGTCGGGACTGCTGACCAACGACGCGCTGCTGCTGGCCGTCGCCCGGCGCCTCAACTGCGAAGCGGTGGCCTCCGCCGACAAGGCCCTCGCGGCCGCGCCCGGCTTCGCCGTTTTCGCTCCCTCCGACCTCTGAAGCCTGGCGGAGCCAGGTTTCCACCTTGAGCCCCGGAAGCTCTAACTGATGCTCTTCTTGAGCGCGCGCACGACGAGCGTGTTGAGGCTCTCTCCCTCGAGCAGGGCCCTGACCGACAGGGCCTTGTGGAGCTCCGGTCCCGTCCGGAGGACGAACTTGCCCGAATAGGATCTCGCTGTCGGCGGGGGGAGCGGGCGGCCGTCCTTTTCGTAAATCTCGATCCAATCATCGACGACATCGCAGAGCTCTCGATAGACCTTGGCCTCATCGTCCCCGTGGCAGCACGGCCCGATCCAGCCCGGGGCGGAGCCGACGTAGCAGCCGTCTTCTTCAGACCACTCGACGATCTTGAGGTACCTGTCGCTGGCCTTCATTTCAGTGCCTCAATAGCTCGCATATCCTTCGCGGTCATTAAATAGTATTGAAATGATACTATAAAGTCAATGACCAGCATATTTTGATGGTCATAAACAGAAAAATAACTGGGGGTCGCGAAATTCTCAAACGAATTTGGCGAGCCTGTTGCCACGATATCCTCCCCTGATTCACCCCCTTGGGCGATAGCTTCCAGATAATGCTCGAGATAGCATTTCCACAGGGAATAATAAGGTGAGATTAGTTATGTGTCACCGAAATGGGAGCCGAATTGGGAATGGGCGCGCTTTACATGGCGATAGCCAAGCAAATACTATCTTGACTATTTTATAACCATAGGTTATGCTTCTCGCTCCGAGCGCATGGGCGGGGAATCAGGAGAATGGGCAAGTTCATTTCGGAACGGCTCAGGAAAGCCCGCGAGGACGCGGGAATGACCCAGGAGAGCTTCGCCCGTTCCATCGGCCTTTCCTCCGAGTTCATCTCCCTTCTCGAGTCGGGCAAGCGCGCCCCCTCTCTCGACACTCTCTCCCGCGTCTCGTCCTTTTTCGGCCGCGACCCGTCCTTCTTCCTCGGGGAGAAGGAGGCGGCCTTCAAGGTCCTCTTCCGGGCCCCGGCCGTCAAGCTGAATCAGGCGGCGCGCCTCGAGCTCGAGCATTTTCAACGCTATGGCGAGGATTATCTGCGCCTCGAGGCGGCCACTGGCCGCCGCCTCCGGACCGCTCCCCTCTATCCCGCCTCTTCCGGCTCTTCCGGGCCGCTTTCCCCCGAGCGAATGGCCGCCGAAGAACGCCGCCGCCTCGGCCTCGGCGACGAGCCCGTCCGGGACATCTTCTCTCTGCTCGAGAAAAACGGGCTCAGGATCCTGCGCCGGCCGCTCTCCCGCGATACCGGGATATCAGGGGTCTTCGTCTTCCTCGAAGCCCAAAACGCCGCTTTCGCGCTGATCAACTCGGCCCAAACCGTCTGCCGGCAGGCCTTCACCGCCGCCCACGAATACTGCCATTATCTCAAGGACCGGTATGACGCGCCCCGTATCGACAGCCTCGATCTCTTAGAGGGGGAGGGGGCCGAGGCGCCAAAATCGGCGCCGCCGTCGCCGTCCCGCCGCCGCCGGCAGAACGGGCGCGGCGCTTCACGGGTTGATGGCAAAGAAGCGTTCGCCCAGGAATTCGCCGCCCATTTCTTGATGCCCCCGGCGAAGATCAGGGAGCTCGCCGACCGCGCCCCGTCATACGAGGTCGTCTTGCTCCTGAAAAGGTATTTCGGGGTGAGCGCCCAAGCCATGCTCCGTACGCTCCTCAACCTCGGGTTTTTGAGCCCGGCCAGGTTCGAGGAATTCTCGGCCCTCGACCCCACCGCCCGCGAGCGCGAGGTCTTCGGTTCGACGGACGAGGACTACGGCCCGGGTTCAGGGCTCGATTCGGGTCCGGCCGTCGTTTCCGACCGCTACCGGCTCATGGAAAGGGAGGTTTCGGGCGCCAAACGGACCAGCCGCACACAGTAGAGTGAAAGGAGTATTACGAAGCATGCTAAGATCCGAGTTCTCGGCATCGACCTTGGAACGACCAATTCCGTCGCGGCCGAGCTCACCTGGGATCCTGCATCCGGCGCCAGGCCCGAAATCCGCGTCCTTGAGATCGAGAACGATAATTCAGTCTTGTAGGGGCAGGAGGCGAACCCTGATATCCCTGGGTTCGTCGCGGGATTGCCATTCATGGAGTGAATGATCTCCTCTGAGGTGTCCCAATGATCCTCCGGCTACCCCGGCGGAGATGCGGAAGCGGTTCGAAGAATGCCCGGACGAACTGACCAAGGACAAGGAGCCCGACAAGGTGCGGATCGTATTGGAGTGAGACGACAGATGGGGCAGGCCAATGACCGCATGACCGCAGAACAAGCGAAGCTCCTTATTCGCGAAGGCGAAGGGCTTGCTGTGGAATTCAAGGAGCGATACACGGCCCGCATAGACGAGGACCTTGTTGCCTTTGCCAACGCAAAGGGCGGAACCTTGCTTCTGGGCGTGCGGGATGATGGAAGCATCACGGGAGAGAAACTCACCAAAGACCTCAAAGCCAAAATCAATGACTTGGCCAGGAACTGCAAGCCGGCTATCGCCGTGGACCTTTTTCAAATCGGCAAAGTTGTGGCCGTCATCGTGCCGGAAGGTTCGGAGAAGCCGTATTCCTGCGCCTCCGGCTACCATCGGCGGCTCGACGGCAATACTCAGAAGATGAGCCATGACGAACTGCGCATTATGTTCGCGGAGAATGAGCCCCTGCCGTTTGAGGAGAAAACGGTCAAGGATTTCACCTTCGACGATATCTCCAAGGCCAAGATACGGGAGTTTGCCAGGGAAGCGGGCATCCGCATCGGCTCCATCGCGGCGTCTGATTTCCTGCGCAGTCTCAAGGTTGCCGACGGAACGAGGGTCAAGAACGCGGGCATTCTCTTCTTTGCCAAAGACGTCTATGAGCACCTGCACCAGGCGCAAATGACGCTGCTGGCGTTCAAGGGAACAGACAGGCTCCACATCTATGACCGGCGAGATGTCCGGGATGATTTGCTTACACAGTTCAGCGAAGCTGTCGATTTTTTCAAGAAGCACCTGAACATCCGCAGCGAAATCCGGGGGTTGGATCGCGAGGATATATACGAAATCCCGCTCGAAGTCTTGCGCGAAGCAGTGGTGAACGCGCTCATGCACCGCGACTACAGCATCACGGGCACACAGGTAAGCGTGGAGGTCTTCGACGACCGGGTGGAAATCGTGAATCCCGGAGGATTGCCCAGAGGCCTGTCGATTCAGGATCTCGGCAGGGTTTCTGTAAGGCGCAACGAACTGATTGCCGATCTTTTCTTTCGCCTCCACAAGGTCGAACGGATTGGGATGGGCATCCAAAAGATGAAGGAGGCCATGGTGGCGGTGGGGCTTCGCGAACCCACCTTCGTGAGTGATGCGTTTTTTCGGGCAACCTTCGAGCGGTCCCCCGAGTTCGCCATGAAAGAAACCACTCTCGGCAAGGAGAAGACGGGGAAAGGACCTGAGGTCAGCACTGCCCAGAAAACTGCCCAGAAAACTGCCCAGAAAATCATTTCCCTCGTTCGGCGAAAACCCGAGATAACCCGCCGGGAACTGGCAGATGAACTTGGGATCACCGACAGCGGCGTGAAGTATCATTTAAGCAAGATGCAGGAGAAAGGCCTGCTTCGCCGCGTCGGTCCTGACAAGGGGGGGCATTGGGAGTTGGTGCACCATGATGAACGGAGTAAAGAACAGAACTCAAGACGGAGTTGAAGGATGGCGAAACATAACGAGCCACATAACCAGCAGACAATATTCGAAATGGAAGAACTCGCGGCACGCGACTTGGAGCCCGTGACTTAGGGGGCAAGACGCCACTTGCTATTCATGGGGTGAATGATTATCATTCAGAACATGGACGCACAGAAGATGATGCCCAGACTGGTCGGCAGGGCCCTGGAAGAGCGGCTTCGGGTCATGCCCGCCGTCGTGGTGATCGGCGCCCGGCAGACGGGAAAAAGCACGCTCGTCGAGCGGTTGCTCCCGGAACCCCGGCTGTACCGATCACTCGATGAGATGGACGTTCTGGATACCGCCCGCCGCGACCTCGAAGCCCTGGTCAGCGGCCGCGAACCGATGACCTTCGATGAGGTCCAGCGCGAGCCGAGCTTGCTCGGCGCCGTCAAGCGGGCGATCGACCGCGACCGCGTCCCCGGCCGTTTCCTGCTGACGGGCTCGGCCAACCTCCTTCTGATGCGCCGGGTCTCGGAATCGCTCGCCGGTCGGGCCAGCTACCTCACGCTCTGGCCCATGACGCGCCGCGAACAGTCCGGCCGAGGGCGCTGCGGGATCTGGGCGGAGCTTCTCGCCGCTCCCGACGAAGGCTGGCGGGAACTGGTCTCGGCCCAGCCCGCCGATAAGGAAGACTGGCGGAGCCTGGCCCTTCGGGGCGGTTTCCCGATGCCCTCGATCACCCTCAAAACGTCCTCGGAGCGGGCGGTCTGGTTCGACGGCTACGTGCGGACATACCTTGAACGGGACCTGCAGGATCTGGCCGCGATCAGCGCCCTGCCCGATTTCCGCCGGTTGATGCGCGCGGCCTGTCTCCGCCTCGGCCAGCTCGTGAACCAGACCGAGCTCGGCCGCGATGCCGCGCTGCCCCAGCCCACCGTGCACCGCTGGCTCAACCTGCTCGAGACGTCCTTCCTTCTGGTCCGTCTGCCCGCCTATGCCGTCAACCGCACCAAGCGGCTCATCAAGTCGCCGAAGATGTATTGGGGAGACACGGGAGTCGCTCTGCATCTTACCCAGACCGACGAACCGGGCGACGCGCACCTCGAGAACCTCATTCTCCAGGATCTCCTCGCTTGGCGCGATTCGCGGCTTGAGCCGACGGAGATCGGATACTGGCGGACGGCCGTCGGCGAAGAAGTGGATTTCGTCATCGAATCGGGCGGCCGTTTGCTCCCGGTCGAGGTCAAGGCTTCTGTCCGGCCGCGGCTCGCAGATGCCGCGCACCTTCGCGCCTTCCGGGCCGAATACGGCAAGAAGGCACGCGCCGGGCTCTTGCTGCACGCCGGGGACGCTCTCGAATGGCTGACTCCGGATGTCCTGGCCGCACCGTGGTGGAGAGTTCTATGAGGCTTTACGTGGGTGTCACAGACCAGGACTGGTTCGATTACCTGCGCTCTCAACCGGGCATCGATGAGGTCAACTTCTGGCAGCCCTCGCCGAACGCGGAGTTCCGAGCCCTCAATAAAGGCGACCTCTTTCTCTTCAAGCTCCATCGGAGCGAGAGGACCCGGAATCGGGACCTGATAGCCGGCGGCGGGGTTTTTGTCTCATATTCGACCCTGCCGATCAGCCTGGCCTGGGAGGCCTTCGAGAATCGGAACGGCGCCGCCACCTATTCGGAGATGCGGCAACAGCTTCTCCGCTACCGGAGGATCCCCGATGTCCCGCATGAGGATTTCCAGGTCGGATGCATCGTCCTGACTCAACCGTTCTTCTTCGACGAATCCCTGTGGTTCCCCGCTCCGGAATGGAGCGCTTCGATCGTCCGGGGCAAGGCCAAGGGCTATGAACTGGACAAGGAAGCCGGGCATTTCATCTGGAGAAGCCTCCAACGGGGCTGGCAGAATCAGCAGATCCGGTACTTGGACGGCGAAGCCCAGCGTCTCGACGAGGAGCGTGTCCGTTACGGCAAGGAAACCACGATCAAGCCGCGCCTCGGGCAAGGGGCTTTCCGGGTCCTGGTGACGGACGCGTACAACAGATCTTGCGCGATAACGGGGGAGCATTCCCTGCCTGCCCTCGAGGCAGCCCACATCAAGCCCTACAACGAAAGCGGCCCCCACGCCGTCAACAATGGCCTGCTCCTCAGGAGCGATATTCACCGCCTCTTCGACCGCGGCTATATCACCGTCACGCCGGAGTTCAAGGTCGCGGTCAGCCGCCGCCTCAAAGAAGAATTTGAGAACGGGCGGTCGTATTATCCGTTCCATGGCCATCATTTGAGCCGTCTCCCCGGAGCCATTAACGACCAGCCGCAGGGGGAATTGCTGATCTGGCATAATGAAAATATCTTTAAAGGCTAGACAAACCTGACAGTGAGAATGAAATGTCGCCAAGATCACGTTCTGTGAAGACTCCAAAAGCTAAAAATGGCGCCACGATTGGCTACGAGGCCGAGCTCTGGCGCATGGCCGACGCGCTCCGCGGTTCCATGGACGCCGCGGAATACAAGCACGTCGTTCTCGGCCTAATCTTCCTCAAGTACATCTCGGATGCCTTTGAGGAGCAGTACGCCAAGTTGGTCTCAGAGAAATCATCAGGCGCCGATCCTGAGGATCCCGACGAATACCGCGCCAAAAGCGTTTTCTGGGTGCCGCCCGAAGCTCGCTGGCAACATCTGAAGGCCAAGGCCCGCCAGTCCACCGTCGGCCAGCTCGTTGACGCGGCCATGACCGGCATCGAGAGAGATAATCCGTCCCTTAAGGGCGTTCTGCCCAGGGATTATGGCCGTCCCGCACTCGATAAAACCCGCCTCGGACAACTTATCGATCTCATCAGCAATATCCAAATCGGCGACGAGGCGAGCCGGGCCAAAGACGTCCTCGGCCGCGTTTATGAGTACTTCCTTTCCCAATTCGCGAGCGCAGAAGGCAAGAAGGGCGGGGAGTTCTACACGCCCCGCTGTGTGGTCAAGCTCCTCGTCGAGATGCTCGAGCCCTACCGCGGGCGCGTTTATGACCCCTGCTGCGGCTCCTCGGGCATGTTCGTGCAGTCGGTCGAGTTCATCCGTGCCCATGCCAAAGGAAATGGCAACGGCGGCAAGGCCAAGGCCGATATCTCGATCTACGGCCAGGAGTCCAACTACACGACTTGGCGACTGGCCAAGATGAACCTGGCCATCCGAGGCATCGAGGGCCAGATTGCCCACGGCGATACATTCCACAATGACCGTCATCCCGATCTACGGGCCGATTTCATTCTCGCGAATCCGCCCTTTAACGTCTCCGATTGGGGCGGCGAGCGTCTGCGCGACGATAAACGGTGGAAGTACGGCGTTCCGCCGGCCGGAAACGCCAACTTCGCTTGGGTTCAGCACATCATCTATCACCTTGCGCCCGCCGGCGTGGCCGGTTTTGTCCTCGCCAACGGCTCGATGTCCTCGAACCAGTCAGGCGAAGGCCAGATCCGCAAGAATCTGATCGAGGCCAATCTTGTGGACTGCATGGTCGCGTTGCCCGGACAGCTCTTTTATTCGACGCAGATTCCCGCGTGCTTATGGTTTCTTGCCCGAAACCGTAAAGATGGCAAGTTCCGCGACCGCCGCGGCCAGATCCTCTTCATTGACGCGCGCAAGCTCGGCCGCATGGTGGACCGGACACACCGAGAACTGACGGACGAGGACATCGCAAGGATCGCAAGTACCTATCATGCTTGGCGCGGGGAGGAGGATGCCGGCAAGTATGCCGATGTGCCCGGATTCTGCAAGAGCGCATCGCTTGAGGAGGTCGCCAAGAATGGCCACGTTCTCACCCCAGGCCGCTATGTCGGTGCCGAAGCCCAGAAGGACGACGGCGAGCCGTTCGACCAGAAGATGAAACGATTGGTCGCAACGCTACATGATCAGCAGTCCGAAGCGGCGAAGCTGGATGCGTCAATCCTGAAAAGCCTGAAAGAGCTAGGGTATGACTCTTAGCTTATCTTCATTCGGAATCAGCCTTAAGAACCTGCCCAAAGGCTGGAGAATTGACCGTCTTGACACTCTTGCTTCCTTCAACCCGGAAGTAGTGACGGCTCAATACCCCCATTCGGAAATTGTTTACCTTGACATTGGGAATGTCGGCGCAGGCTCACTTAGAAAGACCGAAACGATCTCTCTTCTTAACGCACCGAGCAGAGCGAAGCGCATAGTCAGGACGGGAGATACAATCCTTTCGACGGTTCGTCCAGGCAATCGAGCGTTTGCATTCATTAGTAATGCCTCTGACAATCTCATCGTTTCAACCGGATTTGCGGTTCTCAGACCGAAAGCTCACACCGAACCCAGGTTTGTTTATTACCTCGCGACGAGTAACCCGATCATCAATTATCTTGCATCCATAGCTGAAGAGAAGACGGCATATCCGTCGGTGAATCCAGAGGATATCGCGGAATGTGCTGTTCCGGTTCCTCCACTCGCTGAGCAACGCGCTATCGCCCATATCCTAGGCATGCAGGACGACAAGATCGAGTTGAATCGGCGGATGAGCGAGACGTTGGAAGCAATGGCACAAGCGCTCTTCAAGTCGTGGTTTGTAGATTTCGACCCCGTCCGCGCCAAGATGGACGGCCGCTGGCGCAAAGGCGAATCGCTTCCGGGTCTTCCCGCCCGCCTTTATGACCTCTTCCCCGACCGTCTGGTAGATTCCGAGCTTGGTAGGATTCCGGAGGGGTGGAAGGTAAGAACAGCGGGGAGTCTTTTTAGCATCGGCATTGGGAAAACGCCACCTAGGCGAGAACGCCACTGGTTTTCGCGAGATCCGGGCCATGTACCATGGATGTCAATTAAGGATCTGGGCCGTGCGGATTCGCATATCTCTCAGGTTGGCGAATACCTTACTCCAGAGGCAGTTGAGCGATTTCACGTCCGACGGATTCCGGACGGAACCATCGTGTTGAGTTTCAAGCTGACTATGGGTCGAGTGGCTATTACCGATGGCGAAATGGTGTCCAATGAAGCCATCGCACACTTACAGCCGCGGCCGGGTACGTTTTTATCAAGCGGCTTCATTTACTTCTATCTAAAACGGTTTGACTACGAAACACTAGGAAGCACATCGTCAATTGCCACAGCCATTAATTCCGAAAGCATCCGAGCCATTCATATTCTTGTACCTTCGGAGATGCTCCATCACGAGTTTCTTGATGTCGCTTCGGCTATACTCCTGCGGCTTCGCTCCCTTCAGCGGCAATCTGGCACACTCGCTGGACTGCGCTGCGCGCTATTGCCGAAAATTATTTCGGGAGAACTGCGTATATTCCATGGCAATCGACCAAGGGACACGCTCGGTAATAAGTGGTATTCCTCAAAAAACAAGAAGCTATCAAAATAATGGATGTTCACTCAAGGAAAACGAAATGATGTGCGGCAAGAGGGAGGGATAAGATGCCACGGGGACCTAGAACGCGCAACCTCACTTTTTATCTCCTAAAAGCTGAAATCCTAGAACTCGAACAAGCCATATCAAAACCGGACGAGCTTACCCAATACGACCTCGGTGAACGAGTGCCCTATGCTGCTAAGCTCTATGTAAAATCGCCGTTTGAGAGCGCGCCGTGGTGGGTTACCTTTTTTAGGCAAGCTGTGCCAGACTTGGAGCAACTCTTCAATGCCAATTCCTCAGCCGCCATTCTGCTTCGGGCTTCTGGGAGGATTTTTGCGGTCACTTTTGGATATGGTCGGAACCTTCTGGAGCTGGACGCTTTTGAACGGGGATTTGGTCTTAGGGTGGCTCTTAATGCCTTGGATCCCGATACCCTACGTAGCGTCGACGCGCGCACCTTTGAAGAATTGACCGTTGTAACGCGTAGCCAAACTAGCCGCGCTACTGGCCTTGAGAATTTCCGCATTAGTGAATCTCAGGACATACTCAAAGCCGTGACAGGGAAGCCTTATGACTTAATGATAGGGACCCGAATTACCGGTGCAGATGCGGCCAAGGTCACATATGCTCCAAACTTGACCGGCTTGGCAGAAAAGTGCAGTCAACTGCTCAGCGTCTATGGCTCGGAATACTATAAGCAGCGCTTCGGGTTCATTGACCAGCTTAGAGTAGTGAGCGACCCAGCGAGGATTCACGAATTGGATGAAGAGATTGTCCGGCGCCTTAAAAGCGGAGAACTTGGGAACCTACACTTGGCGCCGCCGGAAGTGGTCGACCTTGAAGATATCGAGAGCTTTGTATTCGACAGGCTGGGCGAAGAAGACTTCGCAGAACTCGACATTCAAGCTTATCTGGACTTAAACAGTGACCGAGATTCTATCTCGTTGCATGAATTAAAGACTCGAAAGGTAGGTGCTCAATATGGGGGAGCTGAAGCACCGCATTTTCGCTGGAAGCTATATGATTGCATCGTCACCGAAGTACCAAGTGAGTCCAGGCTATTTGTTCTCTCCGGGGGCACTTGGTATGAGGTCGATGCTACTTTTGCCGGGCAAGTTACACACGATACAGAATTGCGTTTGGGGGATTCTAACTTGCTTCCAGCAGCTCAAGGAAACGAGAACGAGCGACAGTATAATGATCGAGTTTCTCGCGAACGGGGCTATCATCTTCTCGACCGGAAGTTGGTAACACCCACCGGCGGGCGTTCCCCCATCGAATTTTGCGATTTGATGACAGAAAACAGACAGTTGGTTCATGTTAAGCGGCGTTCAAGGTCCTCTACGCTAAGCCATTTGTTTTCGCAAGGCGTGGTGTCGGCCGAGGTCTTCCTCCGCGACAGCGGATTTCGGCAGGCTCTCGCCTCTAATCTCAGCAATGCAGGCTTAAACGCTGCTGCTAGGAATATTCCGATGGGGAGGCCTTCGCCGCCTGAGTGGGAAGTTGTGTTCGGGATAATTGGAGGTGAATCCGAGGGGTGGCCGGGCTCGCTTCCTTTCTTTAGCCAACTAAATTTTAAGAATAATGCAGAGCATCTTGAAAACGTCGGCTATAGGGTATCGCTTGTAAACGTTTCGGTGGGTTAGTTATAGATGATTAGATTCGCAGAATCCGTCGTTGAAAATGCCGCTCTGGCTTGGCTGGAGGCAATCGGCTGGAAAGTCGTACATGGGCCGGAAATCGCACCCGGCATGCTTCTGGCCCAGCGCCAGGGATATGACGAAGCCAACTTGGCACAACGCCTACACGATGCTCTCGCTCCGCTCAATCCCGATCTCCCCTCCGAAGCTCTGGCGGACGCCTTCCGGAAGATCGCTATGTCCGAAGGCGCTGACCTCCTGACGCGCAACCGAGTCGCTCATCGGCAACTCGTTGATGGCGTGACGGTCGAATATCAATCACAAGAGGGCGATATCCGCGGGGCACAAGCGCGAGTCATCGATTATGAAAACCCTGCTAACAATGACTGGTTGGCGGTCAATCAATTCGCCGTCATCGAGAATAAGCATGTCCGTCGGCCGGACATCATCCTCTTTGTAAACGGACTTCCCGTTGGTGTGATCGAGCTCAAGAACGCTGCGGATGAAAGCGCCACGATATGGACGGCGTTTCAACAGCTTCAGACCTATCAGCATGAGATCCCATCGTTGTTTCATCACAACGCGGCGCTCATCGTTTCGGACGGGCTTGAAGCCCGCATCGGAGCGGTTGGCGCGGGAAGGGAATGGTTCAAACCCTGGAGGACGATCGAAGGGGGAAGTCTTGCTGATAAAAACACGCCCGAGCTCGAGGTCCTGATAAAGGGCGTCTTCGATAGGCGACGCTTCTTAGACATGCTCCGTGATTTCATGGTCTTTGAGGATCTCGGCGGCGGCACACTCACCAAGAAGATAGCGGGATATCATCAATTCCATGCCGTCAATGTCGCGGTTCAGGAGACACTCCGTGCATCAGGGAGAAGAGGCATCAGGGGCTTGGAGGACGGTTTTTATGTATCTCGGCGTCAGCCGGGAGGCGAGTCGGGCGACCGCCGGATTGGTGTCGTCTGGCACACGCAAGGTGCGGGGAAGAGCCTGACAATGGCCTTCTTCGCGGGCCGGATCATCCGCGAGCCCATGATGGAAAACCCGACCATTGTCGTGATCACCGACCGGAATGATCTCGATGGCCAGCTCTTCGGTACGTTCTCGAGATGTCAGGACCTCCTGAGACAGCCTCCGGTTCAGGTTGAGAGCCGCGCTGGCCTCCGCGATAAGCTCAAAGTGAATGCCGGCGGCGTTGTGTTCACAACCATTCAGAAGTTCCTGCCCGAGGAGAAGGGTGATCGCTACCCCGTGTTAAGCGACCGGCGGAATATCGTGGTCATCGCCGACGAGGCGCATCGCAGTCAGTACGATTTCATCGACGGATTCGCCCGCCACTTGAGAGACGCCCTGCCGAACGCGTCGTATATCGGCTTCACGGGGACACCGATCGAGCTGACGGACAAGAATACGAGGTCCGTTTTCGGCGACTATATCAGCATCTACGACATCCAACAGGCGGTCGTGGACAAGGCAACTGTGCCCATCTACTACGAGAGCCGGCTAGCGAAGTTGGAGCTTGATGAGCGGGAGAGGCCACGGATCGACCCGGATTTCGAAGAGGTGACCGAGGGCGAGGAAGTCGAACGCAAGGAAAGGCTCAAATCGAAGTGGGCACAGCTCGAAAAGATCGTCGGCGCCGAGAAGAGGCTCAAGCTCATCGCTCAGGATATCGTTGATCACTTCGAAAGGCGGCTCGAGGCCATGGACGGGAAAGCCATGATCGTCTGCATGAGTCGGCGGATATGCGTCGATCTGTGGCAAGAAATCGTGGCTTTAAGGCCTGATTGGGACCATGCGGATGACGATAAGGGCCTGCTGAAGGTTGTTATGACGGGAGGGCCCTCGGACCCGCTGGATTGGCAACAGCACATCCGAAATAAGCCAAAACGAGAAGCGTTGGCGAACCGGTTCCGGGACTCGAGCGATCCGTTCAAGGTCGTCATCGTGCGCGACATGTGGCTGACGGGATTCGATGCGCCCAGCCTGCATACCATGTACGTGGATAAGCCAATGCGCGGGCATGGCCTGATGCAGGCGATTGCCAGGGTCAACCGGGTATTCGGCGACAAGCCAGGCGGATTGGTCGTGGATTATCTCGGCTTGGCTCAAGAGCTGAAGCAGGCGCTCGCGAACTATACGGAAAACGGCGGGACGGGCAAGACCGCGATCGATCAGGCCGAGGCCGTGGCGATCATGCTCGAGAAGTATGAGATCTGCTGCGGGCTCTTTCATGGATTCGACAGATCGGCATGGACGGAGGGTCGGGCCGAGGACCGCTTAAGGCTCCTGCCGGCGGCGCAAGAGCACATTCTCGCCCAAGAGAAGGGGAAAGAACGGTTGATCGTCGCGGTGAGGGATTTATCGCAGGCGTTCGCGCTGGCCGTGCCGAGTGAGGATGCGCTGAAAATACGGGACGAGGTTTCGTTCTTCCAGACCGTTAAAGCCGGACTGGCGAAGCGAGCGCCGGGTGATCCGAGGCCCGAGGAGGATCTGGATCTCGCTATCAGGCAGATCGTTTCGCGAGCGGTCGCCTCCGAAGGGATGCTGGACGTTTTCAAAGCCGCGGGCTTGGAGAAGCCGGATATATCGATCCTGTCCGATGAGTTCCTGGCCGAGGTCAAAGGCATGCCGCAGAGAAACCTCGCGGTTGAATTGCTGAGGAAGCTTCTGGCGGGCGAGATCGCGGCGAGGGGGAAGAAGAATGTCGTCCAGGCCAGGTCTTTTGCGGAAATGCTCGAGGAGACCATACGGCGTTATCAGAACCGAGCCATCGAAGCGGCTCAAGTTATCGAGGAAATGATCGCCCTCGCCAAGGAAATGAGGGAAGCGGGGGCCAGGGGCGAGAAGCTCGGGCTGAGCGATGATGAGCTGGCGTTCTACGATGCTCTCGAAACAAACGACAGCGCGGTGAAAGTGCTGGGCGATGCGACGTTAAGGACAATCGCCCAAGAGCTCGTGAAGACTGTCAGAGCCAACGTCACGATTGATTGGACCGTGCGCGAAAACGTGAGGGCGAACTTACGGGTCTTGGTGAAGCGGGTTTTGAGGAAGTACGGATATCCGCCTGATAAGCAGGAAAAGGCGACTCAAACTGTGTTGGAACAGGCGGCGGTGTTGTCTGAGGAGTGGGCGACGGCATGATCCGGCACACGCCAGGCGTTGAGCAGGAGGGGCATAGATGAACGTTAACAAGTTAACGCTCAAGAAAATCTTCGATACGACGGAGCGCTTCGAAGCTCCAATGTTCCAGCGTCATTATGTCTGGACAGAAGAGAATTGGGAACCGCTCTTGGAATCCGTGATCTCTCTCGCCGAGCTGATTCTGACGGGCCAGAAGCCGCGACCTCATTTTTTGGGAACCATTGTGCTGGATCAACTCAAAACATCGGTTGGAGAAGTTTCCGCAAGGCAGATCATTGACGGTCAGCAAAGGCTGACGACCCTTCAGCTTTTGTTTGCCGCTTTGCGTGATATCTGCCTGCTAAATAAAAGGGAGGACTATAGAAAGGTTTTTCGAAAATTAACAGAAAATGATGTGCCACTAAGCAGGAATCACGATGATGTTTTCAAAGTCTGGCCAACGAACGCGGATCAGGATGATTTCAGGAATACGATGCGGGCCAACTCGTTTCAAGCTGTCAAAAAGCTCCCTCATTCGGATCCAGAAGATGGATGGTTAATTCCCGACTGCTATCTGTTCTTTTATAAACAGATCGGCGATTGGCTAAAGGACGAGACAGAACCCTGTCCCGAAGAGAGAATGTCAGCCCTATATCAGGCCCTCATAGAGAACGTACATATCGTTGGGATCGACTTGGATGGGCAAGATGACCCCCAGGAAATCTTCGAAACCCTTAACGCCCTGGGGACTCCACTGTTGCCCGCCGACTTAGTCAAGAATTTCCTCTTTCGATCGGCCGTAGAAAAGAAGCTCGATACGCATGATCTCTACAGCCGGTATTGGAAGTCATTTGATACCGAGCGAGATTATTGGAGGCAAAAATCCAGGCAAGGTAGATTAAGGCGTCCGCGGGTCGACCTTTTCCTGTTTCATTACTTGACGTTGAAGTGCGGAGAAGTTCCTTTTGACAGCCAGCTTTTTGCCACGTTCAAGGGTTTCTACAGCAGGAATCATGAGCAAGACCCAGCAAAGCATATGGATGAATTCAAAGCCTACGCGGAGATCTATAAGAGTTTCGATCGTTTCCCGGCAGATTCGCGCGAAGGGAACTTCTTTCATAGATTAGAGCTCATGGATACGATGACGGTATATCCTTTATTGCTAGAGATTTTTCGGACACATCCGGACGCCTCTGACAGGCCGGATCTCAACACAATGCTTGCAGACTTGGAATCTTTCCTGGTGAGACGCTTTGTCTGTGGTCTCACTTCGAAAAATTACAATAAGTTCTTTGCTCAAATGGCTGGCGAATTGAAGAGAAGAGGCGGTTTTACGGGTACCGTTCTTCGAGAATACCTATCCGAGCAAACGGCCGAGACCTCGCGCTGGCCAGATAATGAGGAATTTCGAGCCTCATGGGCAGAACTTCATTTCTATACGCACTTGAGCCAGACGAAAACGCGGATGATCCTCGAAGCCATAGAAAGATGGCTGATCTCGGGTAAAACGGAGAACATCATTCTCGATGATACTTTGACAATCGAACACCTGCTGCCACGCAAGTGGGAAGAGCATTGGCCTCTGGTTTTCGATCCCAACGTCCCGGGAGATGAGGAGATCGCAAGAGGCCGGCGCAACCGTTGTCTGCACAAGATCGGAAACCTTACGCTTCTGACAGGAAAGCTCAATCCTGCGATATCCAACTCGACATGGAGCGAAAAGAAGAAAGAGATCAAGGAACATTCGATTCTTGTCCTGAATAGGCATCTCCCGGAGATCGAGATCTGGAACGAAGACGAGATTGACAAACGGACGAAGGAGTTGTTTGTACATGCGTTACAACTATGGCCTCGCCCTGGACAGGTGCCGTCTGCTGCTAAAATGAACATGTCGTCAACGGAACTTGAAGGATATGATGACGAAAAGGACCTGTCAGGATACCGACAAGAATATCTGGAGTTCTTCCGGGATATTAAACTGAAACTCGAGACCGCAATTTCAAAATCGTTGCCGGAACCGAAGCCGAGGTCCTATTACCAGATACCCGTTGGCAAGGGCGCTATGCACCTCGAATGGGCATTTCATGGGCGTCCTCGGCGGAGCTTCGGTGTTGAATTGCATTTTGAGCGGGGTAAACGGGACGCGAACGAGATGTACTTGGGTTTCTTTGAACGCTACATTCCACAGATAGAGCAGGCAACAGGCGAACAAGTGCTGTTGCAAAAGGACTGGGGTAGGGTCTGGTCGAGGTTGTATATTCAGAAGGAAGAAGGCTGCATGACAGAGGAACTCAAGACTTGGGCTGTTGAAAGGATGGCCGCCCTATATCTGCTCCTTAAGCCCGAATTTAACAGGATAGAGCGGTCCTGAAGACCAGATCGTGATTGAAAACGAGAAGATCTCGGGCCTCTTCCCCTTCCTCATTGCGGACCCCGAGCGGGGCGTCCTGGCCCTCAAGGTCAAAGGGGGCCTGATCAGAAAGGACGGCGGCGCCTGGCTCCAGCATGACTAGACAAGGAGGAATCCCCATGAATAAGAAGTGGGAACATAAGTTACGAAACGAACTCAATGCAAAGCTCTTTGGTCCGCGCTTTGAGCGTATATTTAGCATATTGAAGGAGAAGCCTGCGAATAGGATTACCGGCAAAGACAAGTCGGCTTTATACAAAGCCCTTGCGCCCATTGTACACGATGCACTAAAGGGCAGGTACAAAGCCGAACTTGAAGGTAGAACAACCAAGTCATTCAAACTGAGGGCCAATTCACCAAGCAAGAGAAAAGAAGCCATAAGAAAGAAGATTAAAGCCAACGAGTCCCATACCGGAAATAAATTCAGGAAGCTCATATATACACTCTGGGACAAGGACAACAAATGCATCTATGTAGGGCAGACAAAGAGAGGGTTGCCTGAGATTGTTTCGAAAGATGAGAGGCTCTATAGGCAGGCGGTTCGGCTCAAGATATTTAGGACAGCCCAAACAAAGCTTGATAGGTACGAGGGGATTGCCTATCATGTGCTCACTCCAGAAGGCCATAAAAAGCCGAAATTCAACAAGATCCATACAAAGAACGCCAGGAAGAGATGTCCCTTCTGTCGAACCGAGAGGAAGGTAAGAGCTGAAATATGCCGCGCCCTTGTGTTGAAGCGGACGGGCGTATGATTTTGGTGAAGCGACCGACCAAATCTTAAAGCAAGCGGAATTACGGACCGAAAATTCCAAAGGCAGACGTAATGCTTGACTCCGAAACTTCCAGCCTCTTCCCCAAGGGCGAGCCGGCTGACTATTGGCCCGAGTCCGAGCGGGAGACCTTCAGGCGCATCAAGGAATCCCTGCCGCCGGGCTGGGTGGCCTGGCATTCTATTCATCATAGGCGCGAGATAAGCTTAATTGAATTGAAAAGACCGCCAAAGCTCTCCGGGGGCACCGTGCCAGCATAAGGTGGGTCCAGGATTCAGTTGCCGCACCGGATAGAACACCACCCGGACCCGGCATTGCTGAGCCAGAGATACGCGCAGTTCAGAGCGGACTTCTGACGAACGGAAAGCCTAAAGGTCTCAGAGCAAACCCCTTGGTGAGAATGGAAGATCGGGGGCTACCGGAATCCCTCCCTTGATTCACCCCCAGAGATGATTCGCGGCTAGGTGCACATCCCCACAATAGGGTAGTGCTCCGCGGGAGACTGCCTTCCGGAAACCGAAAAGAGATGGGTAAAGAGACGCTCTCGGAGATCTTCCCAAAAGTCGAGCCGGCGTCTGGCTGCCCCGAATCCGAGCTCGAAATCTACCGGCGCCTCTTGGAAGAAGCACAGACCCGGATCCTCGCGCTCGAGGGCATTCTCGAGAATGATCTCGTTCTCGTCAGGGGAGGGATCGGGACCGGAAAGACGCTTCTCGCCCGGGAGCTCGCCGTCCGCGGCGAGCTGCGAGACCGGAGACCGGCGTCATGACAAAGTCGACCTTCATCGCCATCGATTTCGAAACGGCCGACTATTATCGAGATAGCGCATGCGCTGTCGGCATCGTCAAGGTGCAGGGGACAAGGATCGTCCATGAAGAGGTCCGGCTCATCCGCCCTCCGCGAAAGAGCTTCCGATTCACGTACTTGCACGGCATTTCTTGGGCGGATGTGGCGGAACAGCCCGGGTTTAGGGACACGTGGCTGTCCCTCCGACCGATCATCGAAGACACGGAGTTCCTGGCCGCTCACAACGCTTCGTTCGACCGCTCGGTTCTCAACATCTGCTGTGAATCGGCCCGCCTTATACCCCCTCCCAAGGAATTCGTTTGTACCTGCCGGCTCGCCCGCCGAGCCTGGGGACTCTATCCGACTAATTTGCCGGCTGTATGTTCATGTCTCGGTCTACCCTTGGATCATCATGATCCCTTGTCGGATGCACGGGCCTGTGCACAGATCGTCATCCGGGCTCTCAAAGAAGGGATCGACCTCACGACCGAGTAAGGGGACATAATGGTAATGGATCTAACGGGACAGGACCAGCAAGAAAAGCAGCGGGCGGTCGACTATCGAGGAGGGCATCTCCAGCTGATCGCCTGCGCCGGATCAGGCAAGACAGAAACCGTCTCGCGGCGAGTGGCTGCGCTCGTCGCGGAGGGAGTTGAGCCCAGATCAATTGTGGCCTTCACTTTCACGGAGAGGGCGGCCGAGGAACTCAAGTCCCGCATCTATAGAAAAGTTGAGGAGGCAAAGGGCAGGGCTTTCCTTGGTCGGCTTGGACCTCTGTTTGTCGGCACCATCCATTCCTATTGCTTCAAGATGCTTCAGGATAACGATCCCAGGTACGGCAATTATGACGTTCTCGACGAACATCGGCATGCCGGGCTGCTGGCCCGCACTTTTTACGAATTAGGGTTGGATTCAGTCTTCAACAAGAAGTTCAAGGGGATCGAAGCGTTCAAGCGTATCGCCGATGTCATAGGAAACGAACTGATCGACTCGGATATGCTCGTTGAGTCCGAAATCGGAGAATGCTATCGGCAATACGTAGACATGCTCGACCGCTTCCATGTGCTCACATTCCAGATGATCATCGCCAGGGCGGTCACATCGCTGAAAGACCCGAGGATTTTCCAAAAGGTGCATGGGCCGCTCAGGCATCTTGTCGTTGATGAATATCAAGATATAAACCCTGCCCAAGAAGAGTTGATCAGGCTCTTGTCCAGGCTGCCGGTGGAGCTATGCGTCGTGGGTGATGATGACCAGTCTATCTATGAATGGAGAGGATCGAAGGTCGAGAATATCATCACCTTTTCGCGGCGCTACCAGGGTGTTGAGCGCTTCCGGCTTCTCTTTAACCGTCGAAGCCGGCCCCGAATTATTCAGTGTGCTAATAAATATGCCAAAGAGGGAATAGCTGGCCGCCTTGATAAAGAGATGGAACCGCGCAGGCCGAAGGGCGATCCCGAAGTCATAACATGGATCGTCGAAACGCCAGAGAAAGAGGCCGAACAAATCGCTTTGGCGATAGCTGAGCTTCATAAGAAGGGCTTCCGTTACAGGGAGATCGCGATCCTCTTCCGTTCGGTCCGGACCTCTGCCGCACCCCTGGTGGACGAGCTTAGGTCGATGGGAATTCCTTTTGATTGCGCGGGCAGGACCGGTCTTTTCGTGCAGCCGGAAATCGGTCTTTTTTCCCAGATCTACGCCTGGATCGTCGACCAGCAAAGTCAAGGCAAAAAGTATGGCGGACATGAGAACGTGGATCTTGACGAGCTAATCAAAGGACTGAACAGCCTCTATGGCGGACCGGCCGGCGGCATCGATGCTATCTATGAATTTTTGCAGGAGTGGAAACAAGAAGCCTTAGCAGCAGAGAGGAGTGCCAACTTAGTCGGAGATTATTATCGGCTTCTGAGTTTCCTGGGGGCGCATCGGCTTGATCCCGATGACATTGAAGAGCGCCCGAGGTTAGGCGCTCTGGCCCGATTCTCTGAGCTTTTGGCCGACTATGAGCACGTCACCCGACGGTCTCGCTGGGTATATGAAGATGACAAACGGGTTTTTCGGGGTGGGCAGGACCGTGGGAAACCTTTTTATTCTGGGCTTCATCTTTATCTTCAGTACTACGCCCGCGACGCTTACGAGGACTTCTCCGGCGTGGAAGACTTCGATACTGATTCCGTCAATATCCTAACGGTTCATCAAGCCAAGGGCCTTGAATGGCCAATCGTATTTGTCCCATGCTTAACTTCACGCAGGTTTCCATCAAGCAAGACCGGGCAGCGCCAGGAGTGGCACCTTCCTGATAGAGTATTTCCAGCGGAGGTGCGGAGACGATATGAAGGCGATGACCAGCAGGAAAGGCGTCTTTTCTATGTGGCCATGACCCGTGCCCGAGACGTGCTTTACCTCTCAACATTCAAGCACATCAAGAATCGTTGTTATCCGTCTCCCTATCTCGATGAGATAGGCGCGATGAATGGTGGGCTCAGGGGGTTCCCTGGGCTTCCGCTCCCGGAACTTCCCATTGATCCCAAAGAAGTCTCTCCGCCCGTGCTGGAGATCGGCTTCTCCGATGTCGCGCATTATGAAGAATGCGGCTATCGATATCGTCTCTCCGAAACCTATGGGTTCCAGCAAGAATTGGCCCCTGAAATGGGCTACGGTAGGGCAATCCATCATATCCTCAGGCACATTGCGGAGAAAACAAGAGAAACCGGAAAGGTCCCCAGCAGAAGCCAAGCCCAAAAGATCATGGAGGACGAATTCTATCTGCCATTTGCCAACAGACCCGGGTTCGAGGAGATGAAGAGGAGAGCCGGATACGTCCTGGATAGGTACCTCGATGCCTATGCTTCAGATCTGCAACGAGTGTGGGCCATCGAGAGGCCGTTTGAATTGCAGGTCGAGGGGGGGATCATCAATGGGAAGGCGGACGTGATTTTGGACATGGTCGATGGAGGACCAGGACGCTTGGCGATCGTAGATTATAAGTCCGCCAAGACACTGATCGCCGATAATAAATTCCATTTCCAGATCCAGGTCTATACGGCAGCCGGGAGAGGCGAGGGGCTCGAGGTGGCTGCTGGTTATCTCCATGACTTGACCGATGGGCATAGAGAGGCCGTCGATGTGGGTCAAAAGGCGGCAAACGAAGCGGTAAAACGCTTGGGCCAGTCGGTGCGTGACATAAGGCGAGGCCATTTTCCGCCTTGCGGCAAGAAAGAGACCTGCCGGCGATGCGATTACAAATTGATATGCCGGCACAACTACGCCGAACTATTGAGTTGAGAGGTCGATAGTAAAAAGGAGGCTCTTGTGGAAATGACTGAGCCGGGACGAAGAAATGGGTAGAGAGACGCTTGTGGGCCTCTTCCCCAAGCTCGAGCCGGCCGACTATTGCCCAGAATCGGAGCTCGAGATCTATCGGCGCCTCAAGGAAGCCCTGCCTCCGGGCTGGATCGCCTGGCATTCGATGAAGATCCGGACCAAAGGGACTCAGTTCTCCGAATCCGACTTCGTCGTCGCCAACCCGGAGCGCGGCATCCTGGCCCTCGAAGTCAAGGGAGGCCTGGTCAAAAAGGAGGGCGGGGTCTGGCTTCAGAACGGCCAGCCCATGAGATCGTCCCCGCTCGATCAGGCCCATCGCTTCGTCAGGACCCTGATCGCGAAGTTCAAGGACAAGCAGATGTTCGCGCCGCCGATCGGGGTCGCCGTCGTCTTCCCAGACACGGATTTCGACGTTCAGCCGACCCAGGGCGATCTCGAGGGGCTCGTCATCGGGCCCCGCGAACTCCCTTACCTGGACGAAGCGCTGCCCCGGATCCTGGAGAGGGCTCTGCGCGAGCGCACCGGCCAGCTCTTCGCGCCCGACTGGGTCGGCTTCCTTCACTCCATATGGTGCGAGAGTTGGCCGCTGGGCATGAGCCTGTCGCAGGTGGTCAAGGGACGCGAGGCCAAGCGGATCATGCTGGACAATGAGCAATTCGCGGCGCTCGAGGGCATCCTCGAGAACGATATCGTGCTCGTCAGGGGAGGGGCCGGGACGGGGAAGACGCTCCTGGCCCGGGAGCTCGCGGTCAGGGAGGCGCAAGCCGGACGCTCGGTCCTCATTTTGACCTTCACGGACGCCCTGGGCTTGGAGCTGGCGAGGCATATCGAACGGCCGGGAGTCACGATCTCACCGATCGGGCGGTTCGCCCTCGAGAAGCTCAGGAAGAGCGGCTACGAGGAACCGGAGCGGTATGAGCCGGAGTTTTGGGACGGAGTGACAAGGATGGCCGCCCAGTCCGCCGCCGTTTGGGACGGATGCGGGTTCGACACGGTCATCGTCGATGAGGGACAGGATTTCGGCGACAGCGAATGGGCCATCGTGGAGCAATGCGCGGGCCCGGCGGGTCTGCGCCGGATCTGGATCTTCGCCGACGAAAAGCAGGCTTTCTGGGAGGACCGGAGGGTTCCGCGCGATCTCGAGACGCGGGCGGTCAAGTACGCCTTGACGCGCCCGTATCGATGTCCGCAGGCCGTTCAGGCGTTGGCGGACGCCTATGTCGATGGCGGGTGGGGGAGCGGTCCGGAGCGGTTGGAGGCCGCGGCCCAGGGACTGGCCGACGGCACGATCAAGGTCGTCATCTGCGGGGACTCGGAAGGGGAGGCCCATGCGGCCGTGGGCCGCGAGATCCGCGCGGCCAAGAGGGACGGCTTCCAGGAGAGCGACATCGCGGTCGTCTCCCTGCGGGGGCTGATGCACCCGGGGAACCTGGCCCATCGCGAAACGCTCGGCAGGTGCGACCTGGCCAGGGCCACGGACCTCGAGCATCGGGACCGGGTCATCTGCGACACGTTCCTGCGGTATAAGGGCCTCGAGCGCCCGGTCGTCATCGTCGGGGACGTCAAGACCGAGTCGTCGCGGTACCCGGTCCGGATGAACATCGCCGTCAGCCGGGCCTTCGGGGCGCTGAGGATTGTCGTGTCGGCTGACGAAATCGCGAACGATCCGATCATGGCACAAGTTCTTGAAATGCAGGGAGGGACCTGATCCTGGGGCTTATGGCCCATAATCACGCTTGACAATAATAACGCGAGCCGTTATTATGGAGGTGTGATCGTTTCGTTCAAGTCAGCCGAAACAGCCCTGCTCGCGGACGGTCGGCGGGTGCGGCGATTGGCGGCGATTGAATCGGTGGCGCGGCGAAAGCTCCGTCAGCTCGAGATCGCCGGAAACCTCGAAGATCTCCGCGTTCCCCCAGGCAATCGGCTCGAAGCGCTCAAGGGCGATCGGCTCGGCCAATACAGCATTCGGATCAACGACCGATATCGCCTGTGCTTCCGGTGGTCGGAGGCCGGCGCCGGGGACGTCGAGATTGTGGATTATCATTGAGGAGAGATGAGATGACCAGGATCAAGCCGGTGACGCCGGGAGAGCTGTTGAAGGAGGAGTTCCTGAAACCGATGGGGATCTCGCAGTACCGGCTCGCCAAGGAGATCGACGTTCCGGCTCAGCGCATCGGGGAGATCGTCGCGGGCAAGCGGGCCGTCACCGCCGATACGGACTTGCGCCTGTGCCGGTTCTTCGGCCTGTCGAAGGGGTATTGGCTTCGCGCGCAGGCGGCCTACGATACGGAAGTCGCGGAACGGGCCCTCGCTTCGGCCTTGAATAAGATCAAGCCATTGGATAGAAGCGACGTCGCTTCGGGCCCGGGCTCCCGTTGACCGGGGGGAAATGACTTCATGAACGGTTCCGGAAGCCTGCGCTGGGCCTTCGTCCGGCGCTTTCGGAAAGACGCTTTCGGATGGCGCTCCCAGCCGGCGATCCTCCGTATCCGGGAAGCGCTATCGGAGATCAAGAGGGCGGCCCGGAAAGATCCGATCCTCGGGGCCGAGGGGGCGGTCCTATTCCTCGAGAAGATATCCGGAGCCATCGCCAGGGTGGACGGATCGTCGGGGGCGATCGGCGCCGCGGTCAACGCCGCCCTC
The DNA here is from genome assembly GCA_034679465.1 of Candidatus Aminicenantota bacterium. GTDB lineage: Bacteria > Acidobacteriota > Aminicenantia > Aminicenantales > Saccharicenantaceae > RBG-16-66-30. The sequence continues at coordinate 23,059 of JAXDAV010000058.1, read as the reverse complement.
GACGTATTGGCCTCGATCATCGCGGTGGCCCCGGCTGACGAAGCGCTCAGGGAAAAATGGCTGGACCGGCTTTGGGCGGCGGTGGAAAACGATGATTATTCCTACATCGATCAGCTTCCCGATCGATGGGGCGATTTGTGCGCTTCTCCGGAGAAGGCATCGCGTTGGGCCGACTCACTCATCGGCGCCCTCCGCTTGAGCTGGCGCCGGGACCGGCATGGGACGGGGTATTTCAAAGGGAGCGCGGCCTGTCTCAGCGCTTTGCATGCGGCCGGACGGTTCGAGGAGCTTCTCGAGCTGGTGGATTCGGCCCCCTACAAGTTCTGGCCTTACCGGAAATGGGGAGTCAAGGCTCTCGTAGCGATGGGACGGACGACCGAAGCGCTCCGGTACGCCGAGGATTCCCGCGACATGAACGATAGTCCGTTCTTCATCGCCGAGGCCTGCGAGGAGATCCTCTTGGCGATGGGCAGAAGAGAGGAGGCCTACCGCAGGCATGCGTTTGAGGCCAACCGGAAGCCGACCTACTTGGCTACGTTCCGCGCCGTCGCCTCCAAATACACGGAGATGTCGCCGCGAGACATCCTCAGGGACCTTGCCGCTTCGACGCCCGGAGACGAAGGAAAATGGTTCGCCGCGGCCAGATCGGCGGGGCTCTTGGAAGAAGCCGTTGAGCTGGCCAACAGCTCGCCCTGCGATCCCAAGACCCTGATCCGGGCGTCCCGTGATCTCATGGAAACCGAACCGCCTTTCGCTTTGGAGGCGGGGCTGGCGGCGCTCCGGTGGATCGCGGAGGGCTACGGATACGAAATAACGGGAATGGACGTCCGGGAAGCCCACGGTCTGACGATGCGCGCCGCAGAGATCGTCGGGCGCCGCGACAGCGCCCTCCGCCGTATTTACAAACTGGCTGAGAAAGACACGGAGGGGGGCCGGTTCCTGGCCTCGATTATTGGGCCGATGTGACAGCCTAGGCGAATGATTCCCTAGTACAAATTCACCCGGGCGCACGAATGACGATGATTCGAGTCATCGAAAACATGAAAATTGCAGTTCGGATGAGCCCTTCCTGACATTACTCAGTTGATTGAGTAAAAACACTCAAGGCATTGAGCAAATGCATTTATATGGGGAGAAATGATATATATAAGGCAGGGAATCTCCCCGACAGCCCTCCGGATGCCCGGACAGATTGGGGATGGAGTTTCACCGGATGGTGAAACAGCCAATATAATGAAACAACCGAGCGTATGATAATATAACAAACTATTGACGACAAATCTAACATCATTTATCATGCTTTCGAGGTGGACGACATGGTCGCGCTCGGAAGAAGGATCAAGCAGTACCGCGAGAGCCGGGATCTAAGCCAGGAATCGCTGGCCAAGCTCTTGGGCGTTTCGAGGCCTACCCTCTCTCTGATCGAGACCGGGGACCGGAAGGTTTGCGCCGAGGAGCTCAAGAAGCTCAGCGATATATTCGGCGTGCCCATGGACGCCTTCTTTGATGAAGCGAAAGAGCCTCGAATAACTGTCGCTGAGGCTGGGTCCGAATATAAGAAAGCCCAGCCGGAGATCCGGATCGACATCCCGCGCAGGAACCTCGACAAGTTCAAGGAAGTCCTGCTTTATGTCTTGGGAAGAGTTGGCGCCAAGCCTAACGTGGGCGAAACCGTTCTCTACAAGCTTCTCTATTTCATGGAGTTCGACTACTATGAGCAGTACGAGGAGCAGCTGATCGGGGCGACGTACCGGAAAAATAAGTACGGGCCGACACCCCTCGAGTTCCGCAAGGTTGCGGCGGCGATGATCGAGGCCGGCGAGCTTCAGAAGCTACCCGACAGATACTTTAATTATCCCCAGACGAAGTATCTGCCCCTCCGCAATCCGGATCTCTCCCGGTTGAACGGCCGTGAGATGGGCGTCATCGACCGGGTTCTCGAAAGGCTGTCCGATATGACGGCCTCGCAGATCAGCGAATACTCACATAACGACGTTCCCTGGCTTAGCACCGATGACGGGGCGATCATCGGGTACGAAACCGTCTTCTATCGAACGCCCGCCTATTCGACGAGGCCCGCTGATGACGGCGTTTCGTGAGACGATTCGCCTGCCGGAATTCGAGCGCGACCTCAAAGGGCTCCGCAGGCGGTTCCGTCTCATTGCGTCTCCTTATTTGAAAGGAGGGAAAGCCGGATTGACATCCGCATCTCCAATATGTATACTTTAATAGAACATTTAAATATCCACATAAAGTAGACATTAGGAGTAGCGATGTTGACCGTCAAGGAGAATGCGACCATCGTTGGGGTGGCCGAAATCAGGAAGGTCATGAAAGAAGTCCTCGAAGAGATGAAAACCAACCGGGTCATCCTGACAAAGAGGAACAGGCCGGTCGGAGTTTTAGTCGATTATCAGGAATTCAGGCATATGGAAGAGCTCCTCGAGGCCTTGGAAGATCGGGTCCTTGGGGATGCGGCTGCTATTAGGGCCGCGAGGAAGGACCGGAAATGGGTCACACTCGAGGAAGCCGAGAAGAAGCTGGGGATTCGGTGACCTACAAGGTCCAGATCGACGAGCTCGTTCTCAAGGACGACTTCAAAGATATCGAGCTTCATCATCAGAGAAGGATCATCAAGGCCATCCGGGAGCGCCTGAGCACAGAGCCGGAAAAATTCGGTAAACCCCTGCGCGGAGATCTCAAGGGCTATTGGAAGCTCCGGGTCGGAGAATACCGCGTGATCTACGAGATCCTGAAGGAAAGGGTCGTTGTCTATGTCATCAAGGTCGGGCTCAGGCGGAACGAAGAGGTCTATAGGGCCGTATTGAAACGCCTTCGCTGAACATGGCTCCGATATCAGCGGGGCAGGCCGAGGAATTCGCGGGGAGTGAGGATGCGAATCCCCATGTAGGGGCCGACTCGCCGAAGGGCCTTATCGCCGGTGATGATCGCATCGGCCTTGAGGGCGACGGCGCATTCGATGAATTTGTCGTCCCCGGGATCGGCCTCGACGACCGCCAGCGGCGGCGTCTGGGACGTGAAGAGAACGTTGACGCCCCGGGAGAATAGGTCGAGGAGGTCGCCGAGCTCGGATTGCCCGCCGAGGCCGAGCCGGATGAGGACGGCCACGTATTCCTCGACCATCGAGGGGGACAGGCACAGGGTCAGCCGGCCGGACTTCCATTGATCGATGATCCGGCGCGGATGGCCGCCAAAGAATGACGAAACGAACACATTTGTATCGACGACGGCCTTCATCGGCCCGCTTTTCTGGCTTGGGCGATGGCCCGTCCGACGTCCGAAGACTTGGCGCCCCGCGACCGGAGCTTTCGGCCGATACGTTCCCACAGCGCGTCGATGTAGCCCGAGATGTCGCGGCGCTTGATGTAATCGCTGATCAATTCCCGGACGACGCCGCTCGAGGTCTTGCCCTCGGCCCGCGACAGATGATCGAGGCGCTTCTTGATGTCGGGATCGATACGGATCAAGAGCTGATCGGACATCTTCTTTCTCCCAATGATAAGATGTATATACGATATATCAACCGGAGGATGTTTGTCAAGAGACGGCGGCTTGGCCGCGCTCGCGGCCCGTCACGATCGGAGCAACCGAGAATCTCCGGGCTCCTCAAGCGTCTTTCTGGTCGTGGATAGCGAGGCGCTTCGATGGCGGCAGCATCCGAGAAGCTGATGAATTTGTCTATTGACAAGGTGTAGCCAATGGGATACAATTCAACCGCCTTCGAAATTCGTGAGACGAGGGAATTCGCGGAGTGGATCCGTAGCGGGAGACGAGGATGGCAAAAACCGATACGACTCGATACGATGTGGCCGAGCACCTCCGCACTCCTGAAGACATGGCCGCTTATTTAGAAGCATGTTTGGAAGATGCTCGCGGTGACGCGGCTTTTATTGCCAAAGCATTAGGCGACATCGCCCGGGCCAAGGGCATGTCGCAAGTGGCACGCGATGCCGGCCTGTCCCGCGAAAGCTTGTACAAGGCGCTTTCCGGCGAGCGAAGCCCGGCTTTCGACACGATCCTGAAGGTCATGAAAGCGCTCGGCTTGAAATTGAGCGCCGAGGCGATGCCCCGAAAGGAGTCGTCTTCTGAACAGCGGCCTTGAACGGAAAGGGGAAGGCTCACATTCAGGCTGGATCACCCCGGTCCAGCGGTATTGTCACGTCACATGTCGGATATCCCGCGCTGAGCGAAGGTTCGTGAGAATTCTCCAGGAGGCGCGACGTCTTGAGTATTAGATGACGAAAGCGGAAGTTGCCCTGACTAGTAGCTTGCTACCGGTATCCGTAATGGGTACAATTGTACTCATAATGAGTACAACATATCCATCGCCGACCCTCTCATGTCTGTTCGGCAAGACCAAGCGGTCGATATTGGCTCTTCTGTATGGCCATGCCGATGAGTCGTTTCACCTGAGGAAGATCCTGCGTTTGACGGGTGTTTCCCCGGGGGCAGGCCAGAGAGAGCTCGCGCGTTTGTCGGGCGCCGGCATCATTTCGCGGACCCTCAAGAACAGCCAGGTCCATTTCCAAGCTAATTCAGGCTGTCCGATCTTCGATGACCTGAAGAGCATCATCATGAGGACGCTGGGCGTTGCGGACGTTCTCCGTTCTCTGCTCGAACCGCTGTCCAGGTCGATCGACGCGGCGGCCGTTTACGGGTCCATTGCCAAGGGGACGGAAACGAAAGAAAGCGATATTGACGTTCTGATCGTCGGCGACGTGGCCTTTACCGACGTGACCGGGTGCCTCGGCCCCGCCCAGGCTATCCTGAGCAGGGAGATCAACCCCTGCGTCATGTCCACCGCCGAATTCGGGAGGCGGATTTCCGAGCGGGATCATTTCTTGTCGTCGGCGCTGAAAGGGGCCTTGATACCTCTGATGGGGGACTTCGATGAGCTTGTCCGCTTGGCAAAAGAACGGATGGCTGCTTGAGCAAACTACGAGCCGCCAAGAGATCTCGCATCTTCTCGCTCTTGTGGACCGTGATCTTGTGGACTGCCGAAATGCTACCCTGAGCAGGGACTGGCGATTCAATATCGCCTATAACGCCGCCCTCCAATGTGCCAAGGCGGCGCTTGCGGCCTCCGGGTACAGGTCCGCGCGGGGCTCCCACCATTATCGGGTCATTCTCTCTCTTGAATACACGATGGGTTTGGACACAAGGGCGGTCAATGCGCTGGACGCGTTCCGAAAGAAGCGGAACGTGAGCGAATACAATCACGCCGGGGCCATCACAGAGAAGGAAATCGATGAGATCATCGCTTTGGCCGAGCGGATCAGAAGACTCGTAGAACGCTGGCTCGAATCCGAACATGCCGCGCTGGTGAAACGCACTTGAATCTCCGGTCGGCATTGACAGGGGATGCCATGGCCATCCAAACGACCTATTCGCAAGCTCGGCAGAATCTGGCCAAACTGCTCGACGACGTGACGGTCAACAAGGAGATGGTGATAATCAAGAGGCGCCGCCGGGAGGGCGTGGTCATGATGGCCGAGTCCGAGGCGTCGAGCCTCGTCGAGACGGTCCACCTCCTTCGCTCGCCGCGGAACGCCCGGCGGCTTCTGGCGGCTCTCGGGCGGGCCCTAGGCCATGAGTGTGGGACCCGGATGACGGCGGGCGAGATCGAGGCCCTCCGCGACGAGGTGTCCGGTGGCGGGCGAAAGTCGTGAGGCGGAGGCGAGGAGGTATTTGAGGTTTGTCATGAATGAGGCTGCCGCCACACCCGCGAGAAGGAAGTCTTCATTCACCCAAAAGGTGAATGAAGACTTGACATTCGTCAATTTGAGGCCTATATTACATACAGCCATAGGGTGAATGCAGTCTAGGCTGAAGCGCTTGCCGTGGAAGTCGCGTTCGTAACGAAGAAGCTCATGAAATGCTATCGGGAGCATGCTCAGGCCGCCAGGATGTGGGGGCCTGTGGTTGCCCGCAAGTTCGTCCAGCGGATCGATATAATCCAGGAGGCATCGGACTTGGCTGAGCTCGAAGCCCTGCCCGGATTGAAGTGCCATCCTCTCAAGGGCAAGCGTAAAGGGCAATTCGCCGTCACCTTGCATGATCGTTGGAGGCTGATCTTCAGTCTGATAGGGCCGCTCGCGAGGGTCGTCCGAGTTGAGGAGGTCACGAAACACTATGGGGACTGAGAAGAGGATCTATTCGGACCTGGCCGTTCCTCCCGGCGAGTACCTGGCTGAAGTGCTCGAGGCGAGGCAGATGTCCCAGGCCGAACTGGCCAGGCGGACCGGCCGACCGGTCCAGGCGATCAACGAGATCATCAAGAGCGATAAAGCGCTCACTCCGGAGACCGCTCTTCAGCTTGAACGGGCCCTCGGCGTTTCCGCGCATATCTGGACGGGCCTCGAAAGCCGCTATCAGCTCGTGCGGGCCAAGGAGGATGAAAAGCAGCTCATCCGAAAGGAGCAGGCCTATCTACGGAAAACGCCATATAAACAGCTCATGGCTCTGGGATGCGTCTGCCGTACCCGGGACAACGAGCGTAAGGTCAGAGAACTCCACCGGTTCTATGGCGTTTCTTCGCTGGAGCATCTGCCTGGGATATGGACCGCAGCGCCGTCCTTCCGTCGCAGTCCGAAATGGAATGCCTCCTTCTATGCCCTGGCCGCTTGGCTGAGATGCGCTGAATTGCAGGCCGCCGGCGTTGCCGCCCCGCTTTTCGATAGAGCGGTGTTGAAAGCGGCCCTGGGAGATATCCGGGCCCTGACAAGAGCAGGCGCAGGGGACATCCCGCGCCGGCTGGCCAAGAGGCTGACGGATTGCGGAGTCGTGCTGGTGCTCCAACCTCATTTCCCGAAGACCTATGCCCACGGAGCGACATTCTGGCCGAAGGACGGGAAGGCCGTTCTGGTCCTCAGCATCCGCGGCAAATGGGCGGATGTCTTCTGGTTCAGCCTATTCCACGAGATCGGGCACCTGCTGCTGCACAAGAAGACGACGTTCGTCGACGGCGGGATTATCCCGGTCGAGCAACGGGCGCTCGAACAGGAAGCGGATCGCTTCGCAGAGGAAACGCTCATCCCTTCCAGGAAACTCCGCGAATTCTGTGACCGGGGGGACTTCAGCCCCTCGGCCGTAAGCGCTTTCGCGGAAGAGATAGGTGTTTCGGCGGGGATCATCGTCGGCCGCCTTCAACACGACGGTGCCATCGGATATGGCCCCGACCTCAACGGTCTGAGGCAACGGTACGAGTGGGATCTATGAATAGTGCCATCAATTCTCGGTTCTGGTCAGAATCCGGTCGATGTAGGCCTTGAGCTCCTGGTGGTCTTTCTCGAGGGCGGAGAGGCGGCCGAAGAGCTCGGCGATATCGCGCTTATCGGTCCAGATCCAGTTCTTATAGACCATGATGGCCCTTTTCATCCGATCCAGATCCGACAATTCTCCCGGGCCGGGAGCTTTCTTGTAGGGAGGCTGTTCTTCGCTCATCACCCCCATTAGAAACCCGAAAAATCCAAAGTCAATGGCGGTGCGCGGGTATTCCCTGGCTTTTTCACATGTTTATGAAAAACTGAGCAAAAAAACTAGTTGACAAACGTCAATATACATTATAAAATGTCTATGTAATGGGGAACCAAGGAGGTTTCAATATGTCCCAACAAACAATGTCCCAGGAGTCTGAGGTCCTCAAGGGCCTGCTCCGGCGGCTCGTCGAGGACAGGGCCCACGAAGAGGCTCGGGTCATCGCCAAGCGCTTGGTCGAGACCGTCAAGGATGACGGCGAAATCTGGTACCTCTACGGCCGTGCCGAGGCCCGGCTGGGAGAGATCGATGCCGCCTTCGCCTGCCTGGGCAAGGCCCTCGAAATCGTCGGTCCCAGGCCCGCGATCGTCCTCGAGTTGGGCCGCATCGACAAGGGGCGGGGCGAATATCGGAGCGCTATCGACTGGTGCCGGCGGGGGCTCGAGCTCGAGCCGGCCGAAGCGGACCTCCGCCGGGAGATCGCCCGGCTCCAGGTCCTCCTGGGCGAGCCCGACGAGGCCGTCCGGGACCTCGAGATCTGCCTGCGCCTGCCGGGGCTCGGTCCGGGAGAGAAAAGGTCCGTCAGGAACCAGTTGGCTCACGCACTGATGAACATTCGGCGCTACGACGACGCTCTCGTCCACTTCCAGAGGCTCGCCGACGAGGGTGAAGGTGATGGCGACTCGGTCTGGGCCAACATCGGCCATTGCCTGTCGCGGAAAGGGGAGAAGCTGACGGCGATTGAGGCGTTCGAGCGGGCCGCAAAGGTCCGGCCAAACGCCCACAACCTCTACAACCTCGGCAACGAGTTTCTCGAGGCGGGCGATCCGGAAAAGGCCCTCGGCCGGCTCGAGGGCGCCGTCCGCGACAAGCCTGAGATGGCCATCGCCCACTACGACTTGGGCCTGGCCCTCTTCGAGCTGGGCCGGTTCGAAGACGCCGAGCGCGAGGCCCGGGCGGCGCTCGCCGCCGACCCCGACCTCGTTAAGGCCCAGATGAACCTGGGGCTGAGCGCGCTGAACAACGTCGGGCTGAGTCTCCTGAACCAGGAGAAGTACGAGGAAGCCATCCTGTGCTTCAAGAAGAGCGAGAAACAGTTCGCCGTGACCTACTTCAACATGGGACTGGCCTTCTACCGGGCTGAGCGGTACCGCGATGCGCTGGGCTGCTTCAAACGGGCCGCGGAGATCGAGCCGGACGATGCCGAGTTTCTCGGCCTGCTGGGGCAGACCTACGACCAGCTCGGCCAGTACGGGCCGGCCGAGAAGCACTTGCGCCGGTCGATCGAGCTCGCGCCGGACTGCGCGGGTCCCTACTACGACCTCGGGAACATGTTCCTGAAGATCAAGGACAAGCGGAAAGAGGCCAGGACGTTGCTCGAGCGGGCGCTCGAGCTCGACCCGGACATGATGTGGGCCTACTACGGCCTCGGATGCTGGCACGCCCTCGAGGGGAAGAAGACGAAGGCCTTCGAGCTCCTGGAGAAGGCGGTCGAGAAGGGATTCAAGGACAAGAGCTGGATGGACGGCGACAAGGGCCTGGGATCGCTGAGAGGCGATCCGGGCTACCGGAAGCTCGTCGCCAAGCTGGAAAAATCGGTGACGTGATACCTGATTCCGTGAAGAGAGAGATCCCTTTGAAACGGAGGCCGTTCCGGATAGAATAGGCCCCGATGAACCGGATCGAGCCTGAAACCGGACCCGGACCCGGAACCGGCCGCCCTGCGGCCCCGCGCCTTCGCCGGCCGCTCCTTCTGCTCGTCATCCTGGCCGGCGCCGCCGCCGGGCTCGGGGGCTTCACGTTCTTTTTCGCCCAGGGGGCGTCCTACCTGAACGACGATCCCAAAACCTGCATGAACTGCCATGTCATGCGGGGGCATTTCGACGACTGGAACCGCGGCCCCCACAAGGCCGCGGCGACTTGCAACGATTGCCACACGCCGGCCGATTTCCTCGGGCACTGGGCGATCAAGGGGCTGAACGGCTTCAACCACGGCAAGGCCTTCACGACCGGCGATTTCCACGAGCCGATCCGGATCCGGCCGATCAACAAGAAGGTCCTGCTGGCGAACTGCGTCCGCTGTCACGGGCCCATGGTCGGGCTGATGCGCGCGAACAGCCGGGGCGAGCGGGCCGACTGCAGCCGGTGCCACCGGGACACCGGACATTGAGGACGCGCTGAGGACGTACTGAGGATGGAGGAGAGCCGATGATGGAAACAAAACCCTCGCGGAAAAGCGCGATCCTGTACGGGGCGGCCTTTCTCGGCGCGGCCGCGGTCATCGTCGCCGTCCTGGCCCTGCTCTTCAACGTCAGGGCCCGGCGGGAGGAGGCCTATCGCTATCCCCTGAAGGTCGTCGAGCTGGCGGCGGGCGAGATCGATCCGGAGCTCTGGGGCCGCAACTTCCCTCTCGAATACGACACCTTCGCCCGGACGCGGGAGAATTACGGCCGGACGTTCTACGGCGGGTCCGAGCCGTTCAGCCGGATCGACGAAGTGCCGGCGGCCAAGCGGCTCTGGGCGGGCTATCCGTTCAGCGTCGAATACAACGAGGATCGCGGCCACTTCTTCGCCCTGACCGACCAGAAGATGACCCGCCGGGTCAAGGAGTTCGCCCAACCCGGGGCCTGCGCCAACTGCCATTCCGGGGCCGCCCCGGCGCTCATCAAGGAGCTGGGCTGGGCCCGGTTCAACGCCATGCCCTACGACGAGCTTTCCCCCAAGCTCCGCCACGGCTCGGTCTGCGCCGACTGTCACGACCCCAAGACGATGGATCTGGTCATCACCCGCCCGGCCTTCCGCAGGGCCATGATCGCTTCCGGCGTCAACCTGACCAAGGCCACGCGGCAGGAGATGCGGACGTACGTCTGCGCCCAGTGCCACGTCGAATATTACTTCTACGGGGAAGGCAAGGAGCTGACCCTGCCCTGGGCCAAGGACCGGACGATCGAGGCGATCGAGGCCTATTACGACGGCAACGGGCATGTCGATTGGACGAACCCGGAGACCGGGGCGGCGATGCTGAAGGTCCAGCACCCCGAATTCGAGATGTGGGGCACGGGCATCCACGCCAAGTCCGGGGTGGCCTGCGCCGACTGCCACATGCCCTACGTCCGGACCGGGAGCGTGAAGGTCTCGGACCACTGGATCCGCAGTCCGCTGGTCAACCTCGCCGCCTCGTGCCGGACCTGCCATCCATGGGACGAGAAGGAGCTGAAGGCCCGGGTCCAGGAGATCCAGGACAAGACCGCAGGCCTGATGCGCAAGGCGGAGACGGCGCTCGTCGCGGCCATGGACGCGATCGCCCGGGCCAGGGACGCCGGCGTTTCCGACGAGCGCCTGGCCGAGGCCCGGGCCCTGATCAGGCGCGGCCAGCTCCGCTGGGACTTCGTCTTCTCCGAGAACGGGACCGGCTTTCACAGCCCCCAGGAGGCCGCCCGCATCCTGGCCGACGCGATCGACTTCGGCCGACAGGCCGAGCTCAAGGCGACGGTGCTCGTCTCGGCCGGGGCCCGCGAACCGTAACGGATCACTCAGAGATCGCTCAGCTTGGCGCTGACCAGACGGTTGAGGCTGACGCCCTCTTCGGCGGCCTTGATAGCCAGCTCCCGGTGGATCTCTGGCGGGACCCTGACGACGAATTTCCCGCTATAGGACCGGCTCGAAAGGGGCAGGGGCGGGGATTCGTTCTTGTTCCGCATATCGATGACGGCCTCCGCAACGGCCTTGCGGATACCGTGGAGAGCGCTCTCGGGGGTCCGGGCCAGCCAGCTCATGCTTGGGAACTCGGCACAAAGCCCGATGTATTCTTCGTCTTCGTCCGACCAAGTGATCCGGTACGTGTAGCGGTCATTCTGCAAGCTCATTCTCATCTTGATGAGGATCTTCGAGATGCGGACGTTCAATATGATATCACTAATGATACTATTGTCAAGAGCTCGGGCCTCTTCCTGCATATAAAATGACGTTGACAAGAAAGATGTAGTCTCAGGGGTCGGTCCTCAAGAAGCTAAAACGTTTTGACGCTATGACGTCATAATGCTATTGTATCAGCGGAGGCTGCTATGGCCGATCCGAACAAGAGAGTGACTGTTTATCTCAAGCCCGAATTCCACCGGGCGCTCAAGGTCAAGGCCGCGGAAACGGAGTATTCCGTCTCCGACCTGGTCAATCTGGCCGTCAGGCAGGCACTGCAGGAAGACGCCAGCGACCTCGAGGCTTTCGAGATGCGGGCTGGCGAGCCTCTCCTGGCCTTCGAGGACGTTGTCAAAGACCTCAAGCGCCATGGAAAGCTATAAGATCCTCATCCGGAGATCGGCGGCTGACGAGTTGGGAGACCTGCCGAAGAAGGACCTGGCCCGCGTCGTTTCCCGAATCAGGAAGCTGGCCTCGCAGCCTCGGCTGGCCGGATGCGAGAAGCTCTCCGGGCAGGAGAGGTATCGGATCAGGCAGGGAGACTACAGGATCGTTTATGCCGTCGACAACGACGGTCGCGTCGTCGAGATCGTCAAGATCGGCCACCGGAGCGAGATCTACCGCCGCTAAACTCGAACAAAATCAAGACGCCGAGCGAACTCGGGCCGTCGTCAGCGGGATTTGGCCGGGAGCCCGAACTTGAGGCGTAGTCTGTCGAAATCGATCTTCGGTCGGCCCGATTTGTCGAGGGCCTGCATCCGGTCGTAATAATCGATGAGATCGGCGAGCTTCCGCCTGCCGGTCTCGGTCTTGGCGGCCTGGACGGGCGTGATGTTCCCGAGCGCGGGCACCTTGGCGAGGGGGAGCTCCTCGAAATAATGGTGTTCCAGATACGCGCGCATGGCCTCTTGGACCTCGGGCCGGGCGTTGAGTTCCTCGGTTTCCTTCCGTCGCGCCTGCGCTTCCTCGGGCGACGGCCGCGGCAGGTCCTCGAGACGCTTGTAAAGCGTCTTGTCGAGGACGATAAGGCCGTCAAGGTGATTCAGGAGCTTGTATTCGAGGCGGACGGCCCTCTCCCGGGAATTCGTTTCGGCGACGAGGCACCCGTCCTTGAACCGGACGCGGCCGAGCGTGGTCTGAGGAGCGTCGGGAAAGACCCGGCGCGGGGCCTTGCGCCAAATCCAGGACGCGTCCCGCTCGTCGTATCTGAAGGTCTTGAGCTTGTCCAGCCTCTGCCTGACCGCCGGCTCGTCTTCGACCCGGAAGTAGGTCTCCGTGAACAGGAGCTCCTCTTTGTCCGTGTTGACGAAGTGGATCGGCCCCTCCGGGTCCTCAGGCCAGGCGCCCGGCGCCGGCACCGGGGAGGGCCTCTCCGCCGACGGGTTGTTACCGACGTGGATATATTCGAACCAGAAATGCGCGGACTGCTTCTGGGATTCGGCGAACAGGCGGTCGGCCGGAACGCCGATCGACTGCGGGCTCTTGAGGAAGCTCTCGGTGTGGCCGTCGACGCCGCGCTTGAACTGGGCCCGCGTTTCGGGATCATAAATGTAGGGGGTCGTGTAGCTCAGGGCCCTTTCGGGAGGGCCCAGAAGCCGCGTGTACCAGATCTCGCCCTTCCCGGGAAAGTCCCCGAAGAGCTCGCGTATATAGTGAACGGTCCAGATCTTGCCGGTCCCAAGCTCCTCGAGGAGGATGACGTCCGGTCCGCTCTCGACGACCTGGTAGAACGTCGCGTAGCTTTCGGCCATGTGGCGCAGCAGCGTGGGGCCGGGCTCGTTCAGCGCGGCGGTCTGGGGATCGTCGAGGACGCGCTCGACGAGCGTCCGGCGGGTCCGGCCGAAGCGCCGGTCGAGATAGAGCCAGGTCAAGGAATGGCTGTCCATGAGGCCGCCGGCCGCGCCGGGACGGTAGCGCTTCTCGAACGCATTCCTGACTTTCTTGTATTCGGGCCCGTCGGCGTCGAATTGGACGATCTTCTGCTCGTAGAGGCCCAGGAGGGGCAAGAGCTCGAGATAGTCGTCCAAAGGCGTGCCGGTCTTCCTGTCGTCGGGGAGGCGGAAACTATCGAGCGACGGGCCTTCCTGGCGGCCGCAGCACTTCTTATACTTCTTCCCGCTGCCGCAGGGGCAGGGATCGTTCCGGCCGGGCTTCGGCGACATCGCGCCCATGATGATACAAGAAAGAAATCAGGGACACAATACCATTTTCCGAATACCATTTTCCGAATTAGGCCGGGGGAGGATCCCGATCAATCGGTCTCCAATGGGGTCGGACCTCAGCAATATCAATATATTCAATATGATAGCCTCTGTTTCGGGGGCCGAAAAGCCTTACAGCCCATGTTTTTAGCCGCAAAAACGAAGAAACCGCCGTTCCTTCCTGACGGGTTTTTCATTTTTGGCCTCAAAAACGGCCCTTTTAAGCCGACCCAAGCTTATTGATAATATTTCATAAGCTGAGGTCCGACCCCATAGGGTCAGGATCATCTCCCTCGGGCCCTGCTCCAAGCGGCCTGTTCAAGCAGTTTTATGAAATTCCGTTTCGCTTTGTGAGCCAGCCGGACGGATTCGAGGTAAGGGGCGAATTCGCTTTCTTGCCCCGTGCGATTCATCAGTTCTCGTATCTTGCGGAGGAATCCCACAGCTTCCCGGTAAGCGATGCTGTTCTTCTGGCTTAAGGCCGGTTCTATCTGATTTCGATAGACGGCCAGGGCGTCTTCAGGATGATCTCTTTCCCGAAGACCGGCGAGCTTCAGCCAGAGATCGTCGGAACAGCCGCCTATCTGGGCCTCGTGCCAGGCGGCCTCGGCGTCCTTTTCCCAAAGGTGGATCTCGACCAGCGCGGAATGATCGATTCGGAAGAAGTCCCCCCAAGCGCTTCTTTTCCGCCGATTTTCCTTGGTCAGACGCTCTCTCAAGAACAGAAGCGCCTTCTCCCTCCACGCGGGCCATTGTCCCGTTCGGTTGGCGTGAAGTTTCAAGGCCTTATATTGTTCCAAGCGCGGCGACTCCGTGAATTCCGGCCAGATCAACGCCATGGCCTCATCATGACGCTTCCGGCCATGGTATTCATGGGCTAAAAACTCCCTCAGCCGCGAATCCGTACGCTCGGGAAAGGCCCGCACTCCGCGTTCGGCCCATTCCAGGGCCAAGTCCGGCCGCCGCGCGCTTTTATAGATCTCCGCGATCCGGAGAAAACCGTAGGCGTGTGATAGGTTTTTTTGGATGACCGCCACCAGCGCCTCAGGATCGCGGCTGTGTTTCGCCAGAGTTTCCATGATGCTCGTGATCCGGAATCGCCGTCCACTATACTTGTCGGTTTCCTCGCGGTCCGGTCGCAGGGGAGGCACTTTGGCCCACTCCGCCTCGGCGAGTTCCCGATAGACGGCCAGCCCCCTTTTCCCAAGAACACCGGCATAGGCTTGGGCCGCGCCATAGAAGGTGTCCCAGTTCGTTCGGAGTTCCCATTGAAAAAGCCGCCGAGCCAGCATTTCGGGCTCTGGCTTGGCTCTTCTACAGGCCCGGAGGTGAATTTCCTGGAGTCGGGCGAGTATCCCGCCCATTTGGCCGTCGGAATCATCCACCGAACCCATCGCCTCTTCGACCGCGGCCAGGGCGTACTCGGCCAGCTCGATGACCTCGGCGGCCTTGCCCTCTTTCAAGAGCTCTTCGAGAGGATCGATGGCTTCCTCGATGTCCTGGGCATAGGCAAACATGCCGTGATAATCGACGTAACAGCCGGGTTCGATCGCGTCAACAATGGCGTTCTTATAGCTCGCCAGGTCCAAGGATTTCGGATTCTGTTTCGAGGTGCTGACGAGCAAACGCTGGCGCAGACGCTCGTCATCCTGGGCTTGCTCCAGGAGCATTGTGATCAGCTCGTTCTTCCCACGCCCCGCAAGATAGGCCTGAACGTCTCGCATCGTGATCGCCGCCTTGACGGACTCTGGGACCGGCGTCCGGCCTTTTTCCGTTTGCCCGATTCCCTCCGGCGCCTCAAGCCAAGCCAGGCCGGCGGCCACGCAGTGTTTGCAGAACACCCCGCCACCCCCCATTGGGCAGGTGCAGGAATGGCCGAGCCTGCCTCCGTCAATCCGCAATTTCACTTTGTAATGATGCGTCCCCCGCACTTCGGCCGTTATGACGCCGTCTCGCTCAACGAGCGCGCTCACCCGCCTGTTCCTGAAATAATCCCGGCCTCGTTCGAAGGAGCGTTCTCCGCCCAGCCGCTGCAGCCGACGAACGTCCAGGATCGCTCTGAAGCCGACTTCCTTTTTCGGAGTTCTCATAAGGACCTCACAGGGCAGTTCTTGCCGCCTCCGTATTCTATGCGGACATCATTCAGAAGGAAAGCGTCTCAGATGGATCTTTCGTGGGACGCTTGTGCCCCCCGCCATCGGTCCGGGGAGGCGCAGATCCTGATCGGGACGCCAAGTGAAGATCGGGGGCGCGATACCTTTGTGAGAAATAATGGCGACCCAGCCGGTGAGGCTATCTCATCAGGAGAAGGCTCAGGGCCATGACCAGCATCCCCCCCACGAGGCCGAAGAGGCTGTCGTGGCCCTTGCCGTAGGCCCGGCTCGTCGGCAACAGCTCATCGAGGCTGATGTAGACCATGACGCCGGCCACACCGCTGAAGAGGATCCCCATCATCTCGGCGGGGATGACCCAGGCGCCGCCGCCCGTGGACAGGAGCAGGATCAAGTAGGCGACCCCGGCGCCGAGGGGCTCGGCCAAGCCGCTCAGGAGCGAGTACATGAAGGCTTTCTTCCGGTCGCCGGTCGCGTGGTAGATCGGCACCGAGACGCTGATCCCTTCGGGGATGTTGTGCAGGGCGATGGCGACGGCGATGGCCACCCCGAGGGCCGGGTCCTGGAGCGCGGCCAGGAACGTCGCCAGACCTTCCGGGAGGTTGTGGATGGCGATGGCCAGGGCCGTGAACAAGCCCATCCTCATCAGCTTTCGATGCGGCAGGCCGTGTGCGGCGCGGCCCCCGGGCACCGGGCCGCCCTCTTCTCGGGTGGGGGCCGCGCCGGTCGCAGGCCCCTCCGGCGGCGGGGGTGTGGCCGGCGGCGCCATCGGCGGCGGTGACGGCGCCAGACCCCGAAGGGGCGCCGATTCCTCTTCGGAATGCGTCTCGTGGGGATTTTCCTCGGCCGGGATCAGCGCGTCGATCAGGCCGATGAAGAAGAGGCCGCCGAAAAACGCGGCCGCGTTGACCCAATGCCCCCAATAGTCTCCGTAGCGGGCCGTCAGCTGGTCGGCCCCTTTCACCAGGATCTCGACGAACGAGACATACAGCATGACGCCCGCCGAGAAGCCTGTCGCCACGGAGAGGAAGCGCGTGTTCGTCCTTTTGACGGCGAACGCGATCACGCTTCCGATCCCCGTCGCCATGCCCGCGAACAGCGTCAGCCCAAACGCGATCCAGACGCCCTTCATCTCAAGTCAAGCGGTCCTTTCGGCCGGCCTCTAATATACCGCACGACGCCGGGCGGTTCCAGTTCTAATGGGGTCGGACCTCAGCAATATCAATATATTAAATATGATAGCCTCCAATTCGGGGGCCGAAAAGCCTTACAGCCCATGTTTTTGGCCGCAAAAACTAAGAAACCGCCCTTCCTTCCCGATAGATTTTTCATTTTTGGGCCAAAAAACAGCCGTTTTAAGCCGTTTCAAGCCCGTTTTTCGGTCTTATATTATTGATAATATTCCTAAAGCTGAGGTCCGACCCCTTTAAATATTGACCGGCAGGGCGGTCGGGGGTATCCTCGACCCTCGAAACGGAGACGGATCCAGGAGGCAGCCATGACATTTTCGATGACGACCGACGCGCGTTCACTCCGGGACCGGCTGCGGGAAGGACCGCTGGCGGGGCTGCGGATGCCGCAGAGGCCGCAGGCGCGAGACCGGGTGGCGGGAGGGCTGGTCGCTCTGCTCGTTACGGCCCTGGTCCTCGGCGGCGCCGTTTTCGCCCAGGAGCGCGGCGCCGCCGGCGACCTGGCGAAAAAGCAACTCGAGTACACCAAGGCCCACTACGTCAAGCACGAGCATCGGATCCCGATGCGGGACGGGACCAGGCTCTTCACCGCGGTCTACGTCCCGAAGGACAAGAGCCGGACCTATCCGATCATGATCCAGCGGACCCCGTACTCCGTCGCTCCGTACGGCCCCGACGGCTATAAGCCCGTCCTCGGCCCCTCGGAGACCTTCGAGAGAGAAGGCTTCATCTTCGCCTATCAGGACGTCCGCGGGCGCTACATGTCCGAGGGCGAGTTCGTCGACATGCCGCCGCGCAAGACCCGGTTCGCCGGCCCTCGGGACACCGACGAGACGACGGACACCTACGACACGATCGACTGGCTGGTCAAGAACGTGCCCGGCAACAACGGCCGGGTGGGCATCTGGGGCGGCTCATACGGCGGCTTTTTCGCCGCGTTCGGGATGATCGACGCGCACCCGGCCCTCGTCGCGGCCTCCCCGCAGGCGCCCATCGGGGACGTCGCGGACGGCGACGACTCCTTCCACAACGGCGCCTTCTACTTGGCCGCGAACTTCAACTTCTACTCGTCCTTCAGGCCGCGGCCGGGCGGCCCGGCGGAGCGGCCCGGGACAGGGACGGGAACGGGGGCCGGGACGGCGGCCAGGGCCGCCCGCCCTCCCGACGCCTACGATTTCTTCCTCCGGATGGGGCCTCTTTCCAACACCGAGGCACTGCACTTCAAGGGGGAGAACCCGTATTGGACCGCGCACCTGGACCACCCCAACTACGACGAGTTCTGGCGGTCCCGCTCGCTCGTGCCCCACATGAAGGGCATCAAGCCGGCCGTCCTTTTCGTCGGCGGCTGGTACGACGCCGAGGACCTGGCCGGCCCGGTGAAGCTCTTCTATTCGCTGGAGAAGAACGGGCCGATCGCGCCGAACACCCTGGTCATGGGACCCTGGCGGCACGGCGGCTGGTCGCGGGGGGACGGCGATACGCTCGGCAACCTCGTCTTCGGGTCCAAGACCTCGGAGTTCTATCGGGAGCGGATCGAGTTCCCCTTCTTCCTCCACCACCTGAAGGGAAAGGGCGACGGCCTGAAGGGGCCGGACGGGGAGGACGCGCCGAAAGCCTGGCTGTTCCAGACGGGCACGAACGAATGGCGGCGGTTCGCCGCCTGGCCGCCCCCGGAAGCGCGCCAGGCGAGCCTCTATCTCCTGCCCGGCGGCAAGCTTGCGTTCGAGCCGGCCGCGGGAGGGAGCGCGGGACCGGCGGCGGAGTCGTTCGACGAGTATATCAGCGACCCGAGCAAGCCCGTGCCCGTCATCGGCCACATCGGCGACGGCATGCCCGGCGACTACATGAGCGAGGACCAGCGCTTCGCGGCGCGCCGGCCGGACGTGCTGGTCTATGAATCGGAGCCGCTCGCAAGCGACGTGACGATCGCGGGCCCGGTCTCGCCGGCGCTCCGGGTCTCCACGTCGGGCTCGGACTCGGACTTCATCGTCAAGCTCATCGACGTCTATCCGAACGACCATCCCAATCCGACGCCGAACCCGAACCGGGTCCGCCTGGGCGGCTACCAGCGTCTCATACGGGGCGAGCCCTTCCGGGGCAAGTTCCGCAAGAGCCTGGCCGCGCCCGTGCCGTTCATCCCGGGCCAGGCGGAGACGATCGACTTCAGCATGCCCGACGTCTGCCACACGTTCCTCAAGGGCCACCGGATCATGGTCCAGATCCAGAGCTCCTGGTTCCCGCTCATCGACCGGAATCCGCAGACGTTCGTGGATATCCCCACGGCCAAGGAATCGGACTTCCGGAAGGCCGTCCAGAGGGTCTATCTGGGCGGCGAGGACGGGTCGCGCGTCCGCGTCCTCCTGCTCGATTGAAATCGGGCAAGATTGAAATCGGGGACACAATACCAATTTCCGAATTTCATGCTACGGGCAAGGAGACCAGGTCGGGATCGGGAAATCGGGGACATGGTATTGTGTCCCCGAATTAGAATTATGCGATCTCGAGGATGCGGTCGATGCGGAAGGTGCGGCACTCGCCGCGCGCGTGGCAGAAGGCGCGCAGCCCCTCGAACCTCTTGCCGTGGTATTCCATCATCTCGACGGCTTCGGGGCGGATGCGCCGGCGCGACTTCGTGTCGTCGGGCTTGAGGTAGACGATCTCGAGCTCGCGGCCCTCGCGGATGGCCGCCTTGATCAGGGCGCGCTTCGCGGTCAGGGGCATCGCTTCCTCGGCCTTCTCGTACTGGAAGCGGGTCAGGAAGCGGACGATGCGCCAATCCATCCAGATGTGGCTCTTGCGGATGGGCGTGCGCAGGACGAGGCCCTCGAACGAGGTGCAGCGGCTGAGGGCGACATAGACCTGGCCGTGGGCGAAGGCGCCGCGGCCGATGTCGATGACGACGCGGTCGAAGGTCTTGCCCTGGCTCTTGTGGATGGTCACGGCCCAGGCCAGGCGGAGGGGGTACTGGGTGAACGAGCCGACGGGCTCCGACTCGATGCGGTCGGACTCGGCGTCGTACTGGAAGCGAAAGAGCTCCCAGGTTGCGGGGGTGAGGTCGACCTCGTCGCCGTCGGGGAGCTCGACCGTGACGATGTCGTCGTCCCCAGCGTCGTCGCCCCTGCGGATGCCGGCCACGCGGCCGATCGTGCCGTTGACCCAGCGGCCCCTGCGGTCGTTCGTGAGGAGCATGACCTGGGCTCCGGCCTTGAGATCGAGCGTTTCGTCGGTCGGGAGCGAGCGGCGGTCGAACTCGCCGTCGATGAAGCCCTCGTAGCGGCGGGCCCGGCCGGGGAGGGAGGCCAGCTTCTCGCGGTTGCGGGCGGCGGCCAGGTCGTTCGTGCTGGTGAGCATGATGTAGAAGGCGTCGTCCGGGGGCGTGAAGGCGGGGTCGAGGCGGCTGTTGAGGAGCTCGACCTGGGCGTCGTCGACCGAGCGGTTGCGGATGGCGTTGAGGAGCCCGATGAAGGCGGCGTCGCTCTGCCGGTAGACCTTCTCGAGCTCGACGAAGTCCATGGCGAAGTCCAGCTCGCTGAAGACCCGGGCCGAGAAGAAGTAGGGAGACTCGTAGCGGGCGGCGGCGCCGAGGGCCGCGGAGAGGGCGCCGGAGGCGGGGGAGTGCGCGGCGGGGCCGTAGCCGCGCCGCTGCGTCATCGGGTCCGGGGCGAAGAGGCCGCGCTCCTGGCCGGTGACGACGGGCGGCAGCTGGTAGAGGTCGCCGATGAAGATCATCTGCAGGCCGCCGAAGCGCTCTTTCGGGCGCGGGCCGTTGAGGCGGAGGAACTTCTCGACGCAGTCCATGAGGTCAGCCCGGACCATGGAGACCTCGTCGATGACGATGGCGTCGAGGTTGCGGTAGAGGGCGGCCCGGTCGGCGGCGGCGCCGCGGGCCTTGCCGAGCTTGCGGACGGACTCGGGCGTGACGTCGGGCTTGAAGCCGAAGAACGAGTGGATCGTCTGGCCGCGGACGTTGAGCGCGGCGACGCCGGTCGGGGCCAGGACGGCGATGCGCTTGAGGGTCCGGCCGCGCCAGAGATCGAGGAGGGTCGATTTCCCGGTCCCGGCCTTGCCGGTGATGAAGACGTGGTGCGACGTGCCCTCCATGATGTCGAGGGCGCGCTGGAACCCGGGATTGATCTCGATCGCCGGGGCGGCGGCCTTGACGGGCCCGGCGGCTCCTCTTTTCTTCATCGACGCATTCTCTCCGAAAACGGTCGCCCATGCAACAACAGGTCTTCCCAATGGGGTTCTTTGTTTTTTGCCCCGAAAAGTGAAGTCATTTAAAAGACGATCGGGGGGCACCCGGGATTCTCATTGGCCAAGCAAGTGCGCTTTGGCCCGGGGACTTGACACCCATAATATACTTGGGGCCGAGAAGACCCCGTCCTTATGGAGGCGCTCATGGCAGGCTCGATCATCATCGTCGGCGCCGGCATGGGAGGGCTCGCGGCGGGCATCTACGGCCGGATGAACGGCTTCGAGACCAAGATCTTCGAGGCCCACAGTGCGCCCGGTGGGCAATGCTGTGCCTGGAAGCGCCAGGGGTTCACCTTCGACGGCTGTATCCACCACCTGTTCGGCTGCGCGCCCGGGTCGAGGATCTACGACCTTTGGCGCGAGCTCGGGGCCATGCCGCGCGACCTGGTCAAGCTCGAGGAATGCACCAGCGTTCTCTCCCCGGACGGACGGCTCTTCCGGGACTACTACGACCTCGACCGGCTCGAGAGCCATCTCCGGGATCTGGCGCCGGGGGACGCGCCGGCGATCGCAGCGTACATCCGGGGCTGTCGGGCGTTCGTCGGCAACGACTTTGTCGGCGAGATGATGCTCGGTTCGCCGGCGTCGCGGGCCAAGGCCCTGGCCGGGATGGCCGCGCGCTTCAGGTGGATGACGCCGACCATGGAACAGTTCGGGCGGCGCTTCAAGGACCCCTTCCTGCGCCGGGCTTTCCCGCTTCTGGTCTATTCGGCGCCTGCTCTGCCGATCTTCATCCATCTCGCCCGGCATGCCTACGGGGCCAACGACATGATCCAATGGCCGGTCGGAGGCGCCCAGCGCTTCGCCCTGTCGATCGAGCGGCGCTACAGGGCCCTTGGAGGCGAGATCGCCTTCAACAGCAAGGTCGAGAAGATCCTGGTCGAGCGCGGCCGGGCCGTCGGGGTCCGGTTGGCCGACGGCAGCGAGCATCGCGCCGATGTCGTCATCTCGGACGCGGACGGCCGCAAGACGATCATGGACATGCTCGACGGCCGCTTCGTCGACGACAAGGTCCGCCAAGCCTGCGGCGAGCCGCCCGACTCAACGGCCTGGTCGGTCCATGTCTACCTCGGGGTCAAGCGCGACCTTTCGACCGAGCCTTCGGCGCTCATCATGCTCCTCGACGAGCCGGTCGAGATCGCGGGCCACGCCTGTGAGAGCCTGGAGATGCAGATCTTCGGCTTCGACCGGACGATGGCGCCGGCCGGGAAAGGGGTCATCAAGGCCGAGCTCTTCTCGGCCTACTCCCGCTGGAAGCGCCTGGCCGGGGACCGCGCCGCGTACGAAGCCGAGAAGGCGCGGACCGTCGACCTGACGATCGGCGTCCTCGAGAGACGCTTCCCCGGACTTCGGGCTCAGGTCGAGACGATCGACGTCCCGACCCAGCTGACCTGGGAGCGCTACATGGGCGGCACCCACGGCTTCGCCAATATGCCGACGAAGAAGGCCTCGATCTGGTCCGGCCTGAAGGGCGCGGGCGGGGATATGACCCTGCCGGGACTTGACGCGTTCTATTTCGTGGGGGTCTGGGCGAGCATGGCGGGATCGCTTTTCGGTAACGCGCTTTCGGGCCGCCTGGCCATCCAGGCCCTCTGCAAGCGGCTCAAGAAGCCCTTCATCGTGGATCGCCCGTAAAGCCAACAGCCCAATGGGGTCGGACCTCAGGAATACGATTATTTTCTTATAGTTACATTCAAAAATAGGCCTCTAAAAGCCTTATAACCCATGGTTTTTGCCCCGAAAATAAAAACATTGCTGATTCCCATTAGCCTGGATTAGTTAGAAAATAAGCCTCTCATGGAGCAGTGGTTTGGGCTGGTTGCAAAATGACGTTATATCCCAGTGCCTCAAGACGACGAAGCGCATGGCGTTTGACCTGTACGATGTTGAG
>JAXDAV010000057.1:0-21405 GCA_034679465.1 Candidatus Aminicenantota bacterium | reverse complement strand
TCAACGCCGATCTTGCGAGCGATCTCAACGGGCTGGAGCCCTTGATCCATGAACTCCAGCGCTTTAAGCCGGCGGGCTTCCAAGAACTCTGCGCTTCCGGATGGCCTCATGGTGTCCCTCCGGATGGAAGTATAGGATATTTATAATACAGGTGTCAATAAGTGTATTGAGTTGTGTGTCACCGAATTGTTGAATTGTTGTATTTCCCGGCCCTATCCCTATAATATCTCCGGCTTTCTTGCGGCGAAGGACGAAGGACGACCATCATGTACGGACGATTCAAGGACCACATCAGCGCCGAGCTCGACCAGATCCGGGCCCGCGGCCTCTACAAAAAGGAGCGCATCCTCGAGACCCCGCAGGGCGTCGAGATCCGCACCGAGTCGGGGGCCAAGGTCCTCAACTTCTGCGCCAACAACTATCTCGGCTTCTGCAACGACCCCCGGGTCATGGCCGCCGCCAACTACGCCTTCTTCCGCTGGGGCTTCGGCCTGGCTTCGGTCCGCTTCATCTGCGGGACACAGCGGGTCCACAAGGACCTCGAGCGCCGCCTGGCCGAGTTCCTCGGCACCGACGACGCCGTCCTCTACTCCTCGGCCTTCGACGCCAACGGCGGCGTCTTCGAACCCCTCCTCGACGAGAAATGCGCCATCATCTCCGACGAGCTCAACCACGCCTCGATCATCGACGGCGTGCGCCTCTCCAAGGCCAAGCGCTTCGTCTACCGCAACAACGACATGGACGACCTCGAGGACCAGCTCATCGAGGCTCGCGAGGCCCGGTTCAAGTTCATCGTCACGGACGGCGTCTTCTCCATGGACGGCACGATCGCCCAGGTCGACAAGATCTGCGACCTGGCCGACCGCTACGAGGCCCTCGTCCTCGTCGACGACTCCCACGCCACGGGCTTCATCGGCGCGACCGGCCGGGGCACCCACGAGCACTGCGGCTGTATGGACCGGGTCGATCTCATCGTCACGACCTTCGGCAAGGCCCTCGGCGGGGCCTCCGGCGGCTGCGTCGCCGGCCGCCGCGAGATCGTCGAGCTCCTGCGCCAGCGCTCCCGGCCCTATCTCTTCTCCAACTCCCTCTCGCCGGCCATCACCGGGGCCACGGTCGAGGTCCTCAAGATCCTGGCCGAGTCGGCCGAGCTCCGGGAACGGCTCATGTCGAACACCCGGCTCTTCCGCGAGGGCATGGAGGAGGCCGGCTTCCACATCGTCCCCGGCCTCCACCCGATCGTGCCGGTCCTCTTCGGCCACCTCCCGGACGACGCCCGGCTCAGCCAGGACTTCGCCAACGCCCTCCTCGACGAGGGCGTCTACGTCATCGGCTTCAGCTTCCCGGTCGTCCCCGTGGGCAAGTCGCGCATCCGCGTCCAGATCAGCGCGGCCCACACGCCGGACCAGATCGCCTTCGCCCTGGACAAGTTCCGCAAGGTCGGCCGGACGCTCGGCGCGATTTAAAGAGGGAGCAACCTGACTTTGACAGCGAAAGGCCGGGTTGACCCCATCCCGTTTGATTTGGCGGGTTGGAAAACGTAATCTGGAGGAGACCGATCGCGGCGATCATTCCGGCATATCGCGAAGGAGAAATCGATGAAAAACACCCTGAGGGCGCTTCTGGTCATCGGCCTTGTGAGCGTCACCCTGTTCGCGGCCGAAGAGGGCCGGTTCTTCACCTACCCGACCATCCACGACGACAAGATCGTCTTCACCTACGAGTCCGACCTCTGGGTCGCGAGCGCCGCGGGCGGCGTCGCCTCGCGCCTGACGACCTTCCCCGGGACCGAGAGCTTCGCCAAGTTCTCGCCCGACGGCCGCTGGCTCGCCTTCACGGCCACCTATGACGGCGCCCCGGCCGCCTATCTCATGCCGGCCGAAGGCGGGGCGCCCACGCGCCTAACCCACAATCCCGGCGGAGCCCAGGTCATCGCCTGGACGCCCGACGGTGCCGAGGTCATCTTCCGCTCCATGTTCGAGAACGTCGTCGGCCGCGACCCGAACCTCTACGCGGTCTCCGTCAAGGGCGGCGCGCCCGAGCGCCTGCCGCTCGACCGGGGCGTCCTCATCAGCTTCATCCCCGGCGAGCGCAAGTTCCTCTACTGCCGCCGGGGCAACGAGGAATACTACTGGAAGCGCTATAAGGGCGGCCAGTACCAGGACATCTGGCTCCATGACGAGGCGGCCAAGACCTACACGCCGGTCACCGACTACGTCGGCAAGAACAGCTATCCCATGTGGGCCGGCGGCGTCATGTACTTCGTCTCCGACCGCGGCAACGGCATTTCCAATCTCTACACCCAGAAGCTCGGGGCCAAGGACGCCGCCCCGGTCACGACCTACGACGATTTCGATGTCATGTTCCCGCAGACCGACGGCCGGTCCATCGTCTATGTCCAGGACGGCCGCCTCCATGTGCTCGACGTCGCCTCCGGCCACGACACCCGCCTCGCCGTCACGGTGCCGTCCGACCGCTGGGCCCTGCGCAACCGGGTCATCAATCCGCGCGACTACATCCATACGGCCCACCTCGCCGACGACGGCAGGACCGTCATCCTCGAGGCCCGGGGCGACGTCTTCCGCGTCCCCACGGGCGCCGGGACGACCGTGAACCTATCCGGAACGCCGGGCACCCGCGAAAGCCACCCCGTCCTTTCGCCGGACGGCCGGACGGTCGCCTTCTTCAGCGACAAAAGCGGCGAGTACCAGATCTACACCCAGCCCGCCGCCGGCGGCGATTGGACGCAGATCACGACCGAACTCGACCGGACCGCCTACAAACTCCTCTGGTCCCCCGACGGCCGGAAGATCCTCTTCGGCAACAAGGACTACTCGATCTTCTGGGTCGACGTCGCGGCCAAGAAGCTGGTCAAGGTCGATTCCTCCAACCAGATGAAGAACGACGAGTTCACCTGGGAGATCGCCGACTACGTCTGGTCCCCCGACTCCAAGTGGATCGCCTACAGCTTCGTCCAGGCCAACCGCAACAGTCAGATCTTCCTCTACAACATCGAGACCGGGAAGAGGATCGCCGCGACGACGGACTTCTACGACAACCTCTACCCGGCCTTCGACGCCAACGGTGACTACCTCTACTACGTCTCCAGCCGCGGCTTCGCCCTGAAGATGGACTTCTACGAGGACAATCACGTCATCGCGGCGCCCCAGCAGGTCATGGCCGTCCAGCTGCGCGCCGGCGAGGCGCCGCCTTTCGCCGGCGAGGCCGGCGACGCCGAACCCGGGGACGGGAAGAAGGCCGCGCCGGCGCCCTTTCGCATCGACGCGGAAGGGCTGATCGAGCGGACCTTTCCGCTGCCCGTCCCCGCCGGCAACTACTTCCACCTGAAGGCCGGCCAGGGCAAGGTCCTCTGGCTCGCGGTCGACGCCTTCACCGAGAACGAGTACGAGGACATCTCCAAGCCCCAGGGCGAGACCAAGTGGTCGCTCCACATCTTCGATATGGCCGGCCGTAAGGACGTCGTCCTCGACGGCAAGGTCCGGGACTTCTTCCTGTCCGCGAACGGCGCCCAGCTCCTCGTCCGCCGCGAGGCCGACTTCCATACGACCCCCGTCGACAAGGCCTTCGGCTCCAAGGCCGCGGGCGACAAGCTCGATCTCTCCGGCCTCGTCTACACGGTCGACCTCCGGAAGGAGTGGCACCAGATCTTCCAGGACGCCTGGCGCTGGTACCGCGACTTCTTCTACGACGCCGGCTTCCACGGCCGCGACTGGAAGGTCCTGGGCGACAAATACCGCGCCTATATTCCCCACCTGTCGGCGCGGGCCGAGCTGAACTGGGTCCTGTCCCAGATGGTCGGGGAGCTCTGCGTCTCCCACACCTATGTCGGCGGCGGCGACTTCGGCCCGGGCGCGACGCCCGCCTCACCCGTCTTCACCGGCCTGCTCGGGGCCGACCTGGTCGCCGACAGGACCTCCGGGCTCTACAAGCTGGCCCGGATCTACGGCCCGACCGACATCAACCGCAACCTGCCCGGCCCGCTCGTCCGGCCCGACATGGAGATCCGCGAGGGCGACTACCTCCTGGCCATCGGCGGGACGCCGCTCAAGGCCGGCGACGACTACTTCCGGCTCCTCCAGACGACGGCGGGCCGGAAGATCGAGATCACCGTCAGCGCCAAGCCGACCGCGGCCGGGGCCCGGACCTACGCCGTCGAGCCGGTCCGCAGCGATCAGCAGATGCGCTACTTCCGCTGGATCGAGAACAACATCAAGGCCATCGACAAGGCCACGGGCGGCCGCGTCGGCTACATGCACATCAACGCCATGGGCGGCGGCGGCATCGGCGAGTTCGACAAGTACTGGCGGGCCTTCCGCTACAAAGAGGGGGTCATCATCGACGTCCGGCGCAACTCCGGCGGCTGGACCGAGTACTTCCTCATCGACAAGCTCGAGCGCGAGCTCGTGGCCTACAACGTCCTGCGCAACATGGTCCCGTTCCGCTATCCCGGCTCGGCCGGCAACGGCAACTACGTCGTCATCTCCAACGAGAACAACGGCTCGGACGGCGAGGCCTTCGTCGAGCACTTCAAGGCCCGCAAGCTGGGCCCCGTGGTCGGCGTCCCGTCCTGGGGGGGCCTGGTCGGCATCCTCAACGCCCAGCTGACGATCGACAACGGCTCGGTCAACCAGTCGAACAACGCCTTCTACGGCCGGGACGGGAAGTGGCTGGTCGAGAACCACGGCGCCGATCCGGACATCCTGGTCGATAACGACCCCGGCTCGGTCATGGCCGGCCGCGACCTCCAGCTCGAGAAGGCCATCGCGGTCATGCTCGAAAGGATCGAGGCCAATCCGCTGAAGTTCCCTCCCAGACCGGCCTATCCGAAAAAATAAGAAGAAATAGAAATGGGGACGTTTCTGGTTTTCGGGTGGATCCGAAAAACGTAGAAACGTCTCCATTTTTTTGGCCCATTTTTTAAGCTTGACATGCCTGTCGTCTTTCTCTTATAATCAGTAATAGGAATTAATTCCAATAACAATAATAAGATGTTAAGGGAAACCAAACAGAGGAACGCGATCCTCTGCCTCCTGAGAGACACCAGGTCGCATCCGACGGCCGACCAGATCTACGAGACCGTCCGGAAGAGCATCCCGAGCATCAGCAAGGGAACGGTCTACCGCAACCTGCAGGTCCTGAGCGATTGCGGGCTCGTGTCGGTCCTGGACATCCGGGGCGCCTCGTCCCGCTACGAGATCAAGCAGGAAACCCACTATCACTTCCGCTGTGAGGCCTGCGGCCGGGTCTATGACCTGGACGAGCCCGTCGACCCGGGGCTCGACGACAGGATCTCGAAGCGCACGGGTTTCCTCGTTTCCGGGCATCAGACGGAATTCCGGGGCCGGTGCGCAGACTGCCGCCGGCCTTCGCAAAATATCCATAAGGAGTCATGACGCATGGGAAAATCCATCAAAGGCACCGAGACCGAGAAGAACCTGCTGAAGGCCTTCGCCGGCGAATCGCAGGCCAGGAACCGCTACACCTACTACGCCGGCGTGGCCCGCAAGGCGGGCTACGAGCAGATCGCGGCGATCTTCCTGGAAACGGCCGAGAACGAAAGAGAGCACGCCAAGGTCTTCTTCAAGCACCTCGAAGGGGGCGAGGTGGAGATCACCGCGGCCTACCCGGCCGGCCCGCTCGGGACGGACACCAAGGCCAATCTCGAGGCCGCGGCCGACGGCGAGAAGATGGAATGGAGCGACCTCTACGCCGGTTTCGAGAAGACCGCCCGGGACGAGGGCTTCCCGGAGGTGGCGACCTCCTTCAAGGAGATCGCCGAGGTGGAGGAGTGCCACGAGAAGCGGTACCGCAAGCTGGCCGCGAACATCGCCGCCTGCGAGGTCTTCAAGCGGCCCGCTCCCGTGAAGTGGCACTGCATGAACTGCGGCTACGTCCATGAAGGCCCGGAGGCCCCGGCCGTGTGCCCGGCCTGCAAGCACAGCCGGGCCTACTACGAGCTGCTGGCCGAGAACTATTGATCCGGCCCTAACGGAAATAACAAAAAAAAGGGAGGACGAAATGAAAAAACAGAGCGACCGCAAGAAGAAACTGACCACCGTGGCCGGCACCCCGGTCGTCGACAACCAGAACACGATGACGGCCGGGCCCCGCGGCCCCGCCCTTCTGCAGGACGTCTGGTTCCTGGAAAAGCTGGCGCATTTCGACCGGGAGGTCATCCCCGAGCGCCGCATGCACGCCAAGGGCTCGGGCGCGTTCGGCACGTTCAAGGTCACCAAGAACGTGACGCGCTACACCAAGGCCAAGGTCTTCTCGGCCGTGGGCAAGACGACCGACCTGTTCATCCGCTTTTCGACGGTCGCCGGCGAGCGCGGCGCGGCCGACGCGGAACGGGACATCCGGGGCTTCGCCATCAAGTTCTACACGGAGGAAGGGAACTGGGACCTGGTCGGCAACAACACGCCCGTCTTCTTCCTGCGTGATCCGCTCAAGTTCCCCGATCTGAACCACGCCGTCAAGAGGGACCCGCGCACGAACATGAGGAGCGCCAAGAACAACTGGGACTTCTGGACCTCCCTGCCCGAGGCCCTGCACCAGGTGACCATCGTCATGAGCGACCGCGGCATCCCGGCCACGTATCGGCACATGCACGGCTTCGGCAGTCACACCTTCAGCCTCATCAACGCCAAGAACGAGCGCTTCTGGGTCAAGTTCCACCTGAGGACCCAGCAGGGCATCAAGAACCTGACCGACGCGGAGGCCGAGGCCCTCGTCGGCAAGGACCGCGAGAGCCATCAGCGCGACCTCTACGAAAGCATCGAGAAGGGCGACTTCCCGCGCTGGACGATGTATTTCCAGATCATGCCGGAGAAGGACGCGGCCAAGATGCCCTACAATCCCTTCGACCTGAGCAAGGTCTGGTATCACAAGGACTACCCGCTCATCGAAGTGGGCGTCGTCGAGCTCAACCGCAACCCCGAGAACTACTTTGCCGACGTCGAGCAGGCCGCCTTCAATCCGGCCAACATCGTTCCCGGGATCGGTTTCTCTCCGGACAAGATGCTGCAGGGGCGGCTGTTCTCCTACGGAGACGCCCAGCGCTACCGCCTGGGCGTCAATCATCATCACATCCCGGTGAACGCGCCGCGCTGCCCGGTCCACTCCTACCATCGGGACGGGCAGATGCGGGTGGACGGCAACCTGGGGAGCACGCTCCACTATGAACCGAACAGCTTCGGCGAATGGCAGGAACAGCCCGAATTCGCCGAGCCGCCGCTCAAGATCGACGGCGCCGCCGACCACTGGGACTTCCGCAAGGACGACGACGATTACTACACCCAGCCGGGCAAGCTCTTCCGGCTGATGAAGCCGGCCCAGCAGAAGGCGCTCTTCGCCAACACCGCCGCCGCCCTGGGCGACGCGCCCAAGATGGTCAAGGTCCGGCACATCGGCAACTGCCTGAAAGCCGACAAGGCCTACGGCCAGGGGGTGGCGGACGCCCTGGGCATCAAATTGAGCGAAGTGCCGAAGTAGGGCAACGGCGCGGGGAACGCGCCGAATCACCCGAGAACATCGCGGGGCCGGGCCTCCGGACGGGGCCCGGCCCCGTTTCTTATCCCCCGTCCCGTCCCGTCCTGTCCAAGCCCGGCCTCGCGTCGGCGCTCGTGTTCGCGCCGGCTCCCGCCTTGACCCTCTCCTTGACCCCCCGTCCGCCCCTGTGTTATCAAACAGACGGTCGAAAGCCGTCCAGGGACAATGCTCAGCGAATCCGATACCCGAGCCAAGCTCATCGATCCCGCCATCCATCGGCGGGGCTGGACCGAGGACCTCATCCGCCGCGAGGAGACGGCGGGCGCGATCGAGATCGGCGAGGGCGGCCCGCGCCGGCGCCCCCGCGGCCGGGTGGACTACATCCTCCGCGTCAAGGTCACGCTCGACAGCCAGCCTGTCGCCGTGGCCCTGATCGAGGCCAAAGCCGAGCACCTGCCCCCGGCCCACGGCCTCGAGCAGGCCAAGCTCTACGCCGCCTGCCGGCGCCTGAACGTCCCGTTCGTCTATGCCAGCAACGGGCATCTCTTTGTCGAGTACGACCGCAAGACGGGCCGCACCTCCGCGCCCCGCCCCCTGGCCGAATTCCCCAGTCCGTCCGACCTCCAGGCCCGTTACGAGGGAACGCTTGGCTTCCGGCTCGACCACGACGCGGCCCGCCCGCTCCTCGCGCGATATACAGGGGGCGAGGCGACCCGCCGCTATTACCAGGACGCCGCCATCCGGGCCGTGCTCGAGAGAATCGCCCGGGGCGAGAAGCGAGCCCTCCTGGCCCTGGCCACCGGCTCGGGCAAGACCTTCATCGCCGTCAATCTCCTCAAGCGGATCGCCGACGCCGGACAGCTCCGCCGGGCCCTGTTCGTCTGCGACCGCGACGAGCTCCGGGCCCAGGGCCTGGCGGCCATGCAGAGGGTCTTCGGGGCCGACGCGGCCGCCGTCTCCTCCGACAATCCCCAGAAGAACGCCCGCATCTTGGTCGCCACCTATCAGACACTCGACGTCGACCAGGACGACTCCGCCGCCACCTTCCTGCTGGCGAACTATCCCCCCGACTACTTCAGCCACATCGTCATCGACGAGTGCCACCGCTCGGCCTGGGGCAGATGGTCCCAGGTCCTGACGCGAAACCCCGGCGCGGTCCAGGTGGGCCTGACCGCGACGCCGCGGCGCTTGGGCCTCAAAGAACGCACCCCGGAGGCCCGGGCCGACGACCGGATCATCGCCGATAACTACCGCTGGTTCGGCGAGCCCGTTTACGAGTACGACATGGCTCAGGGCATCGAGGACGGCTACCTGGCCGCCTGCGAGATCGGCCGCTTCGATCTCTTCCACGACAACAAGGAGATGAACGAGAGGGAGAGCGGCGTTTCGCGCCGAGACTTGGCCCGCAAGCGCCTCCAGGACGCCCAGACCGGAGAAGGCCTGACCGACGCCGACGCCTGCGAGCACTACGAGGCCTCGAGCCTGGAGGACCACCTCCTGATGCCCGAGCGGGTGACCGCCATGTGCCGTCATCTTTTCGACCAGCTCGTCGCGTTCAGCGGCCCCGAGCAGAAGACCATCGTCTTCTGCCGCCGCGACCGCCACGCCGACGAGGTCGCCGCCGCCCTGAACAACCTCTACGCCGAGTGGTGCCTGTGCCACGGCCATGCCCGGGCGGAGCCCTACGCCTTCAAGTGCACGGCCGCCTCAGGCGGGAACGAATACCT
The DNA here is from genome assembly GCA_034679465.1 of Candidatus Aminicenantota bacterium. Lineage (GTDB taxonomy): Bacteria > Acidobacteriota > Aminicenantia > Aminicenantales > Saccharicenantaceae > RBG-16-66-30. The sequence continues at coordinate 12,169 of JAXDAV010000057.1, read as the reverse complement.
GGCCGACCTGCGGGGCGCCTCGCGCCGCTATTTCATCGCCGCCACGGTGGACCTCCTGACGACCGGAGTAGACGTGCCCTGCGTCCGCAACATCGTCTTCTTCAAGTATGTCCGTTCGCCCATCGCCTTCTACCAAATGGTCGGCCGGGGCACGCGCCTCTACGCCCCGGACGGGAAGCTGATGTTCCGGGTCTTCGACTACACCGACGCGACCCGCCTCTTCGGCCAGGAGTTCGTGGTCAAGCACCGCACCCCGGGCGAGCACAAGCCCAGGGGCAAAGAAGGACCGACGGAGAGGGTCCTACTTGTCGAAGGCTTCCGGGTCCGGGTCACCGACGCCGGCCGCTACATCGTGACCGAAGAGGACGGCAAGGCCATGCCCGTGACCGTCGAGGAATACAAGGAGCGGCTGGCCGCCCGCCTGGTCGAGGAGGCCCCGACCCTGGAGAAGTTCCGGGCGGTCTGGATCATGCCGCCCCGGCGCCGAGAGCTCATCGCCCATCTCCCCGACGGCGGCCGCTCGGCCGGCCTGGTCCGGGCCCTCGAAAACATGACCGCCTACGACCTCTACGACGTTCTGGCCGAGCTGGGCTACGGCCTGGCCCCCAAGACGCGCGGCGAGCGAGCCGACGCCTTCGCCTACAAGCACGAGGATTGGCTCCGGCGGATGCCTGCGGCGACGGCCGCGGTCATCCAGGCCATCGCCGGGCAGTTCACCAAGGCCGGGACCGAGGGCCTGGAGAGCCCGGATGTTTTCGAGACCCCCGAGGTCGCCGGCGCCGGCGGCCTCGACGCGCTCAAGGCGTTCGGCCGCCCCTCCGAGGTCCTCCTGGAAACCAAGGAAAGGATGTTCGAGGCATGAAGGTCAAGCCGAAGACCCCCGTCGGGCATTCCCGGTCCTCCAAGGTGCGCGCGGTCCCGCCCGGAGATGGCGCCTTCCAGCTCAAGGTCGTCCTGGCCGGCTCCGATCCTCCGATCTGGCGCAGGATCCGGGTCTTGAGCGACCTGTCGCTCTGGGCGCTCCACTCTGTCCTCCAGGCGGTCATGGGCTGGGAGGACGACCATCTCCACGAATTCAAGATAGGAAAGGCCAGCTATGGATCGGCCGACGAGGCGGATAATCTGTTCGCGCAAGGGATGAAGGCCGACACCGAGATCTCCCTGCGGGACGTCCTGCCCGCGGTGACCAGGTCCTTCGAATACATCTATGACTTCGGCGACGATTGGATCCACGACATCACGGTCGAGGAGTTCTTGCCTGCCGAGACGGACGCGCCCCCGGCGATATGCCTGGCCGGAGAGCGCGCCTGCCCGCCGGAAGATAGCGGGGGCGTTAACGGTTTTTACTGGAAGTTGGAGGTCCTGGCGGACCCGAGCCACCCCGAATACGAAAATGTCAAGGATTGGATGGGACGGTATGACCCGGCCCGCTTCGAACTCGACCGCGTGAACGCAAGGCTCAAGAGGGTGATCAAAGTGACGTGAAAGGCCCGCAAGGGCCCGATGGCCGAGGCCATCCACCTCCGGCGAGCCGGATTGGCTATAATATCCGGGATACTATGATGAATGTCAAACAGGGATCGGAAGAAAAGCGGGAGTTGCCGCCCGGCTGGCGATATGCGAGATTGGCAGAAATCTCAACGATTCGTCCTGGTCAACATGTCATGGGGGCTGACCACAATACCGGCCGCCGTGGGATTGGATATTTGACTGGTCCTGCCGATTTCGGGATCGAAAAGGCGAAAATTTCAAAATGGACTGAGTATCCAAAGGTCTATGCTGAGCCGGGGGATATTCTCATTACGGTCAAAGGCGCCGGTGTAGGGAAAACCAACCTTGCTCCAGACGAGAAGGTTGCCATAGGGCGGCAGCTTATGGCCGTTTGTGGCCGGGAGGAATTCGTACGGCGGGATTATTTGTATCATTTCGTAAGGACACAACTCCGCGCCCTCAGTGCCCGTGCGTTAGGCGCTACAGTCCCAGGGCTTGGGCGTCAAGATTTAGAGATGATTTTGGTACCGCTTCCTCCAGTATCCGAGCAAAAGCGCATCGCGGGAATTCTCAATGAACGGATGGCGGCGATCGACAACGCGCGCGCGGCCGCCGAAGCGCAACTTGAGGCCGCAAGAGCGCTTCCTGCGGCGTATCTGAGGCAGGTGTTTCCAAGGTTGGGGCAGGAATTGCCATCCGGCTGGCGCTTGGCCAGGCTGGGGGAGCTCTGTGATGTCCAACTCGGCAAGATGCTTTCGCCTAAGAGCAAAATAGGCCTATCGTCTTTCCCCTATCTTCGCAATGCGAACGTCCAATGGAACAAGATCGATACGGGCGATATCGCCTACATGGATTTCAATGAAAAGGAACAGAAGAAGTTTAGTTTGTTAAGGGGAGACCTTCTTATATGCGAAGGAGGGGAACCTGGGCGAGCCGCAATTTGGGATGGAAGGATCGATCCATGTTTTTATCAGAAGTCGCTCCATAGGGTACGGCCGAAATGTGATTCAATCGATCGCAAGTTCGCTCTTTACCGGATGTGGATAGGCGTCCTGAGGAGGGAGTTCACTTCCGCCAATGTCAAGACGACCATCGCTCACCTTCCTGCGATACGCTTGGAATCGTTGGAAATTCCCCTGCCGGTTCTATCCGAGCAAAAAAAGCTCGTCGCCCAGCTTGATGGGCAGATGGCGTCTGCCGGGCGGCTTCAAGCCACATTGGAAAGGGGGCTTGCTGAGCTGAACGCCCTTCCCCAAGCGTTATTGAGGCAGGCGTTCAGGGGGGAGCTTTAAATGAAGGCCGGGCAACCTGTGCAAAAAAAGCATAGGTTGGGGTCGATTTCAGTTGTTGCAAAATATGCAACAACTGACCGCCCGCCCGGAGCCGATGGAGGCGGCGTTTCCATATTCTGCAAATCCAGCGATGAGAGCTATTTAGGAAAGCAAAGTGCAAAAAATGCACATTGCTTTTGCGGAATCTACCTTGCCTGCCGTGCTGCCAACTGCCGAGGAATCCCCGGTAGTTCAGGTTATTCAAGGATGCCGGCAACTGTTGCAAAAAATGCAACAGTTCAAATTCCTGTAAAATTATAAATATGTATTACTTAAGGAAGCAATATGCAAAAAATGCATATTGCTTTTTGGTCCAGCATCAGTGAATGAGATAGACACCTTGCCCCAAGCGTCATTAAGACAGGCGTTTAAAGGGGAGCTCTAAAATGAAGAAGTATGTCATTCGAGAAGAGAAGGGGATTTGGGGACCTGGTCGAGGTAAGGGGGAGATTGTCATCTACAGAAGCCAAAATGGGGAAGCAGGCCTTGCGGTAAGGCTCGAAGGTGAAACCTTATGGCTTACCCAAGCCCAAATCGGTTTGTTATTTGAAAAAGAACGCTCCGTTATTACCAAGCACCTGCGAAATGTCTTCAGATCGGGAGAACTTGAGGAAAATAACAATGTGCAAAAAATGCACTTTGTTAACTCGAAAAAGATGGTTCTCTTTTATAATCTTGATGTTATCCTCTCAGTCGGCTACCGGGTCAATTCCAAGCGGGGGACCCAATTCCGCATCTGGGCGACCAATGTCCTGAAACAGCACATAGTCAAGGGCTATACCGAGAACGCTCGGCGGCTTCAGGAGCTGAAGCAATCCCTGCAACTCGTTGAGCATGTGCTGGATCGGCATGATGTGTCTTCCGATGAGGCCAAGGCGCTTCTCCGCGTGGTGACGGACTATTCCTATGCTCTGGACCTCCTCGATGACTACGACCATCAGAGGGTGCCCGCGGCGCCCGTTCATAAGGGGGATGTCCGGGCGATTTCTTATGAGGAGGCCCGGCGGCTCATCGAACGGCTTAGGGAGAAATTCAAGGCTCCGGCCATCTTCGGGCAGGAGAAGGACGACAGCCTTCACAGCTCCCTCAACGCGATTCTCCAAACCTTCGACGGGAAAGACGTGTATCCCGGGCTCGAGCAAAAGGCGGCCCATCTTCTCTATTTCCTGGTCAAGAACCATAGCTTCGTGGACGGAAACAAGCGGATCGCCGCCTCCCTGTTCCTCTGGTTCATGGAGAAGAACGGTCTGCTCTATGGGGCCGGCGGCGAGAAGCGCATCGCCGACGCTACCCTCGTCGCCCTGACGCTGATGATCGCCGAGAGCGCGCCTCGGGAGAAGGACCCCATCATCCGGATCGTCATGAACCTGATCGGCAAGAGGAAATAGCATGGCCCGAGCGAAGAAAAAGGGGAACGGGAAGCGGCTGAGCTCGCCGGGATCGGTCAACGCCGCCGTGAAGGCCATCTGCGACATCATGCGGCGGTCCAACTGCGCCGGCGCCCTGCAGTACGTGCCCGAGCTGACCTGGCTCCTGCGCCCGGCGGCCGTTGCGGCATCGTGGCCGACGAGGGGGTGCTTTTCCGGACGAACGAGACGGCCTTCGTCCAGACCAAGCGCAAGCTCCTCGACGATTGCGATCTTTGGGCCATCGTCAGCCTGCCGGGAGGCGCCTTCATCAACGCCGGGGCCGGCGTCAAGACCAACCTTCTCTTTTTCGAGCGCGGGAAGCCGACCGAAAAGATCTGGTATTTCGACCTCTCGGACATCAAGGTGGGAAAGAAGTCGCCGCTCACAACGGCCCACTTCGAGGACTTCTTCAAGCTTATGCCGGGCCGGGAGGAGAGCGAGCGGAGTTGGACGGTCAGCCGGGCCGAGATTGAGAAGCGGGGGTTCGACCTCAAGGCGGTCAATCCCAACCGCAAGGTCGTCGTTGACGAGCGCACCCCCGACGAGATCCTGGGCGAGATCGAGGCCCGTGGCCGGGAGATCACCGGGGCCCTGAGGGCCTTGCGCGAAAAGGGCTGAAGGCTTGAGCGAGCATTGGAGGTTTGTTTGGTGATGATATTCGATTTGCATTGAAATCAGAAATCTGATAATCTGAATACGGATTATTATCTGGAGTCACGCATGGATAAGACCAAGCCTTATAGGTCCCGTATCCGGGAGCGAGGCCAGTTGACCATCCCCAAGGAGGTCCGGGAAAGAGGCACCCTCTATGACGGCGAGGCCGTGACCATTATCCCGGTCGGCGATTCGATCCTGGTCACCCCGAAGAAGCTCGGGCTCGACGAGGCACGCCGGGAGATCCGCAAGCTCATGAAACGGTCCGGCGTGACCGCGGAGAAATTGCTCGAGGGACTCGAGGAGGAGCGAGTTCAGCTGTTCCAGGAGACCTATGGAACGAAAGACGATTAAGACGTTCCTCGACTCGAACGTCATTCTCTCGGGCCTTATCTCGGACCGGGGCGCGCCCCGGCTGATCCTCGATATCCTCAGCTTGGGACTGCCCGTTATCGGCGGCGTGACCGGTCGGTACAACCTGACCGAGATCGAGCGGAACATCGCGAGACTCCTCCCCGAGGCGCTTCCTGTTCTTGATGAATACCTTCCCAAGCTCGATCTTGAAATCGTCCCGGCGCCTTTTGTCCGGGAGATGGAACCGTTTCGCGGGACGGTCGATGACAAAGACCTGCCCGTTCTGGTCTCGGCCGTCATCGCGAAAGCGGACCACTTCCTGACGGGCGATAAGAGATTCCTGCATCGCCTGGAGCGGATTCCGGGCCTCCCGTTCCGTGCTTGCCTGCCCGCCGATTTCCTGAACCGCTTCCTGCCCGACATTCTGGCCGGCCGGCTTTGACATTTCGGCGGGCTTATCTATAATAAGGGTCCGTTTTTACGGCCGGTTTTACGACCGGACATCCGCGGAGAAAGGCCACCCAAGCGTTGATTTTCGGGGCTGGGACGGACATCATCGAGGTCCAGAGGGTCGAGGAGAAGCTCCTCCGCACGGACCGCCTCAAGACCAAGCTCTTCACCCCGACCGAGATCGCCTATTGCGAGTCCAAGCACCGCCCGGCCCTGCACTTCGCCGCCCGCTTCGCCGCCAAGGAGGCCTTCCTCAAGGCCATGGGCACGGGCTGGTCGGGCGGCCACCAGTTCTCGGAGATCGAGGTCGTCAACAACGCCCTGGGCAAGCCCGAGCTCTTCGTCCACGGCAAGGTCAAGGAGTTCTGCGAGGTCCGCGGCATCGGCGCCATGGAGGTCTCGCTCACCCACATCAAGGACGTGGCCTCGGCCGTCGTCGTCCTCGAGAAGAAGGCCCCGCAATCCACCTGAACGGAGAGGAATCGCTCATGTCGAACATCGGCTCCTACGACGAACGCGTCAAGAACTTCAGCTGGTCGATCGCCGAGAAGGAGCTCGGCTACGAGCCCGGCGGCGTCATCAACATCGGCTGGTACTGCACCGACCGCATCTGCCGGCTCGGAAAGGCCGACAAAGTCGCCCTCTACTGGGAGGGCTTCACCGGCGCGGAGAAGACCTACACCTACAACGACATCCGCCTGGCCACCAACACCATCGCCGCGTTCCTGGCCGGCCTGGGCATCCGGCCCGGGGAGCGGGTCTGCCTGTTCATGGACCGCGTCCCCGAGCTCTATCTCGGCTTCCTGGGCATCCTCAAGACCGGGGCCATCGCCCAGCCGCTCTTCTCCGCCTTCGGCGACGAATCGCTCCTCGTCCGCCTGTCCAACGCCGAGACCGCGGCCGTCATCACCCAGAAGAAGCACGCCCCCAAGGTCCGCAAGATCCTGGACAAGATGCCCCACCTGCGGCACCTCATCATCGTCGACCACGACGGCGTCGCGCCGCTCCGGGACCGCGAGGTCGCCTTCTCCCTCGAGAAATCCGCTCCCGTCGAGCGCTTCGACGTCCACCCGACCCTGGCCGAGTCGCCCTCGGTCCTCCACTACACCTCGGGCACGACCGGCATGCCCAAGGGCGTCCAGCACGTCCACTACTCCCTCATCTCCCAGTACCTGACCGCCAAGTGGGCCCTCGACCTCCGCGACGACGACATCTACTGGTGCACGGCCGACCCCGGCTGGGTCACGGGCACGTCCTACGGCATCATCGCCCCGTTCGCCCTGGGCGTCACCCAGTGCGTCCTCGACGCCGGCTTTTCGGCCGAGGCCTGGTACAAGTGGATCGAGAAGCGCAGGGTCACGATGTGGTACTCGGCCCCGACGGCCATCCGCTCGCTCATGAAGGCCGGCGACGAGATCGTCAGGAAGTACGACCTGTCGTCCCTCCGCCACCTGGCCAGCGTCGGCGAGCCCCTCAACTCCGAGGCCGTTGTCTGGTCCCAGAAGGTCTTCGGCCGGTCCTTCTACGACACCTACTGGCAGACCGAGACGGGCTCGATCGTCATCAGCAATTACCCCGGCATGGAGGTCCGGCCGGGCTCGATGGGCAAGCCCTTCCCCGGCATCACCGGGACCGTCCTCGACCCGGTCAAGAACGAGCCCTACCCGACCCACGGCAAGATCGGCCTCGTGGCCCTCAAGTTCGACTGGCCCTCGCGCATGCGGACCTACTGGAACAACCCCGAGGCCTTCCAGAAGAAGTTCCGCAACGACTGGTACATCACCGGCGACCGCTCCAGGCTCGACGCCGACGGCTACTTCTGGTTCGCCGGTCGGGACGACGACATCATCAACACGGCCGGCCACCTCGTCAGCCCCTTCGAGGTCGAGTCGGCCCTGCTCGAGCACCCGGCCGTGGCCGAATCGGCCGTCGTCAGCAAGCCCGACCCGATCAACCTCGAGGTCGTCAAGGCCTTCGTCACGCTCAAGCCCGGCTTCACCGCCAGCCAGGACCTCGACCTCGAGATCATGAACTTCATCCGCAAGAAGCTCTCGCCCCTGGCCATGCCCCAGGAGATCGAGTTCGTGCCGTCGCTCCCCAAGACCCGGAGCGGCAAGATCATGCGCCGCCTCCTCCACGCCAAGGAGTGGGGCGAGGAGATCGGCGACACGTCGACATTGGAAAACGACTAGGAAAGGAGACCCCCGATGGCCGAAGAACTCAAAGACATCGTCCTGAGCTACGTCACCAAGGAGTACCTGGAGGACGACAGCGAGCCCCTGACCTACGACACGCCGCTCATCTCGGGCGGCATCGTCGACTCGTTCTCGATGGTCTCGCTCAAGCGCTTCCTCGAGAACAAGTACCAGATCTCGATCCCGGACGACGAGGCCACGCCCGAGGCCTTCGACTCGGTCAACAAGATCGTCACGCTCGTCGAGCGCTTCGTGGCTAAGAAGGGCTAAGGGGAGGGGACCATGGCCTACAGCGACAAGATCCGCGGTGCCTACCAGGCCCAGCTCAAGGGCATCCAGGACGCGGGGCTGTTCAAGCAGGAGCGCTTCATCCACTCGCCCCAGGCGGCCGACATCGAGGTCGAGTTCCCGGCCGGCGCGCCCCTCAAGAAGGTCATCAACATGTGCGCCAACAACTACCTCGGGCTGTCGAGCCACCCCGACGTGGTCAAGGCGGCCCACGAGGGCCTCGACTCCCGTGGCTACGGCATGTCGTCGGTCCGCTTCATCTGCGGCACCCAGGACATCCACCGTGAGCTCGAGCGGAAGCTGACCGCTTTCCTGGGCACCGAGGACACGCTCCTCTTTCCTTCCTGCATGGACGCCAACGCCGGCGTCTTCGAGGCCGTCCTGACCAAGGACGACGTCATCATCTCCGACCGCCTCGTCCACGCCTCGCTCGTCGACGGCATCCGCCTCTGCAGCGCCATGCACGACACCATCAAGCACTCGGACATGGCCCACCTCGAGGAGAAGCTCCAGCTCCACGCCGACAAGCGCTTCAAGCTCGTCGTCACCGACGGCGTCTTCTCGATGGACGGCGACACGGCCAAGCTCGACGAGATGGTCCGCGTCTGCGAGAAGCACGACGCCATGGTCCTCGTCGACGATTCGCACGCCTCCGGCTTCATCGGCCGGACCGGCCGCGGCACCCACGAGAAGTGCGGCGTCGTCGGCAAGATCGACATCATCACCACGACCTTCGGCAAGGCCCTCGGCGGGGCGTCCGGGGGCTGCGTCAGCGGCCGCCGCGAGCTCGTCGAGATGTGCCGCCAGAGGGCCCGGCCGTACCTCTTCTCCAACACCATCGCCCCGGTCGTCGTCGAGGGCGTCCTCGAGGTCATGGACATCGTCACCACATCGACCGAGCGGCGGGACAAGCTCGAGCGCAACGCCGCCTACTGGCGCAAGGGCCTGACCGAGGCCGGCTTCGTCCTCCGGGAAGGGGACACGCCCATCGTCCCGGTCATGCTCTTCAACGCCAAGCTGGCCCAGGACTTCTCCCGGGCGCTCTACGACGAGGGCATCTACGCCATCGGCTTCTTCTTCCCGGTCGTGCCCCAGAGCCAGGCCCGCATCCGGACGCAGATCTCGGCCGGCCACGAGACCCATCACCTCGACCGGGCCCTGGCCGCCTTCACCAAAGTCGGGAAGCAGTTCGACATCCTGGGCAAGACGAAGCAGGAGATCGTCGCCAAGTACGGTATGTAGGAGTCGCCATGAACGACAAGCTCGCCAATCCCGCCCCGCTCGGCCTGATGGGCTTCGGCATGACCACGGTCCTGCTCAACATCCACAACGCCGGGTTCTTCCCCGTCAGCTCCGTGGTCCTGGCCATGGGCATCTTCTACGGCGGCATCGCCCAGATCATCGCCGGCATCATGGAGTTCAAGAAGGGCAACACCTTCGGGACGACGGCCTTCACGTCCTACGGCCTGTTCTGGCTGACCCTCGTCGCCCTCTGGGTCATCCCCGGCACCGGCGCCCCGAACGGCGGGGCGACCCCCGTAGCCTACCTGGCCTGGTATCTGGTCCTGTGGGGCGTCTTCACCTTCTTCATGTGGTTCGGCACCTTCGGCAAGAACCGGGCCCTGCAGTTCGTCTTCTTCAGCCTCTGGATCCTGTTCTTCCTGTTGGCCGCCCGCGACTGGACCGGCTCGGCGCTGGTCGGAACGATCGCCGGCTTCGAGGGCATCGTCTGCGGCGCCTCCGCGATCTACCTGGCCATGGCCGAGGTCCTGAACGAAGCCAAAGGCCGGACGGTCCTGCCGATCGGCACGGTCAACAGGGTGGTGGACTAGGCCGTCCCGCCGGACGCCGGAGCGCCTTTGGGCTATGGGCTATAATAGAAGGTCATGATCAGGCGCGGAGGCTGGACGTCGCGGACGGCTTGGCCGTTCCTTGCCGTCCTCTCGATAGCGGCGGTCCTCCTCGCCCAGCCCGCCTGCCGCCGCCGCGAGCCCGCGGTCAGGCACGTCATCTTCTTCGTCGGCGACGGCATGTCGGCGGCGACCGAGATCGCGGCCAGCCGCTATCTCTACGGGAGGGACGACGGGCTGGCCTGGCACGCCTTCCCCGCCAAGTCCTACGTCGCGACCTGGGACATCAACGTCTACAACGCCAATGCCCGGCGGGCCGGCCAGCCGCCGTACTCGCGGTCGTCCTTCGCGCCCCGTCTCGGCTACGACGTCCGCGCCGTCGGGGCCAAGCCCCGCGTCGGCCCGGAGGCCGCGGTCGGCTTCCCGCGGGGCCCGGCCACGGACTCGGCCTCCGCGGCGACGGCCCTGGCCACGGGATACAAGACGGATTCGGGCAATATCTCCTGGCTTTCCGACGATCCGCCGGACGGCCGCATCCCGACGATCGCGGAGGACCTCCGGGCCGCGACCGGGGCCGGGATCGGGATCGTCAGCACCGTGCCGTTCAATCATGCCACTCCGGCCGCCTTCGCCAGCCATAACACCAGCCGCGGCTCCTATTACACCGGGCTCAAGGGCTACCAGGGGCTGGGCCTGGCCGACGAGATCATCCTGAGGACCAAGCCCGACGTCGTCATCGGCGGCGGGCATCCGCTCCTCGACAACCCCGGCTTCGACCCGAAGCGGGGATACATCTCGGAGACCCTCTATCGCGCCCTCCAGGCTTCCGAGGACTACGTCTTCGTGGAGAGGAAGCCCGGCCAGGACGGCGGCCGGGCCCTGGCCGAGGGAGCGGCCGCCGCCGCGCGCCAAGGCCGCAGGCTCTTCGGGCTCTTCGGCGGCAAGGGCGGGAATTTCGACTTCGCCCGGGTCGAGGATTCCCCCGGCGAGCCGCGCGTCACCCCGGGGAGCGAGGAGAACCCGTCGCTCGCCGAAGCGGCCGAGGCCGCCCTCGGCCTCCTCGCCCGCGATCCCGACGGCTTTTTCCTCGTCGTCGAGCAGGGCGACATCGACTGGGCCAATCACGACAACGATTTCCGGTCCATGATCGGCAGTGTCGCCGATCTCGACGCCGCCGTCCGGGCCGCCCTGGCCTTCGTCGACCGGCCCGGCGACGCGGTCGATTGGACCAACACGACGCTCCTCGTGGTCGCCGACCACGCGACCGGCGGGCTGTTCCTCGAGCCCGGCCGGGCGCTCGGCCCCGGCGACCTGCCCCGGCAGGACCCGCGCGTCGACTTCGCGCCGAAGGGCGCGGCCGCCAAGAAGCCGGATTACGCCTCGCCCTTTGTCTATCCCGACGGCGAGGTTTCCTACGGCACGGGCGGACACACCAACGAGCTGGTCAACCTGGCCGTGACCGGCGCGGCGACCCGCGCCTTCCTGGGCCTCCGCGGCGCCTGGTACCCGGGGTCGATCCTCGACAACACCCAGATCAACGCCGCCCTGCGCCGGGCCCTGGGCCTGCCCTCCCGCTGACGCCGTTTCCGACAGACCGCCCGCCGCTCGGCGGGTCGGCTCATGAATCCGGCTTGAACGGCAGGGGCTCGCGGCGGGCCTTCGGGAGACGAAACCCGTTTGACCTCCACGCCCTCACGCACGGCCTGGCAGTCAGCCTGATCGAGCAACTCGGCCAGGTAGCGCTTCAGCTGACTCTCGGGCGTGTCCGCCAGATACGTGGCCCCGCGTTGCCGCAGCCATAGAAGGCTGTCCAGTTTTTTGGGTCCGGCTCAATGGCGTCAAGTATGACAATATTCTGTTGACATTGTACATTGAAATGAGTATTTCCAGAGCAGGAGGGAGAAATCGCATAAACGGACTGTGGGGGGATACTCGTGTTTCTTAACATTATCAAGAACTCAACTTCCCGCGACTCTTTCAATCGCCTGAGGGGCCAGCCTGGCCCTTCTGCTAACCTTATTTATTCATCAGAGCAATAAATAACTTTCTTTTTATGATTTGATATGATAGACTGCCTTCATGAAGAACAAAGATGCGAGATCGTTGCCTGCGGCCGCCCAGGAGCAGCTCCGGCGGCGGGCCGTTCA
>JAXDAV010000056.1:0-10825 GCA_034679465.1 Candidatus Aminicenantota bacterium | reverse complement strand
AGGAACCCGGTCGACGCGGCAGCGGCTCCATCGACACCAAGGGGGGAGGCAGGATACTCGGACTAAGATCCCGGGACGTCTCTGTCGCTACTATGCCAGACCTAGGTTATCCGACAGGCTCCTAGGGGAGGGCGTTTCTGCGCCGGAAGTGGGAGAGGTAGCTCTCGAGGTCCTTGGTCTCCCGGACGCTCAGATCGCGGAAATTCACCCCCGAATAATAGAAGCCCGGATCGCCCCCGCCCTTCTCCGAATAGACGACGGCGCTCTTGATCGTCGTGGCGACGTCCTCGCAGACGAGGATCGTCTCGAGCGCCCGGCCTTCGACGAGCGGCGCCTCCGAGACGATCCGCGCGCCCTCGAGGCTGATGTTGACGGTCTTGGCGACCAGGAACCCGCTCTCACTCCGGATGAGGAACGGCGTCGAGACGCTGCAGCGCTCGTGCCTCCTCTTCTCCCGGAAGCGCGGAGCGCCGCCGGGCGCGTCGTCCGGCCCGCCGGCCTGCCCCGGTTCCGGCCCGGCGTAGCCGCAGACGCGGTTCTTGTCGACGGGGGCGTCGGCGGGGCCGCGGGGCTTGAGGTCCGGCCGGGCCTTGCCCTTGGCCTCCGCCAGGGCCAGGTCCGCCTCGCCGGCCAGGCGCTTGAGCTCCTTCTTGGTCAGGAGGGCGGCCTGGTCCCCGGGACGCCTGGGGAACACGGTCACGCCGAAGGACATGGTCAGGTTGCCGCGCGGCTGGAACTCCTGCCGGGCGAAGTAGTGGTCCTCGACGCTCTTGCGGATGCGCTCGGTGAGCAGGCCCGCTTCTTCGGCGCCCTTGACGCCCATGAGGAAGAAGAGGAACTCCTCGCCGCCGTAGCGGCAGATCAGGTCCTCCTCGCGGATGGCCAGCTTGAGGACGTGGCCGAGTTCGCGCAGCAGCCGGTTGCCGGCCTCCTGGCCGTTGCGGTCGTTGTAGGCCTTGAACCAGTCGACGTCGCCCATGACCAGGGCCATGGCGCCCTCTTCGCGGCGGCGCTTGCTCAGGGCGTTGACCTTCTGGAGGACCTTCTCGAAGAACGGCTCGGGCCGGAGGAGCCCGGTCAGGGGATCGTACTGGATGAGGTTGAGCTTGGCCATGGCGATGGCCATGTGGTCGGACAGGCCCCGCAGGACCTGCTGGTCCTCGCGGCGGAAGCCCTCGGGGACGGGCCGGCCCCCGGCCGTCTTGTTCGTGACCTCGAGGACGCCGATGACCTTGGGCCCGTGCATGATGGGCACGCCGAGGAGGTTCCGCGGCGCCGCCTTGAGCAGGGAGGTGTAGCGCCTGCTCAGGCGGCGGTCGAAGGACAGGTTGGCGGCGTTGATGTCGTGGCCGTAGCGGGCGACCGAGGCGGCGAAATCCTGGCTTTCGAGCGGGGCGATGTATTTCGAGAAATCCGAGTGGGTCAGGAAGGCGTTGTCCCAGACGAGGGGCTTGAGGTAGCGGCCGATGGCCTCGTTCTCCTCCATGAGGTAGACCGAGACGCTCCCGGCCTGGACGATGTCGCGGATGTCCGGCACGATGTCGAGGAGGCTGTTGACGTCGTCGGCGCCGTAGATCCGGCGGAGGATGGTCTCGAACCGCCGGCGCTCCTTCTGGGAGCCGACGTAGCGGGACTCGATGTCGAGGCGCTTCTCGACCTCGCGGAGGAAGCCCGTGTTGAGCAGGCTCTTGATCTCGCTGATCTCGCCCAGGACGTCCTTGACCTTGACCTCCTGGAGACCGAGCGCGCGGCGCAGGCCGGCCGTCTCGGCCTTGAGGCGGGCGACCTCGACGACCCGGCCGAGGACGCGGAGGAAGGGGGCCTCGCGGGGATCGGCGGGGGAGGTGAGGCAGAAGTCGGCATCGACGGCGCCGGCCCAGTCGTCGGCCAGACGGGCCAGCTCCGTCTCGTCCGGTCCCGTGAGGAGGACCCCGACCGGCGGGCGGACCGCGGCCCTGAGGGCCGGCGATCCGGCGACGGAGGCGTCGATGACCGCGGCGGCGACCCCCCCCTCGGCCAGCCCGGCGAGCGCCTGCCCGGGGTCGGTCTCCGCGGCGACCGGTCCGAGCTTCCGGGCCAGGCGGGCCAGGCGTTCGGCCTCGGCGGGCGAAGGGTGGATGACGAGTATGCGCTTCTGGATCATAGCCCTCGGCTCGTCTTTCGCGCGAAAGAGCGGCGCCTCTTCCTTTTCCTGCTTAATGAATATACCAGATCGAGGGGCAGGTCAACCGTTTTTTTGGCTTTGAAGCGGGCCGCCCGGCTATGGTATATTGCTCGCGCAAAACGCCTTAGAGGAGACGGGAAATGGCCAGAACGGGCGGCGGGCCGGTCCTGAATATCCGGGCCCCGCGGGGCCCTCGACTGACGACCAAGGGCTGGTCGCAGGAGGGCGCCCTGCGGATGCTCATGAACAATCTTGATCCCCAGGTGGCCGAGAATCCGGCCGAGCTCATCGTCTACGGGGGGACGGGCAGGGCCGCCCGGAGCTGGGACGCCTACCGGGCCATCGTCGCCAGCCTGAAGAAGCTCGAGAGCGACGAGACCCTCATCGTTCAGTCGGGGAAGCCCGTGGCCGTGTTCCGGACGCACGCCGAAGCGCCCCGCGTCCTCATCTCCAACGCCATGATCGTTCCCCAGTGGGCCCATTGGGACGAGTTCCGGCGCCTCGAGGCCCTCGGCCTGACCATGTACGGCCAGATGACGGCCGGCAGTTGGATCTACATCGGCACCCAGGGCATCCTCCAGGGCACCTATGAGACCCTCGCCGCCGTGGGCCGGAAGCACTTCGGCGGCTCGCTCAAGGGCAGGCTGACGCTGACCGCCGGGCTCGGCGGCATGGGCGGGGCCCAGCCCCTGGCCGTGACCATGAACGACGGGGTGGCCATCGTCGTCGAGGTCGATCCGCGCCGGATCGAGCGGCGGCTCGAAACGCGCTACGTCGACCTCATGACGGAGAGCCTCGACGAGGCCCTGCGGCTGGCGGGCGAGGCCATGCGGAAAGGCGCCCCGCGGTCGATCGCCCTGCTCGGCAACGCGGCCGACGTCCTGCCGGAGCTCGTGCGCCGGGGCGTCACCCCGGACATCCTGACCGACCAGACCTCGGCCCACGACGAGCTCAACGGCTACGTCCCGAACGGGCTTTCGTACGAGGCGGCCCTGGCGCTGCGGAAAAAGGACCCGGCCGATTACATCCGCCGGTCGTACGCGGCGATGGCCGCCCAGGTCGAGGCCATGCTCGAGCTCCGGAAGCGCGGGGCGCGGGCCTTCGATTACGGCAACAACATCCGCGGCCAGGCCCGGAAGGCGGGTGTGGCCGACGCGTTCGACATTCCCGGGTTCGTGCCCGAATACATCCGGCCCCTGTTCTGTCTGGGCAAGGGGCCCTTCAGGTGGGCGGCGCTGTCGGGCCGGCCGCAGGACATCTACGCCACCGACGAGGCCGTGCTCAGGGAGTTTCCCGAAGACGAGGCCCTGGCCCGGTGGATCAGGAAAGCGCGAGCCCAGGTCAAGTTCCAGGGCCTGCCGTCGCGCATCTGCTGGCTCGGCTACGGCGAGCGGGCCCGGTTCGGCGCCGTCATCAACCGGCTGGTGAGGACGGGGAAGATCTCCGCGCCCATCGTCATCGGGCGCGACCACCTCGACACCGGGTCGGTCGCCTCGCCCAACCGCGAGACCGAGGGCATGCGGGACGGCTCCGACGCCATCGCCGACTGGCCCATCCTCAACGCCCTGCTCAACGCGGTCAGCGGGGCCTCGTGGGTCTCGGTGCATCACGGCGGCGGGGTCGGCATCGGCCTCTCGATCCACGCCGGGATGGTCGTCGTCGCCGACGGGACGGCCATGATGGGGCGGCGGCTCGAGCGGGTGCTGACGGCCGATCCGGGAATGGGTGTCGCCAGGCACGCCGATGCCGGCTATCCCGAGGCCATCGCCTGCGCCCGGAAGAACGGCATCAGGATCCCGATGCTGAAGTGAAGTAGGGAATCCAGGCTAGCCTGGACTATTCATAAAAACGCCGGTTTTCTCATAAGACAAGAAAACCCAAGACCGGCGTTTTTACCCTTCGGGCAAGCCGATCCGGCCGCATCTGCTTCGTTGCAAAGGGTTTTTGACGCCTCGCATCTGCAGCCGCCTCGGCTCGTGAATAATCCAGGCCAGTTCGGCGCCGCCCAAGACGGGACTAGCCAATTCTTATAATAAATAGGAAGGGACCGGGTCTTCGCAAGGCTCAGACCGATGGGCACTTGCCGAAACGGGCATGTCGCGCCGGGCTTGCGAAGACCCGGTCCCTTCTGATCGAACTGGGGGATGACGCCGGGAATTATAAGAATTAAGGTTTGACTCCGTCTGATTCGGTATAATGACCGGCGAAATGACCTCAGCGGGCGCGGCGGCTCTTCCTGACGGCTCGGTTCGCCGGACGGCGCTGACCGTCTCCATGGTCTCCTCGTTCCTGACCCCCTTCATGGCTTCGGGGATCAACGTGGCCATGCCTCTCATCGGCCAGGAGCTCGGATTGAGCGCCGTCGCCCTCGGCTGGGTCCTGACGTCCTACACGCTGGCCGCCGCGATCTTTCTCGTTCCCTTCGGCCGCTTGGCCGACATCGTCGGCCGCAGGCGGATCTTCGCCCTCGGCCTGGCCGTCAACATCGTCGGGACCGTCATCGGCGCCCTGGCCCCGTCCGCGTTCTTCCTCTTCCTCGCCCGGGCCGTCCAGGGCCTGGCCGGAGGGATGGTCTTCGGCACCGGCGTCGCCATCCTGACCTCGGTCTATCCGCCCGGCCGGCGCGGGCGCGTCCTGGGCCTGAACACGGCCGCGGTCTATCTGGGCCTGTCCCTCGGGCCCGTGCTGGGCGGGTTCATTGTCCACGCCTGGGGCTGGCGCAACGCTTTTTGGGCGGCCGCGCCCGTCGCCGCCCTGGCCCTCGCCCTGACCCTGGTCAAGCTCCGGGGCGAGTGGGCCGAGGCCCGCGGCGAGCGCTTCGACCTCAAAGGCTCGCTGATCCTCGGCGCCGGCCTCGTCTCCCTGATGTACGGCTTCTCCCGGCTGCCTTCGCTTCCCGGCGCCGTCCTGACCGCCGCCGGCCTCCTCGCCTTCGCCGGCTTCGTCCTGTTCGAGCTGGACGCCGCGGCGCCCCTCCTCGATCTCCGCCTCTTCAGGCGCAATCGCATCTTCGCCTTCTCGAGCCTGGCCGCCCTGTTCAACTACGCCGCGACCTCGGCCGTCGCCTTCCTGATGAGCCTCTACCTCCAGTACATCAAAGGCCTGCCGCCGCAGAAGGCCGGGCTCGTCCTCGTCGCCCAGCCCATCGTCATGGCCCTCGCCTCGCCCTTCGCCGGACGGCTCTCGGACCGCACTGAGCCCCGTCTCATCGCCTCTTTCGGCATGGCCCTCTCGGCCGCCGGCCTCCTCCTGTTTTCTTTGATCGGCCCCGGCTCGAGCCTCGGCTTCATCATCGGAAGCCTCGTCTGCCTCGGCCTCGGCTTCGGCCTCTTCTCCTCGCCCAACACGAACGCGGTCATGTGCTCCGTCGAAAAGAGGCACCTCGGCATCGCCTCCGCCGCCCTCGGCACCATGCGCCTGACCGGCCAGATGATGAGCGCCGGCATCGCCATGATGATCTTCGCCCTGTTCATGGGCCGCGCTCCCATCGAGCCCGCCGTCTATCCGCTCTTTCTCCGCAGCATCCGGTTCGCCTTCGCCTTCTTCGCCGCCCTCTGCGTCGCCGGCGTCTTCGCCTCGCTGGCCCGGGGCAACCGCGGCGCGGCCTCCGCTCGGGCCTCCGGCGCCGATGACCGCGCGCCCCGGGTCGACTGAACTTTCCCTTGTCAAGCGCGCGGTCGGTTCTATAGAATGAGCAGCGGCACACCGACCGTCATGATCGAGGAGGACCGATGAGCGTATCCCGCAAGAATTTCCTGAAGATGCTCGGCCTGGGGACCCTGGCCGCCGGCTCGCGCGCCTACGGCCTGCCGTCCACAGCGCTCCAGGGCGCCCGCGCCGCCGCCCCGAAGCTCAAGATCACCGATGTCGAGATCTACCTTTTCGACATCGCCCTCACCTCGCCCTTCCGTATCGCCATCGGCGTCATGAACGCGGCCAACAATGTCCTCGTCCGCGTCCGCACCGACCAGGGCCTCGTCGGTCTCGGCGAGGCCTGCCCCTTCCCGCCGATCACCGGCGAGACGCAGGCCACCAACGCCGCCGCCGCCCGGGCCATCCGCGACATGATCGTGGGCAAAGACCCGCTGGCGATCGACGCGCTCCTCCGCGAGATCGGGCCCCTCGTCCACGCCAACCCAAGCGCCGTGGCCGCCTTCGACATGGCCCTCTACGACATCCTGGGCAAGGTCGCCGGACTGCCGCTCTTCCGGCTCTTCGGCGGGACGAAGAGCCAGTTCGAGACCGACATCACGACGGGCATCGACACCCTCGAGGCCATGCGGGCCGAGGCCTCGAAGTACGCCGGCCTGGGCTACAGGACGCTCAAGGTCAAGGTCGGGCTCGACCCCGACGAGGACTTCGCCCGGCTCGAGGCCATCCGCAGTGCCGTCGGCCCCGGCGTCGCCATCCGCATCGACGCCAATCAGGGCTGGACCGTGCCCCAGGCGATCTACGCCCTGCGCAAGATGGAGCCGCTGGCCATCGAGTTCTGCGAGCAGCCGGTCAAGGCCTCGGACCACGCCGGCCTGGCCGCTGTCCGGGCCCAGAGCCCGATCTCGATCATGGCCGACGAGTCCCTGTTCGGGCCGGCCGACGCGCTCAAGCTCATCCGGGCCGGGGCCTGCGACACCTTCAACATCAAGCTCATGAAGGCCGGCGGGATCCTCAACTCGATCCGCATCGCCCACATCGCCGACGCGGCCAATATGCGCTGCATGGTCGGCTGCATGATCGACTCGAACCTGGCCCTGACGGCCGCGGCCCACGTCGTCGCCTCGCAGGCCAACATCGTCTACGCCGACCTCGACGGGAACACCGAGCACGCCGCGAACCCGATCATCGGCGGGATGACGGTCAAGGCCGGGACGCTGACACTCCCGGAGACGCCGGGCCTCGGCTGCGACGTCGACCCGGCCTTCCTCAGGAAGCTGCAGAAGGTCTGACCGGTTGCCGAAAGATTTCCACATGAGTAAAAAAATATACCCAAAAGGATAAGGGATAAGATAACCAAGGGGATCGAAGAATTTCTTTGGGAGCTTTTATGCGGTAGCCTCAACTTCCTAATAGACCGCTGGTTAATAGCGAAAGCCCGATACCGGCTTGGGCTCTGTAAGGGGAGGCGAATGAAGTGGATAATAAATTAGTCGATAGGACGGTACTGATCCAAATCAGCCTCCTGGCCATGCTCTCCGTTTCGTTGTTTTCTCAGGATGTTGCTAATCCTGAAGAGGCAACCTGGACGCGAAATTCAAGCTATCTAGACGCCTTTCTGGCGGACCCGATAGCCCATGTGCCGATCTTGGAGAGAATGGACGATCTCTATTATTGGACATTGGTATACGGCGAGATCAAGGGAATCCCTTTTATGATGAGGGAGCTTTTTTCCAAAAAACTGCTGGCGAACGATGTCAATGAGGCTAAGCTGGACGCCATTCTCCGTCTATTGAAGGCCTATTCATCTCCGCTTTCCTACGAATTGATAAGGCCGATTATTTCGAGGATCATCGAGATCGCGTCGACTAGGCCCGAATGGTTTGCCCGGAACTTGCTCTCGAGAGACGATTGGAGAGAAATATTCAGATTGATCGCAAAAGGAGACATCGAGCACTTCTCCGGAATGAGAGGAGGCCTTAAAGATATTCTGTTGGACATGGAGGATGGTGAAAATAAGAAGAAGTTGACGGATTCGTTCGCAGAAATCGAGAATGAAGAACGAAGGGATTCTGAAAAGCTTTCGGAATTCATAAGGGATCCGTCAAAAGGCCTCGATGGGATAGAAAAGATCTATGATCTATGCCATACGATGGGGCCGATGCATTTGAGTCATTCGTTCGACCTCCTGACATCGTGGATTGTCAAGGAGCCGGATGAATATAAGGTCGCCGTATTATTTCATTTCATGACCCATTGTGATGGCGCTTATCATCTGGAAATAATGGCCGACCTCGCGGTGGACTTTTTCTTAGGACATATGCCACTCGTTGTCTCCGCGCTGAAAAAGACTCCGAATTGGAGGTGGATAGTCCTTCGCCTATGCTATTGGCTTTGTGAAGAGGATGAAGGATTTCATTCGGCTATTGGGAATCTCGGGAATACGGAATTTGAGATGAAGATGAGGGCCCAGCTGGAGTTCCTAAGGGACCATATCAATTATTAGGGCGAATGGAGTAAGCGCCCGACCCGGGCTGGGCATAAGATGAAGGCACGGAGAGGCGAGAGGAGAGGCGTGGTCCGCAAAGTCCATTGGGGCGTTCTCGGCTGTGCCCGGATCGCCGAAAAGGCCTTTATCCCGGCCGTCCTCCGGTCCCGCACCGGCTCCCTCGCGGCGATCGCTTCCCGCGACCCGGCCCGGGCCGCCGATTGGGCCCGCCGCTTCGGCTTCCCGGGGGCCCCCCGAACCTACCAGGACCTCATCGACGATCCGGCCGTCGAGGCCGTTTACAATCCCCTCCCGAACGACCTGCACGCCGAGTGGTCCATCCGGGCCCTGCGGGCCGGCAAGCACGTCCTCTGCGAAAAGCCCATGGCCCTGAACGCTTCCGAGGTCGGGGCCATGATCGAGGCGGCCGAGTCGCGCGGCGCCCTGCTGATGGAAGGCTTCATGTACAAGTTCCACCCGCAGATCGGGAAGGCGCTCGAGCTCCTCCGCGGGGGCGCGATCGGGGCCGTGCGCTCCGTTCACTCGTCCTTCACCTTCCGCCTGAGGTCCGACCGTCCGGACTACCGCCTGTCCCCGGCGCGGGGCGGCGGGGCGCTCTACGACGTCGGCTGCTACACGATCAGCGTCGCCCGGCTCGTCTTCGGCGCCGAGCCGCGCGCCGTCACCGCCGCGGCCCGCGTCGACCCGGCGACCTCCGTGGACCTGACGACGGCCGCGCTCCTCGAATTCCCGGGCGGCCGCTTCGCCCAGTGCGAGGCGAGCTTCGAGAGCCAGTTCCAGAGCCGTCTCCTCGTCGTCGGCGCGGACGGGACGCTTCGCCTCGAGCGGGCCTTCTCGGCCAAGGACTTCGACGTCGCGATCGAGATCGTCCGGGGCGACTCCAAGATCGAGACGATTATACCCAAGGCCGACATGTTCGCGCTGATGGTCGACGATTTCGGCGCGGCCGTCCTCGGCCGGACCCCGCCGCGCTTCCCGGCGACCGACGCCTGGCACAACATGCGGGCGATCGACGTCTGCTTCGAGTCCCTCCGGACCGGCCGACGGATCGAGATCCCGGCCGCGTTTTTTTAGCCGCGGTGTTGACATCCGGCCGCCGCGGTGCTTTATTACGCCCCGGAGTTTTCAATGAAACGACAATTCCCTTACGTTTATGGGCTCGTCGCCGCGCTGGCCGCGATCCTGGCCGGCTGCGCCGGCTGTCAATCGACGGGCGGCGGCGGCGCTCTCGACGGCGTGACGCCGGAGGAGAGCTTTCAGAGAGTCGTCCCGGCGCTCCTGTCGAAATGGGACATCCCGGGCGGGGCCGTGGCCCTGGCCCGCGACGGCGCGGTCGTCCTGTCGAAGGGCTACGGCCTGGCCGACAAGACCGGCAGCGTCCCCGTGACGGCGGCCTCGCTCTTCCGCGTCGCCTCCTTGTCCAAGCCGGTCACGGCCGCGGCCGTGCTCAAGCTCCGCGAATCCGGGCTCCTCGACCTCGAGGCCCGGGTCTTCGACATCCTGAGCGACGTCGAGCCGCCGCCGGGTGCGAGCGTGGACCCGCGCCTGGCCGATGTGACCGTCCTCGACCTGCTCCGCCATTCCGGCGGTTGGGACCGGAACGCCAGCTTCGATCCGATGTTCCGCTCGCGCGAGATCGCCGAGGTTCTGGGCGTCCCGCCGCCCGCGGACGCGGCCGCCGTCATCCGCTTCATGAAGGGCCAGCCGCTCGATCTCGATCCCGGCGCCAAGTACGCCTATTCGAATTTCGGCTACTGCCTGCTCGGGCGGATCATCGAGAAGATCACCGGCCAGAGCTACGAGGCCTACGTCCGGGAGGCCATTCTCATCCCGGCCGGCGCCGCGGGCCTGCGCCTCGGCCGATCGCTCGCCGCCGACCGGGCCGAGGGAGAAGTCGCTTATTACGACCATGCCGGGGCGGCGTTGGCGGCCTCCGTGTTCGCCGCCGGCCCGGCCTTCGTCCCCTGGCCCTACGGGGGCTTTGCCCTTGAGCCCATGGACGCCCACGGCGGCTGGCTCGCCTCGGCCGCCGACCTGCTCGACTTCCTGCTGGCCGTCGACGGCCGGGCGTCCCCGCCCGACGTCTTGCAGGAGGCCACGATCGATCTCATGATCGCCCGGCCGCCCCTGGCCGAATACCAAGGCTCGGCCGTCTTTTATGCTCTTGGCTGGCAGATCCGGCCGACCGGCGGCGACGCCAACTGGTGGCACACCGGCTCGCTTCCCGGGACCTCGGCGATCATGGTCCGGACGGCCGGCCGCACGGCCTGGGTGGCCCTGTTCAATTCCCGGCCGGCCAACGCCGACGCCTTCTTCAACGAGCTCGACAGCGAGCTGTGGCGGGCGGTCAATGGGGTCACGGAATGGCCGGGCGCCTAGCCCAACTTCGACAGTTACGGAAGTGCTTTTGTTGATAAGGTTACAGTTACGGTCTTCAGGAGGCCAAAGTCGCCACTACATTTTCGATGATTTTGGGCCGATTCGGCAGGCGCAGCCCCAGC
>JAXDAV010000055.1:7500-24088 GCA_034679465.1 Candidatus Aminicenantota bacterium | reverse complement strand
GTGTGCTTCAGCAGAGAGCGGAGCATGGATTCGCGCCGCTGGAGGGAGCGGCCGTGATGCCGAGCCGATTGCGCCAAGTCATCGAGCTCATAAAGAGCCTCGTTAGTCATCGAGTTGGTCTTCAGATAGCACCAGACGTTCTCCGTGGGATTAAGTTCCGGCGCATAGGCCGGCAGGAACTCCGAGCGCCAAGCCTTTCTCTTGGATAGATAGTTATGGACGAGACGGGCCCGATGGGGCATGAATCGGTCCCAGATCAAGATCATCGGACATTGGATATGTCGGCCGAGATGCTTCAGAAAAGCACAAACCGTGTGGGCGTTGATATTGGCTTGGGGATGAAGACGGAAGAACAGCTGGACATGATCGCGGCGGGGAGAGACGGCCAAGGCGGCGATCACGGAAACTTTCCGATAGGTATTGGTCCGGTGATGGAGGAACGGCGTTTGGCCCCGAGGCGCCCAAGTCCGCCGCACCAAGGGCATCATCAGGAAGCCGCTCTCGTCGAGAAAGACCAGAGCGGCGCCTATGCGCGAAGCGTTTTTTTTACCCGGGGCCAATCGGCCTTGATCCACGACCGGATGGCCTCTTCGTCGCGCTCCACGGCCCGACGCTGCGGCTTCTGGGGGCTCCAACCGAGCGCGTGCAGGAGCCGTCCGATATGGTCGACATGATAATGGACCCCAAAAGCCTTTTCGATCACTTGAACGACACGGGGACAGGTCCAGAGATCCGTAGAAAAGCCGGCTTGCTGGGCTCCTCGCAGCAGGATCGTTTCCAATCGCTTCTTCTCCCGGGGGCCGAGCCGCGACGGTCGGCCCCGAATCGGACGCGCCCGGATCCCTTCCGGACCGTTCTTCAGGATGCTGGCTTTCCAGCGCCGGACGCTGCGGCGGTCAACGCCGATCTTGCGAGCGATCTCAACGGGCTGGAGCCCTTGATCCATGAACTCCAGCGCTTTAAGCCGGCGGGCTTCCAAGAACTCTGCGCTTCCGGATGGCCTCATGGTGTCCCTCTGGATGGGAGTATAGGACAATTATAATACAGGTGTCAATAGTTGAAAGAAAAGATGAAGACGCGCCGATTGCACAGCAACGGATATCTCTTAATCGGTGCCTTGTGATAACGATAACGATTTGGCAAGTCCTCCGCTCAGGCTTGGAGTGGCACTATTTTGCGGCAATCTTCGGACTTCTCAAAAGGCTTGTGACCGGGATGAACAACCCTGAGGATCTGAATGCGATAACGGATTTCCTGCTGCCGCAACTGATTACCCTGGTATTGGGCGTTGTGTTTGTTCTTATTGGCGCAGACCTAAGAAAGGGCCAGCCGGTTTTGCCCAGACTGCCAAAGAGCTGGAGCATAGCCTTCATAGTGTTGATAGGCATTCAGGGAGTTGAATTCATATTTTATGCAAGATTCGAAGCGTTGGCTTTTGCATTTCTACTGGCTCTTGTCCTGGCATTTCAAATATTTCATTCAAGAACCACTGACTGTCATGACGGCATCCCCGGTTGCCGGAAGCGGCCTTTTATAGTCAGGCTGTATCGGACTTCGCTGGCGATCGCGATATTTCTGTTCATAGCAAACTTCGTTTTCATCTACTGGCTGCAAAGTCAATTCTCAGGCCATCATGTTGAATATCTTTAGCCTGACAGCGGACCCGGAAAGCCCGGGGGGATAGGTCCTGGGGGCGTCAGCCGTCGAGCCCGCGGATGAATTCCTCGACCTTCAGGACCAGGTCCTTGTTCCCGATGTAGAGGGGCGTGCGCTGATGGAGGGAGGCCGGCTCGATGTCGAGAATGGGGCCGCTGCCGTTCGAGGCGTACCCGCCGGCCTGCTCGGCCACGAACGCGAGGGGCGCGGCCTCGTAGAGGAGCCGCAACTTCCCGGACGGGGCCTGGGGGTCCTTCGTATCGGCGGGGTAGAAGAAGATCCCGCCGGCGAGGAGGTTGCGATGGAAGTCGGAGACGAGCGTCCCGATGTACCTCAGCGACAGCCCCTTGACGCCGCCCTCGTGGCCCTGGAGGAACTCCGTGAAGCGCTGGACGCCCCGGCTCCAGTACATCTGGTAGCCGAGGTTGACGCTGAAGTACTTGGCCCTGGGAATGACGATGTTCGGGTGGGAGAGCAGGAACTCGCCCACGGACGGGTCGAGCGTGAAGCCGTGGACGCCGTGCCCGGCCGTATAGACGAACATCGTGCTCGTCCCGTAGGCGATGTAGCCGGCGGCGACGAGGTTCCGGCCCGGCTGGAAAAACTCGGCCTCATCGACCGGCCCGAAATCCTTCAGCCTCCGGTAGATGCCGAAGATGGTGCCCACGGGCATATTGAAATCGACGTTCGAGGAGCCGTCGAGGGGGTCGAAGACGAGGAGGTACTTGCCCATCGGATACTGGGCCGGGATGGGCAGGAACTCGGCGTTCTCCTCCGAGGCCAGGCCGGCCAGCCGGCCGGTGTGGTCCGTCAGGCGGGTCACGGTCAGGTCGGCGAAGCGGTCGAGCTTCATGACCATCTCGCCCTGGACGTTCGTGTCCCCCGTGCGCCCGAGGATCTCGGCCAGGCCGGCCCTCGTCGTCTTGCTGGCGATGACCTTGCCGGCCAGGGCCAGGTCGTAGAGGATGTTGGTCAGCGTGCCGGTGGCCTCGGGGTGGAAGGCCTGCTCGTCGAGGATGTGGCGTTCGATGGTGATGATGGGAGAGGGGTCCGAGTGGTCGGCCATGTCGCCTCCTTGTCCTTCCTGGTTCCTTGGGGAGAGACCAAAGATAGCATGCCCGGGGACGGCGTTCAAGCCCGGGCCGGGCGTCCCGGCGCGTCCGGCCCGCGCGTCCGGCTTGTCATTGACAGGCGGGCTCGGCTATAATCGGTCCCACCGGGACCAGGACGGCAGTGGGACGTAACAGGGCCAGGTTCTATCTCTCTCTCGCGGCCGGGGTGATCGTCCTCGGCTTGAGCGCCCTCGGCTTCATCGGCCTTCTCGGCCGCTCGGCCGTGCCTTGGGACGCGCTCGAATCGGCGACGGGCGTCCCCGTCGACCTCCTGCCCGAGTCCATCGTCCGCGCCGACGGCTTCGAGATCCGGGACCCCGATCCCGATCTCAAGTTCATCGCCGCGCGCCACCGGATCGGGGACCCGATCGAGTTCGTCGTCGTCAGGGACGGCCGCTCGACGACAATTTCGGCGCCCCTGGCGTCCTTCTACGGCCGCGGAGTCAGCCACTTTATCTTTCTTCTGACCGGCGCCCTGGGATTCCTCATCGGCTTCGGCGTCTTCGTCCTCCGCCCCGAAGACCGGAAGGCCCGCCTGTTCTTCTGGCTGAGCCTGGCCTTTTCCGCCGCGGTGATGATCAACGGCGAATGGTACGGCGTCCAGGGCCGTCCCCTCCATCTTGTCCCCGGGGTCCTGTTCTTCTTCGCCTACGCCCTGACGCCCGTCATCCTGCTGGCGTTCTGTCTGACGTTCACGGCCCGCGAGCGGCTCCCCGGCGGTCCCCTGCTCTGGGCCGGCTCTCTGCTCTTCGGCGGCTTCTTCAGCGGGGCCTTCGTCGCCGCCCTCCTCCGCCCCTCGATCGAGATCTTCCGCCTGAAGACCTCTTTCAGCTACTTCCGGATCTACTTCGCCGTCCTCGGCATCGCCGCGATCGCCGTGCTCTTCCGGGCCTTCCGGGCCGCGCCGTCCCGCGAGCGGCGGGACCAAGTCCGCTGGGTCCTCTACGGCCTCGTCGTCGGGCTCGGCCCGTTCCTGCTCCTCTACTCCCTGCCCGTCGCCCTGGGACTGCGCCCGCCCCTCAACGAAGAGGCCGGAAGCGCCTTCTTTGCCGTCCTGCCGCCGGCCCTGGCTTTCGCGATCTTGAAATACCGGCTCCTCGATATCGACGTGATCATCAACCGCAGTGTCGTCTATTCGGCCCTGACGGCGCTCACCATCGGCCTGTACCTGGGCTCGGTCGAAGGGCTCAAAGCGCTCTTCGAGGCCGGCGGCGGCGCGGGGCCGAAATGGATCCCGGCCGGGGCGGCCTTCGTCGCGGCCTTGGCCTTCGCCCCCGCCCGGTCCCGCATCCAGCTCCTCGTCGACCGGGCCTTCTTCCGGCGGAGCTACGACTACCGCCGGGCCGTGCTCGGGTTCACGACGGCGGCCGAGAGGACCCTCGGCGCTGGGGACCTCCTGGCCCTCTTCTCCTCGACCCTCGACGAGACGCTTCCGGCGGCGAAGGTCGGCGCCTTCGTCCCCGCGCCGGGCGCCGGGTCGCCCGGGGTCGCGCTCCGAAGCGGGCTCGACGACGCCGCCGTCGCCTCTCTCCTCGCCGCCTCCGGCGGCCCGGAGACGCCCCCGCCGGCCGCGGAGCTCGCGCGCCTCGGGTTCGAGACGGTCCTGCCCTTGCCGCCGGGCGACGGGACGCCCTCCGGCTGGCTCTTTCTCGGGCCGAAGAAGTCGGGCCTGAAGCTCACGGAAGAGGACAAGGAGCTGCTCCGGACCCTCGCCGCCGAGATGGCGGCGGCCCTCCGCCGCATCCGACTGCAGGAGGAAGTGATCTACGAGCGGGCCTCGCGCGAGAAGGCCGAAGAGCTCGGCCGCCTGAAGACGGAGTTCATCGCGGCCGTCTCCCACGAGCTGAGGACGCCCATGACCTCCCTGCAGTCGATCTCGGAGCTCCTCAAGTCGGGCAAAGTCGGCGACGCGGCCCGGCGGGAGCGACTGCTCGAGCTGATGGCCGGGGAGTGCGGCCGGCTGGGCCGCTACCTCCGCAACGTCCTCGACTTCGGCCGCATCGAGCAGGACGTCAAGAGCTACGACCTCCGCGAGACCGACCTCGTCCCGGTCGTCGCCGGCGTCGTCGAGATCGTCCGCTCGGCCGCGGCGGAGGACGGGCTCGAGCTCGAGGTCGCGATGCCGGACGGCCCGGTCGCGGTCGAGGCCGACGCCGACGCCGTCCGTCAGGCCGTGCTCAACCTGGTCGACAACGCCGTCAAGTACGGCGCCGGCCGGAAGCGCGTCGCCGTCCGCCTGGCTGCGACGCCGGACGGGGCGGAGATCGCCGTGCGCGACGACGGCATCGGCATCGCGGCCGGGGACCGCGGCCGGCTCTTCGACGCATTCTACCGGGGCCCCGAGGCCGTCCGCCACGATGCCCATGGCGTCGGCCTGGGCCTGATGATCGTCAAGCACGTCATGGACGCCCACGGCGGCGCCGTCGGGATCGAGAGCGAGCCGGGCCGCGGATCGACGTTCACCCTGAGGTTCCCCAGGAGGCGACGGACATGAAGAAGGTCCTCATCATCGATGACGACCGGGTCCTGAGACGGACGCTGGCCGCCGCCCTCGAAGCGGAAGGGTACGCGGCGGCCGAGGCCGCCGACGGGCGCGAGGGCCTGGACAAGGCGCTCGGGGGCGGCTTCGACCTCATCGTCCTCGACGTGGTCATGCCCTCGCTCGACGGGCTCGAGGTCTGCCGCAGGCTTCGCGAGGCCGGGCGCCAGGTCCCGGTCATCGTCTGCTCCGGCCGGAAGAAGAAGGAGGCGGACAAGGTCCTCGGGCTCGAGCTCGGCGGCGACGATTACCTGACCAAGCCCTTCGGCACGGACGAGTTCATCGCCCGCGTCCACGCCGTCCTGAGGCGGTCGAAGCCGGAAGCGCCGGAGATCGACGATGTCGCTTTCGGGAATGTGGCCGTCGATTTCCGCAAGAAGACCGCCGCCAAGGCCGGTCGGGACCTGCACCTGACCGCCCGCGAGTTCAGCCTGCTGAGGCTCCTGGCCGGATGCGAGGGCCAGGTCGTCTCCCGGGAGACCATCCTCAACAAGGTCTGGGGCTACGAAAGGTTCCCCACGACGCGGACGATCGACACCTTCATGTACAATCTGAGGCGAAAGGTCGAGGATGACCCGTCCGCGCCCAGGCATCTCGTGACGGTGCCCTGGCTGGGCTACAAGTTCCGGCGTGAATAATCCAGGCTGGAAGGGGCGGGCCTTTCGGTCAGCGCGTGGCCAGGCGCCGGCGGGCGTCGGCCAGCTCGGGATGGGACGCGTCGGCGTCCTTCCACCCTTCGAGGAACTTCGCGTATTCGGCCCGGGCCGCGGCGCGGTCGCCCTTTTCCTCGAGGACGCGGCCCAGCCGGTAGTGGTAAAGAGGGGACATCAGGTAGCGGACCTGGTTGGCGGGATCGACGGTCAGGAGCTTCCGGTATTCGGCGGCGGCCCGGTCGAGATCGCCCTTTTTCCAGTAGGCCCGGGCCAGGACGTCCTTGAGGAAGGGCTGATTGTAGCCGGCGATATCGGAGATGCGAAGCGCATTGATGGCCCGCGGAGCCAGGCTCCCCGCCATGGCGATCACCTCGTCGGCGCGGCCGGCGCCCAAGGCCGCCTCCGCCTTCGTGAGATCGCGCTGAAAAAGCATGTCGGGATCCAGTCCGGAGAGCATGGGCTCCGCCGCCTCGAGCGTCGCCAGGGCCGCTTCCGGCCGCCCGCGCGCGATATCCAGCCGGGCCCGCATCATGGCCTTGATAGCCCCGGTCATGTTCGGACGGGAGGGGTTGCGCTTGGCGAGGAGGCCGATGAAAGCGTCGATCATCCGCTCGGCCTCGGCGAACTCGCGCCGGTCGAGGTGGACGAAAACGAGCATCCAGTTCGTGGTCATGAGGCCGTAGATGTCCCCGCCCCGCTCGAGCTGGTCCTTCAATGCCTGGAATTCCGTCACCGCTTGGTCCCATTGGCCCAGGAAGTCGCGGACGTAGGCCCGGATATAAGCCCCCATCCGCTTGGCCGACCCGGCCGGGGCCCGGGCGACCATCTCGTCGAGACAGCGCAGGGCCTCGGGATAGTCCTCGCGGAGCGCCTGGACATAAGCCAGGCTGAGCCAGGATAAATGGAAGTCGGGATGGCCCGCCAGGACCTCCTTGTACTTGGCCACGGCGTCGTCGAGCCGGCCCGTGCGCATGAGCATCTCGGCGATCGAATCGCGGGGGTTGGGGTCGTTGGGATTGAGCGCCGCGTAGCGCTCCAGGTAGGGCACGGCCTGGGCCGGCTCGCCCATCTTGAGGCAGAGGTAAGCCGCCTCGTTGAGCACCGGGCCGAAATCGGGATCCAGGGCCAGCGCCTTCTCGAAGGCGGCCGCGGCCTCGGGATACCGTCTGGCGCCGTCGTAAGACCTGCCGAGGTAGAGAAACGCGTGCTTTTCGCCCGGATACTTGGCCACCAGCTCCTCGAGGATGCGCCGCTTCTCCTCCCCGTCCCGCTTGACGGCCCCGGCGTAGGATTCCTCGATGTAGAGGCGTTCCTTCTCGCTCGCCCGCGCGGCCAGCTGGCGGGCCTTTTCGAGGGCCTCGCTCTGGGCCTTCGTGTCGCCGAGCTCGGTGTGGGCCTTGGCCAGGTAGAGGTAGGCGACCGCGAATTCCGGGTCGAGGGAGATCGCTTTTTCGAACGAGCGCCGGGCGTCGGCGCCGAAGAACCGTTCGAGCTCGTCGCGGCCGCGGAGGTAGGCCTCATACGCTTCGAGAGAGGAGGTCGTGACGTCGACGATCTTCGGCGGGGCCTTTTCGATCTTCAGGGCGGCCAGGCCGCGTCCGCGGCAGATCGAGCGGCTGATCTCGTCGATCTGGCTCTTGAGGATGCTGGCCGGCCCTTCGCCGCGGGCCTGGGTCGTCTTGAGCGGGCGCTTCGTGGCCGCTTCGAAGACCTTGACGTCGGTCACGAAGGCGTCGCCGGCCTTGGTGTAGAAGCCGAGGGCCAGCGTCTCGATCCCGGCCCGCCGGCAGACCTCGAACCCCGCCTCGTCGTCGAGCGCGGCCGACTCGCTCCGGCCGGATTGGCGCAGAAGGTCCTTCAGCTCCTGCCAGGTGGTGACCCGGAAGCGCCCCGACTGCTCGAGGCTGGTGATAAGCAGGTTGGGGATGGTCTCCTGGAGATAGTCGAAGGCCGCGTCGCCGGTCTGGTTCTTGAAGGCCAGGACGGCGATCGTGGACTTGGCCGAGGCCCCTTGGGGCAGGAACAGCCAGAGGGCCAAGGCGATCAGGGCGGCCAGGCCGAGAGCGCCGGGCACCCAGACTTTCTTCGACGGCAGTCGGACCGTGATCGACTTCGAGGTGGCCGGCCGGCGCAGGGGGAGGGGCGTGGACGCGGTCGGCAGGGCCGAGCCGATCCCGGCCAGCCCGGCCGAGAGCTCCGCGGCGCCGGCCGGCCGGGCCTCGGGCGCCTTCCCGAGACAGCGGAGGACCAGGCGGGCCAGGTCCTCAGGGACCTGGGGGTTGAACGTGCGCGGGTCCGGCGGCGGCTCGGTCTTCTGCTTGATCGCGACGCTGAGAGGCGTGGCGCCCTCGAAGGGCAGGCGGCCCGTCAGCATCTCGAACAGGACGACGCCGAGCGAATAGATGTCCGAGCGCGGGCCCGTCTCCTTGCCGTCCACCTGCTCGGGCGACATGTACTCGGGAGTGCCGATGAGCACGTGGGCGCCGGTGAGGCCCTTTCCCTTGACGGACCGGGCGATGCCGAAGTCCATGATCCGGGCGTTGCCGTCCCGGTCGATCATGATGTTCTGGGGCTTCAGGTCGCGGTGGACGACGCTGGCCCGGTGGGCCTCCTCGAGGCCCTCGCAGACCTGGCGGGCGATGCTGACGGCCTTGCCGAGCGGCAGGGCCCCGATGCGATGGATGAGGCCTTTGAGGTCCTCGCCGGGAACGTACTCCATGGTGATGAAGTAGGTCGAGCCCTCGCGGCCGAGGTCGTGCATCCGGCAGACGTTGCGGTGGGAGATCGTCCGGGCCAGGCGGAGCTCGCTGCGGAAGCGCTCGATGGTCCGCTCGTCGGAGGCGATCTCGGGCTTGAGCAGCTTGAGGGCCAGCTTCTCCTTGACCTCGGCGTCGTAGACCTTGTAGACGCGGCCCATCCCCCCCTGGCCCAAGTCCTCGATGACGCGGTAGCGGCCGGCGAAGATCTCGCCGGGGGAGAGCTCGCGGATGGGCGGGGCGGCCATGAGGACCGTCGAGGAGACCCCCGGCGAGGCGGAGTCCCTATCGAGGGCTGTGCCGCAACGGCCGCAAAACCGGGTCCCTTCCGGGTTATCGGACTGGCAATGGGCGCAACGCATCCGGCTCCGCTTTTCTCCCCGTCGGCTGAAGGATATGTCCAATCAGGCCGCTTTGTCAACGAGCCGCCTGAGCCTGCCCGAGCCCAAGCGGTGGGGGGCCGGATTCTCCCTGTGCCGGCGCCCGGTCGAGCGATTTATGTTGAGTGTCGACGGGTTCGGGGCGATAATGGCGGGCGATGAGAAAGTGGCTTCTCCTGCTCCTGGCGATCGCGCTGATCTTCGTCCTGCCCAAGATCAACACGCGGCGGACGCGGCGGGCGATCCCCCTCATGAAGCGGATCGACGACGCGATCAACGTCGTCGTCGCGGTCCTCCTCGCCTTCTACCTCTTCTCCTTCGTCCGCTGGCTCCTCACCCGCTGACGCGCGGCGGCGCCCCTATCCCGGCCGGGTCAGAGGATCTCGCAGATGCGACGGTGCTTGAGCTCGCCGCCGCCGGTATTGTCGCTTGGACTGGCCGAGAATGAGAATTGGATCTTGGCCACGGCGTCGATGTCTTCCTCGGGGGTCTTGGCCCCGGCGTAGGGCTGGTACTCGATGACGACCGAGACCGTTTCGATCGCCGGGCGACTGCCCGGGACGATGATCTCCTTGAGCAGGGGCAGGACCTGCTCCCAGCCCTCGACCCACCCGGCTTTCGTCAACAGGCGGGGCGTCCTGAAATAGGTGGCGCCCACATGGTCCGTCATGTCCTTCTCGGTCATCTGGGGGTTCTTCGCCAGGGCCTGAAAGGCGTTGAGGATGGCCTTGTTGTCCTCGAGGATTCGGGCCGCGAACTTGGTCTCGAGGACGGACCCCGACTGCCAATGCGTGACGATCGCGTTCTCCATCGATCCCTCCTATGTCAGAGTTTTTCGAGAGGCTTGAGCTCCCGAAGATAAGCGTCTTTCTGCCGTTTCAGGATGGCGGATTCGAGGTGCTTGACCGAAAGAGCGGCGCCGGGGGCGGCGGCGGCCGTTTGATCGAGGCCGAAGACCGAAACGGAGACAAAGCCGTTGCGGACGGCCCAGATGTCGGTGCCCTCGTCGCCCGGCTCGAGATGGACCCAGCCCGGCCGGTACTCGACCGTTCCCCGGGGCGAGACGCCCTTCTCGAAGGAATCGATCGGGGCCCGGACGTCCTGGCGCGTGAGCCGAAGCCCCCGCAGGCGCTCGAGGGGCAGGGCCGGGACATTGATGTTGAGGAAGGTCCCCCGGGCGATCCCGTCCCGGCCGAGCGCCCCGACGATCGCGGCCGTGACCGAGGCGGCCGCCCCGTAGTCCATCTCCTCCCCGGCGGCGAGATGGACGGCCACGGCCGGGAGGCCGAGAAAGGCGGCCTCGCGGGCCGCCCCGACCGTCGCCGAATAGAAGGTGACCGTGCCCAGGTTCTCGCCCCTGTTGATGCCCGAGAGGACGATGTCCGGCTTGGCGGGGAGGAGGCGCTCGACAGCCAGCCGGACGCAGGTCGCCGGCGTCGCGTGGATGGCGAACCAGGTCTGGCCGCCCCGCGCGCTCTCCTCGACCTCGATGGGCCGGTCCGAGGTGACCGCGTGGCTCGCTCCCGACCGGTTGCCCGCGGGCGCGGCCACGACCACGACGCCCAGGGGGCGCATGGCCTCGGCCAGGGCCTGGATGCCCGGCGCTTCGATCCCGTCGTCGTTGGTGATCAGGATGCTGAGCGGTTCGGGGGCCGGCGCCTCGGGCGCTCCCTTGCACGCCGCGGCCAGAACGATGGCCAGGACGACGATCTCGAAGGTCCGCCGCCGCGTTCTCATCGCCCGCTCCTCCCTCCGCGCGACTCGTTGCACAAGCCGCTGTGCAATCTATGAAAAGTCCGCGTCGCTCAAGCTCTTAGAATATCGCCGAGCGCGTTTTTCCACAGGGTTATTCACACAGTCTGTGGAAATTCCCTGTTCACTTTCTGTTCTTCACGTGCGCGTCGAACCATTCGAACATCTCGGCCAGAACGTCGAGGACCGATTCGCGGGCCGCATAGCCGTGGCTTTCGTAAGGCAGATAGACGAACCGCGCCGTCGCGCCGAAGCCCTTCAGCGCGGCGAACAGCCTCTCGGACTGGATGGGGAACGTCCCGGAGTTGTTGTCGGCCATGCCGTGGATGAGCAGGATCGGCTCCTTGATCCGGTCGGCGTGCATGAACGGCGACATCTTGATGTAGGTGTCGCGCGCCTCCCAGAGGGTCCGCCGCTCGCTCTGGAACCCGAAGGGGGTCAGGGTGCGGTTGTAGGCGCCGCTCCGGGCGATGCCGGCGGCGAAGAGGTCGCAGTGGGCGAGCAGGTTGGCCGTCATGAAGGCCCCGTAGCTGTGGCCGCCGACCCCGACCCGCTTCGGGTCGCCGACGCCCATCTCGTCGAGCTTGCGGATGGCCGCCTCGGCGTTGGAGACGATCTGCTGGACGAAGGTGTCGTTGACCGTCTCGGGGGTCCCGACGACCGGCATCTCGGCGTTGTCGAGGACGGCGTAGCCCTGGGTGACGAAGAAGAGCTGGGACGTCCCGCGGAAGAACGTGAACCGGTTGACCGAGCCCCGGACCTGCCCGGCCACGTCCGCGGAATCGTACTCCATGGGATAGGCCCAGATGACGACGGGCAGGCGGGTCCCCGGCTGATGGCCCGGGGGCAGGTAGAGCGTGCCGCTGAGCTCGAGGCCGTCGGCCCGCTTGTAGGTGATCCTCTCCTTCCTGATGCCGGTCAGCTGGGGCGCCGGGTCCTTGAAATCGGTCAAGGGCGTCCGCTTCTTCGACTCGAGGTCGTAGAGGAAATAGTTCGGCGGATCGGTCTTCGTCTCGTAGCTGGTGACAAGCTTCGTCCGCGAGGCGCCGGCGAAATCGACGAAGGTCTCATAGGCGGGGTCCTGGCACTGCCAGAGCCGCTCGACCTTCATCGTCCTGATGTTCATCCGGTCGAGGAAGGGATGGTCCCCCTGCGGCGACGAGCCCGCGCCGGAGAGATAGATCCAGTCCTTGTCCTGCAGGATGACCCGCTCGCCGGTCTTGAGGCTCGTTGTCACCGGCCTTCCGGGATCCTTGTAGCGGTCCCGCATGCCGAGGTCCCAGATCTTGACCGGCTCGGCGCCCGGCTTGGTCAGGTCCACGAGGAAGGTCGTCCGCCAGCTCCGCTTCCACTCGCTCTGGGAGGCCAGGACCTGGCCCGGCGTCGCGAAGTACTGGAGGCCGGCGGCCCGCTCCTTGAGCTTGAGGATCTCCGCCGCGTCGCCCGCGAAGGGCGCGTCGAGCGTCAGGTAGCGGTCGCGGAAGGGCGCGTCCTTCTTCGGGTCGCCCCCGTCGAGGGCCTCCGTCCAGATGAGCGTCGCCGGCTTGTGGGTCATCCAGCCGACATTGCGCGGGCCCGTGGCGACGCCGTTGATGGGAACGTTCTCCATGGGGGGCAGATCGGCGACGACCTTGACCGGCCCGCCGTCCATGTCCCAGACCTCGACCGAGTGGGCGAACCCCCGGGAGGGCAGGGCGTAGGAATACGGCCGCTTGATCCGCTCGACCAGCAGATAGGACATGTTGGGGGCGACCGCGAGGCCGTCGAAGATCCCGGGCCGGCCGATCTTGCGGACCTCGCCCGTGGCCGGGTCGACAAGCGCCGCCTGCGAGGTCGCGTAGTAGTCGAAGAGGACCTCGTCGAACGCGTTCTTGAGCAGGTCCTGGTAGGTCGCGACCTTGGCCTCCTTGCCGGCGGAGACCTGGATCTCGGGGCCGGCGGGGACGCGCGGCTCGACCGGGGCCGGGCCCCGGCCGTCCGGGACGAGCATGACGACGATGCGGCGGCCGTCCGGCGTCCAGTCGATCCCGCCCAGCACGGCGTTCACGACCGGCGGGGTCAGGGCCTTGGCCGCCGCCGTTGCGACATCGACCGCCCAGAGCTCGACGCCGCCCTCGATGTAGCGCAGCAGGGCCATCGCCCGCCCGTCGGGGGACCAGGCGGCGGAGCTGAACTTGACCCCGTCGGGCAGGCCGACCCGGCGCGTGACGCCCGTCTTCATGTCC
This sequence comes from Candidatus Aminicenantota bacterium, assembly GCA_034679465.1. GTDB lineage: Bacteria > Acidobacteriota > Aminicenantia > Aminicenantales > Saccharicenantaceae > RBG-16-66-30. The sequence continues at coordinate 11,015 of JAXDAV010000055.1, read as the reverse complement.
TTGAGCGAGAGGCCCGTCGAGAAGCCCAGGACCTGGCGGCTGTTGTAGGCGGGGGTGATGCGCATCCCGGCGATCCGCAGGATGGGCTCGGCGAGGTAGGCGATCGAAGGCATCGACTCGCGCTCGATGAGGGCCATGGTGTCGCCGGCCGGGCTCATGGAGACCGAGGGCGTGGGGGGCGCGTCGACGATGTCGATGACCTCCTTCGGCGGGAGCTTGTAGGGCTCCTGCGCGGACAGGACCGGGGAGAAGGCGATAGCTGCCGCGAAGATGATGATCAGACGGGACTTGAGGTTTCTCACAAGCTTCCTCCTGAAGATCGACGTTAGGACGTGATTTTAATTCGAATGAATCGGGGACACAATACCATTTTCCGAATTCTTTTCTCTGGACCTCCGGCCGGGATATCGGCCCTAATTCGGAAAATGGTATTGTGTCCCCGATTTAATTTAAGGGATATAATGCCGGTGTCCCATGAGCGCCCCGGAGTTGGAACCGATCCGCTTGTCCGTGGTCATCCCGACCTACAACAAGGCGTCGCGGATCGCCGCGAGCCTCGAGGCGGTCGCGGCCTACCTCGACGGCAAGCCCTTCGCCTCGGAGATCGTCGTCGTCGACGACGGCAGCGCCGACCGGACCGCGGACGCGGCCCGGGCCGCCCTGGCGGGCCGACCGCGCGCCAAGGTCCTCCGCCGCGACCGGAACCTCGGCAAGGGGGCCTCGGTCAAAGAGGGCGTGCTCGCGGCGTCGGGGGAGGTCGTCCTCTTCTGCGACGACGACCTGGCGACGCCCATCGACGAGCTGGACAAGGCCCTGGCCGCGCTCGACGCGGGGGCCGACATCGTCATCGGCTCCCGGGCCCATCCGGACTCCGAGATCCGGGTCCGCCAGCGCCGGCCCCGCGAATGGATGGGCAAGGCCTTCAACGTCCTGGTCCGGCTCCTCGTCCTCCGGGGCTATCGCGACACCCAATGCGGCTTCAAGGCCTTCCGGCGGGCCGCGGCGACGGACGTCTTCTCCCGGTTGCGGACCCCGGGGTTCGGCTTCGACGTCGAGGTCCTGGTCCTCAGCTGCGATCTCGGCTACCGCGTCGCCGAGATCCCGGTCGTCTGGTGCGACGCCCGGCCGAGCCGCCTGCGCATCCTCGGGGGCTCGTGGGGCATGCTCAAGGACCTCTGGCGCATCCGGCGGCAGGCCCGCCGCGACGCGCGCCGGCGCGGCTAGTCCGGGCGCCCTCTCCTCGTCCGCGATGCCCCGCGAGGAGAGGGGAATTCATCGCCGGAATCACCCCCAGGGGGGATTGCCCGCTTTCCGGGCTCCTTACAAAATGGCGGAGAACCGAGGCCGGGCCTCGGACTGGAGTGCCGCCATGGTCACGGAAAGACGCAAGCACCGCCGTTTCCAGCAATGGAACAAGGCCATCATCAATTCCGCGTCCGGCGGCCAGGGCCCCCTGCCCAGCTGTCCGGTCGACGCCGTGGCCTGGGACCTGTCCCTGGGCGGGGCCAGGATCCAGTGCGAGCAGGGCTTTCCGGTCGGCGCCGTGCTTCGCCTCCATCTCGAGCTCGTCCGTTCCCGGGAGTTCATCGGCATCGACGGCGAGGTCCGCTGGACGCGCTGGAACGAGGAGCTGAAGACGCACGAGTGCGGCGTCGAGTTCCGGGAATGCGTCGAAGCGACCCTTCAGGCCATCATGAGGAATCTCTATCACGACACCGACCGCAAAGAGAAAGAGGGGACCGCCCCCGCGGAGCCGGACAAGGCCGCCCTCTGAGCCGGGCCGGGCAAGGACAGATCATGGGAGCTGATATGACGCCGCGCAAGGACCGCCGTTTCAAGCAGTGGAACAAGACGAAGATCACGCCCTACCTCGGGCTCCGCGATTCGGTCCACGACCCGGTCGAGGCCTTCACCTACGACCTGTCCATCGGCGGGGCCAGGCTCCATTGCCTGGAGTCCTTCGAGGTCGGCGCCAAGCTCCGCCTCCAGATCGATCTCGTCCGGACCGGCGAGCTCCTCCGCGTCGAGGGGATCGTCAGGTGGCGCCGGCGGGAAGAGACCGCCGACGTCTTCGAGATGGGCGTCGAATTCCAGCACACCAGCATGGTGACGGTCCTGAGCCTGATGAAGAACCTCCACGACGGCCGTCGCCCCGGCTCCGGGCCGGCGACCGAGACGGCCGGCCTCAGCCGGTCCTGACGGTCCTGATCCGGCCCGTTATCGCCACCGTGATCCGGTACTCCCCGCTGACGTTCCCGACCGTTATCGTGGCCAGGCCGGAGACCGTGCCCTGCGGGTGGAAGACCGGTGCGTTGTTGGCCCGGGCGACGACTCCCGGCAGGACGACCGCCCGGGAGGCCCGCCACGCCCCCGCCGACTCGTCGAAGCGCTCGAGGACGAGCCCCGGAGCGGCGAAACGGACGCGGACGGGCGTCCCGGAGAAGATGGCCGAGAAGCGGGCCTGGTTGAGCCCCGCGGTCACCTCCCAGACGCCCGACCTCAGCCGGAGCCGGTGCCCGAGACGCCCGACGGAGGAGACGGCCGCGAAGGCGAAGAAGCCGGCCAGGGCGAGCGCCAGGAGGGCCTCGATCAGCGTGAAGCCGGGCCGCCGGTCGGCCAATCAGTACTCCTTCCAGCCGAGGACCCGAAGGGACGTGAAGGCGATCTGGGACCCGGCGGAGAGGGGGGCGTTGGCCGGGAACAGGCCGGCGGCGGCCCGCTCGTCGCGATAGAGCGCCAGCCGGTTGCCGTTCCCGGCATAGGCGGCGGCCTGGAGCGCGCCCATCAGCTCGACCGACTTCCCCGTCCCCTCGATCCCGAATTCGCCCGCCGCCGCGGTCAGGGAGGCTTGGACCTTGAGGTCGTCCGGCGCGTCCGCGGCGACCGAGATGCCGCCCCCGATGCGCTCGCCCGTCAAGGGGTCCTGGCCCGCCGCGTAGATGACCAGCTGGGCTTCGGAGCCCAGGCGATAGGGAACGCCGGCCTGCCAGCGGACCCCCTCCAGGATGAGATGGGAGGCGATGGTCACCCGGTCGGCGGACACGATGGTCAGGTCGAGGCCGTCGAGGACGGCCGGCGTCTCCCCGTCGAACGCCATCTCCACGCGGCCGTCCGGAGCGACGGCCCCGCCGCCGAGCGCGGCGACGGCGCCGTTGACGAAGACGAGGGGCAAAGGGACGAGGTCGAAGGCGGAGGGCCCGTCGGGCGCGAGAAAATCGGTCCGGCCGCGGGCCGGGCTCCACTCCAGGCTCCACTCCGCGCCGCCGGCCCGGAAGACCGCGATCTGAGCGTCGCCGCGGACGGCCAGGATCATCTCGTCGAGGTCGCCCTGGACGAAGACGCCGCCGAGGCCGAGGTCGTTGCGGATGAGATAGACGCCGTCGGGGACAGGGTCCGTCGAGGCCTCGAGCCCGAGGGCCTCGCGGAGCCGGGCGGGGGAGAGGTCGCCGGGCTCGAAGATCCCCACGCCGAGGGCCTTGGCCGCGAGATCGACGGCGCCGTCCTCCGGCAGGACC
>JAXDAV010000055.1:0-2500 GCA_034679465.1 Candidatus Aminicenantota bacterium | reverse complement strand
ATAGCTTTAGGGCTAGCCTCGCACGAATGTCATGGGCGGTAGAGCACTGGATGGCCTAGGGGTTCGAAAGTTCTACCAAATCCAACCAAACTCCGAATTCCCATGAACACTATGCGGGAGTCAGACTGCGAGCACTAAGGTCCGTGGTCAAAAGGGAAACAGCCCAGACCGTCAGCTAAGGTCCCTAAATACTGGCTAAGTGGGCAAGGATGTGAGGATACTCAGACAACCAGGATGTTGGCTTAGAAGCAGCCATCATTTAAAGAAAGCGTAACAGCTCACTGGTCAAGCGTTCTTGCGCCGACAATGTAACGGGGCTCAAGCCAGTTACCGAAGCTGCGGACTGGCGGGTCTTCGGATCCGCCTTTGGTAGGAGAGCATTCTCACTCGGGCGAAGCCGCGGCGCAAGCCGCGGTGGACGGCTGAGAAGAGACCCTGCCGGCATGAGTAGCGATAATTGGGGTAGAAACCCTCAACGCCGAAAATCTAAGGTTTCCTGGGGAAGGTCAGTCCGCCCAGGGTCAGTCGGTCCCTAAGGCGAGGCCGAAAGGCGTAGCTGATGGACAGCAGGTCAACATTCCTGCACCGCCTGAAACGCGTTATCACCGAGGGGGAGACGCAGGAGGATAGGCATACGCGCGATTGGAAATGCGCGGCCGCCACGTAGGGGGAGTGTCCAGGCAAATCCGGACGCTCTTAACCCCGAGCACGGCGGGGAAGGTCGCCTTCGGGCTTCCGAACTTGTCGATTCCACGCTGCCGAGAAAATCCTCTAGGGAGTTTTTCAGGCGACCGTACCGCAAACCGACACAGGTAGATGAGAAGAGTATTCTAAGGCGCACGAGTGAGCCCTCTTTTAGGAACTAGGCAAGTTAGCCCCGTAACTTCGGGAAAAGGGGCGCCTCAGTAAGGTGAAGCCGTACAGGCGGAGCCTGAGGAGGCCGCAGAGAAATGGCTCTAGCGACTGTTTAGTAAAAACACAGGACTCTGCAAAGACATAAAATCGATGTATAGGGTCTGACGCCTGCCCGGTGCTGGAAGGTTAAGGGAAGCGGTTAGCCGCAAGGCGAAGCTGTGAACCGAAGCCCCAGTAAACGGCGGCCGTAACTATAACGGTTATAAGTCACTGTAAATAAATGATTTACAGACGCTACCGACTGTGGCCGTTACAAAATCTGGCTATTTGCTGGAACAACTGAGTATGTCATGGTACCGAGGAGGTAACAATCTGTGACTGCAGTCAATCAGCAGGAAAGGTCATTCATCACAGAGCCGCACAAATTCTTCCTGGCTGGATTCATTGAGGGAGAAGGGAGTTTTTGCGTTTCGATCAAGAAGCTCCCCACCGCCAGGTTTGGGTATGTCATCGATCCGGAGTTCTTCATCTACCAGCATAAGCGGGGGAGGAGGATCCTGGAGCTCGCCGAGGGTATCTTCGGGACGGGCAGGATATATCCCAAACCGGGAAACGAGGACGTCCTCGTTTTTGCTATTGACAACCGGCGGAGCATCCGAGAACGGGTCATTCCGTTCCTCGACAAGTACCTCATAGAATCGGGAAAACGGGAAGAATGGGAATTATTCAAGAGCGTGGTCAGCTCCTTAGAGAACAAAGAGCATACAACCCGCGAGGGATTCGTCAAACTCATTGAGCTTGTCTATCGGCTGAAAGGCAAAGGCAAGCCAAGAAAGAGAACCCTCGAAGAAGTGGTGGATGAAATCCTCAGAGACTGTACGCCGGACTCTCCTGGTGAGGAGAGATGATACAGTCCGATCTTCATGGCGACATGAAGCTAACACAATGCCTAAGGTAGCGAAATTCCTTGTCGGGTAAGTTCCGACCCGCACGAAAGGCGTAACGACTTGAGCGCTGTCTCAAAGAGGGGCTCGGCGAAATTGTGGTACCGGTGAAGACGCCGGTTACCTGCCGCTGGACGGAAAGACCCCGGCACCTTAACTGCATCCTAGCATTGGATTTCGGTCCATGATGCGCAGGATAGGTGGGAGACTTTGAAGCCGCGCCTCCGGGCGTGGTGGAGTCAACGGTGAGATACCACTCTTCCTGGTCTGAGATTCTAACCTCCTCCCCTGATCGGGGAGAGGAACAGTGTTAGGTGGGTAGTTTGACTGGGGCGGTCGCCTCCTAAAATGTAACGGAGGCGCCCAAAGGTTCCCTCAGGCTGTTTGGAAATCAGCCGTAGAGTGCAAAGGCATAAGGGAGCTTGACTGTGAGGCCGACGGGCCGAACAGATGGGAAACCAGGGCTTAGTGATCCGGTGGTCCTGTATGGAAGGGCCATCGCTCAACGGATAAAAGGTACGCCGGGGATAACAGGCTAATAGTGTCCAAGAGCTCACATCGACGACACTGTTTGGCACCTCGATGTCGGCTCATCTCATCCTGGGGCTGAAGCGGGTCCCAAGGGTCCGGCTGTTCGCCGGTTAAAGAGGTACGTGAGCTGGGTTTAGAACGTCGCGAGACAGTTCGGTCCCTATCCACGG
>JAXDAV010000054.1:0-18988 GCA_034679465.1 Candidatus Aminicenantota bacterium | reverse complement strand
TTTTACCCTTCGGGCAAGCCGATCCGGCCGCATCTGCTTCGTTGCAAAGGGTTCGCAGTACCAGGAGTACAGCTTCACCCTTTGACGCCTCGCATCTGCAGCCGCCTCGGCTCGTGAATAACCCAGGTTAAATCGGGGACACAATACCAATTCCCCAATTTCCCAAACTCGCCCCATGTGCGCACCGGGAGTACGTGTCCCCTTTTCGGTTTAGGGTACGTGTCCCCCTCCGGGCCGTCCCTCCTCGCTACTCGAGCTCGTCCCAGACCCGCAGGCCGGGGACGGCCAGGAAGTGCGCATCATAGGTCACGAGGATCGAACCGGTCTCAAGCGCGTGGGCGGCGATCCAGACGTCGTTGAGGGGGATGGGCCGGCCTGACGTCTTGAGCGCCGACTTGACCAGGCCGAAGTAATCCGCGGTGTCCTGGGCGGCGTCGAGGACGGCGACGCCCGGCTTGACCAGGAACCGTTCGAGGATCCGTCTATTCTGCTTCTCCTTGGTCCCGGCTCGGAATCCCGCCATCAGCTCGCCGAGGACGAAGACCGACAGATAAACCCGGGACGCGCGGGCCAGGGCGTCCAGGATCTTCTCGTCGCCGGCCAGAAACCTGACATAGGCGTTCGTATCGATCAGGACCGCGCTCATAGCCAGTCCTTCTCGTCCGCGGTCTCGAGGTCGGCGAGGGAGGCCAGGAATTCCTCCGCCTCGGCTTCCGTCCAAACGCCGCAGAGGTCGGCGAAGGCCGCGCGGTTGTCCGGCGGCTTTTCATCCAGCCCGAGCGCTTTGGCTATCAACTCCTTCACGATCTTATTGACGCTTTTCCCCTCGCTTTTTGCTCGTTCCTCGATGGCCTTTTCCATCTCTTCGTCGATTCCATGAACGCTGATCGATTTCATGATTTATCCTGATTCATTCTATAATTCATTATCATTCATATTATGATTCATTATTTGCCATTGTCAACTCAAATCGGGGACACAATACCAATTCCCCGATTTCCCAGTCCATTGGGGTTCGCAGAGCAGGGAGTGCAGTTTCCCCCTTTGACGCCTCGCGTCGCAGTCGCCTCGACTCGCTCGGTTGGTAAAAACGCCCCATAAAGAGCACGATGGAGAAATAGCGGGGTGTTCTTATGAATAGGTCAGGGCGGAATGAATTGGAAGAAATGGGGAATTGGTATTGTGTCCCCGATTTAGCGGGCGAAGGCGTCGAGGTCGGTCGACGGCGCGGGGCAACGGGCGTACCTCTTGAGGGCGACGGCCCCGACCATGGCCGCGTTGTCCGTGCAGAGCTTGGGCGACGGAACATAGGCGTCGATCCCGGCCCGCCTGGCGAAGTCCTGGAAGCGGGCCCGCAGGCGCGCGTTGCGGGCCACCCCGCCGCACAGGACGAGCGATAGCGGCCGGACCTCGTCCGCCGCCGCCCGCACGTGATCGACGAGCGTCCGGGCGACGATCTCCTCGAAGCTGGCCAGGAAATCGGGGAGACGCGGACCGTCCTTCGTGACCCCGTGCTCCCGGATGATCTTGAGCGCCGCGGTCTTGAGCCCGCTGAAGCTGAAGTCGAGGCTCCGGTCCTTCGTCCGCGGCAGGGCGAAATGAAAGGCCCTGGGATCGCCGCCCCGGCCGAGCTTTTCGATGACCGGCCCGCCGGGATAGCCGAGGCCGAGGAACTTGGCGATCTTGTCCAGGGCCTCCCCCGCCGCGTCGTCGCGCGTCCTGCCGAGGAGCCTCGAGGAGAGCGGCGCCTCCATCAGGTAGAGGGCCGTGTGGCCGCCCGAAACGAGGAGCCCCAGCGCCGGATAGGCGATGGCCGGATTTTCGAGGAAGCAGGCTTCGAGGTGGGCCTCGAGATGATCGACGCCGATGAGGGGCTTCTGGTGATAATAGGCCAGGCCCTTGGCGAACGAGAGGCCGACGAGGAGCGAGCCGATGAGCCCCGGGCCTTGGGTCACGGCGTAGAGGTCGATCGCGTCCAGGCCGGCGCCGGCCCGGGTCAGGGCCTCGCCGACGATGGCCGTGACCGTCTTGATGTGTTGGCGCGACGCCAACTCGGGGACGACCCCGCCGTAGGGGGCATGGACCTCGTCCTGAGACAGGACGACGTTGCTGAGGATCTCCGGGGCTTCATTCGGATCGGCGCCCGGTTCGGCGCAGGGATGTGTCCTCAGGCCGGGTGCGCGCAGAACCGCCGCGGACGTTTCATCGCACGAGGTTTCGATGGCCAATACCAGCACGGGGACCGACCTTTCCCCGTCAGTTTAGCAGAAAACCCGCCCGGGGACACGGCCATGTGCCGGCCGATGCCTTCCCCGCCCGGCCTGCCCCCGTCCCCCCATGCTAAATTTTTCGCACGTTTCGCAACCTCCGGCCCCGGCCGGGAGTAGTTATTTCCGGGCCGCGGGAATCTCCCGGCGCCCCCGCGAAAAGTTGCTTTTCAAGGCGTCAATGAGTAAAATCCGGGAAGCTTCCTTTCTCGGGGGCCAAACGTATCCTTATGTTTGGATAGATAATGGAGGTGGCCGATGCGCATCCCTAAGGCCGTTCTCGGCGGTTTCCTGGTCGCCGCCCTCATCGCCGCGGGCGTCTATTTCTTCGTTCTCGACAAAGCCCCCGCCAAACCCGAAGATCAGGCCTCGGGCGCCGCGCCCGCCACAGCCGCCGCCCCGGACCAGAAGGTCGAGGCCGCGCCGCTGCCCGTGAAGGTCTCCGCCGCCGTCGTCGGCGACCTGATCATGACCCTCAAATCCCCCGGCGAGGCCTACACCGAGAAGCGCGTCGACATGAGGGCCGAGGTCGGCGGGGTCGTCAAGACCCTCTACGCCGCCGAAGGCCGCCACGTCCGTGAAGGCGATCTCCTCGTCGAGCTCGAAGACCGCGAATACCGGCTCAACCTGGAACGGCTCGAGGCCCAGCGGCTGCGCTATCTCTCGGAGCTCTTCCTCGAAAGGCAGTTCTCCGTGACCGAGGAGCCCCCCGCCCAGCCGGTCGTGGACCGGCTGACCAAGGCCCAGGCCGATTACGACCGCATCGCCGAGGGCTTCAAGAGCGGCGTCGCCTCGCAGGCCGACTTCGAGCGGTGCCAATCCGCCCTGGAGCTGGCCCTGATCGAGGCCGGCCGCAAGAAGGACGAGGTCCAGGCCGCGACCAAGGGCCTGACCCAGGCCGAGGTCGACGTCAAGATCGCCCGCCTCAACCTCGAGAAGACCCGCATCCGCGCCCCCTTCGCGGGCATCGTCACCGGGCTCAAGCTCTCGCCCAAGGAACGGCTCGATCCCGGCCGCGAGCTCTTCACCCTCGTCGACATCAGCCGCATCAAGGTCAGGGCCAAGGTCCTCGAGAGCGAGGTCGGCAAGGTCGTGGCCGGCCGCGACGTCGACCTGCGCTTCAGCGCCTTCCCCGGCCGGGCCTTCCGGGGCCGCATCGAGGCCGTCAGCCCGATCATCAGCGCCGAGGACAAGACCTGCGCCGTCTACGTCACCATGGACAACCCGTCCGAGGAGATCAAGCCCGGCATGCACGCCGAGGTCGAGTTCCCGACCGAAATCTTCGCCGGCCGGCTCCTCGTCCCCCAGCAGGCCATCCTCATCCGCGGCGGGCGCAAGCTCGTCTTCGCCGTCGAGGGCGACACGGCCAAGTGGCGCTACATCGAGGTCGGCCTCGAGAACGAGCGCTTCGCCGAGGTCCTGCCGGGCAAGGAGCCGGGCTGGGGCGTCCAGGCCGGCGACACGGTCATCGTCGAGGGCCACATCACCTTGGCCCACGACACCAAGGTCAGCATCGTCCCGTAGCTCCGGTCGGAGGTGGCCATGCGCAAAGCAGCTCTTCGCATCATCGTCCTGATCCTGGCCGCGGCGCCGTTGGCCCTCGCGGCGGTCCCGGCCGCGCAAAAGGTCGAGACCGTCGACGGCGTCCGCCTCGTCCACAATGTCAAGGGCGGCCTGTGGGGCCCGTCCCCCCATGTCGCGCTCGAGCTTGTCCGCCGGATCGGCGACATCGACGCCGAGGACGAGAACGAGTCCTTCAGCTTTCCCTCGGACGTCGCCGTGGACAAAGGCGGGAACATCTACGTCCTCGACTCGGCCAACGCCCGCCTCCAGAAGTTCGGCCCCGACGGCGCCTACCTGGCCACGATCGGCCGCAAGGGCCAGGGGCCCGGCGAGTTCATCATGCCCGGCTCCATGGCTTTCGACCAGGACGGCAACCTGGTGGTCGCCGACCCGGCCCAGGCCCGCGTCCACATCATCATCGACGGCGGCCGGGACGTCCGGTCGGTCGTCGTCAAGGACGAGATGATCAACGGCATCTCCCCTCTCCCCGGCGGGGGTTTCGTCGGAAAGGCCTCGACCTATTCCCTCCCCGGGCCCGACCAGCGGGCTCAGCCGGTCGACGAGATGCGCCTGTTCCGGCGGATCGGGCCGGACGGCCGCGTGTCCGGCTCGTTCGGCTCGCTCACGGACTTCGGCGAGGCGATGACCAGCGCCTACGGGAACGCCTGCGAGTTCGATCTGGACGGGACCGGCGCCCTGGTCGCCAGCTTCAACGCCCAGAACAAGATCGAGAAATACGCCCCCGACGGCAGACTGCTGTGGCGGGCCGACCGGCCGCTCGCCTTCGGCACGGAGGTCCGGAAGAAGGGCCGGACCGTGACCGCGGGCGACCGAATGCTGTCGACCTCGGCCCCGGTGATGAATGTCTGTTCCAAGGACATCGCCGTGGATGGGAAGGGCCGGGCCTGGGTCGTCACGCCGACCCGCCAGCTCCGGAAGGAGGAAGAGGTCCAGACGACGATGATGATGGCCCGCGGCCGCGACGGCGGATTCACCACGGCCTCCGTCAAGACGGAGGACAAGACGGGGCTCCGGACGACGGACGCCTTCAAGCTCGAGATCTTCGATCCCGACGGCGTCCTGCTCGGCGAGATCCCGCTCACCCACTTCGCCGACGTCATCCGCATCGCCGGCGACAGCCTCTTCCTCATCGACCGCGAGCGCGGCGTCACGGTCTATCAGTACCGGGTGGTCGAGAAGTGAGGCCGGGAGGCAGCGCCTGAGGGGCCCGAACGGCGGCCTGGAAAGTCGAATGTCTGGAAGGAGCGCCCGATGAAAGAGAACAAGAACGTGACCGCGCGGCTCGTCGTCGGCCTGCTCGCCGTCTCCTGCGCCGGCTGGGCCCAGGCCGTCATCGACAACCCCGCCAAGCCGAAGGCGGCGAACGCGGGGCGGGTCATCGCGTCGCAGGAGGTCCTGGCCATCTCCGACGAGGGCACGGGCGATTTCTATTTCAAGTGGCCGCGCGACCTCGCGATCGGGCCGGACGGCTCGCTCCTGCTGACCGACGCGGACCAAGTCCTCCAATTCGACGCCGACGGCCGGTTCCTGCGCAACCTGTTCAAGAAAGGCCAGGGGCCGGGGGAGATGCCCAATCCCGGGACCGCGGTCCGTATCGGCCGGAGGACGGCCGTCTTTTCGAGACAGCCCGCCAAGTTCGTCTATTTCGACGGCTCGGGGACCTACGAACGGGAGATCGCGGCCCCGCAGGCGGGCGGGGGCCTCCCGAACCTGATCGGCCATCAGGGCGGCCGTTTCTATGTGCAGACCGGGGAATTCCCCAAGACGAAGGGCGACCCGGACGTCGTGGACAGCCCCCGAACGATCGTCGCCGTGAACGAGGCCGACGGCTCGATCACGACCCTGGCCACCTTCGTCACCCGGGCCTGGGTCGTCACGGCCGGCGGCGGCGGCGGGATGTTCACGATCACAAGCCTCATCGCCGTGCCGTTCCAGGACCAGCTCCTGGCCCTGACGCATACGGAAGATTACCTGGTCAAGCTCTACGATCCGGCGGCCAACAGGGTCGTCCGAGAGTTTCGCCGGGCCTATCCGCGGGTCAAGGGCGAGCCTCTGACCGAGGCCGAGAAAAAGAGCGGCATCACCATCAACAACAAGTTCTACGGCCGTCCCGAGCGCAAGTTCGAGAACGACGTCAAGAACCTGCTCACCCGGGACGGCGAGATCTGGGCGGTGACATCGACCAAGGACAAGGCCAAGGGCGTCCTCATCGACGTCTTCGACGGCCAAGGCGTTTACCGGGATTGTTTCTGGCTCAAGCTCCCCGAGGCCGCCTTGAAGAACCTTGTCTCGCCCGGCCGATGCGCCCTCGACGGCGGGGCCCTCTGGGTCGTCGAACAGACGGAGGACGGGGCTTTCACCATCGGAAAATACCGGGTGGCCCTTTAACGGGCCGCCTGAGGGACGCGCAAGGAAGAGGAGGACGATATGAAGCTGGCCCGCATCGCCGTCGACCGGCCGGTGACGATGTACATGTTCTACCTGGCCGTCGTCCTCCTCGGCGTCGTCTCGCTCGGGGAGCTCTCGGTCGATCTCCTCCCCGACATCAGCTACCCCCGCCTGTCCGTCGTCACCAACTATCCCGGCGTCGCCCCCGAGGAGGTCGAGACCCTCATCACCACGCCTCTCGAGTCGGCCGTCAGCCGTATCCCGGGCCTCCGCCGCGTCGGGTCGATCTCGAAGGAGGGCGTCTCGCTCCTGACCCTCGAGTTCGACTGGGGCACGAACATGGACTTCACCATGCTCCACACCCGGGAACAGCTCGACAACGCCAAGGACCGCTTCCCCGAGGACGCCCAGAGCCCGACCATCATTCCGCTCGACCCCCAGAGCCGGCCGATCATGACCCTGGCCCTGGCCGGCGACCGGACGCTCCTCGAGCTCAAGGAGCTGGCCGAGGAGCTCATCAAGCCGCGCCTCGAGCAGATCGAGGGCGTCGGCTCGGCCGAGATCACCGGCGGCGTCGAGCGCCAGATCCAGGTCGAAGCCGACCCGCGGAAGCTGACCCTCTACGGGCTGACCATCGACGACGTCGCCCGCCGCGTCGACGCCTTCAACCGCAACCTCCAGGGCGGGACCATCCGCAAAGGGACGTTCAAGTACGCCCTCCGCGTCGTCGGCGAGTTCGAGTCGCTCGGCGAGATCGGCGAGATCGGCCTCCTCGTCACCAAGGAAGGCGGGGTGGTCCGCCTTCGCGACGTGGCCACGGTCAGCGACGGGATCGCCGAGCGCCAGGGCATGACCCGCCTCGACGGCGCCGAGTCGATCGGCCTCCTCGTCCGCAAGGAGTCCGGGTCCAACACGGTCAAGGTGACCAGGCTCGTCCGCGAGGTCCTCGGCCAGATCCGGGCCGAGAACCCCGGCATCTCCCTGAGCGTCGTCAACGAGCAGGCCAAGACGATCGAGGACGCCATCGGCGCCGTCTCGAACGAGATCATCCAGGGCGCGTTCCTGGCCTTCCTGACCCTGCTCCTCTTCCTCCAGGAGTGGAAGACGCCGCTCATCATCGGCACGGTCATCCCCATTTCCATCATCGGGACGTTCAGCCTGCTCTTCTTCGGCGACGTCACCCTCAACATCATGTCGCTCGGCGGCCTGGCCCTGGGGGTGGGCATGCTCGACGACTGCGCGGTCGTCGTCTCGGAGAACATCTTCCGCCACCGCACCCTCGGGAAGGGCCTCCGGGAGTCGGCCTACATCGGGACGAAGGAGGTCGGCCCGGCCGTCGTCTCCACGGCCTTGACGACGATCGTCGTCTTTCTCCCGGTCATCTACGTCCACGGCGTCGCGGGCCAGCTGTTCAAGGACACGGCCCTGACGGTCACCTTCGCCCTGCTGGCCTCGCTCCTCGTCTCCCTGACCCTCATCGCCACGCTCCAATCGCGCGAGTTCGATTTCGGCATCGGCAGGGTCGCGCGCTGGCGCTGGACTTGGGGGCTCAGGAAGTTCCCGGTCGCGGAACGGCCCCTCTACGCCCTCTTCAAGGGCGTCGGCTATGTCCTCAACGCGCTGGCGAGCCTCGTCGTCCAGCTCTTCGCCTTTGTCGCCCACATCGTCTCCCTGCCCTTCCGCCCCGTCCTCCAGGCGTCCTTCAAAGGATTCAACAAGGTCTACGGCCGCTTCATCGACCGCTACCAGCGCTTCCTCCGCTGGAGCCTCGACCACAAGGGCCGGATCATGGCCGGGACGCTCGTCTTCTTCGCCGTCGCCTTCGCCCTCGGCGGCCTGGTCCGCAGCGAGCTCATGCCCCAGATGGAGACGACCTCGTTCGAGCTCGACATGAAGATGCCGGTGGACTTCTCGTTCGAGCAGACGGCCGAGATGGCCGCCATGCTCGAAGGGCGCCTGCGCGCCCTCGACTCGGTCAAAACCGTTCTCTCCCAGATCGGCATCGTCAGCGGCATGGAGAGCGCCGACCCCGACATCTCGGTCAACTCGACCCGCCTGTTCGTCGAGGTCCTGAAGCCCAAACAGCTCGAGACGGTCCTCGACGCGGCCCGCGAGCGCCTGGCCCAATTCCCGGACATCGCCTACACCATCCTCCGCGGGCAGTCGGCGGTCAGCCAGTTCCTGGCCCTGTCGACGGCCGAGATCGGGCTCCAGGTCAAGGGCCGGGAGCTCGACCGCCTCAAGGAGGTCGCCGGCGACCTCGTCGACCGCCTGGCCCAGATCCCCGGCGTCGCCGACGTGGCCACCAATATCGGCGAGGGCAAGCCGGAGTTCCTGGTGACGGTGGACAAGGAGGCGCTGAAGAGGTACCCCGGGCTCTCGCCCGCGCTGATCGGCGGCTTCCTGGTCAGCGCCGTCCGCGGCCAGGTCGCCTCGCAGTTCCGGGAGATGGAGAAGAAGTACGACATCCTGGTCCGCCTCGAGGACGCCTCGCGAGAGAACATCGAGGCCCTCCTCGGCGAGACCCTGCCCTTCGAGGGCCGGGCCGTCCCCCTCCGCGACCTCGTATCCTACGAGGTCGTCCGCGGTCCCCGCGAGATCCGCCGCGAGAACCAGGAGCGCGAGGTCCTGGTAACGGCCAACCTCAAGGGCCGGAAGATCAGCCAGGTCACTCCGGCCATCGACAAGGCCATCGCCTCGCTCCGCCTCCCGACCGACTATCGCGTCGTCTGGAGCGGCGAGCGCGAGGAGATGTCGCGGTCCTTCCGCTCGCTCGCCCTGGCCCTGATCCTGGCCGCGCTCCTGACCTACATGATCATGGCCGCCCAGTTCGAATCGCTCGTCCACCCCTTCATCGTCATGTTCACCCTGCCCATGGGCGCGGCCGGGGCCATCCTGGCCCTGCTCGTCACGGGCGGCACCTTCAACGTCATCTCGATCATCGGCATGGTCGTCCTCATCGGCATCGTCGTCGACAACGCCACGGTCAAGATCGACTACACCAACCAGCTCCGCCGCGGCGGCCTG
The DNA here is from genome assembly GCA_034679465.1 of Candidatus Aminicenantota bacterium. Lineage (GTDB taxonomy): Bacteria > Acidobacteriota > Aminicenantia > Aminicenantales > Saccharicenantaceae > RBG-16-66-30. The sequence continues at coordinate 9,722 of JAXDAV010000054.1, read as the reverse complement.
CCGCTCCGCGAGGCCGTCGAGGAGGGCAGTCACGTCCGGCTGAGGCCCATCCTGATGTCGACGGGCAGTACCCTCGTCGGACTCGTGCCCATGGCCCTGGCCCTGGAGCGGGGCGCCGAGCTCATGCAGCCCCTGGCCGTCGTCGTCATCGGCGGCCTGCTCTTCTCGACCTTCCTGACCCTCATCCTCATCCCGGTCATCTACGAATGGGTGGAGGCCCGGAAGACATGAAGCTCTTCATCGACCGGCCCGTGGCCACGGCCATGGTCTTCCTGGCCCTGCTCGCCACCGGCGTCTATTCCTTCCTGAACACGTCGATCGAGCTGATGCCGAAGGAAGACTATCCCCAGGTCGACATCGTCACCGCCTGGCACGGCGTCCCGCCCGAGGTCGTCCAGACCCATGTGACCGCGCCGCTCGAGGAGGCCTGCGCCACGGTCAAGGGCATCACCAAGATGACCTCGACCTCGCAGATCGGGATGTCCCGGATCACCCTGGAGTTCGATCCCAAGACCGACATGGAGTTCGCCCAGCTGGCCCTGCGGGAGGAGCTGACCAAGGCGCGGGCGCTCCTGCCGCCCCTGGTCCGGCCCCTGCTTCAGCCCTACGTCCCGGACGACCTTCGGGAGCGGCCGTTCCTGCAGTACACCGTCTCCGGGAGCTACGGCCTCCAGGAGCTCCAGGAGTTGGTCAAGGACAAGCTCGAGATCGGCCTGGGCTCGGTCCGGGGCGTCGCCGGCGTCGAGGTCGCCGGCGGCTCGGAGCCGGAGATCCGGGTCACTCTCGACAAGGACAGGATCGAAGCCTACGGCCTCCATCCCTACACGGTCAACGCGGCCATCGCCGCCCGCCTCGGGGCCTACCCCACGGGCCGCGTCCGGCGGGGCAATCAGGAGTTCCTGTTCAAGTTCGCCGACCGCATCGACAGCCTCGAGGAGCTGGGCCGGACGGTCGTCGCCCACTCCGGCGCGAACCCCATCCTGGTCCGGGACGTGGCCAAGGTCGAGCTGACCTACGCCGACATCCGCCAGATCCACCGCATCAACGGCCAGCCGACCGTCAACCTGGCCGTCCTCAAGGAGCGCGGCGGGAACACCCTGCCCATCGCCCGGGCCGTCAAGGCCAAGCTCGAGAGCCTCAAGGGGGAGCTCCCGCCCGGCCTCGTCTTCAAGAGCGTCGATGACGAGAGCGAGGAGGTCCGCAAGAACCTCAACGATTTCTACGTTCTGGCCGGGCTGATCACGGTCATCGTCTTCGCCATGATCTACGTCGTCCTGCGGCGGTTCAAGCCCTCGCTCCTCATCCTGTCGTCGATCGCCTTCTCCATCGTCATCACCTTCAACCTCATCTACGCCTTCAAGATCTCGCTCAACATGCTCACCCTCGGCGCCCTGGCCCTGGGCTTCGGCATGTTCGTCGACAACTCCATCGTCGTCTTCGAGAACATCCTCCGCCTCCGCGAACAGGGCCTTTCGCCCCGCGAGGCGTCCATCCAGGGCCCCAAGGAGGTCTTCGTCGCCGTCCTGGCCTCGACCCTGACGGTCATGGCCGTTTTCTTCAGCTTCCCCTTCTTCCAGGGCAAGCTCAAGATGTACTACCTGCCCCTGGCCATCGTCATCGCCTCGGCCATGGCCGCCTCGCTCCTGGTCTCCTTCTCGCTCATCCCGGCCCTCAGCCCCAAGCTCATCGAGAAGCGCAAGTCGGCCGGCCCGGCGGAGGAGCGGCGGAGCCCCCGCTTCGAACGGGGCCTGGCCTTCCTCATCCGCCATCCCCTCGAGGTCCTGCTGATCGTGGCCGCCCTTCTCTTCGGGTCCTACAAATGGTTCCGGGCGGAGGTCACCCTCGGCCGCTGGGTCCCCTGGTATTCGAAGGAATATCTCTACGTCCGGGTCGGCATGCCGCCGGGGACCGACATCGCCCGGACCGACGAGACCATCCGGGCCTTCGAGGACAAGGTCATGGCCCGGGACCACGCCAAGGAGATGAACGTCCGCGTCTTCCCGGAGAGGGCCGAGGCCGTCATCGGCTTCCCGCCGGAGGTCGAGAGATCGTACGTGCCCTATGCCCTCAAGGAGGAGCTCATCCAGCTGGCCACCCAGTTCGCCGGGATCGACGTCAGCGTCCAGGGCTTCGATCCGCAATACTACGCCTCGAGCATGGGCGCGGGGACCTACTACAGCTCGCGGATCAAGTTCTACGGCTACAACCTCAAGAAATTAAAAGAAATAACAGGGGACCTCGAAAAGACCCTGCGGCGCAACCCGCGCATCAAGGAGGTCCGGACCGTGTCCAGCCGGTTCGGCTGGTGGAGGGGTGACACCGTCGAGGACGTCCTCCGGATCGACAAGGGGGCGCTCCGGCGCTTCGACGTCGATCCGGACTACCTCTACTCCAGCCTCCGGACGATGATCCAGGGGACGTTCGGCCAGCCGGCCCGGGTCCGGACCGGGGGCAAGGACATCGTCGTCTCGGTCAAATACCCCGACACGGCGACCCTCGACCTGCGGGGTCTGCGCGAGGCGCTGATCATGACCCGCGGCGGGCAGTATCTCCGCCTGGGCGAGATCGGGGATTTCGTCGAGACGCCCATCCCCGGGTCCATCGACCGCGAGAACCAGCAGTTCCAGCAGACGATCATGTGGGAGTTCCGCGGTCCCTCCAAGGCCGAGGAGCGCTACCGGAAGGCCGTCTTCGAGTCCCTGCACCTCGCCCCGGGCTTCTCGGCGACGCTCGACGAACGGTGGTACGTGACCGAGGCGGAGCAGAAGCAGATCAACTTCGCCATCGCCGTGGCCCTGGTCATCATCTTCATGATCCTGGCCGCGCTCTACGAGTCCTTCATCCTGCCTTTCTTCATCATGCTGGCCGTTCCGCTCGCGCTCATCGGCGTCTTCGTCGCCTTCGTCGTGGCCGGGGCCCCCTTCGACCCGACGGCCTACGTCGGGGTGATCCTGCTGTCGGGGATCGTCGTCAGCAACTCGATCCTTCTCGTCGATCACATCAACCTGAAGCGCCGGCAGGGGCTGGGGCTCCTGGAGGCGGTCGTCCGGGGCACCAAGGACCGGGTCCGGCCCATCTTCATGACCACCTCGACGACGATCTTCGGCATGCTGCCGCTCCTCCTCATCGGGGCGGATGCCAACAAGCGGGAGATCTGGTCGTCTTTGGCCTTGTGCACGGTCGGCGGGCTGACGACTTCGACCATCCTCGTCTTCGTCGTCCTCCCCGTTCTCTACTACCACGGGGACGGCCTGCGGGCCTGGGGAGCGGAGAAGGCCCGCGAGGCCCGGGACCTGTTCGGAAAGACGCGGGGTTAGCTCCGGCTCGACCGCGCCGGCCGTCCGCCCCGCGCCGGGCCGTGACAGCGCTTGCAGTCGAGGTCCAGAAGGTCCTGGTGGTAGGTGTGCTTGAAGAAGTCGTTGTCCAGGAGCATCTCCTGGGCGATCCGGGTCCGGGAGAGATGGACGAACGCGGCCAGGTCCTCCTCGACGACCGCTCCGGGGGCGGGGTGCAGGCGGCCGATCTCGGAGCCCATCCAGTAGACGATCATCTCGGGGGCCGCGGTGACGCGATTATCGGCGATCAGCCCCTTCGGCACGGACAGATCCCTGGCGACGGCGATGAACTCCACCGTCAGAGCGGGGTTGGCGGCGGCCTCCACGGCCTGCCCGAGGGAGGCGGCGAGCTTGAGATCGGCGGGACGCGCGGCGCAGACGAACATCCGGACATGGACCGGATCGACCAGGGCGACGAAGTATTCCAGCGCCGCGAGGGACGGGACGAAGGCGCCCATGGACGCGTCGGCCGCCGCCGCCATCTTGACGATCCGGTCCTTGGAGACGAATCCGGTGATCCCGGCGTCCTGCCCCCCGTTTCCGGCGGCAAGGCCGAGCGCGGCGAGGGCGACGGCCGAGCCTCCCGCGATCCATCTCCGCCGGGCCCTTCTCCTGGATGGCCCCGGCCGGCCGACGGTCGGATATCGGGGCTCATTCCGACTTGAATTCACTCCAGTTCCTTATCCGATGCCGGATGATCCTGGTCAAGCCGGCCTCTTCGTCCTGACGGACCTCATAGAGGAAGCCGCCCTTGATCACCTGAGGGATGAACGGCCACGTCATCCGGTAAAGATAGAAGCCGTCCTTGGAGAAGACGTCGACGTCGCTCGAGGTCACGGCCTTCTCGGTGATCGGCTTGAAGCGGACGACATAGAGCCGGCCGAGATCGTCGCTCGAGAACCTCGAGAAGTAGGGCCGGTGATTCGGCAGGTCCAAGGGCGCCGTCTTTCGATCGCCCTGGCCGAACCAGGCCCAGATCCCCTCTGCCCTCGTCAGATCGGCCTCCTCTCCGGTGATCGCCCGGCTCTTCTCGGCTTTGGAAAACGCGAACAGCTCCCGGCCCTCCCCGTCGACGACATGGATCCTGTAGTCGAGGGAATAGCCGTAGAACAGAGATTCTTCGGACCTCGGAGCGTAGGGCAGGCGACCCGAATACCAATGGAAGAGCATCGTTCCGGGACTCGCGCCATAGGCGCGGAATTCGGCCAGGGTCCGCAGCATCTCGCCGTCCGGGCTGAGCTGGACAAGCTTGTGTTTCGGCCCGCCGTCCTCCCGGTAGTTGGGCTGGGGCCCGCCGATGATCGTGCCTCCCGGCCCCAGGCTCTTGGTTATGAGGAACGTCATGAGCGTGACGTTCTTTTTGAATGTCCCGTCGGGGCCGAAGACGACGAAAGAGATGCCCGAATCGATGTAGATATCTCCGGTGCCGGCCAGCAGAACATTGGAGGGCAGGGCATACTCCCCCGGTCCCTGGCCCTGCCGGCCGAGCGTCCTGATATAGGCCCCGTCGTTGCCGTAGACCTGGACGCGAGCGTTGCCGATGTCGCAGACATAGAGCCGGCCTTGGCCGTCGACGTTGACGTAGGCGCTTTGCGGGAAGAAATAGGCCTCGTCCTTCTCCTGGCCGATAACCAGGTCCTCGGCCAGATCGAAGGCAAAGGTCCCGTGGCACGGCGTTTCCGGGTTCCGGATCGTCTTGACGCCGTCGACGACCTCGACCTCGGCCTTCCAGCCCGGGTCGGGACTCCTCTTCGAGCAAGAGACCGAAGCGAAAACGAGCAAGACGACCGCAACGACGACGACCGGCATCGGCCGAGCTTTCTGGATCATGTCTCCCCCTTCATGACGTCTATCCGAGTCAGGCCCTCCTCGTAGGGCGGGCGGCAGATGCCGCGCTCGGTGACGATGGCCGTGATGTACGCCGCCGGGGTGACATCGAAGGCCGGGTTGCGGACGTCCGCGCAGGGGACAGTGACGAGCCGCCCGCCGATCTGGCGGACCTCGTCGGGATTCCGTTCCTCGATGGGGATGCCGGCCCCGTCCGGAAGGGCCAGGTCGACCGTGCTCAGCGGGGCCGCGACGTAAAACGGGACCCCGTTCTCCTTGGCCAGAACGGCCAGCGAATAGGTCCCGATCTTGTTGGCCGTGTCGCCGTTGCGGGCGATGCGGTCGGCCCCGACCACCACCGCCTGGACCTCGCCCCGGCGCATGAACCAGCCGGCCATGCCGTCGGTGATGAGGACGACGGGAATGCCGTCGCGGTCGAGCTCCCAGACGGTCAGCCGCGCGCCCTGGAGGAACGGCCGGGTCTCGTCGGCGAAGACGCGGATGCGCTTGCCCTTGGCCACGGCCGCGCGGACGATGCCCAGGGCCGTGCCGTATCCGGCCGTGGCCAGCGCCCCGGCGTTGCAGTGGGTCAGCACGGTCATGCCGTCGCGGAGGAGCGCCTGCCCGTGGAGGCCGATGGCGTGGTTCGTCTCGACGTCCTCGAGCTCGATGGCCTTGGCCTCCTCGAGCAGGGCCGTCCGGATCGCCCGCAGGCCCTGATCCCGGCTCCGCTCGTAGGCCGCCCGCATCCGCTCCAGGGCCCAGAAGAGGTTCCGGGCCGTCGGCCGGGTCCGCTCGAGGCGCCTGGCGATCTTCTCGAAATCCCGGTCGATGGAGCGCCCCGTTTCCGCCCCGATGGCCAGCACGCCCAGGACCAGGCCGTAGGCCGCGGCGATGCCGATCGCGGGCGCGCCGCGGACGACCATCTTCTCGATGGCCTGGGCCACCTGGATGTAGGTGCGGCAGCGGACGTAGGTCTCGAGGGCGGGCAGCTTGCGCTGGTCGATCATGACGACGGAACGGCCCCGCCAGGCGATCGTCGGCAGCATGGTCACTCCTTCTTCCAGGCCGGCGTCCGGTCGTCGCGCCAGCCCCATTTCCTCGTCCAGGCCGCGTGGGCCGAAACGAAAGCGGCCCGCTCCTCCTCGGGCAGGGCCTCGGCCAGCCGGCTATAACAATAAACGAGCTGATTGTCGTTGTCACGCCCCATCTTCTCCGACGGCAGACCGAGCTCGCGGGCCATGACCGCTTCTTCGTACGAGCGGCGCAGGTCGCCGAGGTGGCCGTCGACCTGGGCGTGGAGATAGTGGTAAAGGCCGCAGGCGAAATCGCGGTCGACGAGCCGGTCGAGCGTCTTGAGGAGCGCGGCGAGGGCCCTTTCCCGCTCCTTCGTTTCGAGCCCGGCCGACCGGGCCAGAATGAGGTCCGTCCGCCTTTCCGCCGCGACCATGATCGCGGGCTTGAATTTGGACTTGTCGGCGAGCTGACCGTAGAGGCGGAGGGCCGCGGCCTCGAGGCCCAGCTCTTCAAAGGAGGCCGCCAGGCCGGCCAGGGCCGAGTCCGAGGCCCAAGCCTCCCCCTGGCCGAAGCCGAGGCTGAAGGCCTTGAGGAAGGACGCTTCGGCCTCGCGCCAGAGGCCCAAGTTCGCTTCGGCCAGGCCCTTGACGGTGAAGGCCTGGGCCGACGGCCTCCGGCGACAGCTCTTGGCGGCCTCCGCGACGGCCGTCTTCCAATGGGCGACCGCCCGCCCCGTTTGGAAGGCGCGGGCCTGGTCCTGGCCCTCGGCGTAATGCCGCTTGGCCCGGCCGAGATGGGTCAGACAGGCGGCCGACAGCGCGACGGCCAGGACGAGGGCGGGGACTCCGAGGCGCCTGGCGGTCATGCTTCGGGAGGGACCGTCGGTCCGAGCGTGACCGGCCCCTTGATCAGGCCGACGATCAGGTCCTGGACCTCTTCGTCCTTGAGCAGATGGAGGCCGAGCGCGGCGGCCTCGGCGGTGACGAAAAAGAGGGCCTTCCAGAATTCGGGATCGGCCGCGGCGGGCCGGATGTCGTCCCTGGCCTTGGCCGTCCGGGAGGCGAACTCGACCACGATGGCCCGGTAGTCCGCGGCGTCGATCTCGGCCTTGAAGAGGGCCTTGAGGAAGGCGTCCTCGAGGCCGAAGACGGGATAGAGCGCGGGGAACGCGGCCCGGAGGACGCGCAGGTCCTCCCGGGCGATCTCGTCCGCGTACTCGCGGCCGAGGGCCTCATTGCCGCCGAAGAAGGCGAGGACGAACGCGTCCGGCTTGGTCCGGACGAAATCGGGATCGAGCCAGACCTGCCAGGCCAGGATCCTCTCGCGGTAATCGAAGACGCGCCGGACGGCCCAGACGCAGGCCGAATAGAGGACGGGGAAGATCAGCCAGGATTTCAGCGGCAGGAACGTCTCGAGAATTTCGACGCCCCGGGCAAGGGCCGCTTCGATGTCTTTCTTGGCCATGGGGTCCCCACAAACCGGTATTCCATTATACGACATTCCCCGGCCCGCCGTTCTCGGAGCCCGGCCTATTTGACTTCGAGGATGGCCAGGAAGGCCTCCTGGGGGATATCGACCTTGCCGACGCGCCGCATCCGCTTCTTCCCGGCCTTCTGCTTCTCCAGGACCTTCATCTTGCGCGTGTAGTCGCCGCCGTAGAGCTTGGCCAGGACGTCCTTGCGGAAGGGCTTGACCGTCTCCCGGGCGATGATGCGCTTGCCGATCGCGGCCTGGAGGGCGACCTCGTACTGCTGGCGCGGGATGACCTTGCGCATGCGCTCGACCAGGCCGCGGCCGATCGGGACGGCCTTGTCCTCGTGGACGATGAGCGACAGCGCGTCGACGGGCTCGCCGTTGATGAGGATGTCGAGCTTGACCAGCGGCCCCTCGCGGTAGCCGGCGAACTCGTAGTCGAGCGAGGCGTAGCCCTGGGACAGCTGTTTGAGCTGGTTGTAGAAGTCGAAGACGACCTCGTTCAGCGGCAGGGCGTAGGTCAAGAGCACGCGGCCCGGCCCGATGTACTCCATCTTCTTCTGGACGCCGCGGCGCTCCTCGAGCAGCTTGAACAGGCCGCCGAGGTAGCGGTCGGGGGTCAGGATGACGGCCTCGATGACCGGCTCTTCGATCGTCGCCACCTCGGTCGGCTCGGGCATCTCGGAGGGGTTGTGGATCTCGGTCGTCTCCCCTTTCCGGTCCGTCACCCGGTAGCCGACGCTCGGGGCCGTGGTGATCAGCGTCAGGCCGTAGTCGCGCTCGAGGCGCTCCTGGACGATCTCCCGGTGCAGAAGCCCCAGGAACCCGGCCCGGAACCCCAGGCCGAGCGCCGGCGAATTCTCCGGCTCGTACTGGAACGAGGCGTCGTTCAGGCGCAGTTTCTCCATGGCGTCGCGAAGGTCCTCGATGTTGCTCTCGCCGGCCGGGAAGATGCCGCAGAAGACCATGGGCTTCGCTTCCTTGAACCCGGGGAACGGCTTCTCCGCGGGCCTGTTCCTGTGGGTGACCGTGTCGCCGACCCGGGCGTCGCTGAGCTTCTTGATGCCGGCGATGAGATAGCCGACCTCGCCCGTCTTCAGGACGCCCGACTTGACCGGCTTGGGCGTGAGGTAGCCGACCTCCTCGGCCTCGTATTCGGCGCCCGAGGCCATGAGGATGATCCGGTCGCCGGTCCTGATCTCGCCGTCGACGACGCGGACGAGCACGATGACGCCCCGGTAGGTATCGAACCAGGAATCGAAGAGCAGGGCCTTTAGGGGCGCGCCGGGGTCCCCTGTCGGCGGGGGGATGCGCTCGACCACCGCTTCGAAGAGCTCCGGCAGGCCCTGGCCGGTCTTGGCGCTGACGAGAAGGGCCTCGCTCCGGGGCAGGCCCAGGACGTGCTCCATCTGCTCCAGCGAATCTTCGATCTGGATCTGGGGCAGGTCGATCTTGTTGATGACCGGGACGAGGACGAGGTCGTTGTGGATCGCCAGGTAGGTGTTGGCCAGGGTCTGGGCCTCGACCCCCTGGGAGGCGTCGATGACGAGGAGGGCCCCGTCGCAGGCCGTCAGGCTCCGCGAGACCTCGTACGAAAAATCGACGTGACCGGGGGTATCGATGAGGTCGAAGACATAGTCTTCCCCCGACCGGCTCTTGTAGGTCAGGCGGACCGTCTGGGCCTTGATGGTGATGCCGCGCTCCCTCTCGAGCTCCATCGTGTCCAGGACCTGCTCCTTGAGCTCCCGGGCGGAGAGGGCCCCCGTCAGCTCGATGAACCGGTCGGCCAGGGTCGACTTGCCGTGGTCGACGTGGGCGATGATGGAGAAGTTCCTGATGTTCTTCATGGAATCGCCTATTATCGCAGATTCCTCCCTAAAAGATAAGGTTCTTCTCCAGATTCCCGGACGCTCCTCTCTCCGGCTTTGCTCGGGATATGCCTCTAGCCCAACTTCGCCAGTTAGGGAAGGGATCGAGTCTTTTTTGGGCTCATTTCTCGGCATCTTCAGGCGGAGCCATGTGGATATGCGGCGAAAAGGGCTTGTAGTGGCGACCAAGTCCTTGCTTTGG
>JAXDAV010000053.1:0-5922 GCA_034679465.1 Candidatus Aminicenantota bacterium | reverse complement strand
GCCCGCCCGCCTGCCGGCCCTTCTACGGTTAGGCCGACGGTAAAGCTCTCGAGGGGAGGGGGCGGCCCGCAGCGGCCGCCCCCTCTCTTGAGCCCCTCCCCCCGCCCCCCTGCGAGCTCCCCCCGGCTTGACAGACTGTTCTGCCGCTATATAATGATAATGATATTCATTATCTTTAAAGTTAAAGAAGAATGAAACAAGACAAGCCGGTTTCCCCGCGGCGCCAGGTCGGGGACCACTGCAGGCGCTGGACGGTCCCCCGCGAGGAGATCTTCAATCTCCTCATTCAATCCCAGCAGCATCTGAGCGCCAAGGAAATCTATGCCACGCTCAATCCGGCCAATCCGGCCATCGGGCTCACGACGGTCTACAGGACCCTCGATCTCCTCGACCGGGCCGGCCTAGTGCGGAGAATCCATACCGGAGACGGGCAGGTGCGGTTCGAATACAAGAGGGGCCGCGAAGCCGATCATCACCATCACTTGATCTGCTCGGGCTGCGGCAAGATCCTGAACTACCGGGATTTCGAGAAAGAGGAGCTCGATCTCGTCCGGAAGACCGAGGACATCCTGGCCCGGAAGTACGGCTTCCTCATCCGCGAACACAACATCGAGTTCCTCGGCCTGTGCCCAGATTGCCGCCCCGGCGGCAAGAAGTCCCCGCTCAGGTGAGATGAAAGGACATGCCATGAGAATCGCGATCGCCACGGACCAGGGTTTCGTTTCGTCGTGCTTCGGCTGTACCCCCGAGTGCACCATCGTCGAGGCCGAGGACGGCCGGATCCGCCGCACGTTCGTCGTGCCCAACCCCGGATGGTCGCACAGAAGCTGGGCCGATTTCCTGGAGCGGAACGCGGTCGTTTGCCTGGTCGTCGGGAACATCGGGGCCAACGCCCGCGCCGTCCTCGGGTGGCGTGAGATCCCCGTCCTGTCCGGCGTTCAGGGGAGCCTGGAGTCCGTCGTGGCCAGGTACTGCGACGGCACGCTGACGGGGGCCGACGAGACCGCCCCCGCGCCGGGCTGTTCGCTCTCCCCGTCGGGCTGTGAGGCCCCCAAGACCGCCTGAAGGGCCCGCCAGCCATGATCTTCCTTGACAACAGCGCCACGTCCTTCCCCAAGCCGGAGTCCGTCTACGCCTTCATGGACCAATTCTACAGGCGGGCGGGCGTCAATCCCGGACGTTCGGGCTACGACCTGTGCATGGAGGCCGGGGAGCTCCTCGACCAGACTCGCAAGCTCCTCGCCGGCTTCTTCAACGGCCGCGATCCGAGCCGCCTCTGCTTCTGCTACAACGCGACGGACGCCCTCAACCTCATCATCTTCGGCCTGCTCCAGCCGGGAGACCACGCCATCACCACGACGCTCGAGCACAATTCCGTGCTCCGGCCGTTGTTCCACCTCTCCCAGGCCCGGGACGTCGCCGTCGACTACGTCCCCTTCGAAGCGGACGGGTTCGTCGACCCGGAGAGGATCGCGGGTCTATTCAGGGAAACGACCCGGCTGGTCATCGTCAATCATGGCTCGAACGTCATCGGCACCATCCAGCCCGTCCGAGAGATCGGGCGGCGCTGCCGGGAGCGCGGCATCCCCTTCGCCGTCGACGCCTCCCAGACGGCCGGCCATATCCCGATCGATGTCCAGTCCGATCTGATCGACGTTCTCGCTTTCACCGGGCACAAGTCCCTGCTGGGGCCGACCGGCATAGGCGGGCTCTATGTCGGGGAGAATATCCGGATCCGCCAGACCCGGGCCGGAGGCACGGGGGTCCGTTCCGCCGAGCGCTTCCACCCCGAAGACTATCCTTATCATCTCGAATACGGCACGCCCAATATCCTGGGAGCGGCCGGCCTGATCGCCGGCGTCAGATGGATCCAGGAACGGGGGCTCGCCGCCATTCATGGCCAGGAGATGGCCCTGACAACGATCCTCCGGGACGGCCTCCGCGACATCGACGGCGTGACGCTCTACTGCCAGGACGACCTGGCCGGGCACCTCCCGGTCCTGGCCTTCAACGTCGAAGGCCTGGAAGCGTCCGATACGGGCACGCTCCTGGACGTTGAATATGACATCGCCTGCCGGACGGGGCTCCACTGCGCCCCCCTCGTTCACCAGCAGCTCGGAACGGACAAGATCAAGGGCGCCGTGCGATTCGGCATCGGGCCCTTCAACACCGAAGGCCACGTCCGGACGGCGATCGGCGCGGTCGCGGAAATCGTCCGGCATGGCTATGCCAGGCCCGGAGCCGGGACGTCGCTGGCCTGAGCGAAGCGCCCGCGCCGGCTCCCCGCAATCGCCCCGCCGATCGGCCGCGCGGTCTGCCGCGCGGGCTTGCGGGGGCCTTCCCGAATAAACTAGAATATGCCCGGAGGGTTTCCGCAAGGCGCATGAAGAAGCTCCGTGTCGCGCTCATCTACAACGCCTTCACCGATTCCCAGCCCGACGAGAAGGCCGACACCGGGGGCCTCCACTATCTCCGCCAGATGATCCGCGGCATCGCCCGCGGCCTTCGCCGCCTCCGCCACGAGGTCGTCGTCATGCCGCTCGCCGGCGACCTGTCCGTCCTCCAGCGCAAGCTCGACCGGCTCCGTCCGGACGTCGTCTTCAACCAGTACGACGACGTCGTCCACGGCGCCCTCTACGAAATGCGCGTCGCGGCCTTCATCCGCATGCTCGGCTACCCGATGACCGGGTCCCCCGCCCTCGGCCTGGGGCTGAGCCGCGACAAGTACATGTCCCTGAGCCTGCTCAAGGGCGCCGGTCTGCCCATCCCGCCGTCGACCGCCGTCATCGAGAGGCTGGGGGACCTTGACGGCCGCAAGTGGACCTTCCCCCTCATCGTCCACGCCGCCCAGGAGCACGCCGGCATCGGGCTCGACCGGGACTCCGTCGTCGAGACCAAGGCGGCCTTGCGGGAGAAGGCCCGGGAGATCCTGCGGACCTACAAACAGCCGGCGCTCGTCCAGCATTTCCTCAAGGGCCGGGAGTTCAACGTCGGGCTCCTCGGCGGGCGCAAAGTCCAGGTCCTGCCGCTCGCCGAGGTCGACTACTCGCGTCTGCCGCGCAAGATCCCGCCCATCATGTCCTACGCGGCCAAGTGGGTGGAGACGTCGGTCGAATACCAGCGGACCGGCATCATCTGCCCCGCCCGGGTCGATCCGTCCATGGCCGCGCTCATCGCCCGGACCGCGGTCCGGGCCTTCCGCGTCGTCGGCGGCTGGGGCTACGGGCGCGTCGACATCCGGCTCGACGGGAACGGCGAGCCCGTCATCCTCGAGGTCAACTGCAATCCGTGCCTCGACAGCGGAATGGGATTGGCCCGGTCGGCGGAGCAGGCCGGGCTCTCGTACCCTCAGCTCCTGCAGGCCATCGTCAAGGCCGCCTTCGAGGGGCCGCCCTACGACAAGCGCCTGCCGATCTTCAGCCCGCCGGGGACGGCCAGGGCGCGGGGACGCTGAGGGAGACGGGTCGGCTCAGCCGGTCAGCCGGCCGGTGTAGGCGTAATCGAGGGCCAGGGCGATGACGAGCGACATGACGTCCATCAGCCTCTCCCCTTCCGCGCCGGGCCGGTAGCTCAGTCCGAGGGCCGAGGCCCTGGCCTCGAGCTTGTGGACGAGGGCGCCGGCCTCGGCCGGGGTCAGCACGGACCAGTGGACCACCCGCTCGACCAGACGGTCGTGATACCGCTTGAACAGCGCCGCGGCCGGCCGGAGGACCTGGCCCCGGGACGCGGGGAAGGCGTCGTGCAGGCTGTCGTCCACATAGCCGCGGGCGTCGCGGCGGAACCGCTCGGCCTTCTTCCCATAGTGCTCGGCCAGGGTCAGGTTCATGCGGTCGGCCGGGAGGAGGCACCGGCCCCGCCGGCTGTCCGGCACGGACCCGCGGATGTCCTTCATCAGCCGGTCGACATAGAGAAGCTTGCGGATGACCGGCCAGTTCCGGTAGCGCTCGCGCCAGTTGGAGCGAGGCGTCAGCCAGACGGCGAAGGTCTCGGCGAAGTCCTCGTCCGGGTGCTTTTGGGCGTAGGTGCGGCCGTAGGGGTAGGCGGAGATGTGGCGGACGTAGTGGCGGCTGGTCCGGTCCGGCCGGAAGGCGTCGCGGTAGGGCTTGGTGAACGGGCCGAAGATCTCCCCCCAGCTGGGCCGGCGCCAGAGGCGGTAGGCATAGTTCACGGCGTGCCCGGCCTCGTGGCGGAGGAGCATCATGATCGTCCGGGCGTCCTCGATATCGCCGACCTGCTCTTCCTCGAGACGGGTGAGGCGCGGGTCGGCCAGATAGAAGGGGACGCCGATGACCGGGGTCCGGTCCGGACAGCCCCAGATGTCGGTCAGGTAGATCTCGGGCTTGAAGCGGAACCTCTTCGCCTCCATCTCCCGGCGCAGGCGGGCGACGTGGCGCTCGAGGGGCGAGCCCTCGATCCTCAGGCGCAGGCTGGAGATACGGGTCTTCAGGAGCTCGAACCTGACGGTTTCCCAGCTCTTGACCAGGGCCCTGATGCTCTTGCCGCTCATGGCAGGGTGAGAACATAAGGCATGGGGGGGGCCTTGTCAAGGCGGAATTCTTGAGAGGGACGGGCCCCTTGTGGTAAAATGACTTTCTGATCAGACTACAGGACAGAGACGTCGCGACCGTCCCTCCCCGCCCGAGAGCCCTCCTCCCTGAGGGGCTCGCCCCGGCGCTGGGCGCCGACCCCCGGTCCGAAAAGGATTCGACATGCTCTTCACGGAACTCGACCTCGATCCCAGGCTCCAGCGGGCCATCGCGGACAGAGGCTACACCGAGCTGACCCCCGTCCAGGAGAAGACCCTGGGCCGGTCGCTCAAAGGCCAGGACGTGGCCGTCCAGTCCCAGACGGGAACGGGCAAGACGGCCGCCTTCCTGATCACGCTCTTCGCCCACCTGCTCAAGCACCCCAAATCGTCGCGGCGGAAGGCGCTCATCATCGTCCCGACCCGCGAGCTGGCCGTCCAGATCGAGGGCGAGGCCCTGCTCCTCAACCGGCCCCTCGGCCTGCACATCGGCTGTTTCTACGGCGGCGTCGGCTACGCCGTCCAGCTGGCTCAGATCAAGGCCGGCCCGGACATCATCATCGGAACGCCCGGGCGGCTGCTCGACCTGGCCGAAAAGAAGCGCCTCGACTTCAAGGAGTGCGGCTTCCTCGTTATCGACGAGGCCGACCGGCTCTTCGACATGGGCTTCCTGCCCGACCTGCGGGACATCGTCCGCCAGATGCCCGATCGCACGCGCCGGCAGAGCATGCTCTTCAGCGCGACGCTCAACAAGCTCTCGCAGCGGGTGGCCGCGGCCTACCTCAACGACCCGGCCTTCATCGAGGTCACGCCCGAGCAGATGACCGTCGACACGATCTCGCAGGAGCTCTATCGGGTCGGCAGTCACATCAAGCTCAACCTCCTGTTGGGGATCCTCCAGAAGCGGGCGCCGAAGAACGTCCTCATCTTCACCAATATGAAGCACACGGCCTTCCTCGTGTCGAAACAGCTCCAGGCCAACGGCTACAAGGCCAAGTTCCTCAACGGCGACCTGCCACAGAGCGAACGGCTCGAGATCATCGAGGGCTTCATGGCCGGGTCCTTCCCTATCCTCGTGGCCACCGATGTGGCCTCGAGGGGATTGCACATCGACGACCTCGAGATGGTCGTCAATTACGACATCCCCCAGGACATCGAGAATTACGTCCATCGGATCGGACGGACCGCCCGGGCCGGGGCGACGGGCCTGGCCATCACCCTGGCCAGCGAGAAGACGGCCGACCAGCTCGAAGCCATCGAGAAGTTCATCGGCCAGAAGATCCCCGAGCTCCCGGTGACAAGCGACATGTTCGCCCGGGACATGAGCCTGGAGCGGCTGGCCGGCCAGGACCTGGAGCGGCGGAGGCCCACGGGGCGGCGCGGCGGCGGCAGGTCCG
>JAXDAV010000052.1:0-6306 GCA_034679465.1 Candidatus Aminicenantota bacterium | reverse complement strand
AAAACCCAAGACCGGCGTTTTTACCCTTCGGGCAAGCCGATCCGGCCGCATCTGCTTCGTTGCAAAGGGTTCGCAGTACTCCGAGTACAGCTTCACCCTTTGACGCCTCGCATCTGCAGCCGCCTCGACTCGTGAATAATCCAGGCTTGATCGGAATAAAGGGGAGCCGCTGACGCATCGGCAATTGTGCGCTGACCGGGATCATCAACATCTCCACAATAGGCCCGGCCTCCCCGTTTGTCAAGCCGAGCTCAGCCCGGACCGGTCATGAGCCGCAGTCATGAGCCCGGGGAGTTGCGCCCGGCCGAAAAATCGCTATAATGAGGGCTCCCTGAGCGCGGAAGTGGCGGAATTGGCAGACGCGCAAGCCTCAGGAGCTTGTGGCCGCAAGGCTATGGGGGTTCGAGTCCCCCCTTCCGCACCATCCCCTGCCCACCGGGGCCCCGCTTGCCAATTCGCCCTCCGAGGACTACCTTAGAAGGCGAAAGGACACAAAAACATGAGGACCGTTCATCCTGGGAAGCTCTCCCCCTTGGCCCCGGTCGCGGCGGGCGCGCTTGTCCTGGCCGCCGTCCTGGTCTCGTTCACGGCCTGCCGGAGCTTCAGCGCCGTCCGGAAGCTCGCCCCGGCCCACCGGGACTTCCTCAACAAGGTCGGGTACATCATCACCAAGGACGAGCGCAAGATCTTTCTCGCGCTCCCGGAGAGCGGGCGCGACGCCTTCGTCGAGGAGTTTTGGAAGAGGCGCGATCCCGATCCGGACACCGCCGGGAACGAGTTCAGGGTCGAGTACGAGGGCCGGGTGGCCAAGGCCGGGGCCTTGTTCCACGGCGAAGGGCGCCCCGGCTGGCAGACCGACCGGGGCCGGATCTTTATCCTGTTCGGCCCGCCCTCGGAGCGGCAGACCTACCCCATGGACGCCGCGGGCTTCTGCCGGGAGATCTGGTATTACGGCGCCTTCCCCGTCGTGTTCATCGACGAGCACTGCTCGGGCGATTTCGTCATGAGGGCCATCAACCTGGAGCACCTCCAGGAGCTCAACATCGCCCAGGGCCGCTTCCAGAAGACCATCATCCAGGAGAACAGGCTCTTCGACTACGAGGTCGGCGTACAGAGGGTCCGGGCCGAGGAGGGCGTCTACGAGGCCCGGGTGTTCGTCGACATCCCTTACGACACGATCTGGCTCAGCTTCAAGGACGGGCGCCTCGAGACGGAGTTCGAGGTGCGGCTCGAGATGTCCGACCGGTCCGGGACGACGCTCTGGGAGGCCCAGGGGACCTTTCCCCTCGTCCTCGAGGAGAAGGACCTGACCGTGAACCGGCAGAAGCGCTTCCGCATGGAATTCCCCCTCGTCCTCGACAAGGACGTCGATCGCCTGCGCGGCCAGAAGATCCGCCTGGACGTCTCGGTCAAGAGCGCGACCGGGGGCGAGGAGCTGAAAAAAGCGGTGGGGTTCGAGCTAGAATTTTAGGCTGAGGTTCAGCCGGACGACCCGCGTTCCCCAGTGCGGCGTGAAGGTCCCGTAGGTGCCGCTGAGGGTCCGCGTGCCGGTGCGGCCGCCCTCGCCGTCCGGCGCCCACGTTCCGCCGTCGTTGAGATCGAGCGTCCTGTACTTGTCCCCGAGCAGATTGTAGACGTCGACCGAGACGGCGAAGAGGCCGCGGCCGTCCCCGGGAAACTCCTTCTCCAGCCGGAAGTCGAGCGTCTTCCACCAATCGTGCCGCCGCGAGCCCGGGCTCTCCAGATAGACCGTGATGGGGACCCTGACCGCGCCGTGGACGGCCGCCCAATCGGCCGGCGGCATGACCGTGACGGTCCTGGCCCAGGGCGAGCCGCTCTGGGCCCTGAAGAGGACGCTGGCGAAGACGTCCCAGGGGAAGCGGTAGGTGCCGGCGAAACGGGCGACGAACGGCCGGTCCAGGAGGAGGCGGTCGGTCGCCGCGATGTTCGTGAACCCGTTCGGCGTCAGGAGGACGGGGGCGTTCCCGGCGCTCCAGCGCGAGGCCGCGGTCGTCGTGCCCGTGGCCCGGTTCCAGGTCAGGGACCCGAAGGCCTGCCAGTTGCGGGACATCTTCTTGTGGAAGGCGAGCTCCAGGCTCTTGTATCTCGCCGTCAGCTCGGGCACGTTCTCGATGCGCTCGAAGAAGGCCGGGGCCGTCGTCGAGGGGAAATAGAGATCGAGCGGGACGTCGGCGTAGCCGTCCGTTCCCGGGACGACGGTCGAGAAGGGGACCCACCAGCCCTCCGGCGAATCCTCGACCCGCCACCAGGAGGTCTCCGTCGAGGGATCGTAGACGATGTGGCCGATGACGCCGGTGTGGTTGCGGTCGATGTAGCGGGCCGAGAGAGTGAGATCGCGGCCGACGGCCTGCTCCACCCCCGCCGTCCATTCCTCGACGACCGGCGCGCTGAGATCGGGGTCGACGGCCTGGCGGAAGAACTCGCTCTTGTAGACGCGGAAATCGTAGGACAGGAGGCCGAACGTGTCGCCGCTGTTGACGGCGCCGTTCATGTCCTCGTCGTACCAGATGAAGTCGTGGGAGGCCAGGGGGTCGATCTGGGCCAGGTCCTGGGAATAGCCGAGCCCGAGATGCTCCGGCAGACGCGCCCAGGAGGCCTTGAGCAGGGTCCGGCCTCGGCCCAGGAGATCGAAGCTCAGTCCGGCCCGGGGCGAGAGCGAGTTCCAAACGATGGCCTTGTCCCAGCCGGCCAGAGAGACCGAGCTGAAGAGGTTGTAGCCCAGGATGGGAGCGATGAGGGAGTTGCCCACGACCAGGCTCACGGAGTTGCCGCTCGAGGACTTGGAGAACGGCCCGAACCGCGCCTCGGAGCGGTCGAACCGGAGCCCGGCGGAGAGCGAGAGCCGGCCCCCGATCTTGACCGTGTCCTGGAGGAAAAGCCCGATCCGCCGGAGATCGCGCCTGAGCGACATGCCGCCCTGGCCGCCGGGGGCGATGTAGAACCCGATAAGGCCCCACCCGACCGGATCCTCCGAGACGGGGGAGGCGGTCATCCCGAACGTGTACGGACTGCCGTCGGCATAATTGTAGATGAGGTTGTCCGCCTTCCAGGAGGATGAGGCGGTGGACGTCGTCTCGTATTCGCCGCCCAGGACAAGCTCGTGGAACGAGCCCAGGAGGCCGTCGACGAGGCGGGTCAGGGCGGCCGCCCCTCGCATCCGGTTGGCCTTCTCGCGGTCGTTCACCGAGCCGCTGCCCCAGCTCCGGCCGGTGACGACGTCGAAGTATTGCGGCTTGGCGACGGCCGCGGCGTTGAGGAGGAGGGGCTGTTTGTAATTCGCGATGCCGATGTTGAGATCGAACCGCATGTCCTGGCTGAGGACATAGGTGCCGCCGATCCGGGCCAGGAACGCGGACTCCCGATCGAGGTTGCGGGTCGAGGCCTCGGGCCGGAGCCGGCCGATGTCCGACTCGTAGACCGGCTCGCGCAGGCCGGTGAAGCCGAACTCGATGATGCCCTTGAGCTTGTCGAGGACGTTCATCGACAGCTTGAAGGCGCCGGAGACGTCCCGCTGGGTGTATTCGTAGACGAAGTGGCGGACGCCGAGGGGGTCGGTCCAATAGTTGAACGGCGCCCGGCGCCCGAGGCCCTTATAGCGGAGATTGGCGAACATCCAGGCCATCTCCTCGAGAACGGGGCCGCTGAGGGTGAGCGACAGGTCGTGCTCCCGCCGGAGGGACGTCGGGACGGCGTCGGGCATCTCGGCCAGCTCGGCCTCCGTCCAGAGCGTATCGATCAGGCCCCGGCCGGACGCGCTGTACGAGACGCTGCCGCGCGGGGCGGCCGAGCCCGGCCGGTGGATGACGTTGACGTACGCCCCCTGGGCCGGCCCGGTCTCGGCGGTCGCGCCCGCCGGCTCGATCACGACCTCGTCGATGAGATCGAGGTTGATCCGGTCCATGATCCGGCCGTCTGTGGGGTGGGTGACGACGATGCCGTCCTGGACGAGCACGGCGGCGGTGAGGGGGGCGCCGTGGAGGGACATCCGGCCGTCCGGGTCGTCGTTCTCGAAGACCAGGCCGGGAACGAGTCCCAGGAGGGCCGTGAGGTCGCGCCGAAGAGGCAGGCGGTCGATGAGGTCGCGGTCGAACACGATCGCGTAGCGGGCCGAGTCCCGGTCGAGGGCCGGGCCGGGACGCGCGGTCACGGACTCCTCCTCGGTCGCGGCCGGCTCGAGCCGGAAGTTCACGGTGCGGGTCGCGCCGGCGGAGACGACGACGCCGTCGATCGCGGTCGTCTTGAACCCCGGCATCTCGGCGACGACCCTGTAGGCCCCGGGAACCAGGCCGCCGACGCCGTAACGGCCGGACTTGGAGGTCATGTAATTGGCGATCCCCAGGGCGGCGGGGGAGGTCACATAGAGATAAGCCCCGGCCAGCGGGGCCCCCTTCTCATCCGTGACCCGGCCCTTGAGGGCGCCCGTCGGGCCGGCCGCCCAGGCGGAAAGCGACAGGGCCAGGAGGACGGCGCAGAGGGCCAGAGAAACGAAGGATCTTCCGGTCAAAGAGGCCTCCTTGGGCTCCGGGTCCATCATACTTTTATATTTTGTTCGCCCCGGGATGTCAAAACAAATAACTCCCGTCCGGGCGGGTTGGTTACAGGCCCCCCGCCTTGAGACGGGCCCAGGCGGCCGCGCCCACGAGCCCGGCGTCGTTGCCCAAGGCGGCCTTCTCGACGCGGCAGCCGGCGAAGGAGATGGGATGCGACCATCGGCGGGCCTCCTCGATGACCGGGTCGAGCAGGAGCCTCCCGGCGGAGACGACCCCGCCGCTGAGGAGGACCTTCTCGGGGTTGAGGGCCGTGACGATGATGCCGATGCCGATCCCGAGCCAATAGGCGAGCTTCCGGAAGCTCTCGCGGGCGGCCGGGTCGCCGGCCTTGGCCAGAAGATAGACGTCCTTCGAGTCGGTGATATCGGTCCTCCCGGAGAGGGCCTGGAAATTGCGGACCATCCGGGGCGCCGAGGCCTCGGACTCGAGGCAGCCGCGGCGGCCGCAGCCGCACGTCTCGCCGTCCGCGTTGACCGTGATGTGGCCGAACTCGCCGGCGTAGCCCCCCGCGCCCTCCCAGAGCTTGCCGTCGAGGATGACGCCGCCGCCGATGCCCGTCCCGACCGTCAGGAGGACGAGGCTCCGGGCGCCGCGGCCCGCCCCGTGCCGGTATTCCCCGAACGCGGCCATGTTGGCGTCGTTGCCGATCCGGATGGGGACGTCGATGAACCTGCGCAGGGCCGGGTGGATCGGATATCCGTTGAGGGCCGGGTAGTTGGGCGATTGGAGGATCCTGCGCTCCTTCCGGCTGTAGAACCCGGCGATGCCGAATCCGCAGGAGCGGACGGGGCCGGGGGCCTGCTTCTTCAGGGAGCCCCAGGCCTCCTCGAGGACGGCCAGGATGTCGCTCATGGCTTCGGGACTGCGGACCTGGCCCTTCCGGACCAGGCGCCCGTCGCGGTCGACGAGGCCGTACTTGACGCGCGTGCCGCCGATGTCGAATCCGGCGTCGTATGAGGATGTCATGGGGAGTGCTCGGGGGTCCGCCCGCCCGTCGGGCGTCGGGGACGCTTGTCAGCTCTTGGGGGGCTCGGGGTTCTTGGGGCCGTCCTGATCGTCCTTGGTGTTGATCGACTTCTTGAAGTTCTTGATGCCCTCGCCGATGGATCGGCCGAGGTCCGGCAGCTTCCGGGCGCCGAAGATGATGATGACGATAAGGAGGATCAGGATCAGTTCGGTCGGTCCGATGGATCCAAGCATATGCGTCTCCTTGGGAAACAGCCGTATTTTCTCCCCTAGAAGATACCCCCGAACCCCCCAAAAGTCAATTTGCCGGAGCTTAGTTCGCGGGTAGCGCGTCCCCGCTTTTTCTGGTTCTTTTCCCTATTTTGGGATCCTCTCGAGGCGGCGAGGGATATTGCCTCGACGATCCCCGTCCGTGGAGCTAGCCTGAACTATTCACGAATCGAGGCGGCCCTCAGATGCGAGGCCCGAGGGGTGAAGCTGTACTCTTTGGTACAGCGAACCCCGAGAACGAAGCAGATGGGGCCGGATCGGTTCGCCCGGAGGGTAAAAACGCCTTAGAAAAGAGTGATGGAGAAGAAGAGCGGCGTTTTTATGAATAGGTCAGGCTAGGAGCCTGTCGGAAAACCCCACGGACAACCCGGAGCTTGCGTCCTGGAGCGGAGTTGCTTATAAGATGAGATATGGCAGAAGCGAATCGATTCCGTCCCTATGAACCGGATCAGTTGTTATTGATGCCGCCGAGCCTAGACGACTGGCTGGCGCCGGGGCA
>JAXDAV010000051.1:0-23127 GCA_034679465.1 Candidatus Aminicenantota bacterium | reverse complement strand
TGAGGCCGGTGTTTCATCAGAAGGCGCAACGGGTTCAAGCTCATGTTCTAGTCTGTTTTTTGGCGCTGGCCCTGTGGCGGACGCTGGAACAATGGATGCAGGCCAAAGGGCTTGGCAGTTGCGCCCGGCAGCTGCTCAAGGAGCTGGACGAACTCCGCTCCATGGACGTGATCCTGCCAACTCGCGAAGCCGGCGATCTGCGCCTGCGCGTCGTCGCGCGCCCCGAGAAACCATTAGCCTTTCTTCTTGCTCGTCTTGGACTCGACCTGCCCAATCTCCCGAAAACAATCGAAAATGTAGTCCAGAAAAGCGCCCACTTAGTGTCATAACGTATTGAAAAGAAAGAAGCACTTTAAAAAAACTGGCGAACTTGGGCTAGCCTGACCGTCCGTTTCCCGGGGGACCGGGAAGCCGCTCAGACGGCCTGTCCGTCGCGGCCGGCCTTCCGATCGAGCCGGAAGGAAATCCGTTTGGACCGCGAGATGGTGACCTTTCCGCCGATGGGGACGGCCATGAGGTTCCGGCGGATGCTGTGGCCGAAGTTCGAGACCGCCAGGATGGGCAGGGGATCGCCGAGCTTACGGCGGTCGCGGATGACGTCGGCGAGGTAGGTCCGGATGAAGCCGAGGGCCCGGCGCCGGGGCCTCTTGGCGTTCTGGCCGATCCCGGGCGGCGTGACCGAGCCGATGACGAGGCCCTTGATCCCGGCGAAGACGTTGTGACGCCTCAGGGCCGCGAGCAGGCGGTGGAGGTCCTCGACGTCGACCTGGACGTCCTCGACGAAGAGGATGTGGCTCCGCCAGCTGAACTTGGGCGGCCTGCCGCGGTTGAGGAAATTGACGAACGTCGACAGGTTGCCCCCGATGGGGGTCCCGGAGAGCCTTCTCGGCGGGGGAGGCGTGAGCCAGGCCGCGCCCTGATAGACCGTCTCCTGGCCGTTGATGAGGGCGAGGAGGTTCCGGAAATCGCCCTTGCCGACCTTGAGCGAGGGGAAGTAGATGACGGGCACACGGCAGGCGTGGTAGATCTCGCTCAGCAGGAAGGTGAAATCGGAGAAGCCGATGAACAGCGGGCGCCTTTCCCGGATGACCCGGAAATCCTTGGCGTCGATCTTGCTGACGAGGTCCTCGGCGCCCGTTCCTCCGGCGATCGAGATGATCAGGTCGAGCTCGCGGATGGCCTGTTTGAAGACCCGGGCCCGGTCTTCGAGCGGGGCCGTGACGTGGTCGATCGAGGCGTCGCTCGAATAGAGGTGGGGACTGAAGTAGATCCCCCGGACCCCCAGGGCGTTCCGGAGGAGGCGGGCCGTCCGGACGAGAATGGGCCTCTCCCTGGCGGAGAGGCAGGACGAAGGCGCGATGAAGCCGATCTTTTCGTAGGTCATGAGACCACCGGAGCCCGGAAGGGCTCAGTCCGGCAAAAAAAGGGGCCCGGGGCCCCCCCGGTCAGAACGATTTGAGCTTCTGGCCGGGGCCCGAAAGCTGAAGGGCCTTGAGGGCCTTCAGCTCGATCTGTCGGATCCGCTCGCGGGTCAGCTTGAAGTGCTGGCCGACCTCTTCGAGCGTGTATTCCCGTCCGTCGCCGAGCCCGTAGCGCATCCTCAGGACAAGGGTCTCGCGCTCGGGCAGGGTGCGCAGGGCCGCCTCGATCTGCTCGCGGAGATTGATGTGGATGACCGTGTCGGGCGGAGACGGGAAGGCCTTGTCCTCGAGCAGGTCCCCGAGCGAGCCTTCGCCGTTCTCGCCGAGCGGCGTCTCGATCGAAACGGGGTCCTGGGACGAGTAGAGCATCTCCAGGACCTTGCTGACGGGCAGGTTCATCCGGCGGGCCAGGTCCTCGGGACTGGGCAGCTTGCCGCATTCCTGGACGGAGGCCTGCGAGATCTTCTTCAGCCTGTGGATGGTCTCGGTCAGGTGGACCGGGATGCGGATCGTCCGGCCCTGGTCGGCGATGGCCCGGGTGATCGACTGGCGGATCCACCAGGTCGCGTAGGTCGAGAATTTGTGGCCGCGCCGGTAATCGAATTTCTCGGCGGCCCGCATCAGGCCGATGTTGCCCTCCTGGATGAGGTCGAGCAGCTGGAGGCCCCGGCCCTGGTACTTCTTGGCGATCGACACGACCAGTCGCAGGTTGGCCGAGACGAGATCGCTCTTGGCCCTCTCGCGGGTCCGGCGGCCGGACTGGATGGCCTGCAGGATGGCCTTGGCCTCCTTGCGCGCCTGCTTCGAGGCCCGCTTGTCGTTCTCCTTGAGGCGGATCTGGACGGCCTGGACGGTCCGGTCCTGGTATTCCGGCTTGAGCTCGAGCTCCCGGGCCATCTTGACGATGCGGACGGCCAGGCGGCCGCGGGCGAACCGGTTGCGGACCAGGGGCTTGATCCTGATCAGCCGGCCGGCGAGCGCACGGACCCTTTGGATCCTGGCCAGGACCTCGCGCCGGCGGGCCTCGAGGCTGTCCTCGGAGAAGCCGTCGTCGGCCATGTTGAAGTACTTGACGAAGGCCTCGGGGGTCTTCCTGAGCAGGGCCTCGAGGGACACCAGCTCGTCGAGCGTGTAGGGCGTCTTGACGAGCGCCTTGAGGATGGCCTTTTCGCCCCGCTCCATGCGCCGGGCCAGGCCGATCTCCTGCTCCCGCGACAGGAGCAGGATACTGCCCATCTCCCGGAGGTAGATCTTGACCAGGTCGGCGGTCTGTTCGATATCCTCAGGGGAGCTCAGGCCCTTGCCGTGCCCGTTGCCGTTCTTCGGCTCGCCGATGCGGCCGCTCAGATGGGCGGCAAAAGGGTCCTCGTCTTCCGAAAAGAGCTTGCCTCCGGGGACGCCCGGGATGAGCTGGAGCAGCTCCTCGCTGCCCTTGTATTTGTATTCAGCGGCCATTTTTATCTCCCTTGATCGATCGGTCTGATAGGAAAACTGCGTAATCGGTCCTTCCGTTACAAGCGGTGAACCGGTCGGAAATAAAGCGCGCAGGATACCCTCCCTGGTCCCGGATGTCAAGAAAAAACTTTACAAACGGCGACTTCGGGAGAGTCGGGAGGGCCGTCCACGGCTCTTCCTGCCTGAAAACCGCACTGTTCCGCGTTATTTCCACCTGTTCCTCCCTGTCGGCGATTAATACTATCAAGATTCGTGCCAGAAATTGGCCAGGAGGAGGATAAGAGGAAGGATTTTGCCCGCCCGGGGGCCGGGTCAATAGCAGACGACGCCTTGCTTCTCGAAGTACTTCTGGTGGTATTCTTCGGCCCTATAGAACGTGCCGGCCGGGACGAGCTCCGTGGCCAGGCGCTTTTTGAGCTTTTTCGAGCTTTCGAGCTCCTCCATGACCTTCCGGGCCGCTTCCCTCTGGGCCTCGCCATGATAGAAGATGGCCGACCGGTACTGACTGCCGCGGTCGGGGCCCTGCCTGTTGACCTGGGTCGGGTCGTGAAGCGAGAAGAAACGGCGGACGAGGTCGGTGTAGCTCACCTGGGCCGGGTCGAACGTCACCTCGACGGCCTCGGCGTGGCCGGTCCGGTCCGCGCAGACCTCCTCGTAGGTCGGATCGACCTTCCGGCCGCCCGTGTAGCCGACGACCGTCGACAGGACGCCCGGGATCCGGCCGAGCTTGTGCTCGACGCCCCAGAAACAGCCGGCCGCGAAGGTCGCGGTCTCCGTTCCGGCCGCCGCGCGCCCGGGGCCGGGGGCCTTTTCCGCCGCCTCGGGCTCGAAGGACATGGAGGCGGAGTTGATGCAGTAATGGAGGAACGTCGGCCCCGGGCCGTCGTCGAAGACGTGGCCCAGGTGCGCCCCGCAGGTCGCACAGCGGACCTCGATCCGCTTGGCCAGGAGCGAGAAGTCGTCGCGGTATTCGATGTTCTTCTCGTCGGCCGGGGTGGTGAAGCTGGGCCAGCCCGTGCCGTGCTCGTACTTCGTCTCCGAGCGGAACAGCGGCGCGCCGCAGCCGGCGCAGGCGTAGACGCCCTTCTCCCAGAAATCGTTGTAGCGGCCGGTGAAGGGCCGCTCGGTGCCGCACTTGCGCATGACCTCGAACTGCTCCGGCGTGAGCGCGGCCTTCCATTCCTTTTCCGATCGCTTGATCTTGGACGGCATGTCTTGTCCTTCCCGGGAGGCGGGGGCCGGCCGGGGCGAGCCCAGGTCGGCCAGGGCGTTCAGGCCCCGCCATCCGGCCAAGCCCAGGAGCGTCGCCAGGGCGAGAACGGCGATCCTGACTCTCAAGGGCATCCTTGTCTCCCGTCGGCCTTAATCCTACTAAATTAGTATACATTAGGCCCTCGAAAAATCAAGGCCTCCCCCGGAGACGCCGCCTACCCCCTTGCGGGCAATTTCCTAAATTGGACACTTTCCGATTGACAGCGGGGGAAGCGCGGCCCTATAATTGGGGCGCTGGCTGGAGAGGGATCCTCCTTAGCCCCGCTTCCTTTTCCTTTGAAACCTTGGCGCCTCGCCAGCCAGCTCTCTTATCTCTCCCCCGGGCCTATTTCTTCGCCGGCTCCTTCTTCTCCGCTTTCTCCTCCGGCTTGAGGTCCTTGGCCCGCTCCTTGAGATGCTCCTGCAGCTTGAGGTGGGAGACGCCCTCGGTGTACCAGGCCGGGGCCCGTCGGCCCATGAGGTGGTGGTCGAAGAACTCCTTCATCCGCACCGTGTAGTCTTTCTGGTTGGCCGGCTTCCGCAGGCCGTGGTTCTCGCCGACGTACTGGAGCATGACGACCGGCTTCTTGAGCCGGCGCAGGGTGTTGTAGTACTCGATGCCCTGGTTCCAGTCGACGGCGCCGTCCTTGTCGTTGTGGAGGATGATGAGCGGCGTCTGGACCCGGTCGGCGTAATAGACCGGCGAGTTGCGCTGGTAAGCCTCGAGGTTGTCCCAGTAGCCGCCCTTGAACCGGCCCTGGCTCGATTCGAAGATGGGCTGATTGGCCGAGCCGCTGTTGAAGTAGATGGAGCTGTACATGCTGATCATGTTGGTCAGCGGGGCCCCGGCCACGGCCGCGGCGAAGTCGGCCTGGGTGACCAGAAAGGCGGTCTGATAGCCGCCCCAGGAATGGCCCTGGAGCCCGACCTTGGCGCGGTCGACGACGCCGGCGGCGACGGCCGCGTCGATGGCCGGCAGGACGCACCAGACCGCGGACAGGCCCGGATCGTTGATCTTGTAGGTGATGTCCGGCATCAGCACGGCGTAGCCGTTGCTCGTGTAGACGGACTTGTTGAAGCCGTTGGCCGAGGGCAGGGCGTAGCGGTTGAGCTGCTGCGACATCTTCTCGTAATAGTAGACAAGCGTCGGGTAGCGCCGGCCTTTCTCGTAGCCGGCGGGGAGGAAGAGGGCCGCCTGGAGCTTGTCGCCCTTGGCACTCGTGTAATCGAGGAGGACCGAGCCGCTCGACCAGAGGAAGTCTTTCTGCTGGGGATTGGCCTCGGTCAGCCGCTTCCCGTCGCGGAGGAGCGCGTCGGTCGCGTAGTAGTCGGGATAGTCCCTGTAGGTGTCGCGGGTGTAGACGAACGTCCCGGCTCTCTTGGCCTTCATCAGGCCGCCGAACCCGGCGTCGTCCCAGAGCAGGAGGACCGGGGGCTTGCCCTTCTCGAGCCGGGCGAGGCCGGCTTTCTTCGTCCACTCCCCGTACACGCTGAAGTACTGGGGGACGTCGAGGTCGACGGCCTTCTCTTCGGGGTCGATCCGCAGGCGGCGGTAGCGGAGCTTGTCTTTGGCCCCGTTCACGGTCAGGTTGACGGCCCTGCCGACGCCGCTCACCGGGACGCTCCAGACGTCCCAGCCGTCCGAGAGAAGCACGCTCAGGCCGTCGGCGGTCGAGCCCACCGGATAGTCGGGCGGCTTGACGACGTTGTGATCGTCGTCCTCGTTGACGAACGAGGCCGGGACATCCTTGGTGATGTTGACGGACTTGCCGCCGGCCATGTCGTAGGTGAAGAAGTGGCCGTCCTCGTAGTAGAGGAAATGGGTCCCGTTGAAGAGGGGCCCGAAAAAGTGCTCGTTCTTCGTCAGGGCCGGCTTCCGCCGGCCCGTCTTCATGTCGATGACGAAGACATCCTGGTAGCCGAGGCCGATGAGGTTCGCGTCGAGCTCATAGGCCCGGCTGTCCTGGCCGACGGCGAAGCGGTGCTTGGGGGCCGGGACGACAGTGCGCAGGCCGTCGTCGGCGAGGCGGAGGAACGCCTTCTCGGCCACCCGGTATTCCGCCAGGTAGCTGAAGGTCTTGTCCCGCTGTTCCTGGACCTGCTGCATCGACTGGAGCCGCGCGTCCTGGCCGTGCCAGATGACGAGATCGGGGATGTCCTCGGGGGCCGTGTCCTCTGGCTTCGGGGCGGGCGCCGGGGCCGCGTCCGCGCCGGCCGGCTTGGCCTCGGCGGCCGCGTCCTTCTTGTCGGCGTCCTTCTTCTTCTTGGCTTCGCGGATGCCGAAGAGGACGGCGTCGAAGCCCTCGGTCCAGGCGGGGGCCCGGTCGGGGCTCACGGTCATTCCGGCCGGGAACGACGCGTCGGAGGCCGGGTCATAGACGACCTTCCGCGGTCCCTTGGCCTCGCGGAAGCCGTTGAAGGCGAGAACGCTCCACAGCTTGTCCTCGTAGGCCTTGTCCTCCTTGCCTTTCAGGACGGCCAGGGCCTCGCCCTTTTCGGACCAGCCGAGCGACTTGTAGGACGCCTTGTCGTTGTCGAGGGACGAGACGGCGCCGCTGGCCATGTCCCGGAGCTGGAGGCCGTTGCCGGCCTGTCCCTGGGCGTCGATGAGCAGAGCCAGGCGCCCGCCGGCCTTGTCGAAGGCGAATTCCGCGACGTTGCCGATGTTGACCTCTTTGGCCGTGGCCAGCTCCCGGAGGAGGAGATCGGAGCCGGTCCACTTGTCCTTTTCCTTCTCCTGGCTTTCGGGGGCGTAGCGATGGAGAGCCGCGAAACCCGGGTTGTCGCCCGAGAAGGCCAGGCCGCGGACCTTGTCGAACTCGGTCTTGGCGCCGTCGGCGAGGTTGACCAGGACGGCCGTCGTCGTGACCCTCTTCTTCTCCTTCTGCAGGGCCTTCATCTCCTTGGAGCCGGGGAAGGAGAGGAAGGCGGCCCACTTCGAATCGGCCGAGAAGCCCGTCCGGGCCCCGCCGAACCCCATGCGGGGCGCCTCGCCGATCGGGAAGCGATATTCCTTGGTCCCGGCGACCTGGCGCAGGACCACCTCGCTCTCGCCCTCGAGAGGGCTCAGCCGGTACATGAACCAGCTCCCGTCCGGCGAGAGCTCGGCCGAGCCGACCGATTTCCAGGCCAGGATGTCCAGGAGCCCGATGGGACGCGGCCCGGACGGCGCGGCCGGCTTTTCAGCCGGCTGGTCCTGGGCGATGGCGAGGGCGCCCACGACGACGAGAATGACGGCGAGGGAAACGGCTTTGGCTCTGTTCATGGTCCTGTTCCTTGTCGGTCCTTTCTTGGAATACGCGCCCATATTTAACAAAGACCATACGTAATGTCAAAGCCCGCTTCTCCGGCCGAGAAGGGATGGTATCCGGCAGGACCGCCCCGGACGTCCCGAGGCCGGACTCAGAAGGTGCGGAAGATGTTGAAGCCGATCCGGAAGTCGAAGTCGCCGAGCCGCAGGTCCCCGCCCGGCAGGTACTGGGCCGGCGTCAGGCCGAGGGCGTTGTTGACGAAGACCTGGAAGACGTGGCCTCCGATCCTCTTCTCGACGCCCAGCCCCCAGCCGCTCTCGATCTCGCTGTAGCCGGCCAGAACGGGGGTCCATTCGGCGATGAGCGAGAGCTCGGGCAGGATCATGTAGCGCGCCCCAAGGCCGAGCGAAAAAGAGCCCTGGGGGTCAGGCGCGAAGTGGTTCGCGTTCGTCACGAAGGACGGCGTCACCAAGACCGAGAGCCTCCGGGTCAGCTGGCGGGACAGGCTGACCGCGGCGTAGAGCCTCACGGCGTCCTCGTCTTCCGTGACCAGGCTGATCCCGCCGTGGACCGCCGCGGAGAAGGGGAGTCCCGCCGTCCGGCCTTGCTCGGCGACGAGCCAGTCGGCGGCGAGCTCCAATTCCTTGTAGACGCGGGCCCGGCCGAGCGAGACGGTCAGCTGGTCCGTGAGGCCGTAGCCCAGGCCGAGGAAGATGTTGGCGAAGCTGTCGAGGCCCAGGAAGTCATCGAACCCCGAATCGACCGGATCGGAGAAGCGGTGGTGGACCCGGAAGAGCCATTCGCCCTTGGCCGGGGTCGTCGTCGTCGGCAGGTTGATCAGATGGGTGCCCCAGAAGGCCGGCGTGTCGAAGGGCGGCTCCGAGGCCGGCGGCCCGGGCTCCGGAGCGGGAGCGCCGCCCCCGTTCGCGCCCGGGCCCGGCGAGCCGGCCGCCGAAAGGGGAGCGGCGTCCTTTTTCAGGCTCAGGACCCAAGCCTGCAGGAGCTCGAGCTCCGCGGCGTCGAGCGCCCGGAGGGGAGGCATCGGTTTTCCTTCGATGCCGCTCTCCCGCCGCACCTTCTTGAGGAGGTAGCTGGAATCCGGCGCCGCCGTGTCGATGATCATCAGCTCCGGCATCTGGGCCGAGGCCCGGTCGATGGCCTCGGCGATGCGGCCCCTTTCCCAGCTCAGGCCCTGGGGCGGCGTCTTGCCCCTGTGGCAGCTGACGCACCTTTTCTGGAGGAGGGAGGCGACCTCGTCGGGAACTTTGGCCTCGGCCCGGGTCCCCATGGCTGCGGCGACGAGGACGGCCAGGACGACGGACAGGGTTCTTTTCATCGCGGGCTCCTTTGCTTCCGGACGGGCCGGGCCCGGCCGGGACCGTTTCCTCCATTATATAGGGGAGCCGCCGCCTATTCCAGTTTCGAATAGTCCAACTCGGACCCCAGCAGGCTGTGAGGGATGAGGAAGATGAGCAGAGTGACGAGCGAGGCCGCGATGACGAAGGGCCGGGCCGGCCTTCCCTTGCGGCCCGCCGCGACGGCGACGATCCAGAACAGGAAGGCGACCAGCGTTTTGTTGTCGGTGAGGTCGGAGCCCAGGGGGAAGCCGCTCCAGGCGACGCCGAAGGCGAACTTCTGGACCAGGGGCCCGAGGACGAAGCCGCCCAGGAAGATCAGGGCGATCGTCCAGACCGCGAGGCGCCGCGGGTCCCTCTTCCGGTCGAGCGCGGCCAGTCCGGCCGCCGTCGAAAGGAGCATTCCGGCGAACATGATGATGACGTGGGGGACGATCAGCCAACCCGGGACCGGGTCCTTGAAGCGGATGACGACCGGCCCGTCCAGGGCGGCCGGGGGCGCGTCCGGTCCCGGCCGCACCTCGATCCGGTAGAGGAGCTTCCCGGCCGCGGGCTGTCGGGGCAGGCGGCCGATGAGACGGTCGCCGTCGCGCGCCAGACGTACCCACGTCCACTCGTCGCCGGTCTTGTGACGCTTCCATTCGAGCCAGCCCTCGGCCGGGGCCGGGGCCGGCACCGCCACCTCGGCGTCGCGGACGGTCTCGGCGCTTCGCGGCAGCGCGAAGCCGTCCGCCGCGCCGCCGAATCCCGCCGGGACGCGGAGCGGATAGGTCGGCCCCGTCATCCGCTGATAGACCGCGGAGGCCAGGGTGATGGCGACGGCGATGAGCCAGAACAGGCCTTTCCTCACGGCCGCGCCTATTCCTTGACCTCGATCGAGCCGAACACGGCCGAGCCCTTGACTTCGAGGGTCTGGGCGGGCGCGACTTCGGCGGCCCTCTTGCGGCTCTCGATGGAGCCGAGGACGGGCGTCCCCTCGAGGATGACCTGCCAATCGCGGGGGACGAGGACCTCGATACTGCCGAAGACGGCCGACAAGACGAGCGTGGCCCGGCCCCCGGCGAGCCCGGCCGCCCGGAGGTCGATCTCGGCCGAGCCGAAGACGACGTCGGCCTTCCCGCCCCGGAAGCTCAGGGATTCGATCCGGCGGACCGAGCCGGAGAAGATCTGACTGATGTTCAGCTCGTCGGCCGTCATCGCCGCGACCGCCTTCCGGTCCGGGCGCCAGACGGGCCGGAAGAGGATCCAGAGCCCGACGCCGATGATGGCCAGGGGCCACAGGTAGTGCCAGACCGCCCGCTCGAAGATGCGCAGGCGGAGCAGGAGGAAGAAAGCGCCGAAGAGGATGAAGAAGACCCCGGAGCCCGCGTTCCTGAAGTTGTTGCTGAGAAGGATGGAGATGCCGATGAGGATGAAGATGACCGGCCAGTAGCGGCCGACGAGATCGCCGAAATCGAGCTTGTCCATCTGGTCGAGAAGAAAAAGGACGCCCAGGACGATGAGCAAAATGCCCCAGAAGATGCGGCCTTGGTTCTTGTTTTCGGTCATTGCTCCCTCCGTCAGCGTCTAAGATATCACAGGGGGCCCGGCCCGCCAAGCCGGGCCGCTCAGAGCCTCCGGATGTTCATGCCGCCGCTGACCTCGATCGCCGCGCCGGTCGAGTAGCCGAGGTCGCCGCGGGCCAGGGCGGCCACGGCCTTCCCGACGTCCTCGGGCCGGCCCCAGCGTTTCTGGGGGACGAGGCCCCCGGCGATGAGCCGGTCGTATTTCGCCTTGACCCCCGCGGTCATGGCGGTGGCGATGATCCCGGGCCGGACCTCGAAGACGCCGATCCCCCTGGCGGCCAGGGCGTCGGCGAAGAGCGTCGCCGTCATGCTCAGGGCCGCCTTGGAGACGCAATACTCGGGCCGGGAGGTCGAGGACACCGCGGCCGAGACCGAGGTGATGAAGACGATCGAGGGACGGAGGCCGTCCGGGCGCGGCGCCTGCCCGACCATCCTCCGGGCGGCGTTCTGGGTCAGGAAGAACGGCCCCCGGGCGTTGATCGACAGGAGCCGGTCGTAGCTCTCCGGCCCGGTCTCGAGGATGTCCCGGCGTTCGAGCGGGGCGACGCCGGCGTTGTTGACGAGGACGTCGATCCGGCCGCAGACCCCGACGGCGGCGTCGAGCATCCGGTCGTGGTCCTCGATCCGGGAGATGTCGCCCGCGACGGGCAGGAACCGGCCGCCGAGCCCTTCGGCCCGGGCCTTGACCTCGAAGAGGCCGGCTTTGACGTTCTCGGGCTCGAAGACGAGGTCGATCCCGACGACGTCGAATCCCTCCCCGATCAGCGCCAGGGCGATCCCCCGGCCGATCCCCCGGCCGGCGCCGGTGACGACCGCGGCGGGCCTGGAGCTCTGCTTCCTCTTGGGCACGCTCATTCCTCCTCGGTGACGATCCGGTCGCGGCGATGGTCGGCCCAGACGGTCTCGAACCAGCCGTCGGGCCGCGGCACCGGACGGACGGGGACCCAGGTCTTGAGGACCCGGCCGCGGCCGTCCAGCCGCACTTCGAGGACGTTCGCGGAGACGAAGTCCTCCGGACGGGCGAGCGCGAAGGCCCAGCGCCCGCCGAGCGCGGGGTGAGGACGCTCGCCGGCGGCGTCGGGGACGAGATAGGACCCCCGGCTCTTCCCGCCGCGGTCGAGATACTCGGCGATGGCCTCGAGATACACGGCGTGGGTCAGGGCCAGGTCGAGGGCTTTGAAGCCGCGGGGAAGGTCGCGGGCGGAGGCGATCCGGAGCTCCCGCCGGGCCCTCAGCCACAGCGCCCGGGCCCGTTCCTTTTCCGCCCGGACCGACGCAGCCTCCCGCACGGCCGCGCCGCAGGCGGACATCCGACGCCTCACTTCGGCCAGGCATTCGTCCGGGGTCATCCCGGGCCGTCCGTCGCGGCCGAGCAGGGCCCCCGCCTGGTCCCACTTGGCCCGGACGGTCTTGCCGGCGGCCCGAACGAACGCCGTCCGGTCGAGCGGCGGGCCCGTCCGGCGCCGGGCGATGAAGAGCGCCGCCCGGGCGCTCCCGACCTGGCCGGCATTCAGGGCCGAGCCCCCGGGCCGGGTGACGCCGTGGGTGCCGCAGGCCTCCCCGACCGGGAAGAGGCCGCGCAGGTTAGATTCCCACCAGATCGAGCCGCGGAAGCCGCCGTTGTTGTGCTGAGCGCAGACGGCGATCTCGAGAGGCTCCCGGGCGAGGTCGATGCCGTGCGACCGGTAGAGCTCGACGGCCGGGAGGTTCATCTTCCGGAGCCGGGCGATGGGCCGGGCCGTCAGGGCGCCCGATCGCGCGAGATACGCGTGGGCTTCGGGAGCGAGCTCGCGCGGATCGAACGGCGCGAGCCGGCCGTCGCCGCGGGGATCGCCGCGGTAATCGAGGAAGACGCGCCGGCCCCTGACCGCCGTCTCGTGGCCGACCAGGAGGTCGATGAGGGACGAGCCGCCGCCGAGGGCCTTGCGGGGGTCGACCGGCCACTGATAGCCCTTGAGGAAGACGGCCGTGGCCAGCGCCCCCATGTCCGGGAAATACTCGTTGAGGAACTCGCGCTCGTCCCCGCCGCGCCCGTCTGTCGAGATGTAGCGGGGCACGGCCTGCTGGTAGGTGCCGGAGACGTTCCACCTGAACTTGATCGAGGCCAGGCCGAATTGGGATTCGGTCAGGTTGTGGGCCGCGGCGCCGGCCTCGAAGAGGAGGCCGTGCGAGCCGGTCTGGCTTTCGGGATAGACCGAGCGGGCGTACATCCCGCCGGGGCCGCCCGTGGCCGCGACGACGTTCGCGGCGTTGAAGAGGACGAAGCCGCGGTCCGGTCCGCCGAGCCTTCCCGTATCGAGGGCGACGGCGCCTGCCACCCGCCTGGAGGCCCCCCGGCCCGCGGTCAGGAGGGCGATGGCCTCGTGGCCGTCGAAGACCCGGATGCCGCGGCGCCGGGCCTCCGCCGCCAGGGCCTCGAACATGAGCTTGGACGTCAGCGGCCCGGCCGAGGTGGCCCGCTGTCTCGGATCGTGGTCGGTCTTATAGCCGACGTAGGCGCCGTAGCGGTCGTGGGGGAAGGGGACGCCGAGCCCGACGAGGTGAAAGAAGGCCTCGAGCGAGCCCTGGGCCTCGGCCAGGGCGATGTCGCCGTGCATGGAGCCGCCGGCCGCCAGATCGCGGGCCATGTCGAAGGCCGAGTCGGGGGCGTCGCCCGCGAGCGAGAGCTTGTAGTATGTCTGCTTGTCGGAGCCGGACTCGGCCGACGCCCCGGTCCCCAGGCCCGCGGTGAGGACGGCGATATCGGCTTGTCCGTGGGCGTGAAGACGGACCGCGGCGTTGAGCCCGGCCGCGCCGCTGCCGATGACGAGCGTATTCAGGGAATGAAGGACGAACGAACGTCCTCCGACGCCGACCCGGCCCGTGGTCATCGCGCCCGGAGCCCCTTCAGGGCCGCCCCGGCCAGGCCGGCGAAGACCGCGAGAAAGGCCAGCCCGAAGACGATCCAGGCGTCCGCGGCCAGGAAGAGCGTGGCGTAGGCCGCGATCGCCACGGCCCCGAAATAGACCCACCAGCGCTTCTTGAAGAAAAGGAAGCCGGCGACCGCGAGGGCCAGGGCCGTGAAGCCGGCCAGGGCCGCGGGGACGTCGGCCGTCTCCCTCAGAATGAGGACGGCGTAGGCGGCCGGCAGAAGGAGCCAGAAGCCCCGGCGCCTCTTCGAGCCGATGAGCAGGGCCGCGCCCAGGGCGGCGGCCGCGAACCCCGCCGTCGCCAGCGCCCTCAGCCCTCCCGGCGGCCCGGGCCGGCCCTCGGCCAGTCTCTTGATCTCCAGCATCATCGTCTTTTCCGTGACGAAGCGGGCCGGATCGAGGAGCCAGAAGCCGAGGAGCTTTCCGAGGACCCCCGGCGGAGGCTCGCCCCGGCTCCGGACGAAAAAGCGCGTGCCGTCCGTCCCGTCGGGCTCGAGGGCGAAGGTGCCCCGGTTTCTCAGGGTCATGGACCGGCCGGGAGCGACAAACGAGACCCGCCAGCCGGTGAGGCCCTCCTTGTCCTCGAGGAGCCCGAACAGGTAGCCGGGCTTGACGCGCCGGACGATGTCCTTGGCCTCCCGCGTCTGCCACTCGGGCCGGATCTCGAGGGTGTTGCGGAGGCCGGCCAAGACGAGGTTCTCGAGCCAGGTGCAGCTGTAGAACCCGGCCCGCTCCTGACCGATCTGAATGAGCCAGGGCCAGACCTTCTCCGGGGGCGCCGCGACGGTCACGGCGCGGGTCCCGGTGACGGCGCCGCCGATCCAGGCGTCGTCGCCGAGGAGCGGACGCGTCCGGTCCCTGTCCGTCGCGCCCCAATGGAGGAACCAGGGACGGACGACGAAGGCATAGGACGTGAAGGCCGCGAGGAGGACCAGGAAGGCGGCGGTCGTCAGGACCAATCCCGACCCTTCGGACTTCTTCATGACGGGCCCCCTTCGCGGTCGGCGTTCTTGTATTCCAGGTCCCGGACGACACAGCCGACCGGTCTCTGCCGGCGCAGAAGATGGGAGCAGAGCGAGCAGGTCGTGCAGGCCTTGCGGGCGGACATGCGGCCGCGATCGAGGAGATCGGCGGCGAAGTCCGGGTAGGCCAGGGCCCCGCGGCCGAGGCCGAAGGCCGCGCTCCGCCCCGCGCCGACCATGGCCGCCCCGACGCCGGGGCCGAGGGCGCGGAGCCAGGAATACCCGGCGCCGATGACGGCGGTCCCGGGCGCCGACCGCTGGACCTCGGTCGCCGCGGCGAGATGCCGGGCCACCCCCTCGAGCGGGTGCTCGTCCGGCGTCGCCCCGCCGGGGACGGGCTGATCGAAGGGACGGACGATGTGCGGCCTCCAGGCCGGGACGCCGAGCGAGAGGGCCAGGACGCGGACGCCGGCCTTGGCCAGGAGCACGGCCAGGGCCTTCGTCTCCCCGAGGTCGAGCCTTTCCGGCTCGTCGGGGTCCATGCCGAAGCCGAAGGGAAAGGGGACGAGATCGGCCGCGGAGAGCCGGCTCGAGACGATCAGCCCCGGCGCCTCCTCGCGGACGCGGCGGACGATCTCGAGGAGGAGGCGCGACCTGTTCTCGAACGGCCCGCCGTAGCGGCTGTCTTCCCGGCCGTGGGCCGCCAGGGCCTCCGAGACGAGGTAGCCGTGGCAGGCCTTGATGTCGACGCCGTCGAACCCGGCCGAGGCGGCCAGCTCGGCGGCCTCCACGAAGTCGTCCCGGATCGCGGCCAGCTCGGCGTCGGAGACGAGCGTCGCCTCGGCCGGAAGGTCGTGGAGGGGGGCGAGATGAGGGTTGTTCTGGACGATGAGGGGCCGGGGGAGTCCCTGGGGCTTGGCGAAGCGGCCCGAGTGGGTGAGCTGGAGCACGAGGAGCGGCGAGTGGCCGGCGCCCCGCGCCTTCCCGGCGGCGTCCCGGATGCCCTCGACGAGCCGGGAAAATCCTCCCAGCGTCTCTTTGGTGATCATGAGCTGGCGGGGGTTCGAGCGGCCGTCCGGGCGCACGGCGGCGGCCTCGCACCAGATGAGCCCGGCCCCGCCGGCGGCGTAGCGCCGGTAGCGCCGGCCCGTCGATCCGGAGGGCGCGCCCGACGGTCCGGCGTCGGCCCCTTCCATGGGGAGCACGGCCAGGCGGTTCGGGACCTCGCGACTCCCGAGCGCGGCCCTTTCGAGGAGAACGGAGATATCGTCGCTGTACGGGATATCGAGCCCCAGCCGGCCGGCCTCGTCGCGGAGATGGGCGGCCGAGCGGAGCCGGAACCTCTCGTGCGGGGCCATCGTCCCTCACTCCCGGCCGGCGCCGATGATGCGCCGGACGGCCCGGATGTCCCGCTTGACGCGCGCCTCGCAGGCGGCGGGCCAGCGGTCCCTCGGAAGAACGGCGAGCTTTTCGGCGTCCATGAGCTCCCGGGTCCGGACGGCCAGGGTCTGGAGACGCGCCATCTCGGAAACGGTGAGGTCGGGGAAGCGGGCCAGGAAATCCGGGTCGCCCGTCGGGATGAGGAAGTCGCCGCCGTGGTCCTCGACGGTCAGCGTGATCTGCGGATGGACGGCGGCCAGGGTCTCGATGACCGCCGCGAGGTCGATCACGCCCCGGCCGGCCTCCGCCGTGAACGAGACGAAGCCGTCCGCGGTCAGCATCAGGCCGCCGTCCTTGATGTGGGTCGTGACGATCCACGGCAGGAGACGGCGCGTCGCCGGGAGCGGGTCCTCGAGCATGGTCAGGAGGTTCATGGTGTCGAGGCAGATCCCCAGATATTCGCCCGGCACCGCGCCGCACATCTCGAACAGGCGGAGGAGCTCGAACGAGGTGAACTCGAAGTGGGTCTCGATGGCCAGGACGACGCCGAAGTCCCGGAGCATCGGCTTCTGGGCGCGAAGGGCGGCGGCCGTGAGGCGGAGGAGCTCTTCCGTCGGGGGCGATTCCTTCTTCCAGCGCATGAGCCCGCCCGAGCAGGACCGGATGGTCGACGAGCCGATCTCATAGGCCTGCTCCGCCGCCCGGCGGTTCCCCGCGGCGATGTCCTTGGTCCGGCCGGTCGCGAGGTCGAGCGGGATATGCTCGCTGCCCCCCCACTCGATGTACAGCCGGTTCTCCCCGGCGAAGTCGCGGAGATCCCGGAGGAAGGTCTTGTCGAGGACCGTGCCGGGGGGGACGTTGATCTCGGAATACTGGACGCCGTCGGCCCCGTTCAGGACCGCCCACTCGAGAGCTTCGAACGGCGTCAGATCGAGGGGCTTCAGGCTGTAGCTGTCGACTCCGACCTTGAGCTTGCGCATGGCTCCGTCCGGCCGCCCCCATTCTATCAGTTTTCGATCCCGCTTGAACAGCCTTCGCGGCGGCTTGAAAAAGCGGGAGGCCTTGGGATATCCTAGCGCACATGAAACGGATGGTCGTGGCCCTCGCCCTGCTCGTCGGACTCGTCCCGCACCCGGCCATGTCCCAGTCGTCCCTGGTCAGCCAGATCGCGGGGGACAAGGCGGCCAGCGAAAGCCTCCATTTCAGCCTGCACTTCGGCCTGAACGTCGCTTATCTCAACGGCGCCGTCACGGACGGCAGGACCGGGGGCTTCAACGCCGGGCTCTCGGCGACTATCCGTCTGACCGACAGGCTGTCGCTCTCGCCCGGGGTGACGCTGTTCTCCCGCAAGGGCCTTTCCCAGATCCCCTTCATCGCGACCGGCGACCCCGCGCTGGACCCCTACTTCGCCGACCCGGAGCGGGCGGAGCTCGCCCTCGGGTACATCGATTTCCCCGTTATCGTCCGGTACCGGCTGGGACGGTTCGGCGTCGGGGCGGGTCCGTTCGTCGGGCTCCTCGGCTCCGCGACCGAGCGGTTCAGGGCCGAGATCGGCTCGGGGGAGAAGCTGCGCTTCACCCGGGATGTCAAGGCCGGCTACAGATCGTTCGACTGCGGGGCCGTCGTCGAAGCGTCCTGGACGGTCACCAAGCCCCGGCGCGGGATGGGCCTCGTCTTCCATTTCCGGTATCAGGCCGGCCTGATCAACGTCAGCCGGGACTACGCGGGGGCGCCGGACATCATGCCCCCCGGACCGGTCCGGAACTCGGTGTTTCAGCTTTCCATGAGCTTTCCCTTCGTTCTCTGATAACGGCCCCGCCGCCGCGCATTCCTCGGGAGGAGAGTCCATATGCTGAAAGAGATGCAAGACGCCCTGATCGCCGGGCAGAAGGCCGAGGTCGAAGCGCTCGTCGACCGGGCCCTGGCCGCCGGGACGCCGGCGGGAACGATCCTGAACGAGGGGCTCATTCCCGGGATGGAGCGGCTCGGCGTCCAGTTCAAGAACAACGAGGTCTTCATCCCCGAGGTCCTGGTCGCCGCCCGGGCCATGAACGCCGGGCTGGCCAAGCTCGAGCCCCATCTGGCCCAAGCGGGGGTCAAGCCGCGCGGCGTGGTCGTCATCGGGACCGTCAAGGGCGACCTGCACGACATCGGCAAGAACCTCGTGGCCATGATGCTGCGCGGCAACGGCTACAAGATCGTCGACCTCGGCGTCGACGTCGCGCCCGAGAAGTACGTCGAGGCGGCCCGGGCGAGCGGGGCCGGCATCATCGCCCTGTCGGCCCTGCTGACGACAACGATGGTCCAGATGAAGGCCGTGATCGAGGGCCTCGAGAAGGCCGGGCTGTCGGTCCCCGTCATCATCGGCGGGGCCCCGGTCACCCGCGACTACGCCGACCGGATCCGCGCCCAGGGCTACGCCCCGGACGCCGCCTCGGCCGTCGAGGAGATCGGCCGCCTTCTCGGCGCCTGATGACATCGCCCGGGCCGGTCGCCGAAGCGCGGGACGGTTCCGCCTTGACCGGGGATTTATGATATAATCCGCCCGTCGGATATGCGCGTCGATCGGACTCGAGGAGGAGGAGGAGAAGAAGATGAGACGAACAGCGATGACGCTTTTTGCGGCCCTGGCCGTGATCGCGGCCCTCACCGTCGCCGCCGCGGCGGCCGAGGATGTCGTCGAGAGCATGTGGGCCTCGGGCCCCATGACCATCGACGGGATCGCCCAGGAATGGGACGAATCGACCCCCATCGTCGACGAGGG
Organism: Candidatus Aminicenantota bacterium; assembly: GCA_034679465.1. Lineage (GTDB taxonomy): Bacteria > Acidobacteriota > Aminicenantia > Aminicenantales > Saccharicenantaceae > RBG-16-66-30. Next base: position 4,814 of record JAXDAV010000051.1, on the reverse strand, counting down.
CTCGAAGGTCGAGTACGCCCTCCGGAACGACGGCCGGAACCTCTACATCATCATGGTCTTTCGGAGCCCGAAACCCGGCGGCCCCAGGGTCTTCCCGAAGTCCACGCTCGACTACACGGGCATGAGGGTCTTCTTCACGGCCGGGCCGAAGAAGAACAAGGACTACGGCGTCCTGTTCCAGAAGAAGATGTACACGGCCAACGCCCTCATCGCCAACCTGGAGAAGCAGGGCCGGACCCTGACCGAGGAGCAGAAGGCCGAGATCCGTCAGAAAGAGAGCCACGTCATTTTCTCTGAAGAGTTCATCCGGCCGAAGAAGGCGGTTGCGGCCGCACCCGCCGCCGGCGAGGAGCCCCCGGCCTTCAGGGCCATCGAGAAGGGCCCGCTGGCCGTCTGCGAGTTCAGGATCCCCCTCAGCCGGATCGGCGTCGCTCCCGGCCAGACGGTCATGCTGGGCTTCGAATGGGGCGGCATGACCAACCAGATCCTCCGCGACATGATGGCCGGCCGGGCCGACCAGAGCGTCAGCGCCGGCGACCGGGGCGTGTCGCAGGACTCGGGCTTTTCCGCGGGGGGCGGCAGTGATGAACCCGGCGGCACCATCCGCGGCGTGGGCGGCGGCACCGGCGATATGGTCCGCGATCCCCGCTACAAGAAGCACTCCTTCTGGATCGACGCCAAGCTGGCGTCGAACTAGACCGGAGGGCTTGCCCGAAGGGTAAAAACGCCGGTCTTGGGTTTTCTTGTCTTACTGAGAAAATCGGCGTTTTTATGAATACAGGCTAGAAGGGGCTCGAGGCCAGATAAGCCCCGAGGAAGGCCAGGGCGACCGCCAATAATTTCCAGCCGGTCAGATTTTCCTTGAGGACCGCCGCGGCGATGATGACGATGAAGATCGTGTTGAGCTGGTTGAGGATGGCCGCGACCGAGGCCTTGGCGTACTTCATGCCGCCCATCCACAGGATGAGCGAGAGGTAGGAGCCGAAAAAGGCCGCCGGGACGAGGGCCTTCCAATTGCGGGGATCGAAGAGCGGGCCCAGGACCGCCCGCCTGTTCCGGAGCAGAGGGACGAGGAGCCCGAGGGCCAGCGCCCCGCCGGCCAGGCGGACGAAGGTCGCCCAATAGACGGATAAGCCCCCCAATATCGGCTTGACCATGACGATGCCGAACGCCACGAAGAACATGGCCAGAATGCCGAAAAGGATCCCCAGAACGAGGTCCTTCCGCTCGATCCTCTCGGCCCGGCCCTCCTTGGACAGCGTCAGGACCGCGGAGACGACGAGCGCGGCGCCGGCCAGCTGGATGAGGGTCAGCCGCTCGCCGAGAAGGACGAACGACAGGGCGATGACGAAGGGGCTGTAGAAGCAGTCGACGATGGCCGTCAGGCTGGCGCCGAGCCGATTGAGGGCGTAGAAGAACAGGGTATCCGAGACGGCGATGCCGAGGATGCCGCTGAGGAGGAGCAGGCCGACCGAAGAGGCCGGGACGGCGGGGGCGAGCGGCTCTCCCAAGACGAGCAGGGTGGGCAGGATGAAAGCCAGGGCCAGGATGTTCTTGGCCAGGTTGAGGCCGATGGGGTGGACGCGGCGGCCGCTCACGCGGAACAGGATGACGGCCACGGCCCAGGCCAGCGCCGAGCCGGCGGCGAGCATCTCGCCGAGCGAGCCCGGGGTCGAAGCGGCTTCGGTCATGGCTGCCATCCTAAACAAAGTCGCCCCGGCGCGTCAATCGGCGCAGCGGCCCGGCGGCCGGCCCGCCTGGTCCCACATCCGAGGCCGACATCCGGGCCGATTGACCGGCCGCGCGGGGGCGTGCTATAAACGGCCCGAAGGAAACGCGAGATGGCGATCTTCGGACTGCACGTCCTCGACTTCGCGATCGTCCTGGTCTTCGTCCTGATCGTGCTCTATCTCGGCTGGCGGGCCTCGCGCAAGACCAGGACGGCCGAGGACTTCTACGTCGCCGGCCGCCGCCTGGGCAAGGTCTACCAGTTCTTCCTCAACCTCGGCACGTCGACCAACGCCGACCAGGCCATCGTCGTCTCCCGCGAGGTCTATCGCCAGGGCGTCGGCGGGATGTGGATCCAGTACCTGGTCCTCTTCCTGACGCCCTTCTACTGGTTCACGACGGCCTTCTTCCGCCGCGTCCGGCTGGTCACGATCGGCGACTTCTTCACCGAGCGCTTCCAGAGCAGGTTCCTGGGCGGGGCCTTCGCCGTCTTCACCCTGTTCATGGCCCTGCTCGGCAACGGCGCCGGCTACATGGTCGCGGCCAAGACCATGATGGCCCTGACGCCCAAGCCGGTCGAGAAGTACACGGTCCAGGAGAAGCGGAGCGTCGACCTGTTCAACGAGTACCGGGCGCTCCAGGCCAGGGCGGACCAGGCCGCCCTCGGGCCGGTCGAGGCCGAGCGCCTGGCCGAGCTCGGCGAGCGGCAGAAGAAGGGCGAGCTCAAGGCCTTCATCTCCTACACGGACTCCGTCTCGATCTACCTCGTCTACACGGCGATCGTCGCGATCTACACGATGATGGGCGGCTTCCTGGCCGCGGCCATCACCGACGTCATCCAGGGGTTCCTGCTGACCACCTTCTCGCTGATGCTCATCCCCATCGCCCTGCATCGCGTCGGCGGCTTCGCCGGCCTCCACGCCGCGGTGCCCGATTACATGTTCCGGCTCTTCGGCTCGGCGGCGACGAGCGAGTACGCCTGGTATACGATCCTGGCCATGGTCCTGGCCAACCTCGTCTCCATCATCGCCGTGGCCACGGGCATGCAGACGGCCGGCTCGGCCAAGAACGAGACGACCGCCCGCGTCGGCATGATCGGCGGCATGTTCTTCAAGCGCGTCATCATGATCTTCTGGGCCCTGACGGGCCTTCTGGCCATCGCCCTCTACGCCGGGCGGCTCCACGACCCCGACCTCATCTGGGGCCACATGACCATGGACCTGCTCTTCCCCGGGGCCATCGGCCTGATGATGGCCGGCGTCCTCTCGGCCAAGATGTCGAGCCTGGCCGGCTCGAGCGTCTCCTATTCGGCCCTCTTCATCCGCAACCTCTATCAGCCCTTCGTCAAGCCCAAGTCGGACCGCCATCTCATCAACGTCGGGCGCGTGGCCATCGGCGCGACCCTGCTCGGCGGGGTGGGCGTGGCCCTCTTCATCGGCAACCTCCTCGACCTGTTCAAGTACTTCATCTCCCTGCCGGCCATCTTCGGCGGGGCCATCTGGCTGGGCTTCCTGTGGCGGCGGGTGACCAGGTCGGCCGTCATCGCCCAGGTCTGCGTCTGCTTCGCCATCTACGCGCTCATTCCCAACGTCTTCCAATCGCTCGAGTGGGCCCGGACGCGGCCCGGCTTCCTCCGCGAGACCCGGGCCCGGACCGTGACCATCACCACCCAGGCCGTGACCGAGGACGTCGAGGCCGGGCGGGCGGCCGCGGTCGGCGAGATCATCCGCAAGGAGCGCATGAGTCCCCCGGAGGGCATCTTCTTCGAGAAGGTCGCCCTGAGCGACCCCGGCGACCCCGCCTCGCCCAAGGTCGGGCTCGGGCGCTTCCAGGCCGAGATCTGGGTCCTGAGCTGGCTGGGGATCGATTTCTCGGGCTTCTCCAAGGCCCAGCTGAGCGCCGTCCGCTTCGGCTTCGACGCGGTCTTTCCGTTCGTCCTGCTCTTCCTGCTGAGCGCGTTCACCAGGCCGGTGCCCAAGACGGACCTCGACCGCTTCTTCGCCCGGGTCCACACGCCCGTCCAGCCGACGCCCGAAGCGGAGGAGCGGGCCCTCCGCCGGGCCGTCGAGCACTATGAAGACGTCGAGGCCCGCAAGCTCAGGCCCGGGTCGAATTGGGAGATCATGAAGCCGAAGCTCGTCGACGTCCTCGGCTTCGCCGGCTGTTGGGTCATCGTCGGCGTCATCATCGTTCTGCTCTGGCTCATGGTGAACATCCGTTAAATCGGGGACACAATACCATTTTCCGAATTTGCCCCTAGTGTAGTGTCTCATAAATAACTTGACTATTTAGATTAAAGCTGTTATCATGGGCCCGTCCGAAAGGAGGCCACCCATGAGAACAGGAAGGCCCAGGCAGCCTATCGTTCTGAGCGAGCAAGGAGAGAGGGACCTGAACGCCATCGCCAACTCGCGATCCCTGCCCTACGGCCTGGTCACAAGGGCCAAGATCGTCCTCCTGTCGGCCGAGGGCCTGAGCAATCGGGAGATCGCGGCCAAGGTCGACTACAGCAGCCAATCCGTCGCTCTGTGGCGAAAGCGCTATCGGGAACAGGGAATCGCCGGTCTGCATGACGAGTTGCGTCCCGGGCGCCCCCGCTCCATCGCCGACGAGCGGGTCGCGGAGCTCGTCCGCAAGACGCTCCAGACGAAGCCCCAAGGCCGAACCCATTGGTCCGTCCGCTCGATGGCCCGAGAAGCCGCAGTTTCCGCCCCGACGGTCCAGAGGATCTGGAATGCTTTCGGCTTGCAGCCCCATCGGCAGGGTCACTTCAAGATTTCGCCCGATCCCTTTTTCGTCGAGAAGGTCCGGGACATCGTCGGCCTGTATCTGAACCCTCCCGAGAACGCCATGGTCCTTTGCGTCGACGAGAAGAGCCAGATCCAGGCCCTGGACAGGACTCAGCCCGTCCTGCCGATGGGGCTCGGCTATGTCGAGGGCGTGACCCACGACTATATCCGGCACGGCACCCTGACCCTCTTTGCCGCGCTGGACATCGCTTCCGGCAAGGTCCTCACCAAGTGTAAGAAGCGGCACCGCCACCAGGAGTATCTCGACTTCCTGAAGCATATCGACGCGAACGTCCC